>JBBKVP010000042.1:0-60834 GCA_037968495.1 Pontixanthobacter sp. | reverse complement strand
GCCAGCGTGCGGGCAATATCCTCGTCATTTTCGACGCCGAATTCCTGCAGATAATCGTGCTTGTTCTTCATCTCCTCATATTCGAGGAACATGCCATATTCGCTTTCGGGCATGCCGATGGTGTCGAGCAGGTGCGAATAGGCCGCGATATGCACCGTTTCCATGTTGGAAAAGGCGGCGAGCATCATCTTGATCTCGGTCGGCTTGAACACACGGCCGTATTTTTCATGGTAGCAATCCTGCACCTCGATATCGGCCTGGGTGAAGAAGCGGAAGATTTGTGTGAGCAGGTTGCGCTCGTGATCGGTCAGGTTCTGCGCCCAATCGCGGCAGTCCTCGCCCAAAGGAACTTCCTCGGGCATCCAGTGGATTTGTTGCTGGCGTTTCCAGAAGTCATAGGCCCATGGATATTCGAAGGGCTTGTAGGTCTTCCGGGATTCGAGCAACGACATCTGGTATCTCCGCGTGTGGTGGACAGCTATCTGTAGTGCCATCCTGAAAAGCATTTGTGAATCGGTAATTTGATTTCGCAGCAAAAAAGTGCTGCGGATACCTGTGCTTTAGACCGTATGCGGATCCACGTTTGCGCAGGTACTTCAGTAAATCCCCCGATTCGATTGACGTAACGTAGGGCAGCGCCGTGATAGCACGAAATCACTGGTAGCGGTGAGCTGGGGATAAGGCCGCTAAAATAATGCGCCCCGTATCAAGGCCCGCGTTGAAGGGCCCCGCTATCGCTGCGGAACGATGCCGCGCCTCTATCCGTTAAGCGGACGAATGGTGCGCCGCAAAGGCAAACACTGGCAGCAAAGGAACCGATATCGTGGCTGAGAAGAAACCAGATAGCGAGAGATCAGGCGAAGAATACAACCAGTATGTCGTGAATACGCCCGACAACATGAACAAGCAGGCGAAGGACGCTCCGAAAGCGGCCGAAATGTCAGACGCCAACATGTCAGACAATAGTCAGCCGATCGCCAAGGCGGAAGAGGAAGGCGATTAAAAGGTTGCGTCCAAGAAGGAGTGAGCGCCGGATTGCTCACCCGCTTAAGCTCCGCAATGCTATTTCCAGAACACGCAGCCCTTGGTGCCGCGTTCCTTCCGGTTCGACCACATGCGGATATACATCCACAGTCCGCTGAAGCTGAAGAACAGCAATGCGAAGCCAGATAGGATCGAGATCGCGATACCAATGGGTCCGAACTCTTCGCCTGAATGGATGTGGTGGAAGAAGCCCTTCCATGATGCGATGCCGGTGGCGGTCGATGGTGGGCGGCAATTCCAGCCCTCAGGGCAGATGAAGCCTGCTGGCGGCTCCTGCGTAGCAAGCTGCGCCGCTGTCAGCTCTGGTTGAGGCCACAAATCGGCGGCCTGACTAAGCAAGCCAGTGCTTGCGATGAAAAACAGAAAAATGCCGAAAAAGATCGACAGCCAGCGATGCCACTTGCGCATGAGAAACCCTTAGATGCGAATCGTTCGCAAGAGCCAATATAGCTTTTACACCCTACGGCAAGAGCTCGAGTGTCACCGGGAGCAGATGCGTCTGATTGCTAGGCCACCATGTCATAGATCTCAAGCGCCAGCCATCCGGCGCAAGCAAAGGACAACACGCCAAAGCCGCGCCCCAATGTTCGCCGCTTCGCACCCACGCCGCTCCACATTACGAAGCCGAGGATCGAGAGCAGCATGATTGCGAAAAGATAGAATGTCAGGGTGGCCATATTGGCGCTAAATTACTTCCTGCGCCTCTTCGAGCCGAATGCTGAACCGCCGCCCAGAACGGTTATGCCAAGGAAGAAGCCGAAGTCATACCAGCCGCCAGTATTGGGCACCGAATAGACCGCGATCTCAGGATTAAAGAGCGAACCGATCCAAGCGAAGGGAAAGACGAAACCGTGCCATAGGCCCCACCAGAACCCAGGCACTTCGGCGCCTTGTTCGACCGTCGCGGGGATTTGGCTGGCGCATGATGCAAGAAGGGTAAGCGCGGCCAATACCGCACCCACCCTGATTGCTTTTCCCGGCAGTCTCATTGGCAGCTGAGGCATTCCTCGTAATCGGTCTGCGGCGCTGCGGCTGCCAGTTCGATCTTGGCGAGATCTGCGGTGTTATCCGCTTCCACGCCGCCCCCCGAAGCACCGGCGAAACCGGCGCGCTGGATCGACTTCGAGCGCAGGTAATAGAGCGACTTGATGCCTTTTTCCCAGGCCTGGAAGTGCAGCATCGCCAGATCCCATTTATCGACGTCAGCCGGGATAAACAGGTTGAGGCTCTGCGCCTGATCGATGAATGGCGCCCGGTCGGCGGCATATTCAAGCAGGTAACGCTGATCGACTTCGAAGCTGGTCTTGAAGGTCGCTTTCTCGTCCGCGCTCAGGAAATCGAGATGCGCGACGGAGCCGCCATTTTCGAGAATCATGTTCCACACATTGTTGGAGTCCTTCGATTTTTCCTGCAGCAGTTTTTCGAGATAAGGGTTCTTCACCACGAAGCTGCCCGAAAGCGTCTTGTGGGTGTAGATGTTTGCCGGGATCGGCTCGATGCAAGCCGATGTGCCGCCGCAAATAATGCTGATCGACGCGGTCGGTGCGATTGCCATCTTGCAGCTGAACCGCTCCATCGCGCCTGTTTCTTCGGCGTCAGGGCAAGGGCCGCGTTCCTTGGCGAGGATCAGCGAGGCTTCTTCTGCCTTGCCGCTGATGTGCTTGAACATCTTCAGATTCCAGACTTTCGCCATCGAACCTTCAAGTGTGATGTTCTTGGACTGGAGGAATGAGTGGAAGCCCATCACCCCAAGGCCAACGCTGCGTTCGCGCATTGCGGAATATTTCGCGCGCGCCATTTCGGGCGGCGCGCGGTCGATATAATCCTGCAGGACATTATCGAGCATCCGCATGACATCTTCGATGAAGGTCTTGTCGGTGTTCCACTCGTCCCATTTCTCGAGATTGAGTGAAGACAGGCAGCACACAGCTGTGCGGTCATTGCCGAGGTGGTCGATACCCGTTGGCAGCGTGATTTCGCTGCACAGGTTCGATGTCGAAACCTTCAGGCCCAGCTCGCGGTGATGCTTGGGCATCATGCGGTTCACTGTGTCTGAGAAGACGATGTAAGGCTCACCCGTTGCAAGGCGGGTCTCGACCAGCTTCTGGAACAACGAACGCGCATCGACTTCGCCGCGCACTTCGCCGGTCTTTGGTGACAACAGCTCGAACTTCTCACCGTCGCGGACCGCTTCCATGAATTTGTCGGTCAGCAGCACGCCGTGATGCAGGTTGAGCGCCTTGCGGTTGAAGTCGCCCGATGCCTTCCGGATTTCGAGGAATTCCTCGATTTCAGGGTGCGAAACGTCGAGATAGCATGCCGCCGAACCGCGGCGCAGCGAACCTTGCGAGATCGCCAGAGTGAGACTGTCCATCACGCGTACGAAGGGAATGATGCCGCTGGTCTTGCCGTTGAGGCCAACCGGCTCACCGATACCGCGAACATTGCCCCAATAGGTGCCGATGCCGCCGCCCTTTGAAGCAAGCCAGACGTTTTCGTTCCAGGTGTTCACGATGCCGTCGAGACTGTCGGACACGGAGTTCAAATAGCACGAAATGGGCAGTCCCCGGCCAGTGCCGCCATTGGAGAGAACAGGCGTTGCAGGCATGAACCACAGGCGCGAGATATAATCATAGAGACGCTGGGCGTGCTCCTGATCATCCGCATAGGCATCAGCCACACGCGCAAACAGATCCTGGAAATTTTCACCCGGGAGCAGATAGCGATCGATCAGCGTTTCCTTGCCGAATTCGGTCAGCAGAGCATCACGCGATTCGTCAGTGACGACGGTGAAACGGCGTTCGTTTACGCGGTGCGAGTCGTCCTCGGGCACAGCCGCCTTGGCGGCTTCCTTCATTGCGCCAGCGAGTGCCTCTCCAGCTTTCTCAGCCACGAGCTCTTCGCTACCCCTATCGCCTTTTTCCATACTCATTGCCGCTTTTGCTTTCTTGCCCTTAGAGGCTTCCTTCGCAGGCGCTGTATCTAGCACCGCGCCATCGTTTTCCTGATCCAGGCCCATGGCTGCATCGTCCCCGCTTCTGAATTCCATCAACTGGTCCCACCTGTTTCGAACAACGCGCTTAACTGCATCGCTGTTCCGCTTTCGTTCGATTCGGCGGACCATTGCCCTGCCTACCATGAGCCGGCCCTGCAAAGGGGAAAAACTTATCCCCTTTCTTTCCCCGGTTGGGTGCTTCCTTTGGTGTGGTGCCAACCGAATCTGCCCCATGGCGCGAATCTAGCGCGCCGCAATCTGAAACAGTATCTAGTGGGTCCCCAAACCGCTCGCCCATAGCCATAGTGCTATTTCAGCGAATCACACGCAAGAGGGTAAATTGCGATTAACGATCCCAAAACGCGGTGTGTTAGCTGGCCGCAACACCGCGACGCGGCGGAAAACCTAGGCTCGCACAACAGGCAAGGGTGCAAATGAATCCGGCAAAAAAATTTTCGCGGAAAACTGCTTTGAACGCTTTTTGAATCAATCGAATCGAAGCGTGAAATTATAGTGCGCAGTTTAATCAATAAGATCGCTGCGATAGTGCCGGATGAAGGATCACTTCACCCGGCTATTTGCCAATTAAGTCATCAATCCGTTTCGGCAACACGTACGCCCGGAATCGACTGACCGCCTTGTTCGATCACAAGGCCCGTGACTGCTCCGTCTTCCGATGTGAAAGTAACGGTCGCATCGACAACGGTGACCTTGAACTTGGTCTCGCTCATTGCCGCAAGCGGGATTGTGGGCTGTCCGCCAAGCTTACCCATCAGTACATTGGCGTCGGTAACTGTAATGACCATCTGGCCTGCCATTGTCGTATAAGTGCCGACATAGCTTTCCAAAGTCTCTCGCGAGACGGTGACCATTTCTTCTGCGACGATTTGGCCGTCATAAGTCGCCAATTCGGCTTTGCTGGCGCCATTCTGGTGCATTTCCATTACCAACACGCCATCTTTGCCGGTCGTGATTTCGAACCAGGTCAGACTATCAGGGCCATAGAAGAACCGGTCATTTTCGGCCGTGAATATCTCTGTGTCGCTTCCGCCGGTGCGCTGGGTAAACAGCTTGCCAGCGCGGGTATAGAACTTGCGCGTATCCTCTTCATTGATCCGGTAGACACCGAATTGGGAGGCGAGTGCATCCAGATCAGGCGTGACAGCGGTAAATTCCTCAAAGGGATCGTCAATCGCAAGGGCCGCAACTTTGCGCATCAGCAGGCCCGGATCAGTCGCAGGATCATCCGAATTGGCGAAGACCGCCACGAATATACCCTCTTCAGGCAGATAGGTGCTGTCGGTCGAGAAGCCAAAAATGCCGCCGTTGTGACCGATGGCCCGAAGTCCGCGAATGTCGGACGGAGCGATCCCGAAACCGTAATTTTCGGTTTTACCGCCGGGCAGTTGTGTCGGGGCGATCATCGCCTCGTAATATGGCTGGCTGACGACCTTGCCGCTGTGCAGCGCATCTGCCCATTTTGCCATATCAAGCACCGTTCCGCGCAATGCGCCTGCAGCGACCGGTACGCTCATGTGGATTTTCTGGGCCAAAGCCGGATTGCCGTCATCGTCAGTGGTGTAGCCATTGGCCATTCCGGGCACCTGCGCCTCGTCACCAAAACCTGCGAGAGACGGCAAGCCCAGTGGATTGGAAATGCGCTCGATAATTGCCTGGTCCCAGCTTTGGCCGGTCACCTTCTCGATGATCGCACCGACCAGCACATAGCCGCTATTATTATACCGGAACGCCTCGCCAGGTTGGAAATTGGCGGGTGCGTCCTTGAATTCGGCGATCAGTTCTTCGGTGGTGAATTCAGTCGAAGTTTTGGCTTCGCTCATCCACCCGGCGATGCCGGTATAGGACTGGATGCCGGACGTATGATTGAGCAGTTGGCGAACCGTCGCGCTAGCGCCCGGCTCTGGGTAGTCAGCGAAGAATTTTGACAGCGGATCATCCAGCCGCAACTTACTTTCCTGCACCAGTTGCAGCATCGTCGCAGCGGCAAATTGCTTGGTGATCGAAGCAAAGCGGAACACCGTGTCGGGCGTGATGGGCGTGCCTGCTTCGACATCGGCCAGGCCCTGTCCGCCCTGATATATTACCTTGCCGTTTTCCGTGACGACAATGGCTGCGCCCGGCCCGCCATCGGGGAATGACTTATCGAGCAAAGCCTCAACCTCTGCGGCCAATTCCACGGGGTCTGCCGGTGCGGCATAAGCGGCGGATGGCAGCAGGCTGGCACTTGCGAGCGCAGCGATGATAGTGACCGATTTGCGTGACAACATTGGAAGTTCCCCTTTTTAGTGCATTAGTAACCTAACACACTTTGGCGATCCGGCAAGCGGGTCCGGGATGAACGGCCAATGCGGGCCGATAAAATGCGTCGCGGTTCAGGCCGCGGCGGCGTGCTCCGCAATCACATCGGCCATCGGAACCACCAGCTCGAGCGGCAGATCGTGGCCCATACCGGGGAAAGTCTTCAGCTTCGCGCCCGAAATGTGCTTGGCTGTGTCATGGCCGCCTTCGATGGTCACCAGCGGATCAGCTTCGCCGTGGACGACCAATGTAGGTGCCGTTACCTTCGCCAACCGCTCGCGGCGGTCGCCATCTGCGATAATCGCGGCAAGCTGGCGGGCCATGCCTGCGGGATAGTAGCTGCGCTTAAAATTGATCTCGACCTTCTCGCGCAGACGCGCCTCGTCCGCCGGATAGCCGGGGCTGCCGATTGACCGCGAAACATACAGGCCGTGTTCGATCATTGTTTCGAGGTTGGTATCGGCCGGCCGCGTCGTCAGCGCCTTGAACGCCTCACGCTTGGCAGAGGGTAGCCTACGGTAGCCGGTGGTCGACATGACGGACGTCAGCGACAAAACGCGGTCGGGATATTCAGCGGCAATCAACTGGCTGATCATCCCGCCCATCGAAGCGCCGACAATGTGCGCCTTGCTAATATCAAGCGCATCCAGCAGTCCGACTGCATCGGCGGCCATGTCAGACAGAGTATAAGGCACCTTGGGCTTAAAGCCGAAACGCGCCTTGATCATCGTCCAGGGGATCGAGACATTGCCCGCATTATCAATCTTCTGGCTAAGCCCGATGTCGCGATTGTCATAGCGGATAACGCGGTACCCGCGCTCCACCAGCGCTTCGACCAATTCCATCGGCCAAAGCGTTAATTGCGCGCCAAGCCCCATGACGAGCAGCATAGGTGGGTTCGCGGCATCGCCATATTCTTCATATTCGATGGCGATGTTGTTGGCTGTGATCTGGGGCATTAGGTTTCCTTGAGAGACTTACCCACCTCTTTCACCGTCCTATCAAAGAAAGTCCAGAGCGGGTGGATAACGCGCTTCCTAGCTCACCCGCAAGTGGGAGCGGAACGTGCTACTTCTCAAACCAAGCAAGAAAGCGGAACCATGACTTGGTCACGAAATAGTAAATCCAAATTCCGGGAATCGTAGCTGCAAGTATCAACCTCTCAGAGCCCAATAGTGGTCGATCGGACATGGTGAACCCAAGAGGATCGGAAAATAGGATCGCGGTGGCTACAAACGTGCAAAGGATGCAAACCTGTCGTATCATCTGCAAAAGATTGGGTGAGCGCGTGCTCAAGGCACCAAAACCGTATCGCGCGCGACTTCATCCGTTTCCGGATAATCCAGCGTGTAATGCAGGCCGCGGCTTTCGTGCCGTTCGAGCGCGCTCATCACGATCAACTCGGCCGCTTGCAGCAAGTTGCGTAGTTCAATCAGATCGGTCGTGACGCGGAAGCTGCCGTAGTAATCTTCGACTTCCTTATTCATCATTTCGATGCGGTTGCGGGCGCGTTCGAGGCGTTTGGTGGTGCGGACGATGCCGACATAGTTCCACATGAAACGGCGGATTTCGGTCCAGTTTTGCTTAACCACGACTTCCTCATCAGAATCGGTGACGCGGCTTTCGTCCCACTCGCGCACCGGCGGGGGAGCCTTTAACTCGTCCCACCGCTCGGCAATGTCGCGCGCTGCCGCTTCGCCAAATACAAAGCATTCGAGCAGGCTGTTGGACGCCAGCCGGTTCGCGCCATGTAGCCCGCTTTCGGTCACTTCGCCTGCCGCCCAAAGGCCCGGCAAGTCGGTGCGCGCATCGAGTCCGACCAACACACCGCCGCAGGTATAATGCTGCGCCGGAACGACCGGGATTGGTCCAGTGGTCATATCGATACCAAGACCGATGAGCTTTTCATGAATCGTGGGGAAATGTTCCTTCACGAACTCGGGCGGTTGATGGCTGATATCGAGATGCACATAGTCGAGACCGTAGCGCTTGATCTGGTCATCGATTGCGCGAGCAACCACATCGCGCGGGGCCAGCTCCATCCGCTCGGTATCGTAATCCGCCATAAATCGGTGGCCGGTTTCGGGATGGAGCAAATGCCCGCCCTCGCCGCGAACGGCTTCAGTAATAAGGAAGTTTTTGACGTCGAGATTATACAAGCAGGTGGGGTGAAACTGCATCATCTCCATATTGGAAACGCGCGCACCGGCCCGCCATGCCATTGCAATTCCGTCACCCGTCGCGCCGCGCGGGGCGGTGCTGAACTGATAGACGCGGCCCGTCCCACCCGCTGCCAACACGGTCGCCCGCGCGGTGTAGGCTTCGACTTCGCCGGTTTTCTGGTTGAGCGCATAAGCGCCCCAGACGCGGCCTGTGCCGGAATAGGTTTCCTCGTTACGGCCCGTAATCAAATCGACGCAGGCGCGGCCCGGCAGCATGGTGATGTTGGGATTGTCGTTGGCGGCATTGAGCAAAGCCTCTTGCACCGCCCAGCCGGTCGCATCATCAACATGCACGATCCGGCGGTGCGAATGGCCGCCCTCGCGGGTCAGATGCAGATCACCTGAATCTTGATTGAAGGGCACGCCGAGTTCGGTCAGCCGCTCGATACTGCGCGGTGCGCGTTCGATCACGAACTCCACCGTTTCCAGCCGGTTCAGGCCTGCGCCCGCCACCATCGTGTCGCGGATGTGGTTATCGAACGTATCGCCCGCATCCAGCACGGCCGCGATGCCGCCCTGCGCCCAAGCGGTACTGCCGCCATCAAGGCCTCCCTTGGCCAGCACCAGGACTTTCTTGGTCTGAGCAAGCGCGAGTGCGGCAGTCAGACCGGCGGCACCGGAGCCGATGACGAGGACGTCGTAATTGCTCATGCTGCGGCTCCCTGTTCCGTCGTCAGGCTGACGAAGACATCTTCCAGATCCGCTTCGCGGGTCGTGACGTCTTCAATCGCAAAACCGAGACCCTGCACGATGCTTAGCACCTGCCCAGCGGTCATGCTGTCCTTATTATAGGTGATCTCAACAGTTCGTTCGCCCGTCAGCTCGCTCTTGGTGAAGGCCTCATGGGTCGGTGCAGTGTCGAGATCGCGGTCGACACTAAGAACAACGATCTTCTCGCGCGCCATATCCACCATTTCGCGGGTTGGCTTGTTGGCGATTAGCTTGCCGTGGTTGATGATTGCGATGCGGTCGCACAATTGCTCGGCTTCTTCGAGATAATGCGTTGTCAGTACGACCGTAACGCCTTGTTTGTTGAGGTCGGTAATCATTTCCCACAGGAGGCGGCGTAATTCCACATCAACGCCTGCCGTTGGCTCGTCGAGTACAATAATCGGCGGCGAATGGACCATGGCCTTGGCTATCAGCAGCCGGCGTTTCATCCCGCCGGAAAGAGTACGGGCGTAAGCGTCGCGTTTGTCAAACAAATGGACTGCCTTCAGCAGTTCTTCGCTGCGCCTTTGCCCCTTTGGGACCCCGTAGAGCCCCGCTTGATTCTCCAGCACTTCGAATGGCGTAAAAAACGGATCAAATACGATTTCTTGCGGCACAATGCCGATGCTGGCCTTCGCATTGCGGCGCTGCTTGTCGATATCGAAACCCCAGACATCCACTTCCCCGCCGGTTTTGGTGACCAGTCCGGCAAGGATATTGATAAGCGTCGATTTACCAGCGCCATTGGGACCAAGCAGTCCGAAGATACCGCCCTGCGGCACGTCAAAGCTCACACCATCGAGCGCCAGTTTTCCCGGATCGCCCGGACCAGCTCCGGCATAGCGTTTTGTGAGGTTTCGGATCGAGATTGCAGCGTTTTCAGTCATCGCGCGGAGCAATGGGCCAGCGGCGCGATTCAGTAAAGGCTTGGCATATCAGTTGGGCGAAAAGGTACGTCAGGCGTAATCAGGCAGCTGGCATTTATGAAGGTCAGTTCGATGTTACGCTGGAATATCAACAAAGCGCGGCAAAACTTACCGGGCCGGTAACCTTAAATGGCAACCACTGTTCCATGATTGCTTCCTTAAAGGTGAGACATGGACCGAGTGGGACAAATAATGGCGCGCTTTGCGCTAATGGCGATGTGCGCGCTCGGAGTAGTTTCCGCACCCGCGTCTGCTCAATCGAGCGATTCAGCAACCGCTGATACTTACGCAACAGTCATTGGTGCGCTCACAATTACCAAGGCCAGAGACATGGATTTCGGGAAAATTGCCGGTCCAGCGGCAGGTACTGTCACGATGGTTCCCTCGCTGCTCGCCCCGACCTGTACACCCAGCATTGGCTTGCTCCACTATGGCAAATGCCAACCTGCAATATTCGTTGGTTCAGGCGACCCGCTCCAGACCGTCCGTATCAAACTTCCGGCGGGTGATTCGATTGATTTAACAGGCCCGGGCGCTAATATGACCGTTACGGAATTTGTCGTCGATGGCGACCCGACACTCGCTAATGTTGGAAATGGCAAGGGCAAAGGGTTTGTCCGCTACGACATCCTCGATCCTGCGGGTGTGTTCGGATTTCGCGTCGGCGGAACGTTGAATGTCGGCGCAAACCAGACGCCCGGCACATACACCGGGACATTCGACGTGAGACTGGACTACCAATAGTCTACGGCAATAGTCTACGGTTGCTATTGCGCGCATGACTGCCAGCGATTATCGCTCCGGCCATGTCGATACCTCCACCCGAAACCAGCCTTGTCGAAACACGCCGCGTGCAATGCGATGGTGCCGTGTCGATCAGACGCGGTGAAAACTTCGCGCCCGCCGCACTTGGGCATCCGCGGGTGTTCCTCGAAATCGACGAACATGGCTATGTCGATTGCGGATATTGCGACAAGCGATTCGTTTTGAAGGGCGGCCCAGCCGACGGCGCAGACCAGTCGGAACTGCCCGACATCAGCGCAGGCGCATCCTGACTCGTTTTCTGACAGGCTCGGTTCAGGAGCATGTGATACACTCGTGTTCCAAACAGGAGACGGTCCATGCGCCTTAACAAGCTCACTATTCTCGCTGCAACCACTGGCCTTGCCCTGATGATCAGTGGCTGCGCGACCGGCAGCAACAGCGCCGCACGAGCCGCGACCCAAGAGCGCGGTCAAGTCAAACTAGCGGAACTAACCAAAGGCCGCATCGCTGGCGAACCGGTCCGCTGCGTCAGCCCGCACGCCAATCAGCAGTTCACTATTATCGACGGCACCGCGCTATATCTGAAGCGCGGCAACACGATTTATGTGAATGTGCCCAGCTATCCCGAAACGCTGGATGATGATGATGTCCTGTTGATCGAATATCGTGGGACCAATCAGCTATGCCGCAACCAGCCGATCAAGATGCTTGATCGCGGTTCGGGCTTTCTCCGCGGCTTCATTTCGCTTAATGACTTCGTTCCTTACAAGAAGATGGACTAAGCAAATATGGCAGCCGCACAGCGCCCTTGGGCGGCAGAATTACTGCATATCTGGTTTGAGGAAATGGAGCCGGCTGACTGGTTCAAACCCAACAGCCGAATGGATCATCAGCTGCGCGTCCGGTTCGAGCGTAAGCTCATGTCGTTGGGTGCAGAACCCGCGAGTAATTTCACGCGCGACCTCAAACTCGCCCAAGCAGCTATCTTGCTGTTCGACCAAGTGCCCCGCAACCTGTTTCGCAAGACTGCGCAGGCCTTTGCCTATGACGCCTTGGCCCGCGACATTGCCAAAAATGTGATCGCCGAGGGCTGGGATGCCGACTTACCGGACGAACAACGCCAGTTTATAGCTATGCCGCTGATGCATAGCGAGGATATTGCCGACCAAGAGGCCAGCCTTGCCTACTTTACCGAGCATCTACCAAAGAACGTCGAATTCGCGCGTAGCCATCACGAAATGATCGCCAGATTCGGCCGCTTCCCGCACCGCAACAAAGAATTGGGGCGCGAAACGAACGAGGAAGAACAAGCAGCAATTGATGCAGGCTTTAGCTGGTAAAGCTTAACCCGCCTGCATGGCATTGATGCGGCCAAGGATCGCCTCGGCATCGCGCATGATACCGTCGATCAATTCCTGACAGGTCGGAATGTCGCTGATCAGGCCGGCGACCATGCCGCAGCTCCACGCGCCCTTGTCCATGTCGCCTTCTTGCATGATTGACGGATAGACCCCTGCCACTTCTGGCAAGATGTCCTGGATTGTGAGCGCGTCGCCCAGTTCCTTTTCCTTTTCGAGCAGGCGCTGAACTGCATCATTGTTCAGCACGCGCTCTGTGTTGCGCAATCCGCGCATCACTAGCCGTGTGTCCAGTTCGCTCGCCGCGACAATGGCGTCTTTTACATTCTGGTGAACCGGCGCTTCTTTGGTGGCGATAAAGCGCGTGCCCATATTCATACCCTGCGCACCCATGGCGAGCGAAGCCACTAGGCTGCGGCCATCGGCCATGCCGCCCGATGATACGAAGGGTATCTCCAGCTCATCGGCTGCGCGCGGCAGCAGGATGAAGTTGGGCACATCATCCTCACCCGGGTGGCCGCCACATTCGAACCCGTCGACCGACACCGCATCGCAGCCGATTTCCTGCGCCTTTAGCGAATGGCGCACACTGGTACATTTGTGGATCACCTTGATCCCTGCATCCTTCAGCGGCGGGAGCAGGTCGACCGGGTTGCGGCCAGCGGTCTCGACTACTTTTACTCCGCCATCGATCACCGCCTTCACAATGCCGGGGTAGTCTGGCGGCGTTAGCGTAGGCAGGATCGTGATGTTCACCGCAAACGGCTTGTCGGTCATGTCCTTGCAGCGAGCTATTTCATTGGCGAGATCGGCGGGCGTTTTCTGGGTGAGACCGGTAATGGTCCCCAGCCCGCCAGCATTAGAAACCGCCGCTGCCATTTCGGCAAATCCGACCCAGTGCATTCCGCCCTGAATAATCGGGTGCTCGATGCCAAACATTTCAGTGATTGCGGTTTTCATAGGATGCCCTCTCGTTTTGTTTCGTCCTGAATGCGGTAGATTGGCGCTGCTCGCAAGGGGCGGGCAGGCTGGCCAGCAATGCCGTAACGTCAGCCGCTCCGCCGCTTGCATTCTCCACCGTGTCGGCCGAAAATGCGCTTATAGATATTGAGAGGAAATCACATGGTCTCGCCGCAAAGCCCCATCGATTCGCCATTCGGCAACCGCGCCACTGCCGCAGAGGTTGCCGCTGGTATCGACCTGACCGGCAAGAATGTCGTCGTAACCGGCGGATATTCTGGTCTGGGAACCGAAACGGTCCGTGCATTGGCAAGCCGCGGAGCGCATGTCATTGTCGGAGCGCGCAGGCCTGACGCAGCAGAAGCTGTGTTGAGCGATATGGAGGGTGATATCTCCATCCTGCCGCTCAATCTGTCCGATCCCGAGTCGATCGATACCTTTGCAGGCGAGGTGATGAAGCAACTCGACCAGATCGATATTTTGATCAACAATGCCGCGATCATGGCCAATCCGCTGACCCGCGATGCGCGCGGTTATGAAAGCCAGTTCGCCACCAATCATCTCGGACATTTCCAGATGACGGCTCGCCTATGGCCGCTGCTAGTCGCGGCAAAGGGTGCGCGCGTTGTGGCAGTCTCGTCGGTCGGACACCGGCTGAATGGTCTGGACTTAGACGATCCAAATTTCGAACGCCGCGAATATTCCAAATGGCCCGCTTATGGTCAGGCGAAGTCAGCCAACGCCCTGTTTGCTCTGCAATTGGACAAGCTGGGCGAGCCTCAAGGCGTGCGCGCTTTTGCAGTGCATCCGGGCGGTATCATCACCCCGCTACAGCGCCATCTGACCATGGAAGAGCAAGTCGCCATGGGCTGGTTCGACGAGGACGGCAACACGCATGAGTCGTTTAAAACCGTTGAACAAGGTGCGGCCACCAGCGTATGGGCAGCCGTATCGCCGCTGCTGGACGGCATGGGCGGCGTCTATTGCGAGGACTGCAACCTCGGCGCGATGGCAACGGAAGAAACACCGCGCGGATCAGGCGTCTCACCGCATATCCGCGACGAAGCTTTGGCTACACAGCTTTGGGCGAAGTCGGAAGATCTCACCGGGGTCGAGTTTAGGGACTAGCCGAAGCAAAGTCGCACAATTCGGCCACCGGGCAGCGCACGCATTGCGGGTTCGAAGGCCGGCATATTAGCTGCCCCAGTTTTTTCACCAGCATATGATGCTCGTCGACATCCCGGCAGCAATCTTGCGCGCAACGCCGGGCAGCGTTTCGAGCCATACTATCGCTTCCTCGGTCGATTGATTGGACAGATGCCGCAGATCGACCTCGCCCCGCTCGGCAATGATCGTGGTGAGGCAGTCTTTCAGCCGCCGGGCAGATTACTCGGGAAAAGTCTGCTTGGCGAGGATTGCGGTTAGTCTGTCCAGCGGCGCCGCAGCAACTCCCTCCCACGAACCGAACTCTGCCAGCAACGCATCGGTCACATCATTGGAAACCGCAGTCTTGGTCCGCGCGCCGATCACGCCTTGAACGAGCGTCCAAGCGGGATCGATACGTTTGGTGTGCGGACGTTGCATTCGCCCGAACCGCTCGATCAGTGCATGGTGAGTGCGGCGCAGCCTATCACTGAGCGGGTCAGAGCCGAAGGAAAGTTGCACGCGTTTTGAAAACCATCAACTAACGTCCCAATTGGCCGCGTATTGCGCCTTTGGGATATTCAACCGTGTGAACATTGACGTAGTAGTTCGAGATACCCTCATCAAAAGCCTGCTGAACCCAGGATGTGTCTGTGCTGCATCCGCGCCAACCGCCTTCTGTTGCCTGCTTCAATGCTAGCACAACCGGCCCGTCTGTTCTCGCGGCTCCGCTGTGGATATGCGCCCCGGTAATGGGTCCGAGATTTTGAAGATCGTTCAAATCCCAGCATACGCGGGTCAACTCATCGGCAAAGCTAATTTCTGCCGAGCCGGAACCGTCGCGGTCCCCGGGATGCACTTCATTCGCCCCGGATAGTTCAGCTGTATAGGTCGTGGAAGTCTGCTCGGTATATGCTTCCTGAAGTGTTTCGCAGCCCGTAAGAGCGATTGTTGCGATGGCGGCTAATGCAATTTGTCGGATCATGGCAGAACTCCTCTGTTCGACCATCCAACGGGCATTTTAAGCGAACGTTCCGCAAAGCAGACTCGCGCCTCACTCCCACTCAATCGTGCCGGGCGGCTTTGACGTATAGTCATAGACCACGCGGTTGATGCCCTTCACTTCGTTAATGATGCGGGTGGATACCGCGCTTAGGAAGCTCGCATCGAAGGGGTAGATGTCGGCGGTCATGCCGTCTGTGCTGGTCACGGCGCGCAGGGCGCAGACATTGTCGTAAGTGCGGCTGTCGCCCATCACGCCGACGGTTTTGACCGGGAGCAATACCGCGAAGGCTTGCCAGATCGCGTTGTACAATCCGGCATTGCGGATTTCTTCGAGATAGATCGCGTCGGCTTTGCGCAAGATGTCGCAGCGTTCTTCGGTGACTTCACCGGGGATGCGGATCGCGAGGCCCGGTCCGGGGAACGGATGGCGGCCCACAAAAATGTCGGGCAGTCCCAGCTCGCGGCCAAGATCGCGAACTTCATCCTTGAAAAGTTCGCGCAGCGGCTCGACCAGCTGCATGTTCATGCGTTCGGGCAGGCCGCCGACATTGTGGTGGCTCTTGATTGTGACGCTTGGTCCGCCGGTGAACGACACTGACTCGATCACGTCGGGATAGAGCGTGCCTTGCGCGAGGAAATCCGCGCCGCCGATGGCTTTCGCTTCGGCTTCGAACACATCGATAAAGGTCTTGCCGATGAACTTGCGCTTCTTCTCGGGGTCGGTTTCGCCTTTCAGCCCGCCAAGGAACAATTCGCTCACGTCCTTATGGATCAGCGGAATGTTATAATGGTCGCGGAACAGGGTGACGACCTGCTCGGCCTCATTCATTCGCATCAGCCCGTGATCGACGAAGACACAAGTCAGCTGTTCGCCAATTGCTTCATGGATCAACACGGCAGCAACCGCGCTATCGACGCCGCCCGATAGGCCGCAGATGACCTTACCGTCGCCGACTTGAGCGCGGATTTCGTCAATCTTGGTCTTGCGAAACTCGGCCATCGTCCAATCGCCCGCAAGGCCGCAGACATGGCGGACGAAATTGGCGATCAGCTTGGCGCCGTCGGGCGTGTGGACGACTTCGGGGTGGAACTGCGTGCCGTAAAACTTGCGCTTTTCGTCAGCGATTACGGCAAAGGGCGCACCGTCGCTAGTGGCGACAATATCGAAACCATCAGCAAAGCGCGTGACCTTATCGCCGTGGCTCATCCACACCTGATGCCGGTCGCCAACATTCCACAGCCCGTCAAACAAGGCGCATTCTTCGGTCACGGTCAGGAATGCGCGGCCGAACTCGCCGCCGTCGCCCGTTTCATGGCCGGGCCGAACTTCGCCGCCGAGCTGATGCGTCATGACTTGTTGGCCGTAGCAAATGCCAAGGATCGGCAGGCCCGCCTCGAACAGCATTTGCGGCGCGCGCGGGCTGTCTTCTTCAGGCACACCGGCAGGCGAACCCGACAGGATAATACCCTTGGGCTTCAGCCGGTGAAACGCCTCTTCCGCCAGGCTGAAGGGCGCGATTTCTGAATAAACCCCCGCCTCCCGCACGCGGCGAGCGATGAGCTGGGTCACCTGGCTGCCAAAGTCGACGATAAGTATGGAATCGGGCGTGTTATCTGATGCGCTCATAGGGGCGGGTTAGGTCCGCCCCGCCCTGCTGTCCAGATAGGTCCGAGCAGCGACTCACAAGCTAGACAGCGCACCGATTGAAAAAGGCGCAATCAGTCAGTTGAATTTTACGCAACACACGCCGCTGTTATCGCAATTGCGAAAGTCGCGAGAAACATTATTTCAAATACCGACAGCTTAGTTACGCGCCAATCGAGCGCATGATTCGCTTCTGGCGCCATAAAGGAGAAAACCCATGCGTCTTTTCGTAATTAAATTTATTCCAGTAATCGTCGCGACTTCGGTCAGCGGCCTTATGTTTTCCGCCGCGCTCGTTTGAGCCACCTGCGGAAATAAACGGGCGGCCGCCCACTCTCTCCCCCAGTCCCCCAAGACACCAGAGGGGCGGCCGTCTACTTTTCTACGAGCTTCAATCAATCCCGCCGAGCTTTGCCGCGATTTCGCGCAGGTCGGTTTTCAGCAGCTTCCCGATATGACTGCGCGGCATTTCATCCAGCGCATGCAATTTCGCCAGCCGCTGGGTTTTGCCAAGGCCTGCATTGGTACCAGCCAAAACTGACGATACTTCGTCCTCCGGCACTCCCGGCTCGAGCCTCACGAACCCGACAGGCGTTTCGCCCCATTTCTCGCTTGGCATGCCAACCACGGCAGCTTCGGCGACACGGGCGTCCTTTTCCAGCTCGGCCTCCAAATCGATCGGGTAGATATTGAAGCCGCCAGAGATGATCACATCCTTCGCGCGGCCGACCAGCTCGACAAAACCGTCGGCGTCGATACGGCCAATATCGCCCATGCGCATCCAGACAGTGCCGTCCTCCGGGTTGGTCCATAATGCCTCGCGTGTCGAATCAGGGCGGTTTTTGTAACCGGCCATCATGGCAGGGCTAATCCCGACGAGCTGACCCGCTTCGCCCGCAGGTAGTTCGCTATCGTCCTCGCCCAGGACCTTGAGCGCATGGCCGCCCGGCGCAGGCCGCCCCACTGTATGCAACTTGTCCGGAAACTCATGCGCATAGAGCAGGCAGGTCACGCCGCCCTCGGTCATGCCGTAGATCTCAATTAAGCCGCCCGGCATTCGCTTCAGCACCTCGGCCTTCAGATCAGCCGAGAACGGCGCGGAAGTGCAATATTTGAGAAACAGCGACGACAGATCATATTCGTCAAAGCGCGGCTCCTCCATCAATCGCTTATACTGGACCGGCACCAACATCGCATGCGTCGCGCCAAAACGCTGCGCGGTTTCCAGCCATCCTATGGTCGAAAACTTGCCCATGATATTGACGCAAGCCCCGGCCAGAATTGCGGGCAGGAAAGCGACCATGGTAGTGTTGGAATAGAGCGGCGTGGCGGTAAGCGCTTGGGACTGCTGACTGTAGGTTGCACTGGCGGTTGGCGCAAACTGGAACCAGCGCATGCCGTGACTATGGACTATGCCCTTGGGCGTGCCGGTGGTGCCGCTTGAATAGATGATATTGAAGGGATCTGACGGTTTGGGCTCGAAAGGCGCCGCCTTGCTTCCCTCAGCCGCAATCCAATCGTCCAGCTCTTCGTCCAGAACGATCCGCTGCAGCTCGGGCATGAAGTCGTCGCCCAGCTCATCCAGCTTGGCCCGATCAATGAAGAGATGGGCAGCGCCGCTGTCAGCAGCCATCGCCGCAAGCTGCGCCGGGCTTGCGCTGGTCGTGAGCGGAGCAGCCACCCCGCCCGCATAGACGGCAGCCAAAAACACCAGCGCATAGTTGATGTCCGAGGTGCCAAGAATGACGACCGATTGCCCCCGTTCCAGACCTGTCTGTTGTAGCTTCGCAGCGATCCGCTCGACTTGCTCCGCCAACTCGCCCCAGGTCAGTTGGCGCTTCATATCGCGCATGGCGATGGCATCCGGCTGAACCGAAGCCCTATACCGAATCATCGCCGGATAGGAACCGGATCCAGCGCTCAGAAGCTCTTCACTCTCGCTTGTTTTCATGAGCCATATCGTAAGCGCAAGACGCGCCTTGTCGAGCCGCATTTACGCCGCTCTGGCAACACTGGCGGGAACGGTGGAAAAACTTGCCCCAAATGGCCGAATTGCTTGGGATTACCGCCCCTAGACCCTATATAATGTCCATGACAGAAACTCCCGAAACTCCTGCCGAAGCACCTAAGAACCAGCCGCTAGAAAAGGTTGTCCAGATGGGCGACTATGGCGCAGATTCGATCAAGGTTCTCAAGGGTTTGGACGCGGTGCGCAAACGCCCCGGCATGTATATCGGCGACACGGATGACGGCAGCGGCCTGCATCACATGGTTTTCGAAGTGTCGGATAACGCTATCGACGAAGCTCTCGCGGGGCATTGCGACCTCGTTTTGATCGAGCTCAACCCCGATGGCTCTGTATCTGTCGAAGATAACGGCCGCGGCATTCCAGTCGACATGCACAAGGAAGAAGGCGTGTCGGCAGCCGAGGTTATCATGACCCAACTCCACGCCGGCGGTAAGTTCGATAACACCAATGACGAGAACGCCTATAAGGTTTCTGGCGGTTTGCACGGTGTGGGCGTCTCGGTGGTCAACGCTCTGTCCGAATGGCTGGAGCTGACCATCTGGCGCGATGACAAGGAATATTGGATGCGCTTCGAGCATGGCGATACGGTTGCCTCGCTCGTTGAAAAGGGCCCCGCCCCGCCCGCTGAAGATGGCGGCAAGCGTAAGGGCACCCGTGTGACCTTCCTCGCCAGCGAAGACACGTTCAAAAACGTCACGACATATGATTTCGACAAGCTGGAGCATCGCTACCGCGAACTCGCTTTCCTGAACTCCGGCGTCCACATTCTACTGCGCGACAAGCGCGGCGAGGAAGTGCAGGAGCATGATCTGTTCTACGAAGGCGGCATTGGCGCATTCGTGAAATATCTCGACCGCAACAAAGAGGCTTTGATCCCCGACCCTATCGCCATTTCGGCGGAGCGTGACGCAATCGGCATCGAAGTCGCGCTGGAATGGAACGACAGCTATTACGAAAACGTCCTGTGTTTCACCAACAACATCCCGCAGCGCGATGGCGGCACGCATCTGGCGGCATTCCGCGCCGCGTTGACGCGGACGCTGAATAATTACGCGGCATCCTCGGGGGCGTTGAAGAAAGAAAAGGTTTCGCTATCCGGTGAGGATATGCGCGAAGGCCTGACTGCTATCGTTTCAGTTAAACTGCCCGATCCCAAGTTCGGCTCGCAAACCAAGGACAAGCTGGTTAGCTCCGAAGTGCGCCAGCCGCTCGAAAGCCTGATGGGCGATAAAATGAGCGAATGGCTGGAAGAAAACCCGGCCAATGCGAAAATCATCATCCAGAAGGTGATCGACGCTGCCGCTGCCCGCGAGGCCGCCAAGCGCGCCCGCGAAATGAGCCGCAAAGGCGCGATGAGCATCGCCAGCCTGCCCGGCAAGCTGGCCGATTGCCAAGAACGCGACCCAGCGAAATCGGAACTATTCCTGGTCGAAGGCGACTCCGCTGGTGGCTCCGCCAAGCAAGGCCGCGACCGCAAGACGCAGGCTATACTGCCGCTCAAGGGTAAAATCCTCAACGTCGAGCGCGCGCGTTTCGACCGGATTATTTCGTCCAAAGAAGTCGGCACGCTGATTCAAGCGATGGGCACCGGCATCCGCGACGAATTCAACCTCGAAAAGCTGCGCTATCACAAGGTCATCATCATGACCGATGCTGACGTCGACGGCGCGCATATCCGCACATTGCTGTTGACCTTCTTCCACCGCCAGATGCCGGAAATCATCAAGGCCGGACATCTCTTCATAGCGCAACCACCGCTGTACAAAGTCAGCAAAGGCCGCAGCGAAGTTTACCTGAAGGACGATGCTGCGCTTGACCGCTATCTCGTCGATGGCGGGCTGCAGGGCCGGATCCTCGAAAGCTCGACCGGCGTGCATGGCGAAGGCGAACTGCGCGAGCTGGTTCAACATGCAATGCGGCTGCGCAGTCTGATGGGTTTTGTCCCGCGCAAATATGATCCGGCGATGATCGAAGCGATGGCACTGGCCGGATCGCTCGAACCGGGCCTCGATGAAAAGGGCCGCGAGGCTGCGCTCCAACGCGCTGCTGGCCGCCTCCAGCGCGGTGATGAAGAAGCCCGATGGACCGCCTCTATCAGCGGCGACGGGACTGCGCGCTTCGAGCGAGTTTGGCGCGGCGTGACCGATGTATTCGAGCTTGAATCAAGCTTCCTAATCAGTGCGGAGGCCCGCAAACTGCACCGCGTCGCGGGCGAACAGTCCGAAATCTACGGCGAACCTGCGCGGCTTATTCGCGGCTCCGCTGCTCCGGCTGATGATGAAGAGCCGGAAGACGGTGAAGAAGGCGATGCAGCGGCAACCGCCATCAAGGGCGAAGAAGTCATCACCAGACCGACGCAGCTCTTGGCTGCCGTTCTCGCCGCAGGTCGCAAGGGGTTGAAGATCCAGCGCTATAAGGGTCTTGGTGAAATGAACGCCGACCAACTGTGGGAGACCACGCTCGACGCAGACAATCGCGCTCTGCTGCAAGTGAAGGTCGAAGACGCCGACGTAACCGACGAGATTTTCACCCGCTTGATGGGCGATATCGTCGAACCGCGCCGCGAGTTCATTCAGGACAATGCTTTGAACGTCGCCAATTTGGACGTCTAAGCTTTAGGAAAGCTCGGCCTCGACTTGGCCGAGCCGTTCCTTGCCGAAGAACATTTCCTCGCCGATAAAGAATGTCGGGATACCGAATGCACCGCGCTCTACGCTTGCGGAAGTATTGTCCACGAGGCGTTGTTTGACATCAGGGTCCTGCTTTTTGGCGAGCAAAGCAGGAGCGTCAAATTCACTGTCAGCCAGTAATTCCGCCACCACGTCCGCATCAGCGACATTCGCGCCATTTTCCCAGATATGCGGCAAGAAGAAGTCGATCAGCTTCTCCGCCTGCCCTCCCTCTTCCGCAGCCACTAGCAAGCGTTGCAGCAGGATCGAATTGAACGGGAAGTTCGGGTTCATAGTGAACCGGTCCATCCCATGCGCCTTGATGAAACGGTTTATTTCAAGCATCGCATAGGCGTTCTTGCCCTTCACTGCGCCGTCCCGGATGAACGGCGGTGCGTTGCCGGTCAGCTTGTGCATCCCGCCCAGGAAGACAGGCGTGACTTTGATCGTCGCACCAGAGCGCGCTGCGATATCCTTCAGCGGCTGCCACACCAGATAGGCGTTGGGGCTGACGAAATCGAACAGCAGTTCCACGGTTTTGGTCATGCTCAAAAAGTCTCCGTCCAGGGTCGCAGATCCAGCTCATGCGTCCATGCCGAGCGGGGCTGCTTCCAAAGGTTTACATAGGCCGCAGCGACATCGGCAGGGGCGAGAATTTTACCTTGCTCGGCGCGCTCCGCCACATCTGCGAAGTTTTCGCGTGCAAATTTGCCGTCCATCAGCCCGTCGATAATTGTGTGCGCCACATGCACGCCTTCCGGCCCCAATTCGCGGGCCATGCTTTGGGCGAGCGCCCGCAACGCATGTTTGGCGCTGGCGAAAGCCGAAAACCCTGCACTGGCGCGAACCGACGCGGTGGCACCGGTAAATATGATCGTGCCCTGCCCGCGCGGCACCATCACGCGCGCAGCCTCACGGCCAGTCAGGAAACCAGCGAATGCGGCCATTTCCCAAACCTTGCGGTAGACCCGCGTGGTAGTGTCGCGGATCGGGAAACGGACGTTGGCGCCGATATTGAAGATGGCGACTTCGAGGGGGCCAATATCGCGCTCGATCTGATCGACAAGTCCGGCAACCGCGCCTTCGTCACGCGCATCAACGCCGAATGCATGCGCCTCCCCGCCAATAGATTCGATTTCTACGGCGAATGCTTCCAGTTCGGGCAGGTTGCGCTCGCGCCGGGTCATGCAGACCGCCAGCCCTTCGGCGGCAAAAGCTCGGGCGAGGCTGCTGCCTAGGCCAACCCCTGCACCCATGATCAGGCAGCTTCGCTTTTCGTTCCTGGTCAAACCTCTGCCCTCTCGGTTTCGATTGCAGACTGGTTGGCCTCCAGTGCGATGAATGTAAATCCCGCTGCAGTTTCTGCAGAACTGCATTTGCTCTGTCATGCAGCGCCGCTATGAGCCTGATCATGATCCGCAACCTCATCGCTCTGCCCGCCGTGCTCGCCATTAGCGCTTGTGCGACCATTCCAACGACGCCTGATTCGGCAGAGCCCGTGACCTTACGGATAATCGGGATCAATGATTTTCACGGCAATCTGGAGCCGCTGCGCTTGCGTACTATGCTGGGCGGCAAGGAAGATTATTCGAACGTTCCGGTCGGAGGCGCGGCTTATCTGGCCAGCGCTATTGCCAAATACCGCGCACAGGCGGCGGACAGTATGGTGATTTCGGCGGGCGATATGATTGGAGCAAGCCCGCTCATCTCGTCGCTCTTTCTGGATGAACCGGCAATCGGCGTGATGAACCGGATCGGGGTGACCTATAATGCGGTCGGCAATCACGAATTTGACCGTGGTTCGCAGGAATTGCTCCGGATTCAGAACGGCGGCTGCGAGAAATTTGCTCTGCGCGAACCATGCCAGGTTGAAGCGTCCTTCCCCGGTGCGAATTTCCCCTTCCTTTCTGCCAATGTCGTGCAGGAAGACGGCAGCACATTGTTTCCGGCGTATGGCATTACGCGCTTTGGCAGCGGGCCAAATGCCATTTCTGTCGGCGTGATCGGGCTGACGACGGTGGAAACGCCGAATCTGGTCACCGCCAGCGGTGTCGACGGCCTCACCTTCACCGACGAAGCCGATACGATCAACGCCCTGGTGCCGCAGCTGAAAGATCAAGGCGTCGACGTGATCGTTGTCTCAATTCACCAAGGCCTCTACACCGAGGTGGGGTATAATGATCAGAGCTGCAGCGGGGTCAGTGGCGAGCTGCTGGGCATTCTGAAACGCGTTGATCCGCGGGTCGATCTGGTGATTTCAGGCCACACACACCGCGCCTATATCTGCTACTTTGCGAATATTGATCCCACGCGGCAATTTCTGGTCACCAGTGCGGGCTATGGCAGCACGTTCCTGACCGATGTTGCGCTAGAAGTGGATCCGGTGGGCGGGCGCGTGGTCAGCAAGTCCGCAAATAATATCGCGATACAGAGTGAAGCACGCGGCGAAGATGGAGAATTGCTGCCATCCAATGCGGCCTTCGAACAATTCACCCCGGACCCCGAGATAGCCGCATATGTCGCGCGCTATGCTGACGCCTCGCGCGAGGCGGCGGGCCGCAAGATCGGCTCCATCAGCGGGCCCGCGCCCAAAGCCTGGCAAGCAACTGAAGAAAGCGCGTTGGGCAATCTAATCGCTGACGCACAACTAGCGGGCACCAAAGCCGCAGGTGCCCAGATCGCGCTGATGAACAATTCCGGCATTCGCACCGATCTGGAACCTGCGGCAGACGGCACTGTGACGTTTGAGGAGATTTATGCCGTACAGCCTTTCGGCAACACGCTCGTCACCAAGACGTTTACGGGCCAGCAGATTACCGAACTGCTTGAACAGCAATTTGACGGAGTGGGGATTCTGCAAACATTCTCTGTCTCGGACGGGTTTGATTTTTCTTATGACATGACGCAGCCTATGGGTCAGCGCATCCGGTCAGTCACTCTGAACGGCAAACCATTAAATATGGCGGTAAATTACCGCGTCACGATGAACAGTTTCCTCGCTCCTGGGGGTGACGGTTTCACCATATTTGAAGAGGGTGCCGATCCGGTGATTGGCCCGACCGACCTCGATGCGATGGAAGAATGGATCGCCGCCGTTTCGATTAGGCAACTGCCCGCGATTGGCCGAACTACCGACCTCACCCCAAAAAGCTGATCAGGCGAGCCGCAGACCCGTCACACCGGCGACTTCGCTTTCGCCCGCTTTCAGGCCTGCAAACATGGTGTCGATAATCGCGGCCAGCTTGTCTTCTGCAAGTCGTTCCTCGAGCATCAGCATGACTTGCGGTGAGGTATAGCAAAGCACCATCTGATTGATCAGCGTCAGCGCACGGTTTATTGTCAGATCGGGGAAATGTCCCTCGGCCTGCGCGTGGGCGATCAGCTCGCTGAGATAGTGATCGGCCAGATCGATATAACCGCGTATTTGTTCGAAACGCGCGGTACCCAACTCGCAATATAGTGCGAAAATTTGCGGATCGTTGCGGTACCGTGCACGCTCGCGGACGAAGCGCCGCGCAAAGAATTCGTAAAACTTGCGCTGGATCGGAAGGTCGGACGCAAGCACTTCTTCCATGATCACGATTTCCGGCGCGTACCAGCGCTCGACTACAGCATCGAACAATGCGTTATCGTCCGGGAAATGCCGCAGGACCTGAGTCCGGGTGACGCCTCGCTCGGTGGCAAGCTGGGCTATCGATACCTCTTCACCTCGTCGTTCTAAGACTTGCATGGTGAGTGTGATCAGGCTTTCGCGCTCTGAATCGTTCGGTCCGTCGGCCACAGCCATGCGCTCCCTTTGATTGCATCTAATAGCTTAATTAAGGATGCGGGCACCCATCGAAAACCCCGTAAGCAAGAAAAAGGCCCCGCCAGCAAGTGCCAACGGGGCCTCAATTCTGTTCAAATATGCCGCTTAGTTGCGGACATAGGCATTTTCAGCGCCGATTGCGGTCATCGGTGCGTCGGCGTTTGCCATTTTGTAGATCACGCCGTCAGCAACGCCGAACACCATCGTGTCGTCGCCCTGCTTGATCAGAATACGGCTATTGTCGCTGTACCAATTGTAATTGCCGGTCGTTTCCACGCCAATCGCGTCGGTTATCGTGTAGCTGTCATCCGCAGAATTCAGAGTGATCGAGCTCGCGGTGCCGTCAGCGGCTGTATTTGCGTAGGTGCCATCAAAATTGACTGCGGTGCGCGCTTCGGCGCCAATCGCAGGATAGGAATCCAGAGTTGCCGGAGCGGCAACTTCGGTGCCAGCATCTACAGTCGCTGTTTCGTCGGTATCATTGCCGCCACATGCGGCGAGAGCGAGCGCCAGGGGTGCGGCAAATGCGATACGTGTGATATTCTTCATGAGTGTTCCTCCGTTGATCATGGCAGGCCAACGCATGTGCCCGCCATTGGGTCCAAAAACCAGTTCCTTTGCCGGAAATCAGTCAGGAGACGTCAGCTGCCCTGGGCTTGTTGCAAGCTCTTCGCCTGCGCCTCAAGCACTTTGTAGCGTTCATAATCCGGCAGTTTGGAACGCATGAAAGCCGCGATTTTTCCAAGGTCTGCCGCATAGTCACCCGTGGGCATAATAGGCGGACCAAAGCCGAGTATGTTGCGCTCGTTACAAACCCAGGCCGGTACGATAGGCACGCCAGCCGCCTCCGCAATATGGTAGAAGCCAGAACGCCATTCCCCTTTGGAGCTGCGCGTACCTTCGGCGGCGATTACTAGCGCCAGCTTGTCACGCCGCGCATATTCTTCCGCGACCTGCTCAACCGCATTGGCCCGTTTCCTGCGATCAATCGAGATACCGCCCATATCAAGCATGAAATTACGCATAATGCCTTTGAACAAGGTGTGTTTGCCCATGAAGTTTGGCTGGATGCCTTCTTCCGCCGTCGCCCCGATGAAGAACACAAAGTCCCAATTCGACGAATGCGGCGCACCGGCGATGACATATTTGGGAATGTCCGGCAGATGGCCGTCGATCTTCCACCCCTTGAGGTGATAGATGCTCCAGATGATCCGCCGCACAATGCGCGACAGCAGCGTTGGTTTGCGGCTCGCAGAATTTTGATTGTCGTTTGTCATGCACTCTCCCCGCGGACTGTTTAGCAGCAAGGCCAGCGAATGCGATGCCGTTGCGTCACCAAAACCGCGCAATTAGTTGAAAACTGTCATACCTTGCAGCCAAGTGCCCATCAGTCGATTAAAGGGAAAGGTGAAGAAACCAGCGATCAGAAGTGCGCCCGTTACGATTCCGCGCACCTCGCGGCGGTGCTCCAGCGGCTTATGCGCCCGCGCCTTTGCCACCAACTTCCATGACACCACCAATGTCAGGACCGACAGCAGATGGATGGGGCTGAAATTGCCTTGATTGATGAAGCGCAAGGTGAAGGAAACCAGCGCCGTCGACACCATGCAAAACACCCAGATATAACCCATTACACGGTGACTTTTGTCACCCCGCCTGCGCCACAGCATGATCGGCGTGAGCGCGGTGGCTAGCGTGACCGTGACAATATGAAACCACAGGCGCGGCGGGAGCTCATGCCACTCATCCATCCCGCGAAACAGAGCCGTCAGAGCCGCGCCGAGGATCGCTAGGGCAAGGATGCCCAGCGTATAATCGAGCTTTGACGGAGCGAGTGATTTTGGGTTCAGTATTGAAGTAGCTTCCATAAAGCCTCTCAAAGCTATGCCTCGAAACAGATCAACTCTGCTAAATGTGAATTTGGCGCCAACGCAAGAAAGTGGGTTCCAATTCGCTGCGAAAATAAGCCAGTAGCGCTTGCTCTATCTGAGCAAATGTAAGCGGCGTCGCCTTTGAGTGCGGCTAAGGCAGCTAAGATAGCCACTTCACTTGCCCGTCTCTGGCCATCCGAATGTTCGGTCGTCAACTCCATCATTACATCCCAAACACGTCAAAAGCGCGATGTTGCGGCATAAGAGGTATCCCCTTAGGGTGCTGTTCAATGAATGACCCTGCTGCTCCGTTGCTGCGCTTTGACGTGGTCACAAAATCCTATGACGCGGTCACTGCCGTAAGTGAAGTCACTCTGGACGTGGCGGAGGGCAGCTTTGTGGCGCTGGTGGGCGCATCGGGATCGGGAAAGTCCACACTGCTCAAAATGGTCAACCGATTGGTAGAGCCGAGCAGCGGATTGGTTGAGCTGGAGGGCGAAGACGTCCTCGCCCTGGCCCCGCACGCATTGCGCCGCCGGATCGGTTATGTCTTTCAGGGGATCGGCTTGTTCCCGCATATGACGGTCGCGGAAAATATCGCTATCGGGCCTAGATTGGCGGGCGGTCATGACAATGCGGGCCGCGTTTCCGATCTCCTCGATCTGGTTGAGCTGGATGAAAGCTTCGCGCCGCGCCTGCCGCATGAATTATCAGGCGGGCAAAAGCAGCGTGTCGGGGTCGCCCGTGCGCTGGCGGCTGAGCCGCATCTGATGCTGATGGACGAGCCCTTCGGTGCGCTGGATCCGGTTACACGCGACGCATTGGGCCATGCTGTGCGCGCTCTCCATGACCGACTCAAACTGACCACAGTGATGGTCACCCATGATATGGCAGAGGCCCTGCTTCTCGCCGACCGTGTGCTGGTAATGGATGAAGGCCGGCTGGTCGCCGACGAGGTTCCCAAGTCACTGCTCGGAGGGGCCGGCGGCGATGTCGCGCAAGCACTGGTCGCAG
This sequence comes from Pontixanthobacter sp., assembly GCA_037968495.1. Classification (GTDB taxonomy): domain Bacteria; phylum Pseudomonadota; class Alphaproteobacteria; order Sphingomonadales; family Sphingomonadaceae; genus Aestuarierythrobacter. The sequence continues at coordinate 32,350 of JBBKVP010000042.1, read as the reverse complement.
TACCGCGCGATCAGGCAAAAGCGCTGGCGGGGCTTACGCCATGAGCGATGTCTGGATTGCTCTTTTGGGCCTTGGCGACAAGCTGGCCGAACATGTCATTCTCAGCGCTGCCGCTTTGGCGCTGGGCACAATCATCGCCTTGCCGCTCGCGATTTGGGCGGGGCGCTCAGCGATGGTTTCGCGCCTGTCGCTGAGCTTTGCCAGTCTGGTCCAGACCATTCCGGCGCTGGCCTTGCTGGCGCTGTTCTTCCCGATGCTGTTGAGCCTCAGAGCGGTCTTCGGCGACGGGCTCCCGACACTGGGGTTCTTACCCGCACTGCTCGCTCTGTCGCTCTATGCGCTTCTCCCGATCTTGCGCAATGCGGTGACGGCCCGCGCTAATCTCGATCCCGGTGTGCTCGATGCTGCCGACGGGGTCGGCATGACCGGATGGCAGAAATTGCGACTGGTAGAAGCACCACTTTCGGCCCCGTTTGTGATGGCCGGAATTCGGACTGCAGCAGTTTGGACGATCGGTGCGGCCACTCTTTCGACCACTATCGGCCAGCCCAGCCTTGGCGATCCCATCTTTGCCGGATTGCAGACGCAGAATTGGGCGCTGGTGCTAGCCGGCTGCATCATGTCGGCGAGCCTCGCTGTCTTGGCAGACAGCCTGCTCGGCCTTGTCGAAAAAGGTTTGCGCGACCGCCGCAAGTGGATGGTTTGGACTGGTTCAGCACTCGCCGTTCTTGGGCTGGTTGTAGCCTTTGCCTCGCAGCAGTCCGAGGACGATGACACGATCATAATAGGGGCCAAAAACTTCTCCGAGCAGTACATCCTCGCGCGTCTGATCGGGCAGCGGTTGGAGCATGCGGGCTTCTCCGTCCGCTACCGCGATGGCCTCGGATCGGCAGTCGTGCATGAGGCCGTGACCAGCGGCGCTATCGATATTTCGGTAGATTACTCGGGCACGCTGTGGACCAATCAGCTAAAGCGTGAAGACAATGTTCCGGCGGAAGAGATGCTGACAGAAATCAAACGCTGGGAACGCGAAACAACCGGCACCGTAATGCTCGGCGTGCTCGGCTTCGAAAACGCTTACGCTTTTGCCATGAAGCAGGATCGCGCCAAGCGCTTGGGCCTCCAATCTCTCGACGATCTTGCCAGAGCAGCGCCGCAGCTGACAATCGGCGGCGATATCGAATTTTTCGAGCGACCCGAATGGACCGCAGTGCGCGATGCTTACGGCTTCAACTTCGCGCGGCAACGGACCTTCACCAGCACATTCATGTATGACGCGTTGACCGGCGGCGAGGCCGATGTGATCAGCGCTTATACCTCTGACGGGCGCATTGCAGCGGATAAGCTCGTGGTGCTGGATGATCCCAAGAACGCGCTTCCAGCCTATGACGCTTTGCTGCTGATTGCGCCCCAACATGCGGAGAACGCGCGGCTGCTATCTGCGCTTCAACCGCTGGTGGGGGAGATCACTGTGGGCGCCATGCGGGAGGCGAATTTTGCGGTAGATCGTCTGGACGGCAAACAAACACCGCAGCAGGCCGCCGAAGCACTCGCTGCCAAGCTCGGCCTAGATTAACCGAAGCCCACTCCGTTGGGCCAAAATGGCGCGGACAGGCCCATCACTTTGAACAGACTGCCCATCTGATCGTCATCCGCCATCCGCTTCCGCGCAGCCTCCAAATCGCCCGCATATTGCGGCGCGGCCATGGCGAGATTTTCGGCGCGCTGATCAATTCCGAGCCCGCGCAGGAACCGCCCTTGCGTGACCGTGCCCATCCATTTGCATTCGCGCGAACGGGCGATCTGTGCCAGCGTGGCAAAGTCGACATGGGCGGTGAGGTCGGCAGTGCCCGGCGCCACAAAGGGATCGACTTTCTTGTGATCGGCAATCGCCTGCAGCGTCGATCCCGTGCGTTTTTCCGCATGGCCGTAGTCGATCAGCAGCGCCGCCCCGCCCTGTGCATTTAAACGCCCGGCAATCTCGAACATTGTCGCCGCCGCGCCAAGGCAGGTCTCGATAATAGTGTCATTAGGTTGGTCGCGCATATCCTCCGGCACGGCAGAATCCATCGGCTGAGTGCCCGCGACGGGGATAAATTTACCAGTTTGCTCGTCGAAACCGACCATCCGTTCACGCCAGCACTCAGCCGTTTTGACCATTTGGCGGATGGGTAACGCGTCGAGGAATTCATTGCCAATAATCAGGACGGTGCCGTCCATCGGAACGGTTGAAAGGTCGTGATGGAATTGCGCGCGGGGCAAGGCCTCCAGCTGGATGTCCCGCAGCGCGGCCGAACCTTCAATCAGATGGACTTGCGGCTCCAGCCCGTAACGCTTCGCTGCGCGCAGGGCGTCCTTCGCCAGAGTCCCCCGGCCAGGTCCAAGCTCGACATAATGGACATGGTCATCTCGGCCCGCGCGGATCCAGATGTCGGCCATCCACAGGCCGATCAGCTCGCCGAACATCTGGCTGATTTCGGGCGCAGTTACAAAATCGCCTGCTGCCCCCAGCGGATCCTTATCGGCATAATAGCGCGCGTTGCTCTCACCCATATAATGCTGGAGCGAGAGCGGGCCGGTGTTGGCAATCAACCGCCGAAAAATAGCGGTCAGATCACCAGAACTTTCGCTCATGCTTCTTTCGGCTCCGGAGGAAGTTTCACATCGCCGCTACCCATGGCTGGTTTCACGAGCGAATATGCCATCACCGCAATTCCCAGCAGGATCAGCGGAATGGTGAGCCACTGCCCCATCGACAGGCCGGTGCTGGCGGCAAATTCTGCCAGTTGCTTGTCCGGCTCGCGGTAATATTCAACGATGAAACGGCCAAACCCTATGCCCGTAGTGAACACACCGACCAGCAGGCCGGGACGCCACCGCGCACGCGTGCGCCAGAACATATAGAGAAGGATCACAAGCAGGATCGCGCCTTCGAGCAGTGCCTCGTAAAGCTGGCTAGGATGCCGCGCGAAGCTGCCTGCGCCCGGGAACACCATCGCCCATGGCAGGTCGGGGGACGCTTCGCGACCCCACAGCTCGCCATTGATGAAATTGGCGAGGCGCCCCAGCATCATGCCCATCGGCACAGTAACCGCAATATAGTCACACACACGCAGGAAGCTGAGTTTGCCTCGCTTCGACACGAACGTGAGCGCTAAAAGTACGCCGAGCAGGCCACCATGGAAGCTCATTCCGCCATCCCACAGGCGCAGCAGCTTGTAGCTTACAAAGCCGTCGCCATCGAATGATGTGAACAGCGACTGGTCGTAAAACATTGCATAGCCGAGCCGGCCACCAAGAATCACACCAAGCGTGCAATAGAAAAACAGATCATCGACATGGCGCTGCGCCATTGGCGCGCCGGGCGCTTTTATCATTTTTGACACATGCCAATAAGCGAACAATAACCCGCCCAGATAGGCGAGCGAATAGTATCGCAGCGTAAAGAATCCGAGGTCGATTCCCTCGGTAAGGCCCAGATCGGACCAGAGAAGTGGCGGCGAAACCGCAGCCAATAGTGACAGCAAGGAACTAACCCCTTAAGAACTAACCCGCCGCGCGGGTCTTTCGCGCGGCTTTTGGCATAGGCGGACGGGCGGCGAAAGACCGCTCGGCGCCAAAGTGTCGACAAATTGTGTGAAACGACCTTGACTGGAGAAGAGGCTGATGGCGACGGAACTCGATAATGCGCTGACCGATATTATGGATGCGCTGGTTGCACCTGGTGCGATGTTCGAGTTGGAGACGGTGCAGCGTTTCGGGCGCGAATTACCCTCGATCAAGGGCGCACCCCCCAGCCTGGCGCATTATTTCGCGCATTTCTGCAACGAACATAAAGACACGACTTTCATCGTCGATGGCGACATCCGCCTAACGTTTGGTGAAATATATGCCGCCGCCCGCCAAGCTGCTGGCGGCCTGGTCGAAGGTTACGGTGTCGAACGCGGCGACCGAATCGGTATTGCCGCGCGCAACTCCGCCAACTGGATCGTCGCTTACATGGCGATCATCATGGCTGGCGGCTGTGCAACGCTGCTCAATGGCTGGTGGACCGGCGAAGAACTGGCTGACGGTATCAAGCTCGCCAAGTGCAAATTCGTTCTTGCCGATGAAGGCCGTGCGGCCCGTCTCGAAGGCACCGGCCACGGCAGCGATGTTGTTGTGTTCGCACATGATGGCCCGCCATCAAACGGCCTTGCAGTACTGAATGCGAAAGGCGGCGATGCCAACACCGCGCTTCCGGAACTCGGCCCGGACGATGTTGCGACCATCCTTTATACGTCGGGTTCAACCGGCCAGTCGAAGGGCGCTTGGTCCGATCACCGCGGCGTGGTGCAAGGCGTGTTCAACTACGTCGCGCAGACCGTGATGAGTTTACACCTGCTCACGTCTCGCGGTCAGGCACCAACCAGCCAACCGACTGCTCTGGTCGCCGTCCCGCTGTTCCATGTGACAGGCTCAATCCCGCTATTCCTGCAAAGCTTTGCAATCGGCCGTAAACTAGTGATGATACCCAAATGGGACCCCGTCGCCGCGATGCAGGCGATTGAAGCGGAGAAGGTCACTTACTTCGTCGGCGTACCGCTGATGAGCTATGAGATCGCCACACATCCTGATCGCGATAAATACGACATGTCGAGCTGCATGAGCTTTGCTGCGGGCGGCGCGCCGCGCCCCGTTGAACATGTAACCCGCATCAAGGAAGCGTTCCCGGGAGGCTTTCCGCTGCTCGGTTACGGCCTGACTGAAACCAATGCCGTCGGCTGCGGTAACTTCAATGAAAATTACATTGCCAAACCGGAGAGCACCGGCAAAGCCAGCGTGCCTTTGGTCGATCTCGCCATTCTAGACGACGATGGTAATGCGCTGGCTCAAGGCAAGGTCGGCGAAGTTTCGATCCGCAGCATCGCCAATTTCCGCGGCTATTGGGAAAACCCCGAAGCGACGGCATCTGCAATCATGGAAGATGGCTATTTCCGCACAGGCGACCTCGGCTATCTTGATGAAGACGGCTATCTTTATATCGTCGACCGCAAGAAGGACATTATCATTCGCGGTGGCGAGAATATCTCCTGCATCGAAGTGGAACAGGGCATTTACGCCCATGAAGACATCGTGGAATGTTCGTGCTTCGGCCTTCCTGACGAGCGGCTGGGCGAAGTGCCAGCAGCAGTCTGGTATGCGAAACCGGGCAGCGGCTTGACCGAAGAAAAACTCCGCGAGTTTCTTTCGCAGCATCTTGCTAAGTTCAAGATTCCCCAAACCATGTGGGAGGCCAAGGAACCGCTTCCGCGCCTCGGCACAGAGAAGATCGACAAACGCACCGTGCGTGACCAGTTTGCGACGGGGTCGTCAAACGGGTGAGCACAATTCGCATCGCCAAACAGCGCGCGATCATTGATCGGCGTGCTTTGGCGGGAGAGATTGCCAAAGCAGTCGAGATAGGTGCCGGTAAGGGTGGAAGCGATCCGCGTCCTGCTATCATTGCGCTACTCAAGGAGGCGCTCGAAGCTGGCCGCGCCGAGATTGCCAAGCGGCTTGAGGACAAGCCTTCCACCGGTCATGAATGTACCACCGGGCAAAGCTTTCTGGTCGATCAACTGGTGCGGCTCGTCCACGATCACGTCATTGCCAATGTCTACCCACCCAGCAATCGCTCCACCGGCGAGAGGCTCGCAATCATGGCTGTCGGCGGATATGGCCGCGCAGAAATGGCACCGCATTCCGATGTCGACATTGCCTTTCTAACGCCGGGCAAGCGCACGCCGTGGTGCGAACAGATCATCGAAGCGATGCTCTATTTCATGTGGGATTTGGGCCTGAAGGTCGGCCATTCCAGCCGCAGCCTGGATGAAATGGTCCGAATGTCGAGCGAGGATCTGACGATCCGCACGGCGATGCTCGAAGGGCGCTATGTCTGGGGCGACCGCGATCTTTATGACGAGGCGGAAGCGCGCTTTAACGCCGAAGTAGTGCACGGGACCGAGCGCCAATTCGTAACCGAGAAACTGGCCGAAAAAGAGGCGCGCCACAAAAAGGTCGGCGACAGCCGCTATGTGGTCGAGCCTAATGTCAAAGAGGGCAAAGGCGGTTTGCGCGACCTCCAAACGCTCTACTGGATAGGCAAATATATTCACAAGGTGCGTACCGCCTCCGAACTGGTGGATGCCAAACTGTTCACAAAGAACGAATACCGCGCCTTTCGCCGCGCCGAAGCATTTCTACTCGCCGTGCGGTGCCATTTGCATGTCGTCACTGGCCGAGCAGAAGACCGTTTGACCTTTGACTTGCAGCGCGAGATCGCCGCACGGATGCGTTTCGCGGACCGGACCGGCAAAAGCGCAGTCGAGCGGTTTATGCAGATGTATTTCCTGCAGGCGCAGCGGGTCGGCAGCCTGACTGGCATCTTCCTCGACCACATCGACGAAGAGTTCGCCAAGAAGCAGGCGCATCGCGGCTTCCTCGCGACATTCCGGCCCAAGGCGCGCACCCTAAAGGGATACCGCGTGTTTGGCGGCAAAATCGAAGCGCCCGGCGATGACTGGTTCCGGCAGGATCCGGTGCGATTGATCGAAGTCTTTGCACTTGCTGAAAGCGAAGGGCTGGAAATCCACCCGCAGACCATGCGGCAGGCCAGCCGCGATGCGAAACTGATCAAAGCAGCCACCCGCAAGGACAAGCGCGCCAATGCGCTGTTCCTGGGCATATTGGCTGGCAGGAAAGGTCCTGAAAGTGCGCTGCGCTGGATGAATGAGGCGGGCGTATTTGGCCGTTTCGTTCCCGATTTCGGGCGGGTGAACGCCCAAATGCAGTTCGACATGTATCACCATTACACGGTCGATGAGCACACCATTCAGGCCATCGGCCTGCTGTCGAAAATCGAGCGCGGCCTGCTGGTCGATGATCATCCGCTGGCGACCGGAATCATGCCGAAGCTGGATTCGCGCCGCGTTGCCTTTGTCGCAGTGCTCCTGCACGATATCGCCAAAGGGCGCGGCGGCGATCACTCTGTTTTGGGGGCAGAGGTAGCACACAAACTATGTCCGCGCTTCGGGCTCACGCCTGACGAAACTGACCGCGTCGCATGGCTGGTCCGCCGCCATTTGATGATGAGCGCAACGGCCTTCAAGCGCGATCTGTCGGACCCCAAAACGATTAGCGACTTTGTCGCGGAAGTGCAGACGATGGAGGGTTTGCGGCAATTGGCTGTGCTAACCATCGTGGACATCCGCGCGGTCGGCCCCGGCGTCTGGAACAGCTGGAAACGGCAATTGCTGGCTGAGCTGTATGATCTGGCGAAAGAGCATCTGCGGCTGGGTCACAAATCGCATGGCCGCGAACATAAAGTCACCGCTTGTCAGGATGAGGTGCGCCAAAAGCTCGGAAAGAAGGCCGACCTGGTCGACCGCCTCGGACCGCGTTTCGATGATTCCTATTGGATTGCCGAGCCTGCGGACATCATCGCGCTCAACCTTGTGCAGCATGACGTTGCCGAGAAGCTGGAGCACAAGCTCTCTATTCACTGCGAGGTCTATCCGACGCGCGGGGCGACACTCGTCAGCATCATCGCCGCTGACCATCCCGGCTTGTTTTACCGCACCGCCGGAGGCATCCATCTGGCTGGCGGCAATATCATCGACGCGCGGATCCATACGACGCGGCAGGGTATGGCGGTCGACAATTTCCTGGTGCAGGATCCGTTCGGCCGGCCATTTAAGGATGATGCCCAAATCGAGCGGCTGAAGCAGACAATCGAAGATGCGCTCGCCAACCGGATCAAACTGACGCCGCAACTCGCGCGCAGGCCGCTGCCGCGCACCAGAGCCGCCAGTTTCGAAGTCCGCCCACATGTCGTGTTCGACAATGCTGCTTCGGGCCGCTTCACAGTGATCGAGATCACGGCGCGCGACAGGCCGGCACTGCTTAGTAGGCTGGCGAGGGCGCTGTTCGACCAGCAATTGATCGTGCAGTCAGCCCACGTAACCAACTTTGGCGAACGGGCCGTCGACGTGTTCTACGTTACCGACTTGCTGGGTCAGAAGATCGCGGCAACGAACCGCCTGAACAAAATCGAAGCTGCGCTGCTCGATGGAGCGAGCGATGCGACCGCCGCTGAAGAAGCCGCTGCCTAGCGTTAAATCACATGGGATTCCCGTCACGGTCGCGGAAGATTTCGCGGCGTCCGACGTGGTTGGCCGGTCCGACCAGTCCTTCGCTTTCCATCCGCTCGATCCATTTGGCCGCGGTGTTGTACCCGACGCCCATTTGGCGCTGTAGCCAACTGCCTGATGCCTTCTGGTTCTCGATCACGACCTGACAAGCCTGACGGTATTTGCGCTCATCCGGATTGTCGGATGCGGTCAGTTCGTCTTCAAAGTTCAGACCGCCGCCATCTTCAGGCTCCTCGGTCACTGCGTCGACATAGTCAGGCTTGCCTTGCGCGCGCCAGTGATCGGCCACGGCTTCGACTTCTTCGTCCGACACGAAGGGCCCGTGCACACGCACCATCGCGCCTGTGTTCGGCTTGTAGAGCATGTCGCCCTTGCCCAGCAACTGCTCACTGCCCTGTTCGCCCAGAATGGTTCGGCTATCGATCCGGCTGGTGACCTTGAAGCTGATGCGCGTCGGCAGGTTGGCCTTGATCACGCCCGTGATGACATCGACCGACGGGCGCTGGGTCGCCATGATCAGATGGATACCGGCAGCACGTGATTTTTGGCTTAGCCGCTGGATGAGGACTTCGATTTCCTTGCCCACAGTCACCATCAAATCGGCGAGTTCGTCGACGATCAGCACGATTTGCGGCAACACTTCGTAATCGAGCTGCTCTTCCTCGAATAGTTCCTCGCCCGAGTCCGGATCAAAACCGATCTGCACGCGGCGACCAAGCGGCTTGCCTTTGGCAGCGGCAGTTTTCAGCTTCTCGTTAAAGCCGCTGATGTTGCGAGAGTTGATGCTCGACATCATCCGGTAGCGGCGCTCCATTTCCTCGACCGCCCATTTCAGCGCGCGCACCGACTTATGCGGCTCGGTCACGACGGGCGAGAGGAGGTGCGGAATGTCGTCGTAGCTCTTCAGCTCTAGCACCTTGGGATCGATCAGGATCAGGCGGCATTCGGCAGGTGTGAAGCGGTAAAGCAGCGACAGCAGAATGCAGTTGAGCCCAACCGATTTACCCGAACCAGTCGTACCCGCGACCAGCAGGTGAGGCATGGCCGCAAGGTCGGCGACGATGGGATCGCCAGCTATATCCTTGCCCAGAATAATCGGCAATGCGCCTGTAGCTTCCGCGAAGGCTTCGCAGGCGGCGAGTTCTTTCAGCACGACCATCTGGCGGTCGGCATTAGGTAGCTCGATGCCCATGACCGTCTTGCCGGGGATGGGCGAAACGCGCGCGCTAATCGCCGACATGTTGCGCGCGATATCTTCAGCAAGGCCGATTACGCGGCTGGCCTTGATACCTGGTGCCGGCTCCAGCTCGTACATGGTCACAACCGGACCAGTGCGAACGGCGGTAATCTCGCCCTTCACATTGAAGTCGTCGAGCACATTTTCGAGCAGGCGGGCGTTGCGCTCCAGTCCCATTTTGTCGAGCTTCGGCGCAGCATGAACCGGCGGGTCTTCCAGCAGGTCGAGACTTGGCAGCTCGTAATCTGCAAACATGTCCTTCTGCTGTTTCTTGGGCTGCGGCTTGGCGCGCTTGGGAGCAGTTGATGGATCGGTGATCTCGGGCGTGCGACGGGGAGTTTCGTCAATGATCGGAGCGCTCTTGCTTTCGCGGAGCTTCTTCTCGCGTCTAGCCGGGCGAACAGTTTCACCGTCATCTTCGTAAGCGCTCTCACGCGACCGATGCAGGAAGTTAGGCAACGTCATAAGCGCCGCCCAATCGATTGCAAACACACGGCCAATCAGAATCGCCCCGCCCGCAGCGGCAATCAGGCCAAGCAGCAGGATCGTCCAGAATTGCGCTCCCTCGGGCAAGCGCCCGGCGATTGCCTGAATTGCGCCCGCTCCCAGCAGACCTGAAATGCCGCCCATCGAAGCAGGCAGACTGCCCCGCGCCGGATCAATCAGGAGGGCCAGAACCGTGCCAATCAGCACAATCGCGAGTAGCAACATACCCACTGGCCGCAGCCAATGCGTATCCTCCGGCTTGTCGTCTTGTTCGACCGCTCGCCAAAGATTGCGCGCAAAAATATACAGCATCGGGAGCAGAAAAACCGCTGGCCAGCCGAACAGGAACAGCACCCGCTCGGACGCCCAAGCGCCTGCGCCACCCATCCAATTGCTGACAACGCCGGGCGCGGCGGCTGTTGAGGGACTTGGATCGGTTTGGCTGTAGCTGACGAGAGCGAGAGCCAAGAAAAGCATGGTGCCGAAAAGCAAGCCCGCGCCCGCCATTTGGGCAGCACGGCGCGCGCTGCGCCGGAACGCTGCTCGCCAATCTGCCTGCGCCTTTGCTGCGCGTGATGCCATAATTCGTCTGCTCCTTGAGTTTGACCATGCGCCGGGAGGCGAGTCCCCGTCAAGAATCCTAAAGTCCCGACAATCCATCAATCGCGGCCCAACGCTGCCAATTGAGCGCCTTTGCGCGGGCCGCATCCATCCCGCCAAGGGCGATAACCGGCATTTCGGCCTGAGCGGCAAGCGCGCGGAATTGTGCCTCGCCTAAGGCTGGCGCTCCCTCATGCGAGCGCGTTGGGAAAACGGGCGAGAGCAAAACGGCATCCACGCGTAACTTGTTCGCTGCGGCGACTTCTTCCGCATTATGGGCCGTGGCTAGGCGCAGTCTGTTGGTGCCAAGGCCAACTGCTTCGGGGGCGCTATAGACGCCGTCCGCGCCCCATTCGCTCGCCGTTGCAGGCCCACCCGATAGTATCACGACATGGCCATGAGCCCGCGCGGCCGCCGCTAAAACATCAAAGCGGGCACGCCGCGCGGCACCTTCGAGATGATAATGCCTAAAAACGAAACCCGATCCTGCTGGCAACGCAGCCAGCGCCTGCTCCAGCACAGCGTCATTCCGCGCGTCGCTCAGCAGCCACAGATTGGGCAGGTCGGGCTGGTTTTGATCCATCCGCGCGTTATAGGGCGCAATGATGGAAACTACAGCCACCCCGCTCGATGAAATTCACGGCCAGATCGCCGTAGCTGCCAAACTCGCGCAGCGTAAAGCCGAAGACATTACCTTGATCGCGGTCAGCAAGACGCATCCGCCCGAGGCCATCCTGCCGCTGCTCGAACAGGGCCAGCGCACTTTTGGCGAGAACCGCGTGCAAGAAGCACAGCGCAAATGGCCGGCCTTGCGCAAACAATATCCGGATGCTGAAGTACATCTGATCGGCCAACTTCAATCCAATAAGGCTGACGATGCCGTGGCGATATTCGACTGCATCCACTCGCTCGACCGGTCTAGTCTGGTTAAGGCTCTGGGCAAGGGGATGGACAAGGCGGATCGCCGGGTCCCGTGTTTTGTACAGGTCGATGTTGGCGAGGAGGATCAGAAAGGCGGCTGCGCAATTGGTGATTTGCCAGACCTTCTCAAACAGGCAGAAGACGCCGGAATTCCTGTCGTCGGATTAATGTGCATCCCGCCGCTTAAGATAGAGCCGGCACCCTTCTTTGCGCTGCTCGACAAGCTTGCGACCGATCACGGCTTGCCAGGCCGCAGTATGGGCATGAGCAGTGATTTCAAAACTGCCGTCATGATGGGCTCGACCCATATTCGCGTGGGCACAGCACTGTTTGGAAAGCGCGGTCCGCATTAAATCAAATCGCGTAATAATCTTGCGTTGCCGCGCAATCGTTTAATCTGTAAAAGTGCCTTCACAGAAGGAGACGCTCCATGATTGTCGGCACACCTCGCGAGATTAAGAACCACGAATACCGTGTTGGACTGACGCCTGAAAGCGTCCGCGAACTCGTGTCGCAAGGGAATGAAGTGTGGGTCGAAACCGGCGCTGGCCTTGGTATTGGTGCGACTGACGCCGAGTTCGAAAGCGCTGGCGGGGTTATAAAGCCCGACGCCAAGACACTTTTCGACGGCTGCAAAATGATCGTAAAGGTCAAGGAGCCGCAAGCCTCCGAACGCGCCATGCTGCGCGAGGGGCAAATCCTATACACCTACCTCCACCTTGCTCCTGACCCGGACCAGACGCGCGAGCTCGTCGAAAGCGGCGTGACAGCAATTGCGTATGAAACCGTGACCGGACCGGGCGGTATTTTGCCGCTGCTCAAACCGATGAGCCAGGTTGCGGGCCGCATGAGCATTCAGGCTGGCGCAACTGCGCTGCAGAAAGAACACAACGGCCGCGGCGTTTTGATCGGTGGCGTGCCAGGTGTGATGCCCGCGAATGTCGTCGTAATCGGCGGCGGTGTTGTCGGATTTAATGCGGCGCAAATGGCCGTTGGCCTTGGCGGGCGGGTGAGCATTTTCGACCGTAATCCAGAAGTGCTAGAAGCCGTCGGCACACATTTCGAAAACCGTGCGGCCACGCGTTTTTCAAACAAGGCCAACCTCGAAGAAGCGGTTCGCGAGGCCGATCTGGTTATCGGCGCCGTGCTAATCCCGGGCGCCGCTGCGCCTAAGCTCATCACCCGTGAAATGCTCGGCATGATGCGGCCCGGATCGGTTCTGGTGGATGTTGCCATCGATCAAGGCGGCTGCTTCGAAACTTCGCATGCGACGACCCACGCCGACCCGACCTATGTGGTCGATGATATTGTGCATTATTGCGTTGCAAACATGCCCGGCGCAGTTGCGCGCACCAGCACTTATGCGCTCAACAATGTCACCTTGCCCCACGCGCTACGCATTGCACGGATGGGCTGGAAAGGGGCCCTCCGCGCCAACCCGCATTTGGCCGAAGGTCTGAACGTCCACGCTGGCCGGGTGACCTATGCCGCAGTTGCGGAAGAGCTGGGTTACGATCACCTGCCCATCGCCGAGGCGCTAGCGGATTAGGCCGCCTTGGCGCGCCACTTTTTGTAACGCTTTGTCCGCCGCGCTGTGCGGAACTGGTCAGCCAGCAAGGCCCCCAGCGGCGATACATTGGGCTTCACATCCTTACCCTGCGAAATGCGTTCCAGCTGAGCTTTGGTGACGGACATCGTTGCCAGTCCCTTGAGCGCACCGGACTTCCAGGTGATCTCCGGCCAGACAACTTCGGTGTTTACGCCTGCCTGCCAATTGTTCGGGAGGTCGGGATCAAAGGCCAGCGCACGGGCGATACCCAGCATCGCAACACCAAAGCCCGCCGCGTCTTTCTCAAGCGCATCTTCGGCGACATCCAGCCGCGTAATGCCGCCCGTCACCATAATCGGCATTTTCGCGACGTGAGCGATATCGCGCGCGAATTTGACGAAATAGGCTTCACGCTTTTCGGTGCTGGTTTGCTCGGGGCTGTCTTCGGAAGCCGAACCCTGCATGGCAGGGCTCTCATACGATCCGCCTGATAATTCCACGCAGTCTAACGCTTTGTCATTCAGCCATTCCACGACTTGGCGAGCATCCTTGAACGAGAAGCCGCCCTGTTGGAAATCGGCGGAGTTTAGCTTCACCCCGACACCGAACCCAGGACTAACGCGGGCGCGCACTGCATCCACAATGGACAACAGGAAACGCGCACGGTTTTCGAGGCTGCCGCCCCATTTATCCGTTCGTCTGTTCACCAGCAGCGAAAGGAACTGATTGACCAGATAGCCATGTGCCGCGTGAATTTGCACACCGTCAAAACCGGCTTTCTCCGCCTGCTCAGCTGTGTCTGCAAAGCGGGTGATGATCGCGTCGATCTCCGGCTCGGTCAGCGCGCGCGGCTGGCCCATCATGTTTGAGAACTTGCCCAGATCGACGGGAATATCGGATGGCGAGACGGCCTGCTCGCCCATAGCCTTGTAAACTTGCCGCCCGGGATGGTTGATCTGCATCCAGAACTGGCCGCCGCCCGATTTGCCTACTGCCGACCAGCGGGTGAAGCGCTCTATCGGCGTTTGCTTCTGCAGCACCACCCCGCCTGGCCCGGTCAGCGCATCAGGCGCGACCATGACATTGCCGGTCAGGATCATCCCCGATCCGCCGTGCGCCCAGCGCTCGTACAAGGCAAACAGGGCCTCGCCCGGCAGTTGGCCTTCCTCCGCAAGATTTTCCTCCATTGCTGCCTTGCAAACACGGTTCGGCACAACCGCGCCATTGGGCAGTTCAAGCGGCGTAAATAGCAGCGACTTGGTCATTCGGATTCCTTTAGAAACGGTGCGAGCACTTTAGGCCGGACACGGGCCAAGCGGCCGCTTTCCTTATCCAGCATGGCCCATGTCGTGTTCGCGCTGACAATCACTTTGCCAGCCGCATTACGAAAATCGACGCGGCGGATGGATTTCGCGCCCGTCGCGGCACCCGGAATCCATGTCTCGCCGGTCACGCTTTCGCCAGATTCGATATTGCCGCGATAGTCGATCTCATGCCGGATCACGAGCCAGATGAAGGCCGCCTGATCCACTGGCCGGGCAACCGCATCCCAGTGATGAGTCGCCATATCCTGCACCCACTGCACCCAGACGGCATTGTTCACATGGCCCATCACATCGATGTGTTCAGGGCCGGCGGTAAAGGTATGGGTGAACTTAGACATAAAAATCCCGTTCGCCTCTAGCGAAGTCGAGAGGCCCTCGCATGGTGTCTCGACTTCGCTCGACACGAACGGATGTTGGAGTGGGCATCACTACTCCACGCCCATCTGCCACAGGATGAAGGCAAATTCCTCTGCCGTTTCTTTCAGGCTTTCGAAGCGGCCCGATTTGCCGCCGTGGCCTGCGCCCATGTTTGTCTTGAGCAACAGGATGTTGTCGTCGGTCTTGAGCTCACGCAATTTGGCGACCCATTTGGCTGGCTCCCAATAGGTGACACGCGGATCGTTAAGCCCAGCGGTTACCAGCATCGGCGGATAAGCCTGCGCCCGCGTCTGATCATAGGGGCTGTAGCTGGCGATCAGTTCGTACGCCGCCTTATCCTCGATCGGATTGCCCCATTCGGGCCATTCGCCCGGTGTCAGCGGCAGGCTGGCATCGAGCATTGTGTTGAGCACATCGACGAAGGGCACATGCGCCACAACTGCACCGAACAGCTCAGGGTCGGAGTTGATCACCGCGCCCATCAACTCGCCGCCAGCCGATCCGCCGGAAATGCTGATCTTGCCCGCTTCAGTATAGCCGAGCTTGGCTAGTCCCTTTGCCACATCGACGAAATCGTTGAAGGCGTTGGTGCGCCTCTCCAGCTTGCCTGCCTTGTACCAAGCGCGGCCCAGATCATCGCCGCCGCGAATATGAGCGATGCAATAGGCAAAGCCCCGATCCACCAGACTGAACCGCGTGGTCGAAAAGCCCGGCTCGATAGCGATGCCGTAAGCGCCGTAGCCATAGAGATGCAGCGGGCCGCCTTGATCGCGGTCCTTGCGGTAGATGATGCTGGCGGGGATCATCGTGCCGTCGCGCGCTTCGATTTCCAGCCGCTCGGTCGTGTAAAGCGAACTGTCATAGCCGGACGGGATTTCCTGCACCTTCAGCTCTTCCAGCCGCTGCTCCGCCACATGATAATCGAACACAGTATTGGGCGTGACCATCGAATTGTAAGCCATCCGTAGGACCGGACTGTCATATTCGGGATTGCCCGCCGTGCCTGCGCTGAAGCTTTCTTCCGGCCATGCGACCGTTTCGACTCTCGAAGGATCATCGTAATAACGCAGCTGGACCTGATCTAACCCGCGCAGGCGTCCTTCGGTGACATAAAAGTCTTTGAAGATATCGAAGCCGGTCAGATAGAAATCATCCGATCCTTCGATCAATGTGGTCCATTCACCCAGCGCGGACAATGGCGCAGTGGCCAGCCGGAAATTTTCATGCGTGTCGTTCGTGTGGATGAAGACAGTGTCATCACGAATGTCGATGTCGTATTCGGAACCGCTCGCGCGCTTTTTCACAAGCACCGGCTTGGCCTCAGGGTCGGCAGCCGGGACGATGCGTATCTCGCTGGTCTCATGGTCAGACGCGCTGATCAGCAGCCAATCATCTTGTGCGGATATCGAGCTGCCGACCCGAAATCCGTCATCATCCTCATGATACAGCTCGACATCGTCTTCGATGGGTTTGCCCAGCCAGTGCAGCCGCGCATTATCCGTGCGCCATTGTTCATTGGCGAGCGAATAGACGAGCGCCTTGTCATCCGCGCACCACACCAGCGCGGACAGCGTACCGGGAATTTCGTCGGGCAAAAGATCACCGCTCGCTAAATCCTTGATCCGCATAGTGAAACGTTCGGAGCCGCTGTCATCAACCGAATAGGCCAGCAGCTTGCCGTTCTTGCTGACGGACAGCGCGCCGAGGCGGAAATATTCCTTGCCCTCCGCCAAGGCGACTTCGTCGAGGATTAGCTGGTCCCCATCGCTATTCGCGCCGCCGCCGGTCGGCTTGCGCCACCACTTGCGATACTCTGCGCCCTCTTCAAACTCGGTCCAATAAAGGTAGTCGCCATCCTTCTGCGGAACCGATTTGTCGGCTTCCTTGATGCGGGCGCGCATTTCCTTGAACAATTCGTCCACCCGGTCCTGCCGGTCGCCCATGCGCGCTTTGAACCAACCGTTCTCCGCCTCGAGATGGGAGAGAATCTCCTTATCATCGACCTTCGGATAGCCGGGATCGCGCAGCCATGCGTAATCGTCGGTCATTTCGATACCGTGGTGGGCTGAGGCCGATGGGCGCTTTGCCGCGACCGGAGGCGACACTGGTGTGGTATTGGACATCGCTCGCGTCTATTGTGCGCGGGAAAGGACCGCAAGCCATGCTTATGCACACACACGAAGCCCGCCTCGACGCCCTCCGCAAGGAATTGGAGCGCAAGGGACTCGACGGTTTCGTTATTCCCATCTCCGACGAGCACATGTCCGAATATGTTGGCGCCTATGCCCAGCGGCTCGGTTGGCTGTCCGGTTTCGGCGGTTCGGCAGGCACTGGCCTGGTCATGAAAGACCGGGCCGTGATGTTCGTCGATGGCCGCTACACGCTGCAAGTGCGCCAGCAAGTGGACGGCCAGTTCTGGGAATATGAAAATGTCCCCTCGACCAGCATCCCCAAATGGCTGAAAGAAAACGCCGTTGAAGGAACGAAGCTTGGCTATGACGCATGGCTTCATGGCCGTGATTGGGCGAATTCTGTCGAGGCTATTTTGACTGCCAAGGGCGGCGAGTTAGTGGCAACCGACGGCAATCCTCTGGATGCTGTATGGCAGGATCAACCTGAGGCTTCCTCAGCTGTTGCTGTCCCTTATGACGACAAGCTGGCAGGAAAATCCTCTGCGGCCAAGCGCGGCGAAATAGGTGAATGGCTGCAGGCCGAAGGGCTAGATGCGACCGTTGTGTCGGCGCTCGATTCCGTGGCTTGGCTGCTCAATATTCGCGGCTCCGATGTCGATAACACGCCGGTCGCTCTTTCCTTCGTGATCGCCCATGCCGATGGCACCGCAGAAATGTTCATCGCGCCCGAAAAGGTGACGCCTGAACTGACAGCCCATCTCGGCAATGCGGTGAAGGTCCGCGACCGCGACGACTTTGTGCCAACCTTGAAAGCGATGAAGGGCAAGCGCGTCGCAGTTGACGCAGAACGTTCGGTCGCGGCGATCTTTGCTGCACTGGGAGAAGCAGGCGCGACCATCGTTCTCACCCGCGACCCGACCGTGCTGCCCCGCGCTCAAAAAAACCCCGCCGAACAGCAGGGCCACCGCGATGCGCAAGCAGTTGACGGTGTTGCAATCACCAAATTCTTGCATTGGCTGTCAGTCGAAGGGCCCAAGGGGGAGCTAGACGAACTGTCCGCCGCAGATCAGCTGTTCAAATTCCGTAGCGAATGCGGTGATCTGCGCGACCGGTCATTCGACACGATCTCGGGCGCAGGGGCGAACGGAGCGAGTCCGCACTATAAGGTGGATGAAGAAAGCAACGCGCCGCTCGTACCGGGCAGCGTATTCCTGTGCGATTCTGGCGGGCAGTATCCAGCCGGAACGACGGACATCACGCGCACAGTATGGATCGCAGGCGAAGAAGATAAGGCCGCACCGCCAGCGGACATCCGTGACCGCTTCACCCGCGTATTACAGGGCCACATAGCGCTCGATCGTCAGATATTCCCTGATGGGACTACGGGTGGACAGCTAGACGCCATCGCCCGCCAGTTCCTCTGGATGGACGGGGTGGATTACGCTCACGGCACAGGCCATGGGGTCGGAGCATACATGATGGTCCACGAGGGACCGCAGCGCATCGCCAAGCCTGCTGGCGGGCAGGCAGGAACGAACGAGCCACTGCGCGCCGGGATGATCTGCTCGAACGAGCCCGGCTATTACAAGGCAGGTGAGTACGGCATCCGGATCGAAAATCTTGTCCTGATCGAGCCGCGCGAAATCGCTGGATCGGACGGTGATTATCTGGGGTTCGAAACGCTCACACTCGCTCCCATTGCACGTGATATGGTCGATGTTTCGATGCTGTCGCGCGCTGAAAAGGCATGGTGGAACGACTATCACGCCAAGGTCGAAGCCGTTCTCGCGCCGCAGATGGATGGCGAGGCGCTGGCCTTCCTCAAGGATGCATGCCTGCCCTTGTAGATGCACATATGTTCCTATAATGTTCTCACGGGTCGCGAGTCGCTAGGGAGAGAAAAAGATGATCGGTTACGTCACGCTCGGCACGAAAAACCTGAAAGAACACGCTAAATTCTATGACGCCATCGCCAAGGAGTTCGGCGTGGGCCGGATGATGGATATGGATACCTTTATCGCATGGGGTGAAATGGGCGGCCCCGCTGGCGTTGCGATTACCCAGCCGTTTGACGGCAAGGACGCAACTGTCGGCAACGGCACAATGGTGGCATTGCAGGCCAAGGACGCCGATCAGGTAAAGCGCATTTACGACATCGCCATCGCTCAAGGCGGCAAAGATGAAGGCGCACCGGGCGACCGTGGTGGCGGCTTTTACGCCGGTTATTTCCGCGATCTTGACGGTAATAAGCTCAACGCATTCTGCATGGTTCAAGAGGACTAAACTGGAAGCTAACCGATGGCGGGGCCTGCTGACCTCCACGAACAATTTGTTCATTTAGGGCTGGGAGCGACTTCGGTCGCCCAGCCGCCATTTGATGGAATGGTATGGTATGCGGGGTACGGCCAGCGTCACGGCAACGATGGGGCCGAGGGGCGGCTTGTCAGCATGTTCCGCGTCGACAAACCGTGGGACGTTTGGGAAATGCACCCTAAGGGCTCGGAGGTCGTGATCTGCATTTCAGGCGCGATGGAACTCATCCAAGAAGGCGCGGATGGCGAACACATTCGGACGACTTTGAAGCCCGGCGAATATGCCATCAACCAGCCTGGCGTGTGGCACACTGCCGATGTTGACGGCGCGGCTGAAGCTATGTTCATTACCGCAGGCGAAGGTACCGAGCACCGTGCCCGTTAGAGCGGTTTGCGCTTAGATTAACGCCCTGCCGATCCTGCGACACTTTGCGACAAAGTAACGCAAATCCGGCATAATGCTGCGACACATCACCTCTAGAACAGTGATCAAGGGCTGCGGCGATGCTGAAAAGTTTCTCCCCCTTCTGAAAGTAGCGCCGCAGCCCGCCTTTCGAGTTTCAGGAGCATCAACATGACTACCAAGAAGAAAATCACCCTCGGCCTTTCGGCTGCCGTTCTCGCCCTTACCGCAGGCGGCGTTGCCATTGCGGCTCAGGATGGCGGCAAGCAAAACCGCGCCGACGCCAATGGCGACGGACAAGTCACGCTGGCAGAACATAATGCCGCTACCACTGAAAGCTTCGCGAAGATGGATGCCACTGGCGACGGACAGCTGAACGAAGCCGACCGCGCAGCCAAGCAGGCTGCACGCTTCGCCAATATGGACGCCAATAATGACGGCGAGGTCACGCAGGCCGAAATGAAGGCCCACCGCGATGCACGCATGGAAGAGCGAGCCGCAAACAAGGAAGATCGGGCCAAACGCCGCGCTGAACGCCGGGAAACACGCGGAGCCGAGCGTTTCGCCAGACTGGACACTGACAGCAGCGGCGGACTTTCGGCTGACGAAATGGAAGCTGGAAAAGACGCACGCCAAGAAGCTCGGGGCGAACGCCGGGGCGAACGCGGCGACCGGATGGGACATCGTGGCGGACGAGGCGGCGAACGCGGCGGAAAGCAAATGATGGAAATGGCCGACGCGAATAAGGATGGCACAATCAGCCAAGCTGAATTCAACACCGCCGCCGAAAAGCGCTTCACGATGACAGACGCCAACAACGACGGCGTGATTACAAAGGAAGAGCGCAAGGCAGCCCGAGAAAAGATGCGCGAAATGCATCGCGGTGAGCGGGGCGGTGAGAGGGGCGCCGATCGCGAAGGTTGATAGCTGCAACCTACCACTGGTAGGCGCGAAGGAAGAAAATGACCGAACCCGCGCCCGCCAACATCCTGCTCGTCGATGACGAAGCATCTCTAAGGGAGCCCCTGGCCGAGTATCTAGCCGGTCAGGGGTTTTCCGTGGATACTGCGGAAAACGCATCAGTTGCCCGCACATTCCTGCGCGACGCGCCACCAAACATTGTCTTGCTGGATATCATGATGCCGGGCGAAGATGGCCTGTCGCTTTGCCGATATATTACCGAAAATCTGAAACTGCCGGTGATCCTCCTGACCGCGCGCGGTGAAGCAACTGACCGTATTGTCGGGCTAGAAATCGGGGCTGACGATTATGTCGTAAAACCTTTCGAGCCACGCGAACTGGTCGCCCGCATCCGCTCCGTCTTGCGGCGCGGTGAACGCAGTGCGGGCACCCAAGCCACCAGCGATGAACTCGTGTATGAATTCGAAGGTTGGCAGCTTGATCCACTGAAGCATCGCCTGACCGATCCCGAAGGTGCACTTGTACCAATTTCAGCCGCTGAGTACCGGCTTCTATCCGCATTTCTCGACCGCCCGCGCCAAGTACTCGACCGCGACCGTCTGCTCGACATTGTGCAAGGCAGGGAAGCCCATGCATTTGACCGTGCTGTCGACAATCAAGTCAGCCGCTTACGCGGCAAGATCGAGGTTGACCGGAGCGATCCGCAATTGATCCATACCGTGCGCGGTGGCGGTTACCGGTTTGCCGCTGATGTGGCGCGCATCCAAGGCCGCAGCAGCTAATGCGCTTCTGGCCCAAATCCCTGCGCGGACAAGTTCTGGTTGCTCTCGCCCTTGCGCTGATCGTGGCACAGGGTGTTAATCTCGCGCTGTTGCAACGCTCGCAGATGGCCCGGCAAGACGGCATTGTTGCAAATAGCGCCGCATTCCGCCTCCTTTCCTTTGATCGCAGGCAGCAAGATGATCGGCCTCAAGGGCGCGAACGCAGGCGTGGCCCCGGTCGCGGCGATCGCCGCGGCGAGCTGCGAGATACAACCTTACGTGCAGCCCCGACGCTGCGCCCCGAACTTGCAGCAAGCTCACCGCAAAGGCTAGGGGAACGCCGCCAGGAAGGTGTTGAGACACAAGTTGCAGAGGCACTGCAACGCCAAGGCGTTTCCGCCGAGAGCATCGTAGCCGTCAGGCGCAGCCTTTCCGACGAGCCGGAAGCCGAACAGCGGATCAGAAGACGCGTGGTCCGTGCAGGACGCAGTGAGCGAGACCTGCCGCGTCAAATCTATGTGGTTGGAGTCCAGTCCGAAGCGGGCGCACAATGGCGCGTTGTGCGCGTCGCAGGAGTTCGCGAACGCGATTTTCGCGGCCTCGGGGCAATCCTGCTCCAGACGGTGTTGTTGTTTCTCATCCTTTTCGGCGCGCTCGCCGCTATCTTAGGGCGTATAACCCGCCCGCTTGCGGCTCTGACAGAACGCAGCGAACAGTTCGCCCGAACCCGCATTGCTGCCGATCAGATCGAACCTAGTGGGCCGGCTGATGTCAGCCAGCTAATCAGGGCGCATAATGCCCTCGAGACAAAAATTGCAGGCTTGCTCGACGAAAAGGACGTGATGCTTGGCGCAATCGGGCATGATCTCAAGACGCCGCTGGCCGCACTTCGCGTGCGGATCGAAAGTGTCCGCGACGAGGCGGAACGCGCCAAGATGGCAGACACTATTGACGGGATCGCAGGCTCGCTTGATGACATCCTGTCCCTCGCCCGCGTCGGCCGCCCGACGGACCCGCTCGAGTCGGTCGAACTGGGCGCACTCGCCGCCTCGATTGTGGAAGAGTTTGAGGATCTGGGCGAGCCCGTCACACTCGAAAAGAGCGAACGTATGGTTGGCCAGATGCGCGCCAGTTGGGTGCGGCGAGCCTTGCGCAATCTCATTTCCAATGCGCTGCGTTACGGGGAATCGGCACGCGTCTCGCTGACCCGTGATGCCGCCGGAAACGGGGGCAAGGCTGTATTGCTGGTCGAAGACGATGGCCCCGGCATTCCTGTTGCCGATATCGAACGGATGATGGAGCCCTTTACGCGCGGCGAACCTTCGCGGAACAGGCTCACTGGCGGCGCAGGGCTGGGCCTGACTCTGGCGCGCGCCATTGCCGAACAACATGGCGGAACATTGACGCTTATGAACCGCCGAGACGAAGCTGGAAAAGTCACTGGATTGGCCGCAAAAATCACCATGCCGCTAGGTTGATCGTCGTTCATCGGGCGGCATGATGCACCGGTAGAAACCCTTCGCCTGCAACAATTTACTCTGCTAATGCGCGCCAAATTTTTTGGGAGCCTACCGCACATGCGTTCAGCCTTTATCGCCGCCGCTGGCAGCCTGCTTGCAAGCTGCGGCACTCTTCCCGCAACCGATATTGCTGCCCCTGTTTCTGCGGCACCTGCGATAGCGACAATTGGCCTGACGGCGCAGCCGCTTCCGGCATCAACGAACACCGATCTGCCTCGGATGGCGCGCCCGCTTCACTATACAATCACGATTGTGCCCGACGCCGCCAATCTGCGCTTTTCCGCATCGTCTTCGGTCGACATCGAAGTGTTCGAGGAAACTGACCTTGTAACAATGCATGCGGTCGACCTAGACATCCAGTCGGCGTCACTAATCGATCTGTCGACGGGCGAAAGCGAACCGCTGACAGTCTATTATGATACGGATGAACAAACCGCGACCTTCAACGCGAATCTGTCGTTCCCGCGCGGCAAATACCGGATCGACACGGTCTATACCGGAATCATCAATACACAGGCCAACGGGCTGTTTGCGCTTGATTACCCGGATAAGGTTGACGGCAGCGACCGGCGCGGTTTGTTCACCCAATTCGAAGCCCCCGATGCGCGGCGCTTTGCCCCGATGTTTGACGAGCCGAGCTACAAAGCGACCTTCGATCTATCGGCGATTGTTCCATCCACGCAAATGGCGTTGAGCAATATGCCGGTCGTCAAAGAGACCGATCTTGGCAACGGCACGAAGCGCGTTAACTTCGGGACCAGTCCGAAGATGTCGTCCTATCTGTTGTTTTTCGGCCTGGGCGCTTTCGAGCGTGCTTCGAAGATGGCGTCCGATGGTACGGAGGTAGGCATCGTGGCCCCCATCGGAAGCGGTGATCAGAAGGATTTTGCGCTGAACGAATTGGCCCCACTGATGGGCTACTTCAACGACTATTTCGGCGTGGATTATCCGCTGCCCAAGCTCGACAACATTGCTGGTCCCGGCAGCTCGCAGTTCTTTGGCGCGATGGAAAACTGGGGCGCCATTTTCTCGTTCGAGCAGATCTTGTTGTTTGACCCGGCGATCAGCAGTGCCAGCACCAAGCAGACTATCTCGGCCGTTCAAGCCCATGAAGTTGCCCACCAGTGGTTCGGCAATATCGTGACCATGGCATGGTGGGACGATCTCTGGCTGAACGAAGGTTTCGCCAGCTGGATGGAAACGAAGGCGACCGATCATTTCCACCCCGAATGGTATCCCAAGCTCAGCCGGGTTGGCGGACGCGAAGCTGCCATGAATTTGGATGCGTTCGTAACTACGCATCCCGTCGTGCAGGAGATCCGCACGGTTGAGGAAACCTCGCAAGCCTTCGACGCCATCGCCTATCAAAAGGGCGAGGCAGTGATTTCCATGCTGGAAGCCTATGCCGGCGAAGACACATGGCGCGAAGGTATCCGCGCTTACATGAAGCAGCACGCTTACGGGAACACGGTCAGCAACGATCTTTGGGGCTCGGTCGAGAATGCCGGCGCTACCGGCCTCGCCGCAATCGCGCGTGATTTTACTTTGCAACCGGGCGTGCCGATGGTCGAAATTGGCGATGCGGTTTGTGACGGCGGCAAAACCACCTTCGAAGTGCGGCAAAGCGAATTCAGCCGCGACCGCATGAAGGAAGTTGGCGAGGGTCCGCAGAACTGGAAAGTCCCGATGTTGCTCGCAATCGGCAATGGCGCACCGACGCGTCAGGTGCTTGAAGGCAGCGCATCACTCACGCTTGACGGGTGCGGACCAATCAATGCCAACGCCGGCCAGCTTGGCTATTATCGCTCGCGCTACACGCCGGACAACCTGAATAGTCTGGAGGCGTCGTTGCCAACGCTCGCGCCCATCGATCAGCTTGGCCTGATGCGCGACCAGTTGGAGCTTTCGGAAACCGGCTACCAGCCTATGGGTCCGGCACTTGATCTGGTTATGGCAATTCCGGTCGATGCGAATGCCGTGGTGGCATCGTCGACAGTCGGACAGCTTGGCAGCTATTACGAATTTCTTGATGACGATGCAGTCAAGACCAAGATGGCGAAGCTGGCTTCATCAAAGTGGTCACCGCGCCTGATGCTGTTGGGCTTCACTCCAGTTGACGGCGAACCGTTGGCCGATTCCAACTTTCGCTCGCGTTTGATTTCAACCTTGGGCGGAATGGGTGATCCGGGCATTACCGCCGAGGGACTCCGACTTTTCGCCGCACTGGCGGATGACGAGCGCGCGATGGATGGCCCGCTCAAAACTACTTGGCTCAACATTGTCGCTGGCAATGCCACCCGAGCAGAATGGGAGCGGATGGCAGAGATCGCCGCTTCATCGAAGAGCACGGTCGAGAAGCAAACCTATTACCGCCTGCTCGCGCAAGCAGATGATGCGGCGCTAGCGAAGGACGCGCTTGAGCTGGCGCTCACCGATGTGCCGGGCAAGACCAACAGCGCCGGGATGATCTCTGCGGTTGCTGGCTCACACTCCGAAATGGCGTTCGATTTCTATTTAGCCAACCGCGAGAAGGTCGATGCGCTGGTCGACGATTCAGGCAGGTCGCAATTCGTTGCGCGGATGTTCTACGGTGCGGAAAGCCCGGAGATGCTGACCCGGCTCGAAGCCTTCGCCGACGGTCTCTCGGCAGATGAACGCCTCCCGGTCGACCGCGTCATTACCGTCCTGCGCGAACGCTTCGCAAAGTCACCGCGTATTCGCAGCGAGGTAACGGATTGGCTAGAAACGCAGCGCTAAGGCAGCACGCCTTAGCGCATCAAGCCGCCGATCAGATTGCGGGCGAAGCGGCCAAGCCCGGGGATTCCGACAGCTTTGCCGATCTCGGTCGCGATCGTGCCCGCAGCCGCGCTCGACGCATTGGCGGTCGGGTTGGAGCGCGATTTCTTGCCAGACATTTTTGCGGCGATAATTGTTCCGGCGCTTGCTGCGGCTGCGCTTGCGGCTGCTTTGGCGACTTTGCCGCTCAGGCCGTCCCACATGCTGGTCGATTTGCGCTCCTGCTTGCGGACTTCTTCTTCGCCCTTTTCTTCGACTTCAACCGCAGTAGCGGCGGCGTCGGCAGCCTTCTGAGCGAGCACTTCCTCGGCGCTCTCGCGGTCGACGAGCCTATCGTATTTCCCCTCGACCGGAGAGATCGATTTGATGATTGCGCGTTCCTTAGCGGTCAGCGGACCGAGGCGTGAACGTGGCGGCTTGATCAATGTGCGTTGGACGATGGAAGGCGCACCATCTTCCATCAAGGTCGAAACCAGTGCCTCGCCCACTTTCAGCTCGGTAATCGCTTCCTCGACATCAAGATCATCGTTGATCCGGAATGTATCGGCAGCCGCTTTGATCGCCTTCTTGTCGCGCGGCGTGAAGGCGCGTAGCGCGTGCTGAATGCGGTTGCCAAGCTGGCCCGCGATCTCTTGCGGAATATCGATCGGGTTCTGCGTGACGAAGAACACGCCGACCCCCTTCGAACGTATCAACCGAACAACCTGTTCGATCTTGTCTTCAAGCGCCTTGGGCGCATCATCGAACAGCAAGTGAGCCTCGTCAAAAAAGAACACGAGCTTTGGTTTTTCAGGGTCGCCGACTTCCGGCAGCGTCTCGAACAATTCGGCGAGCAGCCACAGAAGGAAGGTCGCATAAAGCTTCGGACTGCGCATCAGCTTGTCAGCAGCGAGGATGTTGATGTTGCCCCGGCCCTGTTCATCCAGCTTGATGAAGTCGGCGATTTCCAGCGCAGGCTCGCCAAAGAACTGGTCCGCACCCTGGCTTTCGAAGCTTAGCAACTGGCGTTGGATCGCGCCGACACTCTGCTTGCTGACATTGCCATATTTTGCCGACATTTCCTTCGCGTTTTGCGATGCGTACATCAGCATCGACTGCAAATCGTCAAAGTCGAGTAGCAGCAGGCCGTGTTCATCAGCATAGCGGAAGACAATCTGAAGGACGCCTTCCTGCGTATCATTCAGATCAAGCAGGCGTGCCAGCAGCAGCGGCCCCATTTCGCTGACGGTCGTGCGGATCGGGTGGCCTTGCTCGCCGAACAGATCCCAAAACACTGCCGGATTGTCGGAATAGGCATACTCATCCATGCCCAGCTCTTTGGCGCGACCTTCCAGCTTGTCAGCATGTTTGAAAGTCGGCGAACCGGGCATCGAAACGCCAGATAGGTCGCCTTTCACATCGGCGACGAACACAGGAACGCCTTGGGCCGAGAAGCTTTCGGCCATACCCTGAAGCGTGACAGTCTTACCCGTGCCGGTTGCACCGGCGATCAGGCCGTGACGGTTAGCGCGCGACATGGCGAGGGACTGGCGCTCGCCATTCGATGCTAGTCCTAAGAAAATCTCGCTCATCAAACCGTCTCCAAATTACTTTGCAGCAACCTCTGCGCAGCCCTGCACCCATGGTCAAGGTCTCGACAGGCGCGCAGCACCGGTTATGGGAGGTCGCATGGCCATAAGCGAACCCTTCGTGCTGCTCGATGATGCACGCACCAATGGTGCCGCTGATGCCCAATTGTTCTCGTCGCCATCGCAGATATTCGTTGCCTATAGGGCCGTTGATGTGGCGCGGGTTCTGGCTGACGCGGACACGGCGCGCGCTGAAGCCGGCCAAACGCTGGCAGGTTATATCGCTTATGAAGCGGGACTGGCGCTGGAGGAAAAGCTCTCATCGCTTGCCGATGCGAGGATAGGTGCGAACGGCCCAATTGTTTGGCTCGGCCTGTTTGATACCGCCGAGAAGATTGCGGCAGACGACGTGCCCACATGGCTGGCCGCCCACGGCGCTGGACAGCCAGCACAAGTCGGGCCGCTCCAGCCGGATGTTTCGGCCGGCCACTATGATCAAGCGTTCGGGCAAATGCAGGAAGCAATCCGCGCGGGCGATATTTATCAGGCCAACCTTACCTTCCCGCTGGGCGGCTCCTATCGCGGTGATCCGCTCGACTTATACGCTGCGATCCGCCCGCATGCGGCGGCTGGTTATGGCGGGATTATCTTTGACGGCTCGCATTGGCTGCTCAGCCTGTCGCCCGAACTGTTCGTCTCGCTGAAGGATGGTGAGGCGAAGGCCAAGCCGATGAAGGGCACTCGCCCTCGGGGGCAGGATGAAGCGGCGGATAAAGCCTATGCAGAAGAACTCGCCGTTTCGGTCAAGGACCGCGCAGAGAACCTGATGATCGTCGACCTGATGCGCAACGATCTATCGCGCGTTTCGGAAGCGGGCAGCGTGACCGTTGAAGACGCCTTTGCTGTCGAAAGCTATCCGACCGTTCACCAGATGGTGACAACGGTGAAGGCTCGCCTTCGAGCAGGACAAAGCGCTGCCGATATGGTCCGGGCGTTATTCCCTTGTGGCTCGATTACCGGAGCACCCAAAATCCGCGCGATGGAGCTGATCAATGAGGTGGAACGTGATCCGCGCGGCCCCTATTGCGGGGCGATCGGGCGGATTGATGGCGGCGGCGATGCCGCCTTCAATGTTGCAATCCGCACGTTGCGCCTTACGCCTGAAGAGAATGGTAAAGGCAAAGCCGTGTTGGGCATTGGTTCAGCCATTGTCGCAGATTCAGAAAGCCTGCCTGAATGGCGGGAGTGTCTTGTAAAGGGAGGGTTCGTGCAAAAGGGCGACGCAGCCGGATTCGACCTGTTCGAAACAATGCGCTTTGATCCCGAAGTGGGCGTGCCGCTGTTGGAAAAGCACCTTGAGCGGCTGAAGGCGAGCGCAGCCGATCTGGGTTTCTGCTTTGACCGCCATGCCGCTCGCAACCAGATACAAGCGCTTTGCTTCGATCTCGACCGAGCCGCGAAACTGCGCTTGATCCTTGCCAAGGGCGGAGCGAGTGCGCTGGAAGTTGCGCCGCTGCCTGCGAACTCGGATGAGCCGATCAAATGCGCGATCTTGCCATTGCCATTGGACGAAGGCGATTTGCGTTTACGCCACAAGACGACCGACCGCTGGTTCTATGATGATGCGCTCGCCGCCGCACGCGAGGCTGGCGCAGGCGAGGCGCTGCTGATGCGCGACGACGGATTACTCACCGAAGGCAGCTTTACATCCATTTTCGTAGAACGCGGCGGCGTGCTACTAACCCCTCCTCTGTCGCTGGGCCTTTTGCCCGGAGTCCTGCGCCAATCTCTGATCGAGAGCGGCAAGGCCCAAGAATCGGAATTGACCATTAGCGACCTCGAAGACGGCTTCTTCATTGGCAACGCCCTGCGCGGCCTGCTGCCAGCCCAGCTCCTCGCATGAGCCGCTTTCCGATTCTGTTCGAAGATGGCGAAGCGCTGGTCATCGACAAGCCTGCCGGAATGCCGGTCGACCGCCCGAAGCGCGGCGGAACTGCGCTTGAAGATTATCTCGAGGACCTCAAACTGAATTTCCACCGTCCGCCGTGGATCGTTCACCGGCTGGACCAAGACACATCGGGCTGCCTGTTGCTGGCACGTAATCCCAAAGCTGTGAAGCGTTTCGCTCAGGCGTTCCAAAACCGTTTGGTCGAGAAACGTTATATCGGAATTGTCGCCGGAGCGTTGGAACAGGAATCCGGCACAATCGACTTCGCTTTAAACAAGGTCAGCACCAAAGAAGAAGGCTGGCGAATGGTGGCGGACGAAGCTGGAAAGCCATCAGTCACACATTGGCTGAAGCTGGCGGAGATTGGCGGCAATACGCTCGTTGAATTCCGACCAGAGACCGGCCGTACTCATCAGATCCGCATTCATGCGCTGGCTGGCCTTGGCATCCCTTTGCTCGGCGATCCAGTATATGGTGACGGGACAACTGCGTCGCGCACCATGCTCCACGCCTCTAGCATCACCATGACCCGCGAGAACAAGCCGCCGATCAGTGCGACTTCGCCAATGCCGGAGGATTTCCGCGCGCTGGGCTTTAGCGACGACAGCGGCGCCAGCGATGGGTGAGATTGCCGACCGCGCGATGGGCCTGATGACGGAGAGCTTCATCGCCTCCAGCGGCCCGGGCGGTCAGAACGTCAACAAAGTCGCCACTGCAGTGCAATTGCGGCTCGATGTATTTGCCCTGCGGCTCGACCCGCCGACCTTCAACCGTCTTAAAGAACTCGCCGGAAGCCGCATGAATTCCAAGGGCGAGGTGATGATCACTGCACGGTCACACCGTACCCAAGAAGCGAATCGCGCCGATGCACGCCAGCGGATGCTTGCTTTGCTAGCAGAGGCACAAGATCATCCGGCCAAGCGCAAGAAGAGTCGGGTAAACCGCGTCGGCAAGGAAAAGCGGATAAAAGCAAAGAAGAACCGCGGCACGATCAAGGCGAACCGCGGCAAGGTCGACTGGTAAAAGCTCAGCCGCTGCACCCTCAGAACGCTTGACTTATCGCCAAGCCTGCGCCATTTGCGCGCGGTCTTGGGCGGTGCTGCGCGCGCCGCCCGATCTATTTTTCGCCCCTAGTGGGCCTCTCTGTCTATCAGGCAATGCATTTAGGAAACCGCGATGGCGAAGTCCGCAACCATTAAGATCAAGCTGGTCAGCACCGCCGACACCGGCTTCTATTACACGACCTATAAGAACCCACGGAACATCACCGAGAAGATGTCCTTCCGCAAATATGATCCCGTCGTGCGCAAGCATGTCGAGTTCAAGGAAGCCAAGATTAAGTAATCTTGCTGAACCGCTGGAACCCCGGTGGTTCAGTGACAGTTCAACGCTTCGACGCTAATCACGGGGCATGAACAACTTGAAACAGATTTTTTCGAAGCCGGTTTCCGTCGCAATTGCGGCTACGCTGGCTATGGGCGCACCTGCCGCTCTGCTCGTTCCAGCCGAAACGGTCTCTGCCTATGCGGCGGGTGACCTCGACAAGGCTGTGGCCGCGCTGCGCGGTATTTCAACGATGCAGGCCGATTTCACCCAGACCGACCGCAACGGCCAGACCGTCGCAGGAGTGCTGACGCTGAAACGCCCGGGCCGCATCCGCTTTCAATATGACAAAAGCACACCGATGCTGGTCGTATCCAACGGCAAATCGCTCACGCTCGTCGATTATGAAGTGAAGCAGGTCCAGCGCTGGCCGATCAAAAACTCGCCGCTTGGCGCGCTGCTTGATCCGCAGCGTGACGTGAAAAAATACGGCAAGCTTCAGAACACCAGCAATCCCGACGTCATCAGCATCGAGGTGAAGGATACCAAGAAACCCGAGTTCGGCGTAATCACCTTGGTCTTCGTTAAAAGGTCAAGCGCGCCGGGCGGGCTGGAACTGGTTAGCTGGGTCGCACTCGACTCGCAGAATCAGCGGACCACCGTTCGCCTGCGGAATCACCGCTACGGTATGACGGTTTCCGACCGCGCGTTCACCTTCAAGGATCCGCGCACTTCGTCTCGCCGCAAGTAACAAACAGTCCGGCGATACCCCGTTTGTGATATAGGATGGAGCGATGGCGACTGTTCATTGCGGCGAAAGCCGATTCGCCGTAGTATTGTTGTTCAAGACGGGTCGAGACGGGCTTCCCCCCTGTTGCCCGACTCATAAAAAAAGAGCCGTCTTGTTACAGCGTGACGAACGCTCAAAAAGAAACCCTCATCCCACTGCCCCCGGGATGAGGGTTTTTTGTTGCCTTGTTCGCTCGCGGCTTGTGGGCTGCGCCAACGCCTCCGAGGAGCAGCCCAATAAGGGCCGGCGGGCAGTCGCCCTTGCGGTCCGCTAGTCGCGGACCGAACCATTCCCAGCCATCAGATACGTGCCCGTTCTTGGTCACGTCAGTCAGCCTGCGACCGCAGGCCGCCGCTTATGCGGCGAAACCAAGGGATGCGGATGCACCCCGACCGGCGTTTGAGGTCGCGCCGCAGGCGCGCAAACAAACCTCCCACCGCTTGAGGCCAAACAAAAGACTCTCTAAGCGCGCGCCATGTCAGCTAACAAATCCGGTGATCCCACCACACTGAACCGCCTTTATGGCCGCACGCAGGGCCGGACCTTGCGGCAAGGCCAGCAAGAGCTGATCGACCAACTGCTGCCGCAGATCGCTGTGCCAGCAGAAGGTCCTGTGACTGCCGAGCTGCTTTTTGGCGCAGACAATCCGCTGCATTTCGAAATCGGTTTCGGCGCGGGCGAGCATCTTGCCTACCGCGCCGACCTGCTGCCCGACCACGCCTTTATCGGCGCGGAGCCTTTCGTAAATGGCATGGTCGGCGCGCTCGGGCACGTTCGTGACGGCGGACTGACTAATGTGCGGCTGCATCTGGGCGACGCGCTGGAAGTGCTCGCGCGCATTCCAGATGGCGCTTGCAGCTTTATCTATCTGCTCCACCCTGATCCGTGGCCCAAGGCGCGCCATGCCAAGCGGCGGATGATGAATGATGGTCCGCTCGATATGATTGCCGCCAAGCTGAATCCCGGCGGCGAGTTCCGCTTCGGCACCGATCACGACGTCTATCTGCGTCACGCCCTGATGGTAATGCGCCGCCACAGGCACCAATTCGAATGGCTGACCGATGGCCCCAAAAGCTGGCAAAACCGCCCCGGCGGCTGGTGTGAAACGCGCTACGAGAAGAAAGCCCGCACCGTATTCGGGCATGAGGTGTGGTATTTCAGGTATCGGCGGCGGTGAGGTGAATGTCCGCTAACGACCCAATAGCGGAC
>JBBKVP010000041.1:0-12372 GCA_037968495.1 Pontixanthobacter sp. | reverse complement strand
CCCGAGGAACTTTGGACCGCAGTTCAGTCCCGGCTCGCGACCCGCGATCATGCTGGTAGTAAGTCGAGGCGCTCGCGCAGTGCGAGCCTGCTTACCGGATTGCTTTACGATGGTCTGGGCCGCCGGATGTCGCCAACTCATGCAAAGAAGAAGGATAAGCGTTACCGTTACTACGTCACGCATGAGCAACAAAGGCTCGACCGCACTGAGCCAGGTTGGCGTGTTCCAGCTCATGATCTCGAACAGATGGTGCTCGATCAGCTGCAACGGTTCCTAACCGATGACAGCGCAGTTCATGATGCAACCGGTGGAAGGGATGCTGGCGAGATCGAGTGTGTCCTCCAGCGTGCCGCTGCTTCAGTAAAAACACTATCGATTGGTATCGCCCAGGGTCAACGTCTGGTTCTAAAGCAGCTTGTCGAGCGTATCGATTTGCATGATGACCATATCGACGTGGCGGTTCGCATGCTGGAGTTGGCGCCTAATGTCGACGCCCTTCATCTACTGAGCTTCCCGGTCGAGCGAATGCGGCGGGGCCAAGCAATCAAGCTCGTGTTTCCTGGGCCGGAACCGGTTGCCGCGAATTACGATCACCGCTTAATTGGGCTTATCGCGGATGCACATGCGGCTCGCAAGGCCGTACTCGAACAGACCGGATCGCTGGTTCAAATTGCTGAGCGGCTCGGCAAATGCCGCGGCAATCTCGCTGACATGATCCGGATCAGCTATCTCGCCCCTGATATTGTTGCTGCCATTGTGGAGGGGCGGCAACCCGCAACACTCAAACGCCGCACGCTCATGGCAATGCAGCTACCGCTCGTTTGGTCCGAGCAGCGCAGGCAGCTCGGGTTCGCATAGCTGGGATTGGATATTATGGAGGCAGTGGGGCTCCCTGGAGGCCCTTTTTGTTGGCACGTTTCTGGATCAAAGGCCCAACAACTGCCCAACACGCTAGCAACGCAACTGGGGCCTGGTTTTTTGGCCGTGGAGACTCGGGGCCAAGTTGCCCACCCTACGGTGAAGGCGGAGACGCTTTTGTCTCCAGTCTAGCTGCTCGCATCGCAGCTAAGGTCCCGTAATGTCGGGAGGATTTAGGCCCCCTCTCGGAGAATAAAATTCAGTTAAAACAATGGTTTATGTCTGGTGCGGTCGAGAAGACTCGAACTTCCACGGCCTTTCGGCCACAACGACCTCAACGTTGCGCGTCTACCAGTTCCGCCACGACCGCACACTGGTCAGGGCGTGCATACGCGGCCCTGCGGGGTAGGAGCGCGCCACTAGCAAAGGGTTTCGGGGTCCGCAAGCGCCGTGATGATGCCGCGCGGCGATTCATTGTAATTAAGAATGGAGGGTAAGAAAGTGGGGCGTTGCAGTCCCGCTCGGGGACAGGCTTACCGGATCGCTTGAGAACAAGGTGAATCAGGCGGAAAGGTTTGGGCATGAGCTTTGCCGTTGCCCTACTGTTGATGTCCTCGCCTGGCACTGCGGTGGTAGAACCGGAAGCACCGCGTGCTGTGGTGACTGCTCAGGCCAGCGCGACCATCCTTGCTGCTGAGCGGATCGACTTCGATAGGCCGGGCAAGCACAGTGAGCACCGCACCAGCCCGCGTAAATCACCGGAAGGCACGACTTACATCGAATTTCACTGAGTTTTTAAATTTACTGCGGTTTCCAGCCAATGTCGGCAAACTTGGCCGAGCGCGGCACGTCTGTAACGGCTTCATTGACAGTTACGCTTTCGCCCGGTGCGAGGCTCGCTTGCGGAGGGGCTACTTCCCATTCGTAAACGATCCGCTCACGCCCATCGCGTAGGACGATCAGGATTGGCGGCAATGCATGGGCCTCGCGCCCGACATTGGTGACCGTCCCGCTAGCGCCAAAGAACTCTGTGCCATTGGGCAGCGTGCGGCGATCCTGCTTATCGCCGGGGAAGTCGAGCACGAGATCAGGTTGCTGCGCGGCAAATGTAGGACGGCTGACGGGCACCCATTCCGGCAGCCCCCAATAGCTGACCGCAGCAATCGTACCGAGCGCGATGAAGGCGAATACGGCTGCAGCGGCAGTCCAAAATTTCAGCGGATTACGGCGTGCGCGGAATGGCGGTTCAGAATCGAAGTGCGAATGCTCGTTTTCGTAGGATTCCATGACCGGCGGCGGAGACGGAATAGTGCTCGCCAATGGCGGCTCATCTTCCTGCACTTCTGGCCGGATATCAATTGAGGGGCGTGCTAGCTCGGACGCTGCGGCCACTTCTTCTTCGACCGCAGGCTCAGCGACTTCGGGCTCTGGTGTTGCGTCCGGTTCCGGATTAGGCGGCGCAGTCGGTTTGGGCGCTAGCGCAGGTGCTTCATCAGGAAGGTCTAACGGGGTGCTATCTTGAAACCAGCTATGGCGGCATTTCGCGCAGCGCACGGTGCGACCTTCCACCCCAATGGCGCTGTCGGGGACGACGTAGCGCGTCGCGCAAGCTGGGCATGCGATGATCATATCGTAGACGACCCTAGGCGTGTCATGAATTGGCAACAAGGCGTCTTGAACGTGGGTAGAGGCCCGCAATGGGTTTTTTCCCCAGCGAAGCGCCGCTATAGGGCGAAGTACATGCTCTGCACCCCTCCCTTTTCTGCCCGAACGCGGCTGGCTTCATGAGCGGGGCGGAGGGCGATGTTGTGCAGTTCGACAATGTCGGGCTGAGATACGGTTCGGGCAAAGAAGTCTTGAGCGATGTTTCGTTCACGCTTTACCCCGGCAGTTTCTATTTCCTCACCGGTGCCAGCGGGGCGGGCAAGACCTCGCTGCTGAAGATGCTGTATCTCGCGCAGCGCCCTTCACGCGGAATGATCCGCATGTTCGGGACCGAGATTATTACGATGCCGCGCACTCGCCTGCCGGGCTTCCGGCGGCGGCTGGGCGTGGTTTTCCAAGATTTCCGGCTGGTCGAACATCTATCTGCGTTTGATAATGTCGCGCTGCCCTTGCGTGTTTCCGGTGTACCCGAGGCTGATTTGCGCAAGCCGGTTGCCGATATGCTCGACTGGGTTGGACTAACCCACCGTGCTGATGCACGGCCTGCGACGCTATCAGGCGGGGAACAGCAGCGCGTTGCCATTGCCCGCGCTGTGATCGGACGGCCAGAACTGCTGGTCGCTGACGAGCCAACCGGCAACGTCGATCCTGATATGGCGCTTAAGCTCCTCCGCCTGTTTGAATCGCTCAACCGCCTTGGCACAACTGTGGTTGTCGCGACCCACGATGTGCACCTGCTGAAGAAAGTGCCCGATTCGATAATTATGCGGCTGGATAAGGGGCGGCTTTCCGACCCCACCGGCATGCTGCGTTACCCTCCGGGCCGCGGCAGCGTGGGGCGTAAGCCGGTATGAAAAAGCCGCCAGCCACAGGTCCAGCCGCGCGGCAGGGTCTCGCCAGGTTTAAGGGCGAGAAAGCCTCTGAGCTTGTGCCGCAGGCGCGGCTTGGCGGCCCTATGCCGTGGGTTATTGCGATCATGATTGCGCTGACCGTGATCGCAGCTGCGGGCGGCCTCGCGCTGAGCAATCTGGCCAGTGCAGCCCGCGCTGAACTGGCGGGCGGCGCGACGGTGCAGATTATGGAGGCCGATCCGCAAGAGCGGGCGCGGCAAGCAGCAGCAGCAGTGGACGTCTTGGTCGCCATCGACGGCGTAGCATCGGTTCGCTTGGTACCTGAGGAGGAGCTTGACGCGCTGCTTGAGCCTTGGCTGGGTGTGGGCGCCGACAATGAAGCCGTACCGGTTCCGGCCCTGATCGATATCAGAATGTCAGGGCCAATTACCGATGACCGATTGAGCCGGCTAAAGGCGGCGCTCGCGGCCCCCGTTCCGGCCGCGCGGATAGACGCTCAGGCCAGCTGGCTTGGCCCGGTGTTTGAGGCCATCGCTTCACTCCAATGGCTCGCGATTGGTTTGGTTATGTTGCTTGCGCTGACCAGTGCCGCCGCCGTGTGGTTGGCCGCGCGCAGTGCGCTAGGCAGCAACAGCGAGACTATCGAGATCGTGCACCTGCTGGGCGGCACAGACAGCCAGATCGCGCGCATTTTCCAACGTTCGATAGCCGTTGATGCGGCGGTCGGCGGAGCGGTTGGATTGGTGCTCGGCCTTGTTGCCATAGTGGTCATTGGCAACCGCTTTGCCGCGCTGGGTTCCGGTATGGTTGCAGGCGGCGGGCTCGGCCTGATCGACTGGGCGCTCATTATTTCAATCCCGCTAGGCGGCGTACTTCTGGCCATGTTGACTGCACGGATAACCGTGCTTGCCGCGTTGAGGCGCATGCTATGATGCGCCGCGGCCTCGCCCTGATCCTGATGGTCTGGTTGCTGGGTTTCGCGTGGTTTATCTTCGCGCTGCCGCAGCCGCTTGAGGGTGAAAAGACCGATGCGGTTGTAGTCCCGACAGGGGGCAAAGGCCGGATCGCGCGGGGCCTGGAAGTCTTGGACAGCGGACTGGCCGAAAAGATGCTCATTACCGGCGTGGATCCTGAGGTGAAACCGGGCGAGTTAGCTGCCAAATATGATGTTCCAATGGAGCAAATGGATTGCTGTATCACCCTGGGTTTCGCAGCGGTCGATACTTATACAAATGCGCTCGAAACGGCGTCCTGGATCGAACAACATGATGTGAAGTCCCTGCGGCTGGTAACAACCGACTGGCACATGCGCCGCGCATCGGGAGAACTTGATAGCGTATTACCGGACAGCGTGACCTTCATCGAGGACTCTGTGTCATCGGAGCCATCCCTCAGAACGATGTTCCTCGAATATAATAAGCTGATTATCAGTACCTTGTCGCGGATGTGGCCCGGATGAAGATGCTGGCTACTATCCTGCGCAATATTGCCTTCTATCTGCTCTTCTACAGCGTGGCGGCGGTGATGGTGATGGGCGGCGGCTTGGGTAGTATATTCAATCCCCAGATTGCCCGTTCAGCGGCGGATACTTGGTCAAACTGGCACCGCTGGTGCTGCCGCTGGTTGCTGGGCATCCAGGTGGTGCAAGAAGGCAGTCCGGTCGAGGGCGCTGCGCTTTACGCATTCAAGCATGAAAGCTTCTTTGAGGCGATCGACTTGCCCCACATCTTCGATGGGCCGGTGCCCTTTGCTAAGGAAGAACTATACCGCATTCCGGGATGGGGGCGCATTGCCAACGCCTATGGTTCGGTTGCCGTTGCACGGGATCAAGGAGCGGGCATGCTTCGCCGGATGATCACTGAGGCGAAGGGCTTTGCCGCCGATGGTCGCCCCATGATTATCTTCCCAGAGGGTACACGTGTGCGGCATGGCTCGCGGCCGCCGCTGCAGGCCGGTTTTGCCGGACTATATAAAATGATCGGCGTGCGGGTGATCCCTGTCGCTGTGAACAGCGGGGAACTGTATCACCGGTTCTGGAAGCGTTCTGGTACAATCACCATCCGCTTTGGCGAGATTATCGAACCGGGCCTTCCCCGCGCCGAAGCCGAGCGGCGGGTGCATGAGGCGATAAACGCGCTCAACGATTAGTCGTGTTTGCGCCCGAAATCGGGTTCGGCATCATCCTGACCCATATCAATGATCGAGCGGCGAATGTCGCGGGTGCGCGTGAACAGGTCGAACAATGTGTCTCCGTCGCCGGATCTGATCGCGCGCTGCAGCGCCGTTAGGTCCTCTGAAAAACGCCCGAGTACCTCCAGAACAGCCTCGCGGTTTGAGAGGAATACGTCGCGCCACATGGTAGGGTCTGACGCAGCGATGCGAGTGAAATCGCGGAATCCGCCGGCTGAGTATTTGATCACCTCGCCTTGCGTTACATCCTCAAGATCGGAGGCTGTGCCGACAATTGTGTAAGCGATAAGGTGAGGAATATGGCTCGTTACGGCGAGAACCAAATCATGATGTTCTGCGTCCATAATCTCGACCGTTGAGCCGAGCGCTTCCCAGAAACTCCGCAGGCTGGCGGTCGCAGTTTCGTCCGCTCCACCGGGAGGTGTCAGAATGCACCAGCGGCCTTCGAATAATGTGGCGAATCCGGCATCCGGGCCGCTGCGTTCCGTGCCCGCGACAGGGTGGGCGGGTATTACGGTTGCGCCGGGCAATGCCTCGGCCAAGGCTTTGCTCACGCTGGCCTTGGAAGAGCCTACATCGCTGACGATTGCACCGGGTTTCAACGCGTCCGCGAGTTCGGCGGCGGCTGCGCCCATTGCGCCAACAGGCACGCATAAGATGACTAGATCTGCATCGCTCACAGCCTCGCTAGCAGTTTCGGCGACGGTCCCGACTAAGCCCAGCTCCCCGGCGCGTTTCCGCACATCGGGATCGCGGTCGAATCCGGTCGTCTTTGCGTCAGGCAAGCGCTCCTTGATAGCTAGTCCCAATGAACCGCCAAGCAGGCCGAGACCAATGATGGCGATGTTATTCAGGCTCACTGCAAAGTCTCCGCCATTTCGTGCAAGGCGGTGGCAATTTCGTCCATTTGTTCGGTCGTACCGATGGTAATCCGCAAGCCCTGCGGCAGTCCTTGGCCCGGCAACCAGCGTGTCGCGTATCCGCGTTCGGCTAGCCCGTTGTAAGCCGCCTCTGCAGACAACGCGCCTTCGAACAGGATCAGCAGGAAGTTCGCCTTGCTCTGTAGCGGGCGCAAGCCGTGATTGCCTAGAGCGGCCACGGCCTGTGTAAAGCGCGCCAACTCGGCAGCGTTTTGCTCGCGCGAGCGCCGGACAAAGTCCTGATCACCCAGCGCGGCAATCGCCGCAGTTTGACCGCTGACTGTGACATTGAAAGGGCCGCGTATCCGATTGAGCGCATCGACAATATGCGGAGCACCGGTGGCCCAGCCAATGCGTTCACCTGCAAGGCCGTAAATTTTCGAGAATGTGCGCGTCACGAGCACATTGTCATGCGCAGCCGCCAGAGCCAGCCCCTTGTCATCTTCATCCGCTGTCAGATACTCGGCGTAGGCCTGATCGAGCACGAACAGCACGTCGCGGGGCAGGGCAGCATGGAGCGCGACAATTTCGTCCGCGGTCATGTAACTGCCCGTTGGGTTGTTCGGATTGGCGAGGAATACCACCCGGGTTTTGTCTGTCACCAGTGCCAGCATTGCTGCGGCATCGGTGCCATAATCGGAATCAGGCGCTTCGACCGGAGTTGCTCCGCAGCGGCGCGCGATAATGTCGTAAAGCGAGAAGCCGTAGCGCACATACAGCACTTCATCACCCGGTCCTGCGAAGGCTTGTGCAGCAAGACCCAGCAGATCGCCTGAACCGGCCGCGCACACGATCCGCGCGGAATCAACACCATGAACCTCGCCCAGCTTAGCGCGCAGTTCCCATGCATCAGGGTCAGGATAGGTAGCCCCCTCACGCGCACTTGCTAGGGCCTCCAGCGCCGCTGCGGAGCTTCCCAGCGGGTTCTCGTTCGCCGACAGCTTCACCAGCTTCCGCCCGTCGTCTGCGCGCGACTTGCCCGGCGTGTAAGCGTGGATGCCTTCTATCCAGGGCTTGATGGTTGGACGGTCTGCCATGATCGGACGGGCGCATAACCCGTAAATCGGGCAATTGACAGCCCGCTTAGCCTACCCCAAGTCCGCCAGCGAAATGAACGCCGCCACGCCTTTGCAAAACCTCACGCTGCCTGATCCACTAAAGCTGGATAATGGGAGCGTGCTAGATAGCGCCATGATCGCCTATGAAACCTATGGCGAACTGGCGGCGGACAAGGGCAATGCCATCCTCGTCTGTCATGCGCTGACGGGCGATCAACACATCGCCAGCGCGCATCCGGTTACCGGCAAGCCCGGCTGGTGGGAGCGGATGGTTGGCCCCTGCAAACCCATCGACACCGACAAATTCCACGTCATCTGCGCCAATGTGATCGGCAGCTGCATGGGCAGCACCGGTCCGGCGAGTGACGCGCAGAACGGCAAACCCTACGCAATGGGTTTCCCCGTCATCACAATCCGCGACATGGTGCGCGGGCAGGTGGCGCTGCTGGATGCGTTGGGGATCAACAAACTTCACGCTATCGTCGGCGGGTCGATGGGCGGGATGCAGGCGCTCAGCATGGCGGCGAACTTTCCTGACCGGGCGGAACGCGTGTTGGCGATTGCCACCACGGCGCGCCATTCAGCGCAGAATATCGCCTTTCACGAAGTTGGGCGGCAAGCCATCATGGCTGACCCCGCGTGGAATGGCGGCGACTATTATGCGACCGGCGCCAGCCCAGATGCCGGCCTGTCCGTCGCGCGGATGGCGGCGCATATTACCTACCTTTCGGAGGAGGGGCTGACCGAGAAATTCGGCCGCCGGTTGCAGGACCGTGATGCAAAGAGCTTCGGCTTCGACGCAGACTTTCAGGTCGAAAGCTATCTGCGCCATCAGGGGCTGGCCTTCACGGGCCGCTTCGACGCAAATTCCTATCTCTATATCACCCGGGCGATGGATTATTTCGATCTGGCGGAGGAGTTCGCTTCCGAGAAAGGGGGCGGACTGCTGGCCGACGCCTTCGCCGACACAAAAGCTCGCTTTTGCCTGATTAGCTTCGACACTGACTGGCTTTATCCTACTGCGGAAAGCCGCCACGTTGTCCACGCACTCAATGCGGCAGGCGCGCCGGTCAGCTTCGTCGAGCTATCCGCGCCATACGGCCACGATAGCTTCCTGCTCGACGTCCCCGCGCTCGACCGCGTTGTTAGGGGGTTCGTCCAGTGAGCGGATTACCGACAGGTTATGAACTGACAGACGACCAGAGCCGGATCGACCCGGTGGCTGCGCATGCCTATCTGACTCGCAGTTATTGGTCGCCGGGCATTCGTCCTGAGGTGGTGGTGAGGGCGATTGCGAACATCGTTGCTGTTGCGGTTCGATTTGAAGGCGAACAGATTGCATTGGCGCGCGTCATAACGGATCACGCCACCTTCGCCCAACTGGCGGACGTTTATGTGTTGGAGGAACATCGCGGCAAGGGCATCTCTGTTGCGATGGTAACGGCATTACACGATCATCCTGAGTTCCAAGGACTGCGCCGGTGGACGCTGGGTACACTGGATGCGCATGCCCTACACGCAAAACTAGGCTGGGGGCCGCTGGCAGAGCCTGAACGCGCGATGGAGCGCATCCCGACATGACTTTGCTCCGCCCCGATCTCGCGGTTATTCTCGACCATATCGAGCCCGGCAGCCGCGCGCTGGATGTCGGTTGCGGCGACGGCGAGCTGATGGCCGCGCTCCGCGATGAGAAACAAGTCGACGCTCGTGGTATCGAAATCGACCCCGAATGCGTTGAACGCTGCGTCTCGCGCGGCCTATCCGTTGTGCAAGGCGATGCTGGCCGCGACCTCACCTTCTATCCCGATGGGGCGTTTGATTACGCGATCCTCAGCCAAACGCTCCAAACGGCCGAGCGGCCTGACCGGATGCTGACCGAGCTGTTGCGTGTGGGCCGCCGGGCCTTCGTCAGCTTCCCCAACTTCGCCTATTGGCGCATGCGCCGCGCGCTGCTGATGGGCGGGCGGATGCCGGTAACGCGGCACTTGCCGGTTAGCTGGTACGAAACGCAGAACATCCACAATGTCACGGTGGCGGATTTCGAGGAACTCGCGGCGGAGATGGGTATCACCATCGAACGCCGCTGGTTCTTCACCAACCAACGCGCAATCGGCGCAATCGGCGCAAACTGGCGCTCCGAATATGCCGTATTCGAAGTCGGACCAGCAGCGCGCTAGGGTTACACAAGTTACATCCTGTCACTCTGGAGTAAATCAGGGTTTCGGAATAAATATCATAGCTTTAACGCACAGTTCCAGCCGGGTGACACTTTGGCGGGTTCCGCGCAAAAACAGGCAGATAACGATTTCAAAGAACCGTGGCCTGTGTAGCGGGTAAGGGGTGCGTAGGAAAATGTCCGCAATTGGGTGGGAAGCGGACATTCCCAGAAGGGGCCGCCCAGCTTTCCGAGCGGCTCCTTTCTTTGCACTGTGTTGCACCGCTTACTGCGCTGAGAGTGTCACGCGGTTCCGGAACATCCATTCGGCTGTGTCGTCATCCAGAAAATCGACCTCCTTGGTGACAGTCAGCATGTCGCCATTGCGAACCATAAGCTCACGGATGGCAGCAGGGCGATTGTCGTCTTCGTCTATGCGGGTCAGCGTCATCGACCAGTTGTCGGCACTTGTTGCTCCGGTCAATCGCGCCGAATTTGCATAGCTTTCGAAGGGACGTCCAGCGCGCGAATTGGCGACGCTGACGGTTTCCCCTTCCACATTCACCATGGTGGTGATGCGAACCGGAAAGGCAGGATCTGTGAAGACCGAACGCTGGATGAAAGTCGTATCATCGGGGATTGTATCGAATTCCACGCGAAGCGGAATCACCTGCAATGTGTCCGACTGATAGTCATGATATTCCAACTGGCCCTGCCACTCGCCTTCCAGCGCGCTAAAAGCGTCAACCGCATTGGCTGGCAAATCGGCGACTATTGTAGCGGCCTGGGTGAGTGCGACGAGAGCGGTAAGAGTGTTCAGCATGTTAAGTCCATTATTTCAGCTGGTGGCCGGATTGGCCTTCGCTGAAAAGACTGATGGCTGAGATTTTTGGCCGCTGCGTCTCACATCCCAAAAACGCTGCACGTTTATGTGTTTTGAGACGTTTTACGCCTGAAGGCAGACGGCGTCATACCGTGATGCGCCCTGAAAAAGCGGTTGAAACTGGACTTGGAATTGAAACCGCAGTCCAGCGCTGTGCCCAAAATATCGGCTGACGGATTGGCACGCAACCGGTCCGCCACGGCTTCGCTGCGCATACCATTGATAAGCGTCGACCAGTTCATACCAAGCCCTTCGTTCACCGCACGCGAAAGATAGGACTGGTTGGTCGCAAGGTGGCGAGCGGCACGGGCGAGGGTGATTTCTGGGTCTTCAAACAGCCGGTCTTCGCGAATGAGAGCGGCCCAACGATCTGCTTCTGCGGTTCGATCAATTTCCGGTTCTGACTCTTGGCTTGGCTCCAGTGCTTTGGCTGACCGCATAGAGGGGAAGGGCAAGTGTGCGTGCCGCCAGCCCTCAATCGCCAGAGCCGTACCAAGGGCGCCAATCACAATATACAGCCCCATCAGGCCGCGATAGCTCAGGCCGATCGCTGCGTCAGTGACCTCGTACATGCTCCACACAAGCAGCAGAATCGCAGCGCCAATCAGGATAATCTGGAGCCAGCGGGCGGCGAAGCGATCGTCATCACTGCGCTCATTAGCGAGCCAGCGGCGGTATTGGCGCAGCAAGCGCAAGCTTAACCGGCCGTAGAAAACAAATCCAATGACGATCCCAAGGGCGACCACAATGTCGAGCCAGCCCGAAGAGATCTGCGCCCAAGCCTGCTTCGCCTCGGCTGAGAGCAGAAAGCTGATCACCATTATTCCGCCAAAGGTGAGCGGTGCGGCCAAATGCCACCAGCGCTCGTCGGGTAATCGGCCATGGACGAGGGCGAAGAGGTAAAAATAGAACAGCGGCGCTGCTGCCAGCGGGTGCGCAAAGGGAGCGAAGCTCAGCCATTGCCAGTGATCGTAAAAGCCCGCGAAACCGATTGCCCAAGGCGTGAGTATTCCGGCGAGCACGACAAGCAATGTGGCCAGCGTCCTGTTCGCGGCCCTGTTTGCCAGTGTGCGCGTAAGCGCGGTGGCGACGAGCAGCAT
This sequence comes from Pontixanthobacter sp., assembly GCA_037968495.1. Classification (GTDB taxonomy): domain Bacteria; phylum Pseudomonadota; class Alphaproteobacteria; order Sphingomonadales; family Sphingomonadaceae; genus Aestuarierythrobacter. The sequence continues at coordinate 692 of JBBKVP010000041.1, read as the reverse complement.
GACAGCCATGGGTGGGATAAGTATCGCCGTTCGCCAGCCAAGAACAAGACCGTCCCACATCAACAGGAGGTTAGCCGCCATCGCAGCGTATGCCAAGGCGGGGCCTCATTCGCGAACGTCTGAAATTGGGTGGGAAACTGCGCCTAGCTTTAGTTTTGGATCAGGCGAATAAGCGTTCCATCAGGATCAACCATATAGGCTATTGTGAGTCCGCTGTCCTCAAGCTTCGGCGGATGGAGGCGAGGCCATCCCCAGCACTGCTCGGGAAGTCCAGCATCCCTACACGCCTCATATAGGCCAGCCATGTCGTCCAAGCGGAGGCAGCAACTGAAATTGCTCTCAGCAGCTTTCAAACCAGGATTTGGAAAAAACTCCAAGGCGATTCCGCCCCGATTTAGAATCATCCATCCCTCGTCTCGCCAACTTTCTTCAAAACCCAATCGCGAGTAAAAGCTCGCGGTAGCCTCAAAACTAATCGATGGCAGGTTTGGCGTAGCGTGGTCCATTGGACGCTCCTCTACGGATACTATGGAACGCGCAGATAGCGACAGCAACTGGGTCGTTAACGGCTGGTCCGCTCTTGGTATGATAAGTCACAGGTTCGTATTGCCTTCCTGACATTCTCCAACTCAGGGTCACTTTTGTTCGACGCTTTCAGCATTGCATCATAGTCCTTGATGATGCGTTTAAGC
>JBBKVP010000040.1:0-3724 GCA_037968495.1 Pontixanthobacter sp. | reverse complement strand
GTCGATCTGGGTTTGGAAACCGATTCAGGCAAACGCTTTGCTCTCTGGTCACTTCTTTACATGCTGGGCGCGGCCCCTGAACTGAGCAGTGTGTTCGAGAATGAGGTCGAGCGAGACGCTGCACGCAATTTTATGGACCTAATGGCGGCATCCGAAAAGACATAAATCCGACTGCAAAACTGACGATGGCAGCTAACGACCCACAAGCGGACGTTCCCGATGGCACGGAACCGCAGAGCTGCAGCCAAATTTTTTGGTAATTTGCGGCTATCACAGCACCTCCCTGCCTGACTAAACTCGGACCAAAACCGGCACCCGCGCATTATCCTTTCAAACCCCATTGAAAGGATACTCCCATGACCACGACTCACGATTTCACCGGCAAGACCGTCATTGTCACCGGATCCTCCAGCGGTATTGGCGAGGGGATCGCGCGGCGCTTTGCGGATGCGGGGGCTAATGTCGTCCTTAATTCGCGCAGCCGTGATGATCTGGAGAAGGTCGCGGCAGATATGGATGATGCGCGCACCTTGATTGTGGAGGGCGATGTCGGCTCCTCTGACTTTGCCAAGGAAATTATCAGCAAGACGGCCGAGAAATTCGGCGGGCTGGACGTGCTGTGCAACAATGCCGGCGTGGCTGCGATGGGGATGCTGGCGGATGCGTCTGATGACGATATCGACATGGTGATCGACATCAATGTGAAGGGCGTGCTGTATATGTGCCGCGCCGCCATTCCGCATCTCGCTAAGACGAAAGGCTGCATCGTGAATACTTCCAGCGTTTCGGGCATTGGTGGCGACTGGACTTTGCCGATCTACAACGCTTCGAAAGGTGCGGTCAGCAACCTAACACGGGCGTTGGCGTTACAGCTTGGCAGTCAGGGCATTCGCGTGAATGCCGTGAATCCCTCGCTAACGCGGTCGGACATGACGGACGGGATCACGGAAAACGAACGGCTGATGAAGGCCTTCAAGAACCGCATGCCGCTGGGCCGTGCGGCAGAGCCGGACGATATTGCCGGGCCGGTCCTGTTCCTCGCGTCGGAGGATGCCAAATTCGTGACCGGCGTTAACCTGGCGGTCGATGGCGGGGTAAGCGCTTCCAACGGCCAGCCGAACTTTATCGCCGCACGCGAATAGAGCTTTTAGGTCAAAAGAAAGCCCGCCGCTCCGGTTTGGAGGGCGGGCTTTTCTGTGTCTTGGTTCCGGAGGCTTAAGCGTCGTCTAGTTTACGCTTTTGCTTCTTGCGCTCGTTTGGATCGAGTGTCGCTTTGCGCAAGCGGATGTTTTCGGGTGTTACTTCGACCATTTCATCATTGTCGATGTAGGCGATGGCTTGTTCCAGCGTCATCACCTTTGGCGGGGTGAGGCGGATTGCGTCATCCTTGCCGGTCGAACGGAAGTTGGTCAGCTGCTTCGACTTCATGGGGTTAACCTCGAGGTCGTCAGGCTTCGCATTTTCGCCGATGATCATGCCTTCATACAATTTCTCGCGCGGCTTCACGAACAGGATGCCGCGACCTTCCAGCATGTTGAGCGCATAGGGTACGGCATCGCCGTTTTCCTTGGAGATCAGCACGCCGTTGGCGCGGCCTTCGATCTTGCCCTTGAAGGGCCCGTATTTCTCGAATATCCGGTTCATGATGCCGGTACCACGTGTGTCGGTGAGGAATTCGCCGTGATAACCGATCAGGCCGCGTGACGGGGCGCTGAAGGTAATACGAGTCTTGCCGCCGCCGCTGGGGCGCATGTCGGTCATTTCGCCCTTACGCATGGCGACCTTTTCCACGACTGTTCCAGAGAATTCATCATCCACGTCGATGACGACGGTTTCAAATGGCTCGGTACGCTTGCCGTTTTCGTCTTCGCGGTAAAGCACGCGCGGACGGCTGATGCCGAGCTCGAAGCCTTCGCGGCGCATGGTTTCGATCAGCACGCCGAGCTGCAATTCGCCGCGGCCAGCGACTTCGAAGCTGTCCTTATCTGTGGATTCGGTAACCTTGATGGCGACGTTGCTTTCCGCTTCGCGCGCAAGGCGGTCGCGGATCATGCGGCTGGTGACCTTGCTGCCTTCGCGGCCAGCCAGCGGGCTGTCATTCACGGCAAAGCGCATCGACAGTGTCGGCGGATCGATGGGCTGCGCGTGCAGTGGCTCGGTCACGTCGGGATCGCAGATGGTGTTGGACACTGTGGCGTCGGTCAGACCGGCCATGGAGATAATGTCGCCAGCGCGGGCTTCTTCTACAGGAATACGCTCGAGGCCGCGGAATGCCATCAGCTTGGATGCGCGGCCGGTTTCGACGATCTTGCCGTCATTATCCAGTGCGTGGATCGGCGCGTTGACCTTGACCCGGCCCGACTGGACCTTGCCCGTCAGGATGCGGCCGAGGAAGTTGTCGCGGTCAAGCAATGTGACCAGAAATTTGAACGGGCCGTCGAAGTCTGCTTCAGGCGGCGGGACATGCTCGAGGATCTTTTCGAACAGCGGGGTCAGCGTGCCGTCGCGCGCTTCGATATCTTCCGATGCATAGCCGTTGCGGCCCGACGCATAGAGCACAGGGAAGTCGAGCTGTTCATCGCTCGCGCCGAGTGTCACGAACAGGTCGAACACTTCGTCCAGCACTTCGGAAGCGCGGCCATCGGTGCGGTCGATCTTATTGACGACAACGATAGGCTTGAGGCCCAGCGCCAGCGCCTTGCCGGTGACGAACTTCGTCTGCGGCATCGCGCCTTCGGAGCTGTCGACCAACAGGATAACGCCGTCGACCATCGAAAGGATGCGTTCTACTTCGCCGCCGAAATCGGCGTGTCCCGGTGTATCGACAATGTTAATGCGCGTGGCACCTTCGCCTTCGCCCCATTCGACACTGGTGCACTTGGCGAGAATCGTGATCCCGCGCTCTTTTTCCAGATCGTTGGAATCCATGGCGCGTTCTTCCACGCGCTGGTTGTCGCGGAAGGTACCCGACTGGCGGAATAGCTGGTCAACCAGCGTGGTTTTCCCGTGATCGACGTGGGCGATAATCGCAATATTGCGTAGCGCGGCGTTGGCGGACATTCGCTGAAGCTTTCGATATGTAGAAATAGGAGGCGCTGGGCATAGCCTTACGCGGATTGCGCGCCCACTATATCAAGAGTGCGCTGACGGCAAGGTGAATGCTGCATTGCAGCGAGTGGGGCAGCGCATTGGGCAGCGAGTAGGTAGCCGCTAGTCGGGCGCGTCTACCTGCTGCCACAATTCGATCTTCACGCCGTCAGGGTCGAGTAGCCAGGCGAATTTGCCATAACCCTCGTCAGTGCTGCCCAGCACATCCAGGCCCTGATCTTTAAGCTGGGCGACAAAGCCGTCGAGATCATCAACCCGCAGGTTAATCATGAAGCCGCCTTTGCCGGGCTTTATATAAGTGTCGTCCTGGAAATGGCTGATCAACGAATAGGGCTTGGTACCGGTTTCTTCGGACCAATTGAACTGCGGGCCATGTTCGCCATCCACGCCCAAAACGTCCCGATACCAGGCCCGCGTAGCTTCCGGATCTTTAACAACGTAAAAAACGCCGCCAAGTCCTGTAATCTTCGCCATGTGAATTTCCCCTACGTAATTCGTGATATTGCACTGATTCTCGTATCTTTGCGATGTGGCAACTTGGCAACAGTTGGGAAAGTTCGTGGACTGTGCATACGGATGCGATTGTGCGGGATGGGCGAGGTAAGTAGATGAGCGA
>JBBKVP010000039.1:0-25337 GCA_037968495.1 Pontixanthobacter sp. | reverse complement strand
AATGAAAAATTGACGGTTCGCGACAATCTGCGGTTCGGCAATGATTATGGGCGCTTCGCCAATTGCCGGATCATCACCGGCGGCGGTTTGGCTGGACTCTATTCGCCAACCAGCCCGCTATGCGTGGCACCGGGCGTTGGCCCTGCAACCCTCGCAGGGGCTAGCGGTCCGATTTCGGGTGCCGATATCGTAGCGGCCTTCACTGCGCTCGATGGGCTTAACGACCTTGGCACAACCAATGATCGGTACTTCCAGCAGGATACGAACTGGGCGGCCTTCACGCACAACATTGTGCATATCACCGACAGCCTCGATCTGACCCTGGGCCTGCGTTACACGAAAGACACGAAGGATTTCGATGCAACGTTTGGCAATGACAACACCGTTTGTACAACGGTGCAAGGCCTCGTGCTTGACGATCTGGTAAATCCCTTGACCACGGCGACCGCACGCGGGCTTGCCGGAGCTCTTATTGGATTGTCCTGTCAGGGCAATTCCACTGCTGAACTCAACGGTGTGTCAATCAATGACAAGCGCAGCGAAGACGAGTGGACCGGCACGGCAATCCTGTCGTACAAAGCGACCGACGACCTCCTGACCTACGCCAGTTTCTCGCGCGGGTACAAGGCGGGCGGGTTCAACCTTGATCGTTCGGCACTTAAATCACCAATCTTCCCCTTCGCATCGACCCCCGGCGGCGCCCAGGCGCGGGTTAGCGGGCTGCAATTCGATCCGGAACTGGTCGACAGTTATGAACTTGGAGCGAAATATGCGACGGGCCCGTTCAGCGTAAGCGTTTCGGCCTTCCGTTCGGAATTCACCAATTTCCAGCTGAATACGTTTAACGGAACAGTGTTCCTGGTTCAGACTATCAATGGCTGTTCAGCGGATCTGGCAGGTGCTGACCGGGATACCAGTTCGACAACGGGTGCATGTGCGGCTGGCGATGTCACCTACGGCGTGAGGACGCAGGGCTTCGAATTGGAATCGTCATTAGTTCCATCGCGTGATTTCCGCGTGGCAGCAGGCCTGACATACGCAAAGACCAAATATAGCGACAATCTGGTCGGTAATCAGGACGGCACGCCGCTGGATCAGGCGCTTCGCCGTTTGCCCGGTGACAATCTCTCGAACGCGCCTGAACTGGTCGCAACGGGTAGCGTGACGTGGACGCCGGATATCGGCAGCAGCGGCCTTACCGGTCTGGTTTATTTTGATGGCCGGATGACCAGCGACTATAACACCGGTTCCGACCTGTTCCCGCAGAAGGAACAAGATGGCTATGCACTGTTCAACGCCCGCATCGGGGTGCGCGGTCCAGATGAGCGCTGGTCATTAGAGCTTTGGGGCCAGAACATCTTCGATAAAAACTATGCACAGGTCGCGTTTAATTCGCCGTTCCAAGCGGGTGCGGGCGGTGCACCGTTCAATGATGCCGGCAATTATCCTGGCGGGCGGCAGATATTCTCGCAGTTCCTTGCCGAACCGCGCACTTACGGCGTTACCGTTCGCGGCAGTTTCTAAGCCTCAAGGCCAACAACAAAAGAGGGGCCGCTTCCTTCGGGAGGCGGTCCTTTTGTTTGCCCATCGGAGGGCGCGTCCGTGCAAGGTTTCGGGCTATTCCTCGGCTGGTTCCGGGGTCACATCCGGCTCCGAATTCTCGCGTAAAGTGTCGATCAACCTACCCAAGGTCGCCCGCTGGACGAGCACCGAGAACAGCACTGCCGCAAAGGTCGCCGCCAGCAACAGATCACGGGTTGAGCCCGGGGGCAGGGACAGCACCAGCGCGATGGAAATACCGCCGCGAAGTCCGCCCCACCACAATACCCGTCCCGCACCCTTAGTGTCGAGCCGAGCAGCGGGCACCACCTTCGTCATCGCTCCAACTGCCACCCCGCGGGCGGCGAGGGTGATGAGTATCGCCGCGAACCCCAGAACGATATGCGGAACGCCGGGAATAATCACGATGAGCTCGAGCCCGATTAGCAGGAAGAGCACGGAGTTTAGCAGCTCATCGACGAGCTCCCAGAATTTGACGACATAATCCTGTGTCACGTCGCTCATCGCATAGGTCATGCCGTGATTGCCTATCAGCAGGCCTGCAACAGCCATCGCCAGTGGGCCGGAGATGTGCAACTGCGTGCAAAGCGCGTAGCCGCCCATAACGATGGCGAGGGTGATCAAAACTTCCAGCGCATATTCGTCCATACTGGCGAGCGCTTTATAGCCCACCCAGCCGAAGATCAGGCCGACAAGGACACCGCCGCCAGCCTCGATGGCGAACAGCCGTGCGCCTTCGGAAACCGAGAACTCTGCGCCTGACACGGCAGCGCCGAGCAGAATAGTGAATACCACAATGCCGACACCGTCATTAAACAGACTTTCGCCCGCCACTGCGGATTGCAGCGACAGCGGCACGTTTTCTTCCTTCAGAACGCCCAGTACCGAAACCGGATCGGTCGGAGATATCAGCGCGCCAAACACGAAATACCAGATCGGCGCGATGGGCAGCCCAAGCAGTACACCGACGCCCCACATGGCCAGGCCGACTATGATGGTGGAGATCAATACGCCAATGGTCGAGAGCAGCAGAACAGGCAGCCAGTCGGCCTTGAGCCGCTCCAAATCGACATGCAGCGCGCCAGCAAACAGCAGGAAGCTCAGCATCCCCTGCAGCAGCGTCTCGGTGAAATTCATCTGCTCAAGCAACCCGGCAACCTGATTATCCAGCGTAATGCCGGGAATGAATGCATCCGCCACAAGCAATCCGATGGCGCCAAGTGCGCCCATCACGGTTAGGCCTATGACATGTGGCAGTTTGATAAATTGATGGTTGAACCACCCCAATACGGCTGCGGCGACCACCAGCATTGAAGCGATATCGAAGGCATTGATGCTACTTGTTTCATGCATGAAGGCGTGACTAGCGCCGCTGGCGGTCGGCGTGAAGTGTCCGGTATAGTTGAGCACATTCGCTGTCAGCAATCTGTTGCCGGTATAGGGTGTGCCGATCTTAGCCGTTAAGAGTTTGCCGCGTGGCCAAGTTGCTGAGAGCCCGCCCGACCAAGGTCATCGTTGGACGCGAGATCCATGCCAGCGCGCTTGGCACGACTCCGCCGCCGATCCTATTCGCTTAAGCGATCAAGATCTGCAGTTTGTGCATCGAAAAAATGAGAACCCGTGTTGACAGCGTGGATCGCTTTCGCGCCCAGCCTTGCGCCGCTAGCTGCTGAGCTTTCTGATCAGTTCGAGCGCCTGATTTTCTCCGATTACTTCGGCATATTTCGCCTGCAGATCGAACAGGTTTGCCTCGTGCGGTGCTTCATGCCGGTCGGCACAAGCGTCACGAACTACGAAAGGCGCAAAGCCGTTCTGCAAGGCGTCCAGCGCGCTCGCCCGAACGCAGCCTGATGTCGAATAGCCTGTGATGAACAGCGTATCGACGCCCATGTCGTGCAGCAATGCAGCCAGATCAGTCCCGAAAAAGGCCGAAGGGTATTGCTTGCTGACAACAAGCTCACCGGTTTGCGGTTCTACTTCAGGGGGGAATTTTCCGAGCGGCGAACCCTTGATGAAGTTCTTGAGCGAGGGCACTTTTTTGTAGAACAATCCGCCATCCGCGCCGCCTTCTTTGTACACGACGTTGGTGAAAATCACCGGCATTCCAATGGCACGCGCGGCCTCAATCAAGCGGGAGTTGCACTGCAGAGCGGCAATCGCTGTCTCGCCAGCAAATAGCGATGATTCCGGATCGACATAGGCAGTCACAACATCGACGAGCAACAGGGCGCCTTTCTTGCCGGGAGTTAGCTTCCCATCAAAGGCACTCTCGTAATTTTGCGTTAGGGAAGCGTCCGTCACTATATCGCTCCGGCTGAGGTCAGGCTTTCCATCTCCGCCGAGTTTAGCCCCAACAGTTCGCCATAAATGGCTGCATTATCTTGGCCGGGAGTGGCTGGAGCAGGGTGCCGGATCGTCGATGGCGTCGCGGAAAATTTGGGAAATGCGTTCTGCATTTTGAGTTTGCCGTAACGCGTCGTTTCGACCTCGACGATTGCATCGCGAGCCTTGAAATGCGGGTCTTCCAGCATGTCGGGCGCGCGGTAGACACGGCCCGCAGGAATCGAATGTTTGATCATCGCCGCATCGACCTCATCGACCGTCAGTGTCGCGGTCCAAGCATTGACCAGATTATCGAGTTCGGTCTGGTTTTCTCCGCGTGCCAAGTGGCTCGAATATTTGGGTTCGGTCGCCAGTTCTGGCTGGCCCATTGCTTCGGCCAAACGTGCAAAGATCGCGTCATTATTCGCGCCTATCATGAACGGGCCATCCTTGCAGGAATAGACGTTGGACGGGGCAATTCCTGGCAGGATCGAGCCGGACCGTTCGCGGATAAATCCATTGTGATCATATTCGGGCACGAGGCCTTCCATGACCTGCAAGACTGCCTCGTAAAGGGCAGTGTCCACCACCTGCCCCTTGCCGGTCTTTTCGCGGGAATGCAGCGCGGCGAGCACGCCCATGCAGCCATAGGTGGCGCATAGGGTGTCGCCGATGGAAATGCCCATGCGCGCAGGCGGCCTGTCAGGATCACCCACGACATAGCGCCAGCCGCCCATGGCCTCGCCAATGCCCCCAAAACCTGCTCGGTCAGAGTATGGGCCGGTTTGACCGTAGCCGGACATGCGCGCGATAATCAGGCGCGGATTGTCAGCTAGCAGAACATCTGGGCCGAGACCCCATTTTTCGAGTGTCCCAGGCTTGAAGTTCTCTATCAGCACATCGGCCTTAGCGATCAGTTTGCGGACGAGTGCCTGACCTTCTGGAATACGCAAATTTGCGGTCACCGATTGTTTGTTACGCGCGATGACTTCCCATTGGACCTTCACCTCGCCTTGGCCCCAAACGCGCATGGGATCGCCTTTGCCCGGCGGTTCCACCTTGATCACGTCAGCGCCCATATCACCAAGCAATTGGCCGCAGAACGGACCGGCCAGTAACTGGCCTAGCTCCACGACGCAAAGCCCGGTTAACGCGCCTTGCTGCGCATCTTCGCTCATTCTGTAGCCTCGGCTACTTCATGGTCATGCCACTCGGGCTGGATGGGAGCGGGTAAGCCGGTTTCAGCCTCGCAATTTGCGCGCAATGCGTCGATGCCGGGCCCGTAGTCGAACAGCGAAGTTTCGCCGCGATCCGCTTTCATCTGCTCGCGCAATTTGGCGGTTGCGCCATCATCGACTGTGCCATCGGCAGCAATGACCACGCCATAATCACGCGCGCCATCAGCGGTGACCAACCCTTGATCGATTTCGAGCGCGACGAGTGCGGGATCACGTTCGAATGGATCACCCCATCCTCCGCCGCCCCAAGTGATGAAGTGCAGCTGGTCGCCGTCCTTCACTTCGACGTCTTCGACCTTATTACCGACGATTTCGCTAGTTCCATCGGCGCGTTCGATGATCTTCTTGGCACGCTTGCCCGGCAGGCCGCCATTGACGCCCCATGGCGGCACGAACCAGCGGTCATCATGGATGGCGATGCGGCCATCGGCGAGGAAGCGGTAGGTCATGCGAATGCCATTTCCGCCGCGGTGAAGGCCAGCTCCGCCGCTGTCGGGCTCGGTTTCATAACGCTCGATCCGCATCGGGAAGTAACGTTCCAGGAATTCATTCGGCACGTTGGTGAAGCCCGGCCACAGCGAGTGTCCGTCCGGCCCATCGCCGAGCGGCCTGCCGGGGATGCCGCCAAAGCCGATCTGGAACAGCTGGAACCAGTCGCCTGACTTGCCTTCGCGGTTGTCGTTACCGGAATAGAACAGGTGCGGTGAGGAGCTGAAGCCAGCGGCGTTGAGAAACTCGGGTGTTTTCTGCCCAAGCAAGCCGCCCAGAATATCGAAAATCCGACCCAAAGCGTGGGTGCGGCCCGACAGAGCAGCGGGGAATTTCGGCTTAAGCAGCGATCCTTCGGGAATACGGACGTCGATTAGATCGTAGAACCCATCATTGAACAGGATTTGAGGATCGAAGACCATGATCATATAAATGCCGAAGAACATCTTAAACATGTTCTCGTTCAGCAGGAAATTGATCGAGGCTGCCGACTGCGGATCGGTCCCGGCGAAATCGAGGATCACCTTATCGCCGTCGCGCCACATGGTGCATTTGATCTTATAGGGACCATAGCCCATCCCGTCGTCGCAGATGTAATCCTCGAAGCTTACCGGCTCCTCGGCAATTGCCATGGCGATCAGTGATTTCATCGCGCGATAGTTGCGGTCCAGCAGTTGCTGCGTGGCGGAGAAATACACGTCTGGTCCGAAGCGCTTGGCCATTTCGATGACCCGCTTCGATGCGACACGGCACGACGCAATCAATGCGTTGAGATCGGCTTGGCACCAATCCGCTTTGCGCGTCTGATGCATCACCAGCTTAATCAAGTCTTCGTTATATTCGCCTTTCTTCCAGATTTTTACCGGAGGAATGCGGACACCTTCTTCGAAGATCGAATGCGCCTTGATCGGCATGGAACCGACGACCTTGCCGCCGATGTCGCTCATATGGCCGAACATTGCGGTGTAGGCGATCAGACGACCATCGTAGAATACTGGAAGCATAACCAGCCAGTCATTCGAGTGGCTGACTGCGCCGGCACAGCTGTAGGGATCGGACAGGAAGATCATGTCCCCGTCCTCGATCGTGCCCTCAAAAGTTTTGAGGAAGCCGTCGATGAAGCTACCGAACTGGCCCACAATCATCTTTCCAGCAGGGTCGGCGATCAAGGGGAAGGCATCACCCTGTTCGCGGATGCCGGGTGACATGGCGGTGCGGACAAGCGTCGCATCCATTTCAATCCGCGCATTACGCAGCGCATTCTCCATGATGTCGAGCGTGACAGGGTCAATATCGACTTTGGTGAATGGCGTGGTGTTTTCCTGGATGATCTGAGCGGTCATTATTTTGCCTCCAAGTTGATCAGAATGTTGCCGACGGCATCGACAGTCGCGACGCATCCGGTTTCAACCAGGGTGGTGGAATCCATTTCGGTGATCACGGCTGGGCCGGGGATGATGTCCCCTTGTTTCAGCTTGTCACGGTCGTAAATCGCGCCCTGCTGTTCCTTCCCGTCCATCCACAAAGTGTGATCGCGTATTTTTGCGTGGGCCGGATCGCCGTTGCCTTTCTCAAGCTCGGCAGCGGGCAGTTCGGGCGCTTCGCCCAGCGCAACGGCTCGCAGGTTCACGATCTCATGGGGGGTATCCATATTGAAGGTGAAGAGGCGGTTATGCTCCTCGTCGAACCTCGCAAGGATCGCCTCGACACCGCCCGACTTCAATGTATCGGGATCGATGGTTAGCGGTACTTCAAAAGCCTGTCCGGCATAGCGGATGTCGACTTCGAATTCGCTGGTAATCTCGCTTTCGGCAACACCATCGGCCAGTAGTTCGGAGCGCGTCTGCTCGGCCATTTCGTCAAGCAGTGCGACGAGTTCTTCTACAGTGGTTTCCTTTGCAAGCCGGCTGAAGCTGCGGGCCGTCTCCGTCCGCATACGCGTGGTCGCATCGCCAAGTGCGCAAAGCACGCCCGGAGACACCGGTGAAATTGCGGGCCAGCTATCCATCAGCCTTGCCACCGCGTTTACATGTAACGGACCAGCGCCGCCAAAGCCCATCAATGCAAAGTGACGCGGATCGTAGCCTTGTTGGACCGAGATCATACGTAGCGCGCCGAACATATTTTCGTTCACGATGTCGATGATACCGCGCGCAGCTTCCATCAGTCCAATGCCAAGCGCATCAGCGATTTTCTGGACGGATTTCTCTGCTCCTGCGCGGTCGAGTTTGAACGAACCGCCTAGCAGATCCTCGGGCAGATAGCCGAGCACGACATTGGCGTCTGTCACAGTCGGTTCTTCGCCGCCTTTGCCGTAAGCGACAGGGCCGGGGACTGCGCCCGCCGATTGCGGTCCGACACGCAGGGCGCCGGTGAGTTCCGGAACGTAAGCAATGGAGCCGCCACCAGCACCAACCGTCTTCACATCGAGCGCCGATGCGCGGACTGACAAGTGGCCGACTTCGGTCGTGCGTTCGCGGCGTGGTTCTAGGTTTTCGATCAACGCAACGTCGGTTGATGTACCGCCAACGTCGAGCGTCAGAATGTTGTTGAAGCCTGCATTCTTAGCGACCCACAACGCGCCAGTCACACCGCCAGCGGGGCCGGACATCAGGATGTTGACCGGATGCTCCTCGGCTTTTTCGGCGCTCATCAATCCGCCGTCGGAACGAAGCAGTGACAGCTTGCCGGTCAGACCAGCATCGGCAAGCCCTTCGCGCAGTTTCGAGATGTATTTGCCGACAACCGGGCGAACGGCTGCGTTTGCTACGGTCGAGAGCGTCCGCTCATATTCCTGCATTTCAGGCAAGACTTCGTGGCTAAGCGAGACCGGAATGTCGGGCATGATCTCAGCCGCGATTTCGCCAATGCGCTTTTCGTGTGCGCCGTTTACATAGGCGTTCATCAGGCTGACGGTAAGCGCTTCGACGCCCTTGTCTTTGAGCTTGGTGATAACCTCGCGAACACCGGCTTCTTCGAGCGGCCGCACCTCATTGCCGTCGGCATCCATGCGGCCAGTGACTTCAAGAGTGTCCTCCAGGGCCGCAAGTGGCTGGGGCTTGGGCCAGATGATCCATGCGGCAAGACCGCCGGGCACAAAGCTGCGTGCGATCTGCAAGATGTGCCGGTAGCCGTCGGTTGTTATCAGGCCGACACGCGCGCCTTTGCCTTCCAGTACGGCGTTTGTAGCTACTGTGGTTCCATGCAGGAAATAACCGATATCGGCCGGATCGACGCCCGCCCTTCTGGTAATTTCGTTGACTCCCGTCAGGATGCCTTCGGAACTGTCATGCGGGGTGCTGGGCGTTTTATGCCGCCAGAATCCGCCCGTTTCATTGTCGAACAACAGTAGGTCGGTAAATGTGCCGCCAACATCGACGCCCAAGCGATAACGCATCAAACAGCTTCCTCTTCTTTTGAATTTTGGTGTGTTTCGGGAAGCGGGAAGGGCTTAGCCTTCGCCACCATCGCCGGCAAAGTTTTGTCCATCACACCTGCCAACCAGTGATTGGCTTCGGTCAGTTTTTCCAGGTCCAGTCCGGTCGAAACGCCTGCGCGTTCGAGCATGTAGGTCACGTCTTCGGTTGCAACATTGCCAGCGGCCCCGGGGGCAAAGGGACAACCCCCGAGACCGCCGATGGAGGCGTCGACAGTGCTTGCTCCAACACCAATCGCTGCCCAAACATTTGCAAGGCCAGTGCCCCGCGTATTGTGAAAATGAACTCTGACTGGAATGGGCGAGATTGTTTCGCGGACCCGCGTAACCAAACGGGCAACATGCGCCGGATTGGCGACGCCAATCGTATCGGCGAGGGCGACCTCAATCGGTCCAGCCTCAGCGAGTGAGGCGGCCATGGCAACAACGCGATCCTCGCCTACTTCGCCTTCAAACGGGCAGCCGAAACTGGCGGCAATTGTCGCTTGCGCAGTCTTGCCATGTTGTTTGGCGAGATGGATGATGCACTTCGCGGCTTCTACAGAACCTTCGCTCGTCTGCCCCTGGTTCGCCATTGCGAATTTGTCTGTCGCAACGCAGACCGCACCGAGTTGATCGATACGGCCGGTTGCGAGCGCACGCTTGGCACCGCGCATATTCATCACTAGGCCGATGTAGGTCACGTCATTGCGCTCGGGCAGGCCGGCGCAGACGTCTTCCGCGTCAGCCATTTGCGGTACTGCGCGCGGATTGACGAAGCTTGTTACTTCTATGCGGCGCGATCCGGCGTCAATTGTGCGTTCGATCAATGCGAGCTTGTCAGCAGTTGAAACAGCGCGCTGTTCATTTTGCAACCCGTCCCGCGGGCTGACCTCGACCATCTCAACGGAAGAAACTGTATACATATCGCCGGTCAAAGGTCTTGGCCCCCGGACCCTATCGCCGCCAGTCCGCTGTGGGCATCGGCATAGGCATGGAAGGCCCTGCGGATGTGTGCAGACATAATGTCGGATGCCCATTCACCGTCGCCGCGGGCAAATGCGGAAAGCAGTTCCCCATGTTCGCGGTGCGAACGGCGTAGTTCGTCGCGGCTGTAGTGGTGGGCGGTACGCCAAACGATCGGTTGTTCGACCAGATTGGTCAGCATGGCTGAAAGCCTTGGCGAAGCCGCAGCCTCTAAGATGAGCGCGTGAAACTCGCGGTTGGCCTCAAGAAAGGCATTAACATCGGGCTTTTTTTCTTCAGTCGCCGTGTTGATGCGGGAATCACAAACTCGCAGCTGCTCAAGAGTTTCCGGCCTCATGCGCTCTGCCGCGCGCTTAGCGGCAAGACTTTCCACCATGGCGCGCAACTCGAACGAATCGGCGACTTCATCAATCGACCATTCGGCGACAAAACTGCGTTGCGATTCGGTCCGCCGGATCAACATATCGGCTTCTAGCCGGCGCAGTGCATCACGAATCGGCGTGCGCGACACACCTACCTTTTTCGCCAATGCTTCCTCACCCAAAGGCGCGCCAGCAGCGAGCTCGCCCGAGAGGATCGAATCCCTGATACTGGCATATGCTCTGTCGGATGCGCGAGACACTTGTGCTCCAATTTAGCTGTTAAAAGCCTTGACCGTTTCGATTTGTATACAATAGACGGTGAAAGCATCAAGCGGTGTCGCAACTAAATGATCACTTGGCGGACAAATTCGCCATAACTGGAGTTTCCCATGCGGATTACCAAAACTGTCCTCCTCGCCTCCATCGCCAGCGGATCCTTTTTCGCTACTCCTGCAACCGCACAAGACACGGCTGCGGCGCCAAGTGCAGAAGACGAGAATGTTGTGATCGTCACCGCGCGGCGTCAGTCTGAAACGCTGCAAGATACGCCAGCATCGGTCACCGTTCTAACCGCTGACGCCCTGAAAAAGAGCGGGGCGGACAATGCATCAGACTTTGCGCAGCTTACCCCGGGCGTGACGATTGTATCCGGCACCGCTGAAGCGGGCGATACGCAGGTCAACATTCGCGGCATTAACGGCGCTCGCGATGCTGAAAGCTCCATTGCGCTTGTCGTAGACGGTATTCTCAAAACGAACACCGCGCAGCTCAATCAGGTGCAGGGCACTTTGCGGCAGGCGGAAATCCTCAAGGGCCCGCAAGGCGCATTATATGGCCGTAACGCGGCGGCAGGTGCGGTTGTGCTGCAAACACTGAAGCCCGGCGATTTCTTTGAAGGTGGCGTTCAGGCGTCCTATGCCAATGAAAACACCATAGAGGCCAATGGTTACATCGCTGGACCAATCGGCGACAATCTGGGTTTTGTGCTGTCAGGCTATTACCGCACGACCGACGGCTTCTTCCGCAATACATTCCTAGATGAAAAGGTTGTTGATAATCAGGAAGTCTGGACAGTTGATGGGCGTCTGGTCGCCAACCTATCCGACCGGACAGAGCTGGACGTAAAGGCGCGTTATTCCGAACTGAACGGCGCATCGATTAACTTCAATTCATCGTTCCACGTTCCCGGCTTTGGCGGAGTGAACCCGGCGTTTTATGAAGATGTGAACGACCACAAATTCGGATATTATGGAAACATCCGCCCGACCAACAGCCAAGATAGCTTCGACGTCTCTGCCAAGATTGAGCATGAATTCGACAGCACGATCCTGACCGCATGGGTGCTTTACTCAGACATCTCCCAGCTATTGACGGCTGACGGCACCTCGGCTGACTTCGCTCGCTATATCAGCGCAGCCGATCCAACTGTGCAGGGCGCGGCAGATGCATGTTTCGCTTCTACGGCAGCAAACACTGGCTTCCCTGTCAATCAGCCGGGCTTCATTGGCACATCGCCCGTTCCGTTTATCTTCGATCCTGCCAATGGTTCGACCTTTGGCGCTTACAGTCCGACGACTTGCGACGGCACGCAGCTGCAAACGCGTGATCAGAAAGACATTAGCGGCGAAATCCGGCTGGCCTCGGATAATGACGGACCAATCGACTGGCAGCTGGGCGCATATTACCTCAACATCGACCGTGAAGTCGGGGTTAGCCTTGGCGCGGATACAGGAGCGGGAGTGAGCCCGACTCTCTATAACGCCCCCGGCAGTTCAAACCCGACGTCACTGCTGTTGAATGATGCGTTCGACACTAACGTTTACGCTGTATTCGGTTCGGTTGAATTCCGCCCGAGCGAGCAGTTCTCGGCCGGCGTCGCTCTCCGCTATGATATCGAAGACCGGACCACGACACCGCTCGTTCCTAATGTGCTTGATCCCTTTACCGGCGGTCCGATCAACCCCGGTCAAGCATTCAGCACATTCGGCGTGAAGGATGCGACCTATAAGCAGCTGCAGCCTAAACTGACGCTGAGCTACAAGCCGAACAGCGACCTCAATATCTATGCCAACTGGGGCATTGGATTTAAGTCGGGCGGCTTCAACAATCAGGGCTCAGCAGCTTTGGTCGACAACCGCTTTGTCCAGTTCATCAACGCTGACGTCGTGATCGAAGATGATTATAACAAAGAGGTGTCTAGCGCCTTTGAAGTGGGCGTGAAGGGTAATTTGCTAAACGGCGCGATTACTTATGATCTGGCCGGTTATTACACCAAGATCGACGACATGCAGTTCTTCGAATTCTTTGTCGGTGACTTCGGCCTGCTGCGCGTGGTTTCGAACATTGACAAGGTCGACGTCTACGGCGGCGAACTGAACGTGACCGCAGAGATAACCGATGGCTGGAAGTTGTTCGGCGCGTTCAACGTGACCGAAAGCGAGATCAAGGCGAACAGCTCACGTCCGATCACTGTCGGCAACAAATCACCTTATACTGCTGATTACACGATCAACCTTGGCAGTGAAATGGATGCGCCGCTGACACCGGATATCGATCTGGTGGTGCGAGCAGATTACCGGATCACCGGTCCGACGTGGTTCCACACAGTACAGGCTCAGACGCAGCCCACGCTGTTCTCCGGACTGCTGCCTATTTCAGCGCTGGCGCCTATTCCGGCATCGGTCGGTGACGGCCGCTATGATGTTGCCAAGCGTGATGCATTCGGCGTGCTGAACCTTCGCGCTGGTATAGAAACGGAGAGCTTCAATCTGACATTCTTCGCTGAGAACCTGCTCAACCGCGAGTATCTCAATGAAGTGATCCCGGCGATCGAGTTTGGCGGTTCCTTTATCTCGCCTGGCGCACGCCGCTTGTTGGGCGTTGAGATCGGCTACAACTTCTAATTTCCGATTTCCCTCGGAAGCAGGAAAGGCCGCCAGCGATGGCGGCCTTTCTTTTGTATGGCTTCGGTGCCGAGCTACGCAGCCTGTTTCTTGAACCCGACGAACTCTGCTTTGCCGCCAAAGATCAGACGGTTGGCGATAAGCGATGCGAGGACCGAGGTGACCAGCACTACGACCATGAAGTCGATGTAGTGCATGGTGATGATACCGCGCGGGCTAAGCTGGAAGGTGAAAGCGCCATACAGCGCCACACCCCAGATCACTCCGACAATCGCTGCACGAGCATCGACGCCGCGGAACAGCAGGCCTGTGACAAATGCACTCAAGATGGGCATGGATAGGAGGCCGTTTAGCTCCTGCAGCAGATTTATGATGCTGTCGGCAGATGAATAAATCGGTACGAGGGTGATTGCGATTGCGGTGGCCAACACAGACATGAGCGCGCCTAGCTTCCAGTGATTGTCCACCTTGCCGATAAACTGCTCGTGGAAGTCGACAGAGTAGAGCGCGACGGTCGAGTTCAGCACTGCGCTAAACGTCGTGATTACGGCAGCCGCAACCATCGCTGCGAAAGCGCCCGATAGCCAGACCGGCATAATATCGGCCACCAGCATCCCATAAGCCGCATCACCCACATCGCCGTAAAGTTTGAAAGCGACGATGCCGGGCAGAACTACAATCGGCGGGACGACTAAAATGCGGATTGCTGCGGCTGCAAACACGCCTTTGCGCGCCTCACGAACCGATGGGGCAGCCATTGCACGCTGGGTGATGTTTTGATTGGTCGACCAGTAAAATACCTGGATGAAGAGCATACCGGTAAACAGCGTGTGGAACGGGATGGGGGAATCCGCGCCGCCGATCATCGTCAGGCGTTCCGGCGGCACATCAGTGACAATGTCGAAATCGACAGCGGCCAACGCCAGATAGACGATGAGTAGAGCTAGGCCGAGAATGCCGACGCCCGAATAGGTGTCCATTACCGCAACAGCGCGAAGGCCACCAAAGATCGTATAGGCCGCCGCGATCACCGCCAAAATCACGCTGAACCACAGTAAATCAATGTTCGCTCCGAACAGCGACTGCAGGAATAACCCGCCACTATACAGCGCGGCCGGAAGATAGATCAGGACATTGCCCAGCAGAAACAGCCCAGAGATAAGCGTGCGAATGCTGCGTCCGCCATATCGGCGCTCCAACAACTCCGTTACGGTGGTACAATTATATTTATAATAAAGCGGCACGAAAACGAAGGCGAGCGTCATCAGACCGAAAAAACCGGCGATTTCCCACCAGGCCAGCAGCGCCATCTGGTTGCCGTTCATGCCGACTAGCTGATCGGTGGAAAGATTGGTGAGAGTGATCGAACCTGCCACAAAGACCCAACTGAGTCCGCCGCCTGCAAGGAACACGTCTTTGCTCGACCCATCATGCGTTTTGGCCTGACGCACCTTCAGATAGGTGATTAGGCCGATAAATGCTGTCAGCGCGATGCACACTGCTAGCTGCACGCCATTGGCGTAATTCGATGTGTCCCCGAACATTGAAATTCCTCTCCCCAGGGCTGGGTAGCCAGTTTGCAGAAGCCTGCCAATGCCGATGCCAAAGGATTGCGCATTTAGCGGGATTGACGCCGGAAGGCAGGGCTGTGCAAAGCTGCCTTGATGGCACGATTTGCACGGCTTTGCTTCCAACTTGATGACACGCGCCTGCGCTTGTTTTTGGGCGAGCGGCTGCTGGTCGACCACACGCCCGATGCGCCGTGTGTGGCTATCGGATGCGGCACGCCTGATATAAGTATGGATAGGGGCAATTTCGTGATCGACGAAATGCTCGGAAGACGGACGGAATTGCCATTTGCGCGGCTGGAAGGCGGCGCGGCAGCTTTCTCGGCGGCTGAGGGAGGAGAGCCGCAATTGACCATCGCAGCGGTTGGTACCGAACTGCGCATTTGCTGCACCGACCCACAAGCGAACCGTTTCTGGCTGAACGTGGCCGCACTGCCTATCGAGCGCATCTGGGGCGGGGGCGAGCAAATGTCTTATCTTGCGCTCAATGGTCGGCGCTTCCCGCTTTGGACGTCGGAACCAGGCGTGGGCCGCGATCCTTCCGATACCTTTACGCAAATGGCCAATGATCATGACAGATCAGGCGGCGATTACTGGACGACCAATTATCCGCAACCAACATGGCTCTCTTCGCAGAACTACGCACTGCATTTGGACAGCTGTGCTTTCGCTGCCTTTGATTTCACTACGCCTGCACACCACACGATCGAATGTTGGGAAATTCCCGAGCGGATCGAGCTGTTCGCTGGCGATGATCTGCCTGATGTGGTGGGCCAGCTTTCCGCCCGTTTCGGACGTCAGCCGCAGTTGCCGGACTGGGCCATTAGCGGCGCAATGATCGGCCTGAAGGACGGCGAACGCAGCTTCGAGCGGCTAGATGCGATCATCGAAGCCGGGACAGAAGTCAGTGCGGTCTGGTGCGAGGATTGGGCAGGTGTCCGCGAAACCAGCTTCGGGCGGCGCCTGTTCTGGGACTGGCGGGCCAGTGATAAACGCTATCCCGCGCTTAAGGATCGGATCGCAAGGCTGAGCGAGCGCGGCATTCGCTTCCTCGCCTATACCAACCCCTATTTGGCGATTGACGGCACGCTTTATTCCGAGGCTGAACAGGCGGGCTATTTCGTTCTCAAACAGGATGAAGACGCACCCTATATCGTCGATTTTGGTGAGTTTCATTGCGGCCTTGTCGACTTCACCAATCCCGATGCCGCCAACTGGTTTGCGGACCGCATCCTGACCCGCGAGATGCTCGATATCGGTATCATGGGCTGGATGGCTGACTTCGGTGAATATTTGCCTATCGATGTACGATTGCATGACGGTAGCGACCCTATGCTGACCCACAACCGATGGCCAGTAATCTGGGCCGAAGTAAACGCGCGCGCGATCAAGCAGGCGGGCCTAACAGGCGAGGCCTCATTCTTCATGCGCGCTGGCCATTCGAGCATTGGCGAGCATTGCCCGCTATTATGGGCAGGTGATCAATGCGTCGACTTTTCCCGCCATGACGGGATCGGGACGACTATTCGCGCGGCGCTGTCGGCTGGTCTGTTCGGCAACGCCTATCATCACAGCGATGTGGGTGGCTACACCAGCCTGTTTGGTAAGGTCCGCACTGCCGAACTGATGATGCGCTGGGCTGAACTTGCCGCCTTCACGCCGGTAATGCGCACGCATGAGGGCAACCGGCCTGATGATAATTTGCAAGTGGATAGCGATCCCGAAATTCTCGTTCATTTTGCGCGTATGAGCTGTATTCACGCCAGCTTGACGCCCTATGTTCGCGCGCTTTGTCAGGAAGCCGAGGCGGCCGGCCTCCCGCTGCAACGCCCGCTGTTTCTTCATTATCCTGGTGACATGACCGCTTGCAGCATCGAAACGCAATATCTCTATGGCAGTGACATTCTTGTCGCTCCGGTGATCGAAGAGGGGGCACAAAGCTGGCGCTGCTATCTGCCTGAAGGCGATAATTGGGTTCATTTGTTCAGCGGCAAAGCCTATCAAGGCGGTGATTGGATAAATGTCGAAGCACCCTTTGGCAGGCCGCCCGTTTTCACCCGCGAAGGCAGCAGCCATGCAGCGCTGTTCACCCGCATAAGGACCGAATTTGAATGACCACCGAAGCATTGCTGCCAGCAGTCCCCGAAACCCGCGCACTATATGTCGGTGGGCCGGAAGTCAGCTCGCTCGCTTGGGGCATGTGGCGCTTTGCCGGGAATGATACGGCCACGGCTCAGGCACTGGCAGAGGCGGCGCTGGATAGCGGGATCACACTATTCGACACGGCCGATATTTACGGATTTGGCGAGGAAGGCTTCGGCGCGGCAGAAGTGCTGCTGGGACAGGTGTTAACGGCCTCACCAGGACTTCGCTCGCGCATGGTGCTTGCGACTAAAGGCGGGATCACGCCGCCGGTTCCCTACGATTCCAGTCCGGATTATTTGATGGCGGCGCTTGATGCATCGCTGAAGCGGCTGGGCACAGACCACGTAGAGTTATGGCAGGTTCACCGTCCTGATATGCTCGCGCATCCGCATGAGTTAGCGCACACGTTGGAAACTATGGTGAAATCGGGCAAGGTCGGCGCGGTTGGCGTGTCCAACTTCACCACGGCGCAAATTGCGGCGTTGCGTGCTTTTCTTAGCGTGCCGCTGGCGACAACGCAGCCTGAATTTTCGCCACTTAATTTGCGGCCGCTTGAGGACGGTCAGTTAGATCAAGCCATGCAGCACAGTATGGCCGTGCTCGCCTGGTCGCCATTGAGCGGCGGCCGAATTGCCGATCCATTGACCGGGCGTCAGAAAGCTGTCGCAATGGCGCTTGATAAGGTTGCCAGTGAATATGGCGTATCACGCGCTGCTGTAACTTTTAGCTGGATCATGGCCCATCCCGCATGGATCATCCCGATTGTCGGTAGCCAGAATGCCGGCCGGATTGCCGAGGCCGCAGATGCCTACAAAGTGCGCTGGAGCCGCGCGAGCTGGTACGAAGTGCTGGTTGCCGCTCGCGGTGAACCACTTCCTTAGGCGAGCAATGACACCAAAATGCGGCGCTTTCCGGTGAAGGGTCTGCGGCCATGCATCACGGCATAATTGTCGACTATTGCGACATCGCCCGCTTGCCATTCCATGTCGTATGAAAGCTCGTCGGCCAGTTCGATTGCAACGGTCATATCGGCGGGGTCGATAAGCGAGCCGTCGCCGAAAGAAACCGACTTCGCGGCATCGGCCCATCCGCGATAGGCTGCAATCAGCTGGTTGAAGAAACTGCGCCGCCCATCGGGCAATGTGCGGATGGCATCGAGCCGCGCGCTGGTGACCCGAATAGCGCCATCAGTCTGCCATTCGAAGCTGTAACCAAGCTCGCTCAGGCGGGCTTCTGCGGCTGGTTTGTCTTCCGCACCCAGGGTCGAGCGCCAACTGCGCCCTTGGCCGGATGCCGCATCGTCTTCGCCGGGCATGGTGTGGGAATATCTGACACCCTTGGCCGCGAAACTTGCGACAAGTGCAGGCCGTTTGGCTTCGAGCCGATTCAAGAGCCAGTCCGACCGGCATAGCGGAGTGGCTCCGCCGCCACCGGGCTGTATCTCGCAATAGAAGAATAGCGTGGAGGGATAGATCGGCGTCTGGGCCATCTCGTGATGGAGGTAGATGCTTGTCTCTGGCGGCGCTTCGTTGGCAGTGAAAACGCGCGGCGTAATATTCACGCGGACAGCATTAGATAGTGATTCCGAATAGGGAAAATTCGCCCCGTCATAGGCAGTAACCGCGCCGTCAAAGGCAAAGGCATCGGGGACGTCAAATCCGCGAAAGAGGACCGCTCCGCTAGATGCTAGTAATGCCTCGATCGGCGGTTTTTGATCGCTGAGCACCGCGGCGAGGTCGCGGCTATCTTGTGCGGTAACAATGGCCGGGAACGTTGCCGTATCGGCTGCGGGAAGCAAAGGTTGAGTCATGGATCAGGCCGATGCCGTGATTTCGGCAACCCCGCCAGTTGCTTTGCATGTCCAAACCTTGGTTTTTGATCCATCGGGCGTTTGATATTCCTTAGCAATCCTGTCCTTTATGGCGCTTTCCAGCGTAGCGGGGACCAGTGCCACAACGCAGCCGCCAAACCCGCCGCCGGTCATACGAACGCCGCCGTGTTCGCCCAATTCATCGGCGATCATTTCGACCAGCGCGTCAATCAACGGAACCGTGATTTCAAAGTCATACCGCATTGATTTATGCGATGCGGCCATCAAAGCAGAAATCTCGGCCGCATCGGCGCGTTCGAGAGCCTCGGCAAAAGCTAGCGTACGGGCGTTTTCGGTCACCACATGACGTGCCCTGCGATAGGTCGTTTCATTAAGCCCGCCGCGCCCGGCAACCAATGTTTCGCTGTCCAGATCGCGTAGTGCTGACACTTCGTAATGCGCGGCGGCGGCTTCGCATTGCTGGCGGCGTTCATTGTAAGCGCTGTCGACCAAGCCGCGCTCCACGCCGGAATGGATGACTAGCAGGCTGAACTCATCGGGCATTGTGACAGCGCGCGTTTCTAACGAACTGCAGTCGATCAGTAGCGCCGAGCCAGCCTTTCCGCATCCGGATACCAATTGGTCCATGATCCCGCAGGCGCATCCGACGAAGTTGTTCTCTGCCGCATGGGCCAGCTTGGCGAGCATAACCGGATCACTGGCGTTGCCGGA
Source organism: Pontixanthobacter sp. (assembly GCA_037968495.1). Lineage (GTDB taxonomy): Bacteria > Pseudomonadota > Alphaproteobacteria > Sphingomonadales > Sphingomonadaceae > Aestuarierythrobacter. Next base: position 5,806 of record JBBKVP010000039.1, on the reverse strand, counting down.
AAATGCTGCACCCACGGCAACCCCGAGCGAAGCTGAAGAAGAGAGACCCGCGCCTTGTGGAACGTCACCGCCAATAGCGAGGTTTAGACCGCTTGGCACGATTCCAGTTTCCGCAAGTGCAGCAGCAATACCGCGCACATGGTTTTGCCATGCTCCTTGCTCCAGTGGTTCAACATTTGAGGCGTTGAAGCTATCCGTGGCGGCGTCCAAGTCGGCTGCTAGCACTTCAACCGTGTCACCGTTATTTGGTCCAATGGCAACGACCGTCGCAAAGCCAAGCGCACATGGCATGACGAAACCGGCATTATAATCAGTATGTTCACCGACCAAATTGACACGGCCCGGTGCGGCAAAGATGCGCTCGGGCGAAGCGCCATATTTCTTTTTGAAAGCTGCAACGACGCGAGCGACTAAGGCGGAATCAGCGTTCATGCTGTACCATCGCGGTAATGTGTTGCGCTGACCGAGCGCAGCATTTGTGCAGCATTTTCTGGTTTCAGATCGCGCTGCGCCTCGGCCAGCATTTCATATCCGACCATGAATTTCCTGACCGTAGCAGAACGGAGCAGAGGGGGGTAGAAGTGGGCGTGTAGCCGCCAATGCGGATGGTCCAGTCCATCAAATGGCGCACCGTGCCAGCCCATCGAATATGGAAAGCTGGTGCGGAAAAGATTGTCATAGCGAGCCGTCAGTTCCTTCAACGCGACGGCTAGATCTGATCGCTGCTCTGCACTGAGTTCTGGCATCCGGCCCACCCGTGATTTCGGCACGAGCATCGTTTCAAAAGGCCAAGATGCCCAGAACGGCACGAAAGCCGCCCAATGTGCGGTTTCGGTGACGATCCGCTCGCCCGACGCTAGTTCTGCAGCAACCACTTCGCCCAGCAGATCGCCGCCATGTGCTTTCAGATTGGCGTCCTCTATCGCGGTTTCATCGGGAATATGATCGCTGGCCCAGATTTGACCGTGGGGGTGAGGGTTCGAGCATCCCATCATCGCGCCCTTATTCTCGAAGATTTGTACCGAGCGGAAGGTATAGCCCAGTTCTGCGCTTTGGCTGCACCATGTTTCGACGACGCCTTCGATTGCGGGCAGGGACAGTAGCGGCAGTGTCTTGGAGTGGTCGGGGGAAAAGCAGATTACCCGGCTGCTTCCGCTCACTGGCTCTGATTTGAACAATGGATCATCAGACGCTGCCCTAGATGTCTCTTCAGACATCGCCTGAAAATCATTGTCGAAAACATAGGTGCCGGAATAGTCCGGATTGACCGCGCCGTTTTTTCGCTCGTTGCCGGGGCACAAATAACATACGGCGTCATAGGGCGAAGTCTCACCTTCATCAGCGTCATCTTGCTGGCCATCCCACGGGCGTTTCATACGCTGAGGTGAAACCAGCACCCAGCGGCCCGTCAGCGGATTGCGTCTCCGATGAGGAGAGTTTGTTTCTGATGACGTCATGATGGCAATTTTCGGGGCCACTGGAAGGAAGTGGTGCCCGAGGGCGGATTCGAACCACCGACACCACGATTTTCAATCGTGTGCTCTACCAACTGAGCTACTCGGGCAACCTTCATCGCATCTGGGCCAGACTTGCGGCCCGCGAGCGGTTGGAATGCGCGCCTATGGCGAAGCACCGCGGCGAAGGCAAGGGTGAATTATTCGCTGCCGTCATATTCGTCGCTGATGGCGATCTCGTCTGGCGAAGCTGGGCGCGATGGAACCGCGTAACCATCGCCGAACCACTTTGCCAAATCGCGGTCGCGGCAACGCTGCGAACAGAAAGGTGTGTGCTCTCCCATGCGCGGTTTTTTGCAGATCGGGCAGGGTTTTCCAGTCGAAGTCATAGGGTGATCCCTTGCGCGAAACCGCCGCCAATCGCAAGTTTTGGATCACTTTCGAGGCGTATTTCGCGGCCTGACCGGCGTGCCAGTTCTGCCAGCCATTCGTCCTTCACTTTTGCCCGCACTCCCGGATGTGCAGTCAGCAGCAATGCGCCCGGTTCGGTAACAGCTTCTGCGCGGCGCAGCAGCAGACGGGCAGCGGCTCCAACGCGCGAAATTGTAATCAGGTCAAGCAGTGAGGGACGCTTCAATCGCGCAGCAATATGCACAAAGCCAAAGCCGTTCATTGCGGTGCGTTCATGCGCCCAATGTTTGAGCGCCTTGGTCAAGGAATCATCAACAGCTTTGCGATGATCTTTATGCTGTAGAGTAGGAAAATCGATCCCGATTGAGCCGCCACAGTCGAAGCGTTCCAAGGCTACCGCTAGCGGCTGAACGGCGGCGACCGCCAGAGCATGCGGCGGCAAGTCGCCATCAACATCGATCAGCAGCATGGCCGGTGTTGGTGAGAATGCCAGCGACCCACCGGAAAAGCTGATTTCCTGTTCCCAAGCCTCGGCGAATAACTCGTCCCAGCCATCGACCGGAAACCGTCGGACAAGCTTGGCATCGCGGCCTTCGCTCTTAAGCCGGTCGACCAGCGATTGGGCAGGGCGCACTGCCGTGTTGGTCGGCCGGGCTTGGGCCAATTTCAGTCGGCCGCGTTCCGCAATCGGACCTCGGATGACTTCGAGCCGGATTGGTGCACCCTCGCTGGCGTCAGGTTGCAAGCGGTCGACTAACGCTTCTGCGCCATTCGCAAAGCGTGCTGTGCCGCGTTTCGAACCGGATGCGCGTGAAACCAGAACAGCATCTTCAATCTGCCCCGCGACGAGCCTTCCGGGCCAATCGAGCCGTGCTGCGACGATTTGGTCGCGGACCACTTCAATGGCGCGCGTCTCGCCAATGCCTTCTTCGACGTACCACGTCATTGCGAACGCCTATGCAAGCTTGAAGCCTGCGGAGGCTAGTAACAGCCGCGTTTCATAAAGCGGCATGCCCATGACACCCGAGTGGCTACCCTGGATCCACTCGATTAGGCCTTCAGCAGCGCCCTGAATGGCATAGCCGCCCGCTTTGCCGCCCCATTCACCGCAAGCGAGATAAGCGGTTAATTCGGCGTCCGAGAGGCGTTTGAAGCGAACGATAGTCTCGCTCAGCTTCTCGCGGATCGTGCCATCAGGATAGCGCAGTGCGATTGCCGAAAGAACGCGGTGACGGCGCCCCGAGAGCAATTCCAGGCATTTGCGCGCGCTGGCCTCGTTTTCAGCCTTGGGAAGAATGCGCCTTCCTGCGGCAACAACGGTGTCGCCAGCAAGCACGTGGGAGTCAACATCACTTGTCGCTTCCGCCTTCTCGCGCGCCATGCGCCGGGCATAGACATTCGGCAGTTCACCGTCCTGCGGCGTTTCGTCGATATCTGCGGATGTAACGCGCGCAGGCTCGATGCCCAAGCGCGCGAGGAGTTCGCGCCGTCTTGGGCTTGCGGATGCTAGAATCAGAGAGGGCATTCTACCCCCGCACTATTATTGCGGGCCCGGGCCGCCCCGGCCGGGCATAAAGCGGTATGTGATGCGGGCCTTGGTCAGATCATACGGAGTGAGTTCGCACAGCACCTCGTCACCCACCAGCACGCGGATGCGGTTTTTGCGCATTTTGCCGGCCGTATGGCCCAGCACTTCGTGGCCGTTTTCCAGCTCAACCCGGAACATGGCGTTGGGAAGGAGTTCCAACACTTTGCCGCGCATTTCCAGGAGTTCTTCTTTAGCCATAAGGCTCAGCGTCCAGTTTCAATGTTGATCATTGCCGCGCGCCATAGCGGCGGCAGCGACAAAAGGAAAGCATTTGCACGGACACTATATGCCGCTGGTGGAACCAATGTTGCGACAATTGGTTACGTCGCCGAGCTTGCAATCACACCGATCGCTGGGCAACAGCGCCGGTCAGGGGTGGGGCCGATTGTTTTTTAGGGATATTACGTGCGCCTACACCAGATTTTGACGACCGCTGTCTCACTTATTGCCCTGCCTACCGCGCTCGCCGCGCAGGACGCTGGCGACGTCAGCGCGGACGATTTCGCGCAATCGGACAGCGAGATTGTTGTCATCGGCGGCAGTCTGCGCGGGCAGATCGATACACTTCAGGCTCCGATTATCGAGCTCGATGAGCAAGACATTGCGGCTTATGGCGCTAGCTCCATCGCTGATTTGGTTGAAGCTTTGGCCCCCGCAACCGGTTCTGCGCGAGGACGAGGCGACGGCGGTCGTCCGGTGTTCCTGATCAACGGATTACGTGTCGGCAGTTTTCGCGAGTTCAGATCCTATCCGCCTGAGGCCATTCGCAAGGTTGAAGTGCTGCCGGAAGAAACCGCGCAGCAATTCGGCTTTCCGCCCAACCAGCGTGTGATCAACTTCATTTTGAAGGAAAACTACTCCGCGACGACGGTCGATCTTGAATATGAGCAACCTGATCGAGGGGGTTACTCCCGCACGGAGCAAGAGCTGACTTTGCTCAAACTCGCGGGGTCGAGCCGCCTAAATTTTAATATTGATGTCGAAGATACTTCGCTTCTGACCGAGAGCGAGCGCAGTGTTATCCAAACTGCCTCCAGCATCCCCGGCGTTGCGGGGGATCCCGATCCCTCCGCATTCCGCAGCCTGATCGCTGATAGCCGTGAGATCGAAGCGACTGCAAACTGGACTTCGCGTCTGGGTGAAAGCAGTTCGGTTCTGTCGCTAAACGGCACGTATAATCGCAACGATAGCCGGTCATTGTCGGGCCTCAATTCAGTCACGCTAACTGACCCCCTTGGCACAAGCGTGCTGCGGACCTTTGGCGCTGATGACCCGCTGGAGCGGCGCAATTCAACCGACACACTCTCGTTCAGCAGTTCGCTCAACACATTGATCGGCGATTGGCAAAGCAGCTTCACCATCGATGCTTTTCGTGCCGAGAGCGAAACCGAAATCGACCGCCGCGTCGATACAGATGCGCTGATGGCCTCAGCCGCTGCGGGGACATCGGGCATAGCGGATGTTTTGCCTGCGCAAGGTGACGCCGGCTTCGACATTTCGCGCGGGCAAACGACTACTGTTGTCAGCAAGGCAACATTCCAGGGCAATCCGATCGCGCTGCCTGCTGGTGACGTGTCGACAACTTTCGACATGGGATATGACTGGAAACGTATTGCGAGCCAAGACACGCGCGCGGTCCAAGAGACTGAACTAACGCGCAAACGGATACGGGCTGGAACTAGCGTAACGATACCCATTGCAGAGCGCGGCGCGGCTTGGGGCGCAATCGGTGACTTGAGCCTTAATCTGAGCGTGGGTGTCGAGGACCTTTCCGATTTCGGTACGCTTGGTGACTATAGTGCAGGCGTGACGTGGGGCGCGACGGAAAAACTCACATTAAGCGCGACCTATGTTAGTTCCGAAGCTGCACCCGCGTTGACCCAGCTTGGAAGCCCGCAGACGGTAAGCTTGAATGTGCCTGTGTTCGATTTCACGAATGGCGAAACCGTGCTGGCTGATATCACCAGCGGCGGGAACACTGATCTTGTTCAGGAAACTCAGAGGGACTGGAAGTTCTCGGCCAATTGGGAAGTTCCATTTGCCGAAAATGCGCGGCTTCAGGTCGATTATGTGCGCAACCGGTCGGAGAATGTTTCGACATCCTTCCCGCTGCTGACGCCAGAAATCGAGGCTGCTTTTGCAGACCGCGTTACGCGCGGTGCTGACAGCACATTGGTTGCTATCGACCAGCGACCGATCACCTTTGCCGAGAGTGAGAATGATCGTCTGTCTGTCGGCCTTTCGCTGCGCGGCGCTTTCGGTAAAGCGAAAGCTGTCGAAGGTGAGAGCGGCAGGGGCGGACCCGGTGCTGGGCCCGGCAGACCCGGCGCGGGCGGCGGAGGTCGTGGCGGGC
>JBBKVP010000038.1:0-4886 GCA_037968495.1 Pontixanthobacter sp. | reverse complement strand
CGCGGCCTCGCATCGACGACGCCTAACCTCACGACCGCTGGCGTTGCCGGCCTCGCGCCAAACGTCGCGCTGTATCTCGACGAACAGCCGCTCGGTCAGCCTGGCCGTAACCTTGACGTATATGCCGCCGATCTCGAACGTATCGAAGTTCTGGCAGGTCCGCAGGGTACATTGTTTGGTGCAAGTTCGCAGGCCGGTGTTGTCCGCTTGATCACGAACAAGCCTGACCTTTCCGGGTTCGATGCTTCGGGCAAAGCGGGCGTTTCCTTCACCAAGGGCGGTGAAGCCAGCTACAATGCAGAAGCGATGATCAACGTACCTGTCACAGATAGCTTCGCCCTTCGCGGCGTAGTGTATCTCGATGACCAAGGCGGTTACATCGACAACGTTGCAGGCACCGTAAATGCGAGCGAAAGCGGCCGTTTCCGTGAAGCAACTGACGTTCGCTCCAATGGCGTTCCTGTTGGTGTGAACCGTCAGGGTTTCCAGTCCGGCGGCCCCGCTGCAGGCACTACATTCATTGATGCAAACAACAGCGGCCTGGTTCAGGACGATTTCAATGACACCCAATATGCGGGCTTCCGTGTTTCGGCGCTTTACGAAATCAACTCCGACTGGCGCGTAACCCTGACCCATGCCCGCCAGAGCGTGGAATCGGATGGTGTGTTCTTCGCCGATCCTGATCTCGACCTTGATGGCCTGAATGTTCAGCGTTTCGAAGACGACCGTCTGGAAGATGATTTCTCCAACACCAGCTGGACCGTCGAAGGCCGCCTTGGCGCGCTCGATCTCGTCTACACAGGTGCTTACACAGACCGCGAGACGCAGCAGCGTGTCGATTACACGGACTATCTGTTTGTCGGTCAGTATCTGCCATATTACATCTGCGATACAGCGGTCGTTTACCCCGGCTACGCAACCAACGCGCCGGCCAACCCGACCTGCTACGCGCCCAACACCTATGTTTCTTCGAATACAAATACGACTGTGTTTACGCAGGAATTCCGGGTCAGCACGCCGCAAGAAGATCCTTTCCGCGTGACGCTCGGCGGCTTCTACAGCGATCTTGAGCTGAAGGAACTGAACGACTTCACCTATCCGTCGAACACGCAGGTGCGCGGTTCGGACGGCGTCACAACCGGCTTCCTGCCGAATTATCCGCTGACCAACATCGCCGCGCCTCCCGGTGCGATTAACTCGGCCAGCGCCGGTTATTTCACGGAAGCGGGGCCGTTCCCGGCTGCAACTATCTTCCGCAACGACATTCGCCGCACTGACAAGCAGCTTGGCGTGTTTGGTGAAGCCAGCTTCGACGTGGTTCCTGACTTGCTGACCATCACAGCCGGTCTTCGCTATTACAACGTAAAGGTTGATCTGGATGGCAGCGCGAACTCTTCGTTCTTCAACCTGAATTCGCCGGTGTTCGGCGCGAATACGGGTGTTGCTCTGGTCGACCGGATCGACCAACAGCGCGGCGGTACGAACATCAGCCAGCAGTTTGGTCCAAACAACACCTTAGGCGCGCCTGACAAGGCCAAGGCTGAAGGCGTGATCTTCAAGGGTACCGTCACGGTTACTCCAAACGAAGATCTGCTGTTCTATGCGACTTACTCGGAAGGTTTCCGTCCGGGGTTGCTTAACCGGCCAGGCGGCGCAGCGGGCGCAAACGGCTTTACTGTCCCATTCGAACTCGAAACCGATGAAGTGACGAATTACGAACTGGGTTGGAAAATGGATCTGGCCGATGGTCAGCTGCGCTTCAACGGCAGTGCGTTCTATGTCGACATCAGCCGCCTGCAGACGACGATCTTCGATCCGAGCATCACCAATCTGTTCTTCTCGGACAATGCGGCCAATGCTGAAATCTACGGCATCGAAGGTGACATCACTTACGCACCTTACACGATGCCCGGCCTGACGGTGGCTGGAGCATTCTCGATCCTCGATACCGAGATAACCGACGTGTTGACGCCGACAGACGATGTGATCGCTGGATCACCGCTCGCTTACGCACCTAAATTCCAAGGCAATATGCGGGTGCGTTATGAATGGGACCTCGGCGATACGCTGACCGCCCACATTATGCCGCAGGTCGTCTATTCCGCGTCGAAGTTCACGGACATCATTGAGATCAACAAGATCAAGCTCGACAGCTACACTACCTTCGCTTTGAGCGCAGGTGTGAAGACCGAGGAATGGTCCTTCGAAATCTTCGGCGAAAACCTGACTGATGAGCGGGCGGAGATTGCTGGCAATTACGTCTTCGATCGTGAGCGGATTACTACCAACCGTCCGCTGACCGTAGGTTTCCGCGTCGGCTACGACTACTGATAGCGGTCAATTTGGAACATTCGCGGCGGGCGGCTGAAAGGCTTGTCCGCCGCTTTTGTTTTCTGCCAAGGTAAAGACTGATGGCCCCAGATACTAACATCTTAGACACCGACAATCGAGCAGACCAGTTGAAAGCCGCGCAAGGGTTGCTTCAATCGGGTGATTTTACGGGTGGCATGTCTGCTGCCGAAGCTTTGCTTGCAGACCAGCCAGACGATCCCGAAGCACTGTATGTTGCGGCGGTCGCCGCGCGTTATCTGAAACAGTTTGAGCAGGCCGAGACTTATCTGGCCCGTCTACATGCCGCTTCTCCCGAATATGGCCGCGCATGGCAGGAGGCGGGGCATTTAGCCCGTGCCGCTGGTGATACTGGCAAGGCGCTTGGTGCATTCCAGCGTGCCACGCAATTTAACCCGGCACTTGAAGCTAGCTGGCGTATGCAGGCGGAATTGCTGGCGGCGGCAGGGCAATCTGTGGAGGCCACCGGGGCGATCGCGCAGGCTGACCGCTTGAAGAACATGCCGCGCGAACTGCTGGCGGCGACTAACTACCTTGCAGAAGGACGTTTGCTCAAGGCAGAGCAGTTCTGTCGTCAGTTCTTGCGCCAGAATCCGCAGAATACCGAGGCGATGCGGTTGCTCGCCCAGATTGGAATCAAGCTCGGGATTCTCGATGATGCTGAGTTCCTGCTGGAAAGTGCGGTCCAGTTCGATCCGGACAACATCCAGATCAGGCTCGATTACATTGACGCATTACGCCGCCGTCAGAAGTTCGCGGAAGCCAAGGAACAGGCTGAGGTGCTCTATGCGCTTGATCCAGCCAATCCGCTGTTCCAATCGAACCTCGCCATCGAAAGCATGCAGACCGGCGAATATGACCGTGCTTTCAGCCTGTTCGATCAAGTCCTGGAAACTGTCCCAAACGATCCGTCAACGCTCACCTCGCGCGGTCATGCGCTAAAGACGACCGGCCAGCAGGATGAAGCCGTCGCATCGTACCAAGCAGCTTTTGCTGCCAAGCCTGACCACGGCGATGCCTATTACGCGCTCGCAAACCTCAAGACGTACAGTTTCTCCGACGATGAGATCGCGTCGATGCAAGAACAGACATCGCGGCCCGATCTTTCCTTCAAAGACCGCATTCACCTGTCGTTTGCACTCGGCAAAGCGCATGAAGATCGCAGCGAATATGAGCAGTCCTTCCGCTTCTATGAAGAAGGAAATAGTCTGAAAAAGCGCCAAGCGCGCTATGATGCAGACAATATGCAGGAAGAGCTGCGGAAACAGTCCGAAATTTGCACGGCGGAACTGTTCGCAAAGCAGGCTGGGTCAGGTCATGCAGCACCAGACCCGATTTTCATCGTTGGCTTGCCGCGGGCTGGCTCGACCCTGCTTGAGCAAATTCTCGCCTCGCACAGTCAGGTCGATGGCACGCTTGAGTTGCCAGATATCCTCGCGCTTGCGCATCGGCTCAGAGGCCGCAAGGCTGGTGCTTCGCTTTATCCCGGCGTATTACACGATCTGGAGTCTGAACAGCTCTCCAATATGGGAGAAACGTTCATTAAGAACACGCGCATCCACCGGGCTGGCGCACCATTCTTCATCGACAAGATGCCCAACAACTTCCGGCATATCGGCCTCATCAAACTCACCCTGCCCAACGCGAAAATTATCGACGCCCGCCGCGATTCGATGGATTGCTGCTTCTCCGGTTTCAAACAGCTGTTCGCCGAGGGGCAGGAATTCACTTACGGACTCGAAGAAATCGGCCGTTATTACAGCGACTATGTCGAGCTGATGGATCATTGGGATAAGGTGTTACCTGGTGCCGTCTTGCGCGTGCAGCACGAGGATGTGCTGGACGATCTCGATGGTCAGGTCCGCCGGATGCTCGATTATCTGGGCCTGCCTTTCGAACAAGCCTGTATCGACTTTCATAAGACCGAACGCGCAATCCGAACTGCGAGTTCAGAGCAAGTTCGCCGCCCGATCAACCGGGCAGGGCAAGATGCGTGGAAGCCATACGGACCGTGGCTCGGTGATCTGCGTAAGGCGCTAGGCCCGCTCGCTTAAGCTAAACGCGAACCGTTTGGGACGTCCGCCTTCGGGCCAGCCAACACAATGCGGCCCTCAGCATCGGGAAACCCAAGCACTAGAACCTCCGACATAAACGGCCCGATTTGGCGCGGCGGGAAATTGACCACCGCTATTATCTTCATGCCCACCAGATCATCGGGTGCATATAGCTCCGTGATCTGCGCCGAACTTTGCTTCATGCCAATGTCCGCACCGAAATCCACTTGCAATTTCACAGCCGGCTGCCGCGCTTCAGGAAAGCTCTCGGCAGCGATCACTGTCCCGTTGCGTATGTCGAGCTTGAGAAAATCATCGAATGTTGCCTGATCCATTTGGGCAGTCGTAGGAAGTCGGTCTGCCACTGTCTACCGAGATATAAGTGTTCATACTTACCAACCAACTCATCCGAAAAAATGGCTTATGAGCCATCAGTTGAGGTATGAAAACAAAAGACAATCAGACAGCGGCTCCCGCCACAGG
>JBBKVP010000037.1:0-11037 GCA_037968495.1 Pontixanthobacter sp. | reverse complement strand
ACGATCTTTTCCGCGACCAACGGACGGATCAAATCCAATTCTTCTTGCGCGGCCTTGGCGGCGCTTTCCCTCGCTTCCAACTCGGCGCGGGCTTCGGTTACACTGCGTTCTGACTGCCGCACGCGCGACTGTGATGCATTGATCTGGCTGGCGAAGGTGGAGCGGCGATTATTGTAAAGCGAACGCTCGATCGCAACTTGCTGCTGCGCCGCCGCGCCGCCTACCGCCGGCCAAGCTGGCGCCGTGCCAGTCACTTCGGCCTCAAGCCGAGCAATCTTTGCGCGCAGCGAATCCGATTGCGATTGGTTGACCGAAAGGTTTCCTCCGGTCTCGGTCCCGTCGAGAGCAAGCAGCGGATCACCCGATTTCACGTCTTGGCCTGCTTTCACGAACACAGTCTCGATCACACCGCCCTGCAAGTTCGACACGATCTGCAATTGTGAAGAAGGAACCACCCGGCCTTGTCCGCGCACCACCACATCGAGCGTCGCAAATGCGGCCCAGATCACCAGGATCACGACCACCGAAGCAATCACATAAAGCAACATATTGGCCGCACGTGATGGCGACATTTCAGCCAGCCGGTCTTCGAACATCAGCGTTTCGCCGGTCGTAGCCAGTTCGCCCATCCCGCTCTCACCTACTGACGCGCTCATTTCTTGCCTTCCGTAGTAACCAAGCCTGTCGGTGGCGGACTAACTTGTTTCGCACCGCCAGCCATCTTGGCCAGAACAGCATCACGCTTGCCATCCGCAATGATCTTGCCCTGATCGACCACGATGATCCGTTCAACCAGCCGCAGGAACGGGGTGCGGTGGGTAATCACAACCACGGTACGGTCCTGCACTTCTGTTTGGAGGTTGTTCAGAACAGTGTTTTCAGTGTCCGTGTCCATCTGGCTTGATGGCTCGTCAAACACCAGAATGCGGGGTTTGCCGGCAATGGCGCGTGCAAGTGCAATCGACTGGCGCTGTCCGCCCGATAGCCCTTCACCGCGATCAGCCAGCCGCCGGTCATAGCCATTGGCAAGTTGCTTCATGAAGATGTGCGTGCCCGACACTTCCGCAGCGCGGAGAAGTTCGCTGTCATCAACATGCGCGCGGCCCAGCGCGATATTGTCGCGCACGGTGCCAGAAAACAGTACGCTTTCCTGCAACGAAGCCCCAATGGATTCGCGCAACTGCTGTTTGTCGAGCTGACGAATATCTACGCCGTCAGCCATCACGCTACCCTCATCAGGCGGATAAAGGCCCATGATCAGGCGGGCGATGGTTGATTTGCCCGAACCCACGCGGCCAATGATGGCAACGCGTTCACCAGGGGTGATCTTGAAGGACACGCCCGCGAGCGCGCGGACCTCTGATCCGGGATAGCTGAAGGATACGTTGGAAAACTCGATCTCGCCACGCATGGATTCCAGTCTTAAAGGCGTGCCGGTCGATGTTTCGTTTTCCGTTTCCATCAACGCATTGATCTGGCGGTAAGCCGAACGGGTCGAGTTGAGCCGCGAAAGCAATCCGGCAATCTGTGTTAGAGGCGCAACTGCTCGGCCACCAAGGATCGAACAAGCAATAAGCCCGCCGAAAGATAGCTCCTGTTCGGCGATCAGCCCTACACCCACGATAACAACGCCTGCATAGGCGATCATCTGTGCGCTTTGAGCAAATGTGAGTGCAATGTTGGATGTCAGGCGCTGACGCAGGGCCGTTCCTGCATGTTCGCTAATCGCTCCCTGCCAGCGCTTGGCCAGCATCGGGCCGGCCGCAGATGCCTTCACCGTCTCGAGGCCGCCAATGGTCTCGACCAGCACAGTTTGCTTGTGCAGACCTTGCCCCAAGGAGCGGGCGCTTAACCGGTCCATCGCGGGATGCGTGAGCCAACCGGCGAGAAGGACCAATGGAATCATCGCCAGCGGCACAAATACGACCGGCCCGCCAATCACCGCGATGACCGCAAGGATCAGGAAGATAAATGGTACATCGACAATCGCCGTCACGGTCGCGCTGGCAAAGAAGTCGCGCAGCGCCTCCAATTCGCGCATCAGCCCCGCGAGTGCACCGGTGGATCCCTTACGCTTGTCCAAACGGATAGTGAGAATTTGTTCGAAAACGCGCCGACCAACCTCGTGATCAATGCGCGCACCCGCCACATCGGTGAAATAGGCGCGCAGCATTTTCAAAATGAAGTCAAATATTATCACAATGCCGAGGCCAATCGACAGAGCAATCAGCGATTCAGTCGCATTATTGGGAACGACGCGGTCGTAAACGACCATCGTGAAGAGGCTCGTCGCCAAAGCGAAAACATTCACGAAGACCGCCGCCAATGCGACGCGCAGATAGATCGGCTTGTTGGCCCGTAGCGGTTCCATCAGCCACGGGGCGAACACATGTTTGCGTTCGTCCGGGATCAACCTGTCAGGTGAATTGTAGTCTTCGCTCACACCAAAATTCCGGAAATTTGTTATGTTCATCTGCACAAGGAGTGCGCAGACCCGAATTCAAGCTGGCGGTTACCCGAGAAACTACTTCTTTAACAAGTGGCGGCTGGAAAATTGGCAAACAGAATTGGCTCATCGCCCTCGGACCAAGGCTGGAGTTTTGTCATGATTGCTTGGAAAAGCGGCGATGCAATGTGCCGGTCGAGCCATTTCCGCAGATGCGGAATGGGCGCCTCGTCGAACCAATCACGGTCAGTCGCTGCGAATTGACGGATAAAGGGAAATATCGCGATATCGGTAATCCCGCGTACGTCTCCGCAAAGGTTGCCGCTGTCTGAAAGCCGCTCATCCAAAGATTGCAGGATATTCAGAGCCGCAGCTCGGTGTTCCAGCGGATCAGCATCGTGCCTGGCAGAGTACTTATATCTATCCAAGTGATGCTTGAACGGGCCATCGTTCACCTCGATCAAATCATTCGCATCGCGCTCCAACCAGCCCTCCGGGTCATACTCGCCAAGCGCCCAGCGCATAATATCGAGGCTTTCATCTAAGACGTGCTCCAGGGGCAATACTAATACGGGCACAGTCGCCTTTTCGGACGCTGCCACCATCGCGGCAGGTTTGGTCGACAGCTTCACCTCGCGGATTTCAGAGGCCTGCCCGGCAATAAGCAAAGCCATCCGTGCGCGCATGGCATAGGGGCAGCGCCGGAAGCTGTAGAGGATCGGCGGAGCGCTCATTTCTTGGGCTTCTGCGCGGCGCCCAGATGGGCCTCGCCAGCCTTGGCAGCCTTTTCCTCCTGACGCTGGCGTTCGCGGTAACGCTCGCGTTGCTCGTCCGTCCGCTCGTCATAACAAGCGGCGCATTGCACACCTTCCTCGAACTTCGGAGAAGCCTTGTCTTCGTCGCTGATCGGGCGGCGGCAGGCGTGGCACAAATCGTATGACCCGACTTCCAGCCCGTGCTTCACAGTCACGCGCTGATCGAACACAAAGCATTCGCCTTCCCACAGACTTTCCTCTTCGGGTACATTCTCGAGATATTTGAGGATGCCGCCTTTCAGGTGGAAGACATCCTCAACACCTTCCGATTTTAGGAAGGCAGTGGATTTCTCGCAGCGGATACCGCCGGTGCAGAACATCGCAACCTTGGGTGCCTTGCCCTCGCCCAGCAGTCGCTCGCGCTCGGCGCGAAACCATGCTGGGAAATCGCGGAATGTGGCAAGTTCAGGATCAATGGCCCCGCTGAACGAACCCACGGCGGTTTCATAATCATTGCGCGTATCGATGATGATCGTATCGGGATCGGAAATCAGCGCGTTCCAATCCTGCGGCGACACATATTGTCCGACGCTCGCAGTGGGATCGATATCGGGCTGGCCCATAGTAACAATCTCGCGCTTCAGCCGCACTTTCATGCGGTAGAACGGCATTTCATCGGCGCCCGAAAACTTGACTTCCAAATTCGCAAATTCCGGTTTGGCACGCAAATGGCTGAGCAGCGCATCGATTGCAGGCTTGTCGCCGGCCAGCGTACCATTAATGCCTTCTGGCGCGACCAGTAGCGTGCCTTTCAGCCCGGCAGCGTCACACAGGCCTTGAAGCTCTGCGCGCAAGTCAGGCGCCGAGGCTATCGCAGCGAATTTGTAGATTGACGCGATGCTAATGGGTGATGTTTCGACAATCATTTCGTCGGTCCCCTAGCGCAGCAACCTCAGTAAGTCATCCGCTCAGACGCACGTTCATCGTCGTACCTACAAACCGAATAGGGGGATGTTATGCGAACACAAAACGCTATCATGGTGGGCCGCCAAATGAGCGTTCAGCTCGACGGTTCAGCGAGATCGGCGTCAGGGCTTGAATAAGTCTCGTCCGAGGCGTCTTCGATCAATAGTCTTGCTTTCACTGCACGTGAACTAGCGATCACACTATCGACGCCCTCAATAGTTATCGCGATATTGCCCTGTTCGGTAATCTGCACAAAGCCTTTTGATCTGAGATACCAAATATGAAACTCGAACTGATTTTGGGAACACCTAAGACTCTCCTCCAAACTCCATCCGAGGACACCTGGATCAGATGCATTCTCTCGCCGCCGCTTGTAAAGTTGGAGCAGGATTTTCGCGTGAACGTCGGCGTCGTCCAAAGCATCTTGCTCGTTGATCGAGCCGGATAGCAGTTCTTCATCCTTAGGCTGTGGTGTGCCCATTTCTTTAAAATAACGCGTATCGAATTGCGAACGCTGTTCGGGATCCCGCAAGACCTTGTAGGCATGGATTACTTCACTGAATTTATCGACATTTGCGGTTTCACCACTATCGGGATGATACAACTTAGCACAGTAGTGATAAGCGATTTCCAGTTGGCGCTCATTGCAGTCAGGACTCACTTGAAGATGACTATAATAGTCTACAAAGTCGGAATCGGCCTGCATCAATACATATTACCGCAAGTGCCGAACTGAAACTAGTAAAAATTGTCAGCCCGCGGTGCCAGCCCAAGCGAGAAAGCGAGACATGGCTGTCCCGCGTCAGCATTCAATAGACGGAATGCCTGCAATTGGGTGGGAAGCGGACGATCTGGGGAGATTCTGCTTTCGTTAGCCGGGCGCCGACGCAAAACTTGTCAGTCTTACGCCAATCCAAGCGAAGCTGGCGCCCGATCGTTTTGACCCTTGGACGCGTCGATGCGATCCATTTTTCTTATCAATGGTCCTGACAAGGCAAAAATCGCGGCTGCTCCAGCAAGCGATATTCCAGCATTTAGCCACCAGAACTGAACCATACCGAGCGGCTCGTAAAACTGGGCAATATATCCGGCACCGATCCCGCTCACGAAGGCGCTGAGATAGGCTCCAGCCATCATCATCCCCCTCAATCGTTCCGGCGACCGGCGCGAAACAATTGCCAAGGCTTGCGGCCAGGCCCACATGAAAGAAATCCCCGACAGAGAGAATGCGATAATTGGCAATATGATCGATACCTTGCCGCCGCCTTCTATCTGCATTGAGCCCAACGCCAGAACTGCGCATGAGCAAGCCATAATGAGCGCTGCAATTGCCATTTTACCAAGATCGCTCGGTTCGCTGCTACGAGAAGCCTGCCATCGCCACAGCAAGATTAGTAAAGGTACAACCAGGATTGAGGCGAGCGAGTCCAGTGATGCAAACCAAGCGACCGGCACGTCGCCGATTGGAGACGCAAGTTCTACGTTTTCTGCAACCCAGATAAGCCCGACGTTGTATAGCTGATCCCATGCAAGAAATTGGAATGTAGTCAGCGCAACAATCAGGGCGACAAGGCCTACCATAAGCCTTTCATCACGTGTGATTGGCGGCATCTCTTCCTTCGCAGAAGCGCTGGGCTCTTCGGCATAGTGGCGAAGGCCGGCAAAATAGACACCGGCTGCAAACAGCATGACAACGCCAGCTGCACCAAAGCCCACATGCCAGCCGTAAATCTGCGCAAGAAGACCACAGGCCAACGGTCCAGCTACAGCACCCACATTGATGCCGGTGGAAAACAGCGTGTAGCCACGTGACCGCAGAGCTTCGTCTGCCTGAGGATACAATTGCCCGACCTGCGCAGCAATATTGCCTTTCAGGCATCCTGAACCAAGAACCAACAGGACCAATGCAATGAGAAAGCTGGCATCAAAAATCATTGCGAAATGGCCAGCCGTCATGAGCGCTATGCCTATCAACACGGTCTTTTTCGCCCCCAGCCAGCGATCGGCAATCAGCCCGCCGAGCAATGGGGTGAAGTAGACGAAGCCAGCATATAGGCCGAAGGTCTGGCTGGCGAACGCTTGCGTGCTCATCGGGCCAAACAGCCCTTCGAGCGCGGAACGATACCACCCCATGCCCCAAACTGTATCGAGGCGCTCCGATAGCAAAAGGTCCTGCACCATGTAGAGGATGAGCAGAGCGCGCATGCCGTAAAACGAAAAGCGCTCCCACATCTCCGTGAAGGACAGGAAGACCAGCCCTTTGGGATGGCCCAGCCGCCCCAGTTCGGCTTTCGTTGAACTTGAATTCATGTAAAATTAGCCCCCGTCGCCGCCGGGATTGAAGCTGGCGACTGGCGTTGTCAAGCAAGGCCTTGCGTTCCTGCCAGCATGCAAGTCCCTTCGAGACGTCGGCAAATGGGTCTTTAGCTGACAGTCCGCTTTTGTCTGAAATGCTCCGATAGCTGCCTGTCCGTTTTCAGGAGGTAGCGAACGATAGCCGAATGTCTGCTTATGGGTGGAAAGCGGACATTTGAAAGGTCCGTCACGCCCCGATTGGGCGACGAAGAATTGATTACTTAATCAACCTCTTGATCACGGCGAAAGCAACAGACACTACAGCCGCGAAAAGGAGTGCATAGCCAACCTTTTCAAACGTGTTGTCATAGAAACCCTCGGGGCGCACGAAATTGGAAGCCAACTCGGGCGATTGAGTCACAAAAACCATGAAGGTCGCGATACCAATAAGCATAGCGAGCATAAGCGGCCCCAGGGGTCCCTGAACGTTGCCCTTTGCCATCGCGCGAAAGCTCCCATCTGACAGTCAAAGATCTACATTGGCATTGATAAGGCGGTGCTCCAGAATAGCGAAGCCGGGAGCACATCGACGACTTAGATCGCTGGCACGTTATAGGGCTTACGTTGGCAATGCGCCAAATGGAAAGAAATTGGGGCGTGAGCGGTTGGTCCACTTTTGGGACCAGCCATTAATGCGGCAATGTCTGGAATTGGGGTGGTTAGCCGACAGTCCGCTTGTGGATCTAAGGCTTCAAAAGCAGCCTTTCCACATGGACTCAAGATCTGTCGAAAATCCCGCTGGCCTCGATACCCACTTTCCTGGATTATTGAGCGGCGCGTTAGGATTCGGTTAGGCCCACTGCGCAGGGTCGAGCGCCAGTAGTTCTGACAGCTGCGTGTAAAGCGCCGGCTCCTCGCGACGCAACGCCCGAGGTTTTTCAAAGAAGGTGACAATCACTTCGGCAAAGAATTCTTCATGGCCGGTGGCACCGTAGGGGGCGATCAAGGTTTCGCGCGCGCCCTCAACCCGTTCCACATGCTCATTGAACGCGTCCAACATGGCTTTTTCCCACCCCGCATATGCTTGCCCTTTGCGCAGAATAGGGATGCCGTCCGTGTGACCAGTTAAGCTGTCCATTTGGTGGGCGAATTCGTGGATGACGACATTATGACCATCTTCGTCGTTCAGCCCGCCTTGCAAGGCATGCGCCCATGACAGAACTACCGGTCCCCGTGCCCAGCTTTCGCCAAGTGTTATGTGCTTGTTCTCGTGGACGAGATAGCCGTCATAACTGTTGCGATGAGTGTGGAAAGCCGAGGGGTAGATCAACACATTTTTGAGCGTGTCATACCAAGCCGGGCTGTTGACGACCAATAGGCAGGCCTGTGCAGCGATGGAGAGTTTCATGTCCTCGCTAACCTCAAGGCCGTCATTGCCACGAAAGGTGACCTGGTCGAGGAAGACATTTATTTTCCCCTCCAGTTTAGGCCGCAATGATGCTGGCAACCGGCGTACAATTGGCACCAGTTCCGCGACCACCTCGCGCTGTTCTGAGGTGAGCGGTGTCGCCAGTAAATGGACGCGTATTCGCCGCCGCGTTCTGTGGCGATGCCAAAGCGCTGCGACAATGAGCACGGCAACAAGAGCCAAGAGCAATAGGGTCATATGGTGGAGATAGTATCGGTCGCACCAGTTTGGTAGACAGCGGGATAGCTACAAAGCGGTTGTTCACGGCACTAACCGACACTCAACAACTGCTCGTCATCACCTGAAACCAGACAGCCCGCTTTCCGCGCTTTTCAGCCAAAAGCAGACTGTCCGCTAACGACGCAAAAGCTGACGTTTGGCAATACGTCGAGAGGCCTTGCCCCCCTATCCATCATAGCCTCCAAATCTAACGATCTACTCAAGAGGAGGGATATAATAGGGATCGATTAACAGGGTGCTTGCGCCGTTCGACCGCGCAGCTCGTTCTGCCGCGAGGCCAGCAGTGCCGGCGCCAATGACCGCAAAATCACAATGCAAAATCACGGTCATAAAATCCTTCGTCGTTCAAATGACTTTGCGCCGCCAGCCCCGGGTTCAGCCGAAGCTGCGAATGTGTTCCTCGAGCGCTTCAGATGCGTATTCCAAAGCATTTTCGATTGCCTCCGGGAAGGCCTGATCGGTCAAGCGCAAGATCCCGTTGTGCGCGGCGCAAACGATCTTCGTGTCTCTCCAATCGTGTGCCAGAATTGCGGCCCAACGGCGGTAATCATCGGCCGCGCCCTCGCGCTTCTCCAAGCCCTCTGAGAGCTTGGGATGGAAACGTAGATCCGGGCCTGGAACGACCTTTTGCACGAGAGAAGGTACGTCGAGAAACATGAGGGTGTCGTCCACATGGACAATGCCGCTGGCCCGATGCCGAACAATCACTGAGCTCACGTGGACAGTTTCATCATCCGAAATGAAATCGACGCCTGCGGGGATCGAAAAGTCCAGAATTTCGGAGAACTCCTGCTGAGTAGCAGCATCCTCGATCAACGCGGAATCCCAGGCCAGATGCGGCATTTCGCGGTGGTGCCGACGGGTGCCGATCAACCGCGCATGAGGCAGTTTTTCTTGAATGAAATCACAATGAACAGTGTGGAATGGATGGACGTTAAGGACAGCATCGATCAGCGATCCGCCGTCAGTGAGCGCCATCAGCTCGTCCATGTCTGCTTTATCTGGTTCATAAGAATCGAGCAGAATGAAGGTTCCACCTGGCTTTCGAACCAATGACATTTGCGTGCCGATATTGATAACGTGCGAGATCTTGAAATCGCCACGTATGTTCCAGAAATTCTCAGCAAGATGTTCGATGTTGGCGCTCCCGAAAACTTTTGTTTGATATCTATCTTACAAGGTCTGCGCGGGGCATCTGTTCCTGTTAGACTGTAGTAAATTTGTTGCGCGGGGACAGCATCGACAAGCTTCTGTGAGCGGCCTTGCGCCGGGCTGACCCCAAGGAACCCCACCGACAAGATAACACGCTCCAAACGCCAAAGTATTTGTTTGGAAATAGAATTCTGAAGGACCGCCAGTCGGCGCCGGGAGAGTTCTAATTCTATTTAGACTGGAACACTCTCTGTCACGGTCCGTTCAATCCACAAGAACCCGCACCGCGATCCTGACCTTGGGTGTGTGCATCTGCTGCATCATTCAGATCGCCGTCCACATCAAACCAGAAAGCAAGACATGGCACATATAACCACGGTAAATCCCGCCACCGACAAAGAAGTTACACGCTACGACCTCATGAGCGCCGATGAGGCTTTCGAGAAGATAAAGACAGCACATTCTGCATTTCTGGCTTGGCGAAAAAAGACCCATGAAGAGCGCGCGCCGTATCTGCGCGATATTGCCAAAGCGATGCGTGAGAAGTCAGGCGAGCTGGCGGCTATAATGACGCAGGAAACAGGAAAGCTCCTTCGGGACGGCGAGGCCGAAGTCGAAATCTGTGCGCGTATTTTTGAATATACTGCCGACAATGGCCCCAAAGAGCTGGCGGACGAAGAGCGCAACCACAGCGGTGGCAATAAGCGCGGCATCGTGACGTTTTCCCCAATAGGGGTGATTTACAGCATTCAGCCATGGAATTTCCCGGTTTATCAACCGGTTCGCGTTCTGGCTGCCAATTTGATGGCCGGGAACTCCGTCATTCTAAAGCACGCATCGATATGCACCGGCAGCGGACTGATGCTTCGCGATATCTGCGCCCAAGCCGGATTGCCGGAAGGGTTGTTCGATGTAGTGCTCGTCGATCACGATGTCTCGGACGAGATCATTGCCCACAAACTGGTCCGCGGAGTGACTATGACGGGCAGCGATGGCGCTGGTCGGCACATCGGGCAGGAAGCTGCGAAAAACCTGAAGAAGACCGTTCTGGAGCTCGGCTCCAATGACGCATATCTGGTGCTTGAGGATGCCGATATCGAATTGGCCGTGAAAACATGCGTGCAGGGGCGCCTTTACAATAATGGCGAGACCTGCGTCTCAGCCAAGCGGTTCGTCGTGACCGAGGCGGTCTATGATGCGTTCACGAAGGCTTTTGTCGAGCAGATGAAAGCGATCACAATGGGCGATCCCACCGCTGAGGATACCCAGCTTGGCCCTGTCGCCAGCCAGGAACAGTTCGACACTTTGTCGCAGCAAGTCAGCGAAAGCCTTGATGGTGGCGCAGAGCTGCTTTGCGGCGGAAAGCCGGAGGACGGTGTAGGGCGGTATTTCCCTGCCACCGTGCTTGCCAACTGCAAGCCTGGCACGCCGGCCTATGACGATGAATTATTTGGTCCGGTGGCTTCGGTCATCAGGGCTAGGGATGATGCGGATGCAATGCGCATCGCAAACGACAGCAGGTATGGCCTGGGCGGGGGCATTTTCACACAGGACGAAGATAGGGCGTTAAGCCTCGCTCGCGACCATTTCGACACCGGCATGGTGCGGATTAATTCCTTCGGGACAGCCGATCCCAATATGCCGTTCGGCGGCGTCAAGGATTCGGGCTTTGGCCGTGAACATGGCGGGTTTGGGATGAAGGAATTCGTCAACGT
>JBBKVP010000036.1:0-4460 GCA_037968495.1 Pontixanthobacter sp. | reverse complement strand
CCAGTTTCGGATTGAACCGACAGCGAGACCACGAACATCCGCATGTCTTCAAGGTCCCAGCGGTCTGCCATTGCGGCCAATGCGGTGGTCAGATCGGCGCCGAAAGTCACCTCATCATTGACCAGGCCAAACTCGGAACCAATCGGGTCTTCCATTTCTTCGGTCAGCAGCTCAATCGCCGAAGCAATGGGGTGGCCCGAACGCAGCGCGCGGACGAAAATATCAACCGCCACCGGAAATTGTTTCTCGATAGCCTTGCGCATCGAATTAGCCTTGAAGCGCAGAACCAGCAGCGGAAGCCCGAAGCTAACCGCGGCAGCAAAGATCAGCAGCAGCTGGATCGAGCCAAACGCAAGTGTGATTCCAGAAGCATAGGTCAGCACAACCGCCAGCGTGAAAACAATCGCTAAGCCCGTCGCCATGGCAATGGAAATTTGCATGGGAGTGAATGGTAGGCCCGACGCAAACACTGTGCGCTGGAAACTCCGCATCGCGCCGCCGATAATTGGCGGCAGACCAGCATAGGCTCGCGGCTGGTTTTTGCGCAAAGCCCCTATTACCGCCTCGCGCGATGCGCCTTCGCGGATCAACTTGAGCCGGTAATTGACCGCTTTGCGTCTCGAACGGTCGGCCGCGAAAAAACGCAAACTGAACTGAACCAGCAGGAAGACTGCGGCGAAAATCACCAACAGTATGAATACTCGGAAGACAATATCTGTCACTGCCTATCCGATCCTGAAGTCCGGACGGAACAGTTCCGAAGGAACGTCGATCCCATATGCCTCTGCATCGGCGAGGAACTTGGGCCGGACGCCTGTGGCCTCGAAGTGTCCGCGAACCATACGGTCATCGTCGACACCTTCCTGCTTGAAGCGGAAGATTTCCTGCATCGTGATCGTGTCGCCTTCCATGCCGGTTAGCTCCGACACGCTGAAGATCTTGCGGCGACCATCTGACAGGCGGCCGATCTGGATAACGACATGAACCGCCGAAGCAATCTGGTTACGGGCAGATTTCGACGTGATGTCGATCCCGCTCATGCCGATCATTTGCTCGACACGGGACAAGGCATCGCGCGGTGTATTGGCGTGAACTGTCGTCATAGATCCGTCGTGGCCGGTGTTCATAGCTTGAAGCATATCGAACGCCTCACCGGCGCGAACCTCACCCACGATGATCCGGTCAGGCCGCATACGCAGAGCGTTCTTCACCAGATCGCGCTGGGTCACTTCGCCCTTACCCTCAATATTGGGGGGGCGAGTTTCGAGCCGCGCGGTGTGAGCCTGCTGCAGCTGCAGCTCGGCGCTATCCTCGATCGTCACGATGCGTTCGCGTTCGTCGATGTAGGATGACAAGGCGTTGAGCAGCGTTGTTTTACCGGAGCCCGTACCGCCGGAAATAAGCACATTGCGCCGCGACCTAACCACAGCCTCGAGCACTTGTGCCACTTGCGGCGGAACACTGCCAATATCGATCATCTTCTGCATGCTGATCGGTATCTTGGCGAATTTACGAATAGACAGCAAAGAGCCGTCCAGCGCCAGCGGGCTGATGATCGCATTCACACGCGAACCATCGGAAAGCCGCGCATCGACGAAGGGGGACGATTCGTCGATGCGCCGCCCAACCGCGCTCACAATTTTCTGGATGATCCGCAGCAAATGCTTCTCATCCTGAAAGCGCGTGTTGACCGCTTCGAGCACACCGTTGCGTTCGACAAACACGGATAGCGCACCATTCACGAGAATATCGGTGATCGTCTCGTCTTTAAGCAGCGGCTCTAACGGACCAAGGCCCAGCAATTCGTCCAGAACTTCGCGCACCAAATTGGCGCGTTCTTCGCGGTTCAGCGGTTTGTCGAATTCGAGCAGCAGCTCGGGCACAATGGCCGAAATCTCAGAAATGATCTGTTCGTGCGTCAGCTTGTCGAGCACCGACAGATTGAGCTTCTCCAGCAGTGCGCCGTGGATAGCGACCTTCAGGTCGAGCAGCTTGTTGCTTTTTTCATCCGCGTGCAGATTGAGCAATGCTTGAGCCTCGGCATGGGCCGTTTCATCCAGCCCTTTCGCGCCAGACTCGTCAGAACCGCTACCGACGTTGAGATTCCAGATCTTATTCATCGCGCAGGACCTTTTCAGCGATATGTGAGGCCAACGCAGCGAATTCCTTGCCCAGCTTGCCCCGGGCATTCACATCCCAGACCAGCATCCCCTGCGACTGGGCATCGGACAGCAATTCAGTTTCGCGCCCGAGTTTAAATGTGATGTCATGGCCAAGCGCGCGTTCGGCATCATCTGTGTCAATCGAGCCAAACATCTTGCGGCCAGTTTTGTTGAGCACAACCTCGATCGACTGCTTATCATAACCCATTGATGACAGCAGGCGGAGCCGGCGCTTCGTCTGGTTCAGGCTGGCGAGATCGAGCTGTGCCAGCACAATCGTCAGGTCAGCTTCTACCACTGCAGCCAAGGCCCAATTGGTCAGATCGGCCGGCAAATCGAGCACCACGATGTCGTAATTCTGGCGGACGAGCGTGAGAATATGCCCCAGCTTCGTCGCATCGATGGCTTCAATCGGAATGATGTCGGCGGGGGCGGAGATCACATCCACACCGCTGTCGCTGTGCACGATTACAGAATTGAGTAGCTCGTCATCGAGCTTGGAATCCGCTTCAATCAGGTCTTGCAACGTCAGTCTGGGTCGCGCACCCAAGAACGGCGCAACATTGCCCATTTGTAGGTCGAGATCGACCACGCAGACCGACATATCTTCGTGCAAATGGCGGGCAAACGCGCCTGCGAGATGGGTCGCAACTGTGGAGGCTCCGCAGCCGCCAACACTCTTCATCACCGCGACAACTGGTGCCAGCGCCACATTGACCTTGCTCGCATCAATCCGCGTCGCCACGTCGAGTACGCAGGTCATCACTTCATCATGGTCGAAGGGAATTCGCACCACGTCTTCGATGCCCAGCCGGATCATCTTGCGTGTCGTACGCATGTCCACATCGGGCAGACCAGCGACGATATGCATGTAGGGATATTGGTTCTTGAGCCGCTCGATCCGAGCAATCGACAAGGGCAGTGCCGGATCAACCTGTATGATCATGATTTGCGACACATTGGCGATGGCTTCGGGCGGATCCTCGGCCAGCATCAGCTCGACCAGCTGGATGTTATCCGACAATCCGGCAACCGGCTCCAGATGTTTTGCCTCGGCACAAAGGGCCACGCGGGCCGACATGTTCAATTCGCGGTCTGACGAAAGTTCGATGATATCTTCTACCCGGCCCATAATAATTTCAATTCGCAAACGTGCCTTCGCCATCTTCGCTTGTGAGCGAATATGACAAAGTCGGAAGTGTGACTGTTCCGCCGAACAGCTGGAATGTTAGCGGCGTAAAGGTGAGGTTCTGCACTGTGACGGTGACGATTGGCGCGACATCAGGCCCATTGGGATCACCGGCAAAGCCAAGTCCTGACCAGTCATAATCGACCCGCACATTGGCGGGTTCGATAGTGTTCATGATCCCCTTCATCCGACCCACAATATTGCCAAACGCAATGCCATTGGCAGTGGTCGGGAAAGTGCAAGCGGCCGTGCAGGTGCAGGTCGCAGTGGTCGCCGTCCCGGTGCAGGTCATGCCCGGAAACGCGCTTTGCGGCACGGTTGTGCCTTGCGGGATACCGCCAGTGGTTGCGAATTTGTAGTTGGCGAGGCCCGAAGCGACCATATCTGTCACAACTGCATGGCGGGCGCCAACCTGCGTTGCCTTTTCGGCGCGGTTAATATTCCACGCGTAGAGGCCGACATCGATAATCCCCAGGAAGAAGATGAGGAAGATCGGCAGCACCAGCGCAAATTCCGCTGCCGGGCCGCCCGAATCGTTGCGCAGAAAGTTGCGGATCGCGTTCATATGCCCATCACCACAGCTTGCGCGGTGGCATTAACCGATGATGTAGAATCGATGAAGCCCAGCGTCTCGAAAAGCGAGGGATAGTCAGCGGTTGCCGCGACAGTAACAATCCGCGCGCCGCCCACCTGCGATACAAAAATGCCGTCGGTGGTGCCCGCGTTGCATGACACTGTCACAGTAATCTCGTCATTGGTCCAGTTGCGGATGAGTGGCGTACCGCCCAACAGCTTGCCCGTCCTCGTCACTTCCTGAATATCCGCCCTGCGTGTGGTATCCGAACAGGTATAGGCGCTAAACGGCAACCGCCCGGCAAACCGCGCGCCGTCACGCACAGCCTTCACGATCTTCTGCTCGTTATAAAAATAGTGACTGGCCTCAAACCCGCCGAACATGATTGCCAGCAGCAAAGGCATCATCAGCGCCATTTCGACGGCAGCAGCGCCTTTCTGGTTGCGCCAGAACAGAAGTTTGCCGAGCCGCATCATTCGACGAGATACGGAACATCTTTACGGATGTTCTGTCCTGCGTTCGAGCCGCCGCCCAG
>JBBKVP010000035.1:0-7991 GCA_037968495.1 Pontixanthobacter sp. | reverse complement strand
ACGTGACAGCACGCAATACCGCTGCGATCGCGGCCACCGCAATGGAGGCGGCCCAATGAAAATCCTCACAGGAAACGATCTTAAAACTGGCGCTGTCACCTGGTGGGATGGTGAGAACTGGTCGCTGTTCGTCGATGCCGCCGCTGATGTTGGCGATCATGGCGAGGAAATCTTGGCCCGCGAGGAGGCCCTACGCCGCGTCAATGTCCCTTACATCATCAACGCCGAAGCCACAGCAGACGGCGTGCGTCCTGCGCATATAAAGGACCGCGTCCGCGCGCTGGGCCCGACTGTGCGGCCTGACCTGACGCTCAAACCCAAAAGCCCCGAAGCCCTGGACTGGATCATCTGATGTACGCCTATGACACATACGATCAGCAAATGGTCGATGCCCGCGTTGAGGAATTCCGCGATCAGGCGCGCCGCCGCCTCGAAGGCAAGCTGACAGAAGACCAGTTCAAGCCGCTGCGGCTGATGAACGGCCTCTACCTTCAACTGCACGCCTATATGCTGCGTGTTGCCATCCCGTATGGCACGCTTAACGGGCGCCAGATGACAGCGCTGGCGAATATCGCGGACAAATATGACCGCGGCTATGGCCACTTTACCACGCGCCAGAACCTGCAATACAATTGGATTAAGCTGGAAGACGCCGCCGATATCCTCGCCGATCTCGCCAAGGTGGAGATGCACGCGATCCAGACCAGCGGAAACTGCATCCGCAATATTTCGTCTGATCACTTTGCCGGCGCTGCGCATGACGAATTGGTCGATCCGCGCCCCTATGCAGAGCTGCTGCGGCAATGGTCGAGCTTCCACCCGGAATTCACCTATCTGCCGCGCAAGTTCAAGATCGCGGTGATCGCAGCGAAAAAAGACCGCGCGGCGATGCGGCTGCACGACATTGGCATCCAAATCGTTGAGCAAGCAAATGGCGATGAACGCGAGATTGGCGCGCGATTCTTTGTTGGCGGTGGCATGGGCCGCACTCCGATGATCGCACCGATGATCCGCGATTTCGTGCCGCTGGATCAGCTCATCACTTATTGCGAGGCGTGCCTGCGGGTCTACAACCGTTATGGAAGGCGCGACAACAAGTACAAGGCGCGGATCAAAATCCTCGTCCATGAAATCGGCAAGGCAGAATACACCCGTCAGGTCGAGGAAGAGTTCGTACTTTTGCTAGAGCAGAACATCGAGCCGCCAATTGCAGAATTGGAGCGGATCAAAACGTTCTTCGGTGATCCTGCCTACGATCAAGACGCAAATAGCGAGATCGACCGCTCCGATCCTGACTTCGCGTTATGGGTCGATACCAACACCAAGGCGCATAAGCAGCCGGGCTATGTCAGCGCAGTCATCAGCCTGAAGCCAGTTGGCGGCATTCCCGGCGATGCGACCACCGCGCAAATGCATCTCATGGGCGATCTCGCTACGCGCTACAGCTTCGACGAAGCCCGCGTAACGCATACGCAGAACATTGTTCTGCCGCATGTGAAGGTGAGTGAGCTCCACGCTCTTTGGACCGAGCTTGATTCAGCGGGCCTAGGCACTGCGAACCTCGACCAGATTGGCGACATTATCGCTTGCCCCGGGCTTGATTATTGTAGCCTCGCCAATGCGCGCTCGATACCGATTGCGCAGCAAATATCCGAACGGTTTGCGAAGAATGGCAAAGGAGAGACCCTTGGCGAGTTGAAGTTGAAAATTTCAGGGTGCATCAATGCCTGCGGGCATCACCATGCGGGCCACATCGGTATCCTCGGCGTCGACCGTAAGGGCGTTGAGAACTACCAACTATTACTGGGTGGGAGCGAGGCCGAGGACACGTCCCTCGCCAAAATTACTGGTCCCGGCTTTGACGAAGCTGGCATCGTCGACGCGGTCGAAACCGCCGCTGACGTCTATCTCGCAGCGCGCGAAGGGGATGAGCGGTTCATCGACACCTATCGCCGTATCGGCATGGCTCCGTTCAAGGAGGCGCTTTATGGTTGAGCTGCTGCGTTTACGAACCGACGAAGCTCACGCGGAACCGGCGGTAACGGTCGAGGCGTTCCTCGGTCAGAGCAATGCGGGTGCCGTCCGCATCGAACCGGGCGAAGACAGTCGCGAGCTGGTCACGCATATTGACCGCATTCGCTTGGTCGAGGTGAACTTCCCCGTTTTTGGTGATGGACGGGGCTATTCTTCGGCTCGCATCCTACGCGAAGCCGGTTTCACGGGCGAAATCCGCGCTGTTGGTGACGTGCTGGTGGACCAGATCGCTTATATGCAGCGTTGCGGCTTCGACGCCTTTGCGCCGGATGAGCCGCTTGATGCAGGCGATGCCGAAACAGCATTGAAACGGTGGAATGAAGTCTATCAGCCGACTACCGACAGTCAGAAGCCAATTTGGGCCCAACGCCATGAATGATATGACCCGCGTGCGCGAGACGATTGATACGGGAGCTCGTTTCTCCGAAGCTGATGCCATCCGTCTGAACCGCATGTTTCGTGGATCCGATACGCATGATGTGTTGCGCGCGGTGCTGAACGACCAGCTTGCTGGAGAAGTCGCAACAGTTTCAAGCTTTGGCGCGGAAAGCGCCGTTCTACTTCATCTGATCGCGCAAATTGCTCCTGAAACCCCAGTTATCTTTCTCGATACCGAAAAGCATTTCCCGGAAACGCTCGCCTATCGGGACGAATTGGTTGCGAAGCTTGGTCTCACTAACCTGCAAGTCTTGAAGCCCGACACTGACACGATCGCCGATAAAGATGCCAACGGCCTTCGCTGGTCATTCGATCCCGATGGCTGCTGCGAAATCCGCAAGGTCATTCCCTTGCGCTGTGCTCTCGCAAATTACGACGCCTCGCTAACGGGCCGCAAGGCGTTTCAATCCGACGGCCGCAGTATGCTGCCCCGGTTCGAAGTCGACGCTAGCGATGCGCAAGGTCGCCTCAAGATCAACCCGATCATCGACTGGAGCGCCGAGCACATCGCAGCCTATTTCGAAGAACACGACCTACCCCGCCACCCGCTTATGGCTGAGGGATTTCCGTCAATCGGCTGCTCCCCCTGCACCAGCAAAGTCGCACCGGGCGAAGACCCGCGTTCGGGCCGCTGGAAAGGCTGGGACAAGACCGAGTGCGGCATTCACACGCCGCTGAACGACGATGGCGAATTGCCGCCCGGCTACGAACCGTTCTTGTAGCTAAGATAAGGGCACTGCGGCGATAATTGCCACAGTGCCCTTTACTCTAGCAATTAAGTCCGGGTCTAAGCTTCGACGCGTTCAACCGTGGAAATTTCTCCATCGTCAGGATCTACCGAGGTCCAAACGCCGTTTTCATCAACCGATTCGCTATAGCACTTCTGAACGGCTCCTTCGACGTCATCTGTCGAGCAGAAGGATTCAGGAGATTTTTGCTCCCAAGTGCCAGTTGTGGACTCTTCGCCCTCCGTTGTGCTGGTCCAAGTGCCGTCAGGTCTGATATCTTCCATCATTACCTTGCCGTCCGGGCGAGTTATTTTGAATGTGCCCGTGCTTGGCCCGCCATCAGCAGCGGTTGTCGCAACCGGTTCAGCAGCAACCGCAGGTACTTCCGCTTCTTCGGTAGTCTCTGCCGGTGAGCATGCCGCCAGCGCCGCAATCGCGGAAACAAGTAGAATTCTTTTCATAAATTACCCCAGTATTTGCGCGATGCAGCACAAGCTATCATCGCGACTCGCAAACCCATGACGAAGCTATACCCAAACTAAGAAAATGCAAACTTGCCGCTAAAGCCAGCCCTCTTTGCGGTACCATTTTGCAGTTGCCTTCAGCCCGCCGCGTGACGAGATTGCGGGACGCCAGATGCGTTTCGGCACGGCGTTGCGTTTGCTGACCACCCAATCCGGGTGCGTCATATAGCCGACGCGGTCAGGCGTGAGCTTCGCCCCGTCCTTGCGGAAAAATCTGTCCACTTTCGCGGCGAAATCAAGGGTTTTACGCGATAGATGCGGCACCCATGGCTTGCGGCCCATCGACAAACCGATAGCTATCGCCAGCTCGCGATGACTCCAACCATCACTTCGGCCATCATCGGGTTCGAATATCTTTCCGGTCACATACTCGCTCGAAGGCAGCACAGCTTCTAGGAGCACAGACAGATCATCGACGTGGATCCACGAAGCCCGGCCAGGGGGAGGCATCGGAACAATCCCTAGCTTAGCTGCCTTGAACAAATCGAGATTCTCTCTGTCGCGCGGTCCGTAGATCGCAGGCGGGCGAACAATCGTCCAATCGAGACCGCTCGCCATCACAAGCTTCTCGGCGCGTAATTTCGACGCGCCATAGGCGGACAAATGCGGCTCGCGCGCTGATAGCGACGACACAAAAATGAAACGCGGCACCCCGGCTGCCACCGCTGCTTCGATGACGTTCAGCGTGCCTTGGACATTGCTCGACTCAAATTGCGCCGGATCGGTCGCGCGCACTTGCCCTGCGATGTGGATTGCCACCTCTGCGCCGCGCATCAGGCGTTTGAGCGATGGCTTGTCCGCCAGATCGCCGCAGATCCATTCGACCGACTTCCTGCTGGTCGGCACATTGCGTGCAAGCGACCGCACGGGCAGATCGCGCCGCTCGGCCAGATCGAGAAATGCCTGTCCTAGAAATCCGGTGCCCCCGGTAATCGCAACCGTCATAAAAGCACCAGATGGTCGCGGTGGATCACTGCGGATCGGGGGACATAACCTAGCAGTTCTGACTGTTCTGAAGTTTTGCGGCCCATGATTTGCTGGCATTCGTCAGACGAATATTCGACCAGCCCCTTGGCGATTTGGCCAAGCCCATCACGCACGGCCACGACATCTCCGCGCTGGAACGTACCGTCTGCAGCGATGATTCCGGACGCAAGGAGGCTCGCACCATCGCGCAGCGCGACAACGCAGCCCTCATCCACAGTCAGCGTGCCAGCATGCTGCAAGCGTCCGCCCAGCCAGCTCCGCTTGGCGTCTTCGCTGCGCAGCGGCAGGAACAGACTGCCGGTATCACCAGCAATTGCGCGCGATATTGGCGCCTGATAGGTGCCGTTGATTATGGCGAGTGCGATACCGGCGCGTTGCGCAATATCCGCTGCTTCGAGTTTCGAAACCATGCCGCCCGTCCCGATATCAGAATTGGAGGTGTTTGCCGCAGCTGAACGTAATTCAGGACCGATTTCTAAAATAACCGGAATGAGCTTCGCCTCTGCGTTCGCTGGATCACGATCGAACAACCCGTCAACGTCGGAAAGCAACATAACCGCATCAGCGCCAGCCGCCTGCGCCACGCGCGCTGCCAAACGGTCATTATCACCGAAGCGGATTTCTTCCGTCGCAACGCTGTCATTTTCATTTACGACCGGCACTGCGCCAGCGGCGAGCAAGCGCCCAAGCGTGGCAGCAGCGTTGAGGTAGCGCCTGCGTTCTTCGAGATCGTCCAATGTGACCAGCAGTTGTGCAGCCTCAAGCCCTTCGGCCTGCAGCGCGCTGGACCACAGTCCTGCAAGTGCAATCTGGCCCACGGCGGCAGCAGCTTGCGCATCGGCGAGGCTTCCGCGTCCGCCTTTTTCCATTTTAAGCCGTGCGGCACCGAGCGCAATTGCCCCTGAGCTCACAACAACCACCTGCTGCCCCTTCGCGCGGGCAGCGGCGATATCTACCGCAAGCGAGGCAAGCCATTCACGGCGCGGCGCTCCGTCTTTGCCGACAAGCAGTGACGAGCCGACCTTGAGCACCACAAGGGGGCACGCGGCAGCGTCCGACAAATCGGCAAGGCGGGCAATAGACATACCGCTCGAGTAGCGAGGGTGCGCGGGCATTGGAACCAACATAATGCGCGAATTCGAAGGCGGAGTCAGATTGGCGACCACTCGGCCGCTTCTTCCTCGACTTCGACCTCACCTTGCGGATGTTCGGTTGTCGTCCGGTCGGGCAGATAGCCGAGCACAGCATCAAGCAGCGGCGGTATACCTTGTCCAGTCGCGCCGGAGATGGCGAAGACCTCATCCGCCCCAGCCTCGATCAGCTCTTTGGCAAAGCCTTCTGCGAGTTCCTCGTCAGCAAGGTCGATTTTGTTCAGTACGATGAGCTGCGGCTTGTCTTCCAAGCCTGCACCGTAGGCACCAAGCTCATCCTTCACGATACGCATTGCCTGCGCAGGATCATCGCCGGTTATGTCGACCAGATGAATCAATACGCGGCAACGTTCGATATGGCCAAGGAACCGGTCGCCGATGCCTGCACCTTCGGCAGCGCCTTCGATCAGTCCAGGAATATCGGCAATCACGAATTCGCGCGATTTATGGCTCACAACGCCGAGCTTCGGGATAAGCGTGGTGAAGGCATAGGAGCCCACTTTAGCCCGCGCGTTGCTGACCGCGTTGATGAAGGTCGATTTGCCTGCATTCGGCAGACCGACAAGGCCCGCATCCGCAAGCAGTTTCAGCCGCAGCCAGACCCAAATTTCTTCGCCCGCCACACCCGGTTGATGTTGGCGAGGAGTACGATTGGTGGCAGATTTGTAGGAAGCGTTACCGCGTCCGCCCATCCCGCCTTCGAGCATGGTGATGCGCTGGCCGATTTCGGTAAAGTCAGCGAGGATGGTTTCCTTATCATCATCCAGCACCTGCGTGCCGACGGGGACCTTGATAACCATATCCTTCGCGCCCGCACCGGTGCGATTCTTGCCCATCCCGTGGCTACCGCGCGGAGCCTTGAAGTGCTGGCTGTAACGGAAGTCGATCAATGTGTTGAGACCAGCGACAGCTTCAAAAATGATGTCGCCGCCATCACCTCCATTGCCGCCGTCAGGGCCGCCATATTCGACGTATTTTTCGCGCCGGAAGCTCACGCCCCCGGGGCCGCCGCCGCCGGACTTCAGATAGATCTTGGCTTGGTCGAGAAAATGCATGGGCGGCACATAGGCATTGCCGTCCTTTTATACGAGTCTTTTGCCGTTTAACCGTCGCCGTCCGTTTCAGGCAGCGGTTGAACCACAGGACCCGATATTGGCGCGACGTAAGGTTCCGCAAAAAGCGGCGCGCTATTGTCGATGGTGTCTACGATGACAGGGGCGGAAGCCCCTGGCAGCGTTTGGACAACCGGCCCACTAACCGGCGCGCTGTAGGCTTCACTGCTGGCGGCAGGAGGAGTTTCACCCGGAAGTGGCTGAACAACGGGGCCGTAATTTGAAATCAAAGGCTGCGGAGCAACTATATCTGGAAGCCCACCCTGCAATCCGGGATCGGTTGTCGGAACGGCAAGCCCAGTCGTGCTTCCATCCGTCGATTCTACCACCGGAATACTAACCACTGGAGTCGGGACATTTGTGGACGCAGTAGTGGTCGTCACTGATGCGGGATATGATGCGGATAGATAGGTATTCGTAGGCGTTCCCGCATAGGCGGGGGCACCGTAGGCCGGAGTGCCATATTGCGCGTCCCAAACAGCCAGATCGTAGCGGTATTGTTCGAATGAGC
Organism: Pontixanthobacter sp.; assembly: GCA_037968495.1. GTDB lineage: Bacteria > Pseudomonadota > Alphaproteobacteria > Sphingomonadales > Sphingomonadaceae > Aestuarierythrobacter. The sequence continues at coordinate 506 of JBBKVP010000035.1, read as the reverse complement.
GGTAGAAATCTTCAAACACACCCTCAAGCCTAGGCAGGTTGCGCGCGGCGAAACCGGCCAGATCGCCCTTAGCAGTTGAGGCGGCGTCCTGACTTATGGCCAGCGCCGCATCGCAGAAATTTGCCTGAGCAGGCGGCAAAGCAAAGTAATTATAGACCTGCGTCATATAAACATCGCGTATGCGCTTGTAACCGGAACCGTGATTGGCACGGAATTCTTTCTCAAGATCGTTGTTGGTGGTTTTGAGCGCGCGCGAATGCGTGTTCAGGAAGGTCGTGTAATTCGGCAGGATCGCTGCATGTTCTGCATTCAGGCAGTTGAGCGCTGCAACATTGAGCGCCGAACGGACATTCCATTCCACTTGCGCCGGTGAGAGGTTTGCATTCACTGTCTGCCTAACGCCGTCAGGGCCAACCGGCGGTATCGTCATCGTTAGCGCCGCTCCATATGGCGGCAAAGGCCGTGCGGGAATCACCACAGGTGGTGGGGCCGGAGGCGGCGGGGGC
>JBBKVP010000034.1:0-35865 GCA_037968495.1 Pontixanthobacter sp. | reverse complement strand
TCGAACATCTACAACGTTCTCGGCATTCTCGGGGTTACAGCAATTGTGCATCCGATCTCGATCCCGCCGGAAATCGCGGCCTTCGACATCTGGGTACTGCTGGGCACAACGGCGCTGCTTGGGCTGTTCCTGCGGACCGGATGGACCCTCAGGCGATGGGAGGGCGGCGTATTCCTCGTGCTTTATGCGGGGTATGTCGGGTATCTGACGATTTGAGCCCGGCCAATCGACCGGCTGCGGCAAGAAACATCTAGTTCGACCGATAGAAGCGCAATTCCGCTTGTGCACTAGCTGCTTTGACTGCAGCTCAGTGAAATAACGCTGCGACATAGATTGGTCGCCTCAGCAAGGTCGTTCGCCATGCCGGACTTTTTCTCCCAGACGCTTTTGATCTTCATCCTTATAGGCTTTGCCGCACAGCTCGTTGACGGCGCATTGGGCATGGCCTTCGGAGTAATCTCGACTACAGTCCTGATCAGCTTGGGGGTTCCGCCTGCGGTAGCCTCCGCTGGAGTGCACGCGGTCGAATGCGTAACGACCGGTGTTTCAGGGCTCAGCCATCTGCATCACAGGAACATCGACTGGAAACTGTTCCGGCGGCTGGCCATTCCGGGGGTGATCGGCGGTATATTGGGCGCTTATTTGCTGAGCAACATTGATGCTTCGATCGTCAAACCCTTCATCCTTGCCTATCTGGCAACAATTGGCCTTGTTCTGATCTATCGCGGTTGGCGTTATCCGCCGCAATTGAAGGAACCGCGCTTCGTCGCCCCACTTGGCCTCGCTGGCGGATTTCTCGATGCAGCGGGCGGCGGGGGTTGGGGTCCGGTCGTAACATCCAATCTGCTGGTGCAAGGTTCATCGCCCCGCAAGACCATCGGCACGGTAAACAGTGCGGAGTTCTTCCTCACCTTGGCTATCTCCGTCACGTTCCTGTTCTCGCTTGGCTTCGAGGTCGTTACGCAAGCGACAGTTGGACTGCTGATCGGCGGCGTACTTGCCGCGCCCTTCGGTGCGATCATCGCCAAACGTGTGCCGGCGAAGCCCCTCCTGCTGCTAGTGGGAGTCATCCTTTCGCTCACCAGCGGATACGGGATATTCAAAGCATTCGGCTGACTTAGAGCGACGATCCAAAGGGCCTATAGCTCCGTAAAAGCTCCTGCCACGTCGAGGGCGATGAGCAATCATTAGCGAAAAGTTCACCAGATGTCGCCTAGCGAGAACCCAGCTAATCCAGCGATAGCTTTTTGCCAGCGTCGGTGATCGGTTCTCACTGGCTCGCATGTGTGCGCTTCTGCTGCGCTTTGGATAATATCTATCAGCCCGCACGAATGTCACCCTGCAACCGCACAAACGGGCTTCTGAATGGCTGGAATTGGGCGCGTTGCTTTCGCCCAGAATGATCGTCTAAATGTCCGCTCAGCCGGTTTGCCCGCGTAAAAGCGGACAGGCAGCTTACCACCCAATATCGGACATTCGATAGCACATTGAATGCCACCAAAAGCCGACTGACAGCTACCGCTCCGTTTTGGGTGAGAGCGGACGGTCCGCTAACGACCCAATAGCGGAGCCGTCCACGACATCAATTGCGGACGTTGCATACCTCTGTCAGAATTGAAGAATGACAAAAGATCGATATTTATCACCCGGCACAAAAGTGCGGCTGGAAAGCGAGGAGGGCAAGCCTGAAGAGGGTGTCGTTGTTCACTGCTGGGGGAATGACGAAATCGACGCCTATGATTGCTATGTTGCTTTCTTTGGCAAGACGCTTCCGATTAGGGAGCCAACGGAGAAGCCTTACATACTGCGCTACGCAGCTTCGTCGTTGAAGGTTATTGAGCCATCTGATGAGGCGATGATGCTCCGCGATACTGTCGTTTGGCTGCGCGAGCAGCAAGAAGACCAATCGACAGATACGGATTTTACCAGAGGTTACCGCATGGGCTTTGGTTTCGCTTTAGATACGTTCAAAAACCAATGTGATACATTTGGATTAACCGAGGATTTGGGTTGGATGCAGCCTGACTTGGAGAAGTGGTTGAAAGAGTCCGACTAAGCGGCAGCTTCCCACCCAGTTTATGACATTCAGCAGCTTGTTGCATCTTACAAAAAGCGGACTGTCCACTTGTCGTGGGTTTCTGATAAAAGCGGACAGTCTGCAGACGACCCACTTGCGGACACCACCAGTGCGCGGTTATTCGTGTTCTCGCGAACGCATTGGAATGTGATGATGAATTTTTCAAAAGGGGCGCTCAATCTTTTTCTAACCGAGATTGGGGAACCGTCAGACAATGAGCTTAGGATAGTCGTAGTCGAGGGGCTACTTGGCGAACCGAAGCCAATCGAGTTCGCGGGTGTCGCGCTCGGCGAAGGACAACAAATAATGCTCACCGAGGCGTCCCGTTCATCGGAAATCCATTGGGGTAACTACGTGGCCTACTCGGTCAGGAACGAAAGCTATTGGAAACCTGAAACGGACGAACCGCCATTGATCGATCACCTTGAGCAACGGTGGAACTCCGCCTTTCAACGCTACGTATCTGAAACCACTTTCGCATGTGACGAAATTCCTGGCCCTCTTCAGCACTGGTCCTTGACCACGCTAAATCATATTGTTGATGTAGTTAGCGTAGGCCCTCCCAGCGTCTTGACCTTGCAGCCAAAGGCATAATTATTGAGCGGACCTACGTCCGCTAACCACCCACTTTCGGACATTCAGCTGCTTCTTGAACTTCACCAAAAGCGGACAGGCAGATTACCACCCAAGAGCAGACGTTCTTGGCATCGAATCTGTTGTGCCACTTTATCACGTCACAAAGGAGTTCTCGTGAAAAGGTCTGGCTAATAGCTGAATTCACCTTCGGTGCGGCAGGCCGGTTTGCTGTCAGTTCAGAGACGATTGTTCGTTTGCCAACGATACGGCGATTGCCTGTTATGCTGAAAAACAGTCCCTGTTCCGGTAATTAAACCCCCTGTTATCGCCGAATTAATTCCCTGTTCCGTCGAATAACAGGGAAACGTCTGTTTCACGCACTTAAGCTGCTGAAACTAAGTCAGATTTTTTGGGGCAAATGGCTGAAATTACACGAAAGTGGCCTGTTTAGCGGCCAAAAAACGATATTCTCCCTGTTAATTCCCTGATTAACAGGGAAATCACCTTGGAGACGAGTTCGCGGCGGACTGCGACCAGCGCCAATCTATCCCCTTGCAGCATCCGCCAGCGATACACTCGTTACCGGATAGCCCAGTCCTTCGGGGATGCAGAGCCGTCGCTCGTCCCCGTCGCCCGAAATGAACGGCGTGATTGTGTCGGATGGTATCGCCCGTGCTTGAGCTTCGGCCTCGGCGAAGGTTGCAAATAGAGCGAGTCGTTCGAGATTGCGGCGTGTCGGGAAAATCACGCTGATCTCGCCCTCGTCGGCCATGGCCAGCGCTTGCTTTGCGCTCGCCCAGAACAGCTTTGTGTTTTCTGTTTTGTCCACCGTGATGTCGACCGCTCCAGTGCCCAGATCGGCAAGGTAGAAGCGCGTGTCGAACACGCGCGGAAGTTTTTCGTTCTTGGGATACCAGCGGGCGAAGGGAACGACTTCATCCACCGCGACTTGCCAACCGAACTTTTCGAGAACCGGGGCGAGTGCGCCTGTTTGAAGGAGGAGCTCGCGGGCTGACCTTGCCAGGCCAGCATCAACATTGCCCTTGATACCGATGGCGAGGCCGGTTTCTTCCAGCGTTTCACGGATTGCGGCGACGCGGTGGGCGGCTTCGTCTTCGGGAAGGGCGGTTGCCAATTCCCGCGCGAGTTCGAAGTCCTCGGGATCAACCCGCCCGCCGGGGAAGACAACCATTCCGGCAGCAAAGGCCATGTTGCGTGATCGGGTGACCATCAGTAGCTCTGGCGCTCCGCCGTCTTTCGCGTGTCGGAAAATTACGACTGTGGCCGCTGGGATGACTTTGAGCTGCTCTGCTGGGGCGGTTTCTTCCATCACCAGCCTGTCTGCTGTGCATCGGCCGCCTTGCCAAGTCCTGACGCTGCTATGATGTCGGAAATTTTGACAGGCAGTTCAAAAGTTAATCCGGCACTTACCACCGCAACCCGCGGAAAACTGCAAGGCTGTAAAACTGGCACGGCCCGTGCATTGTAACGTTTATCTGGTCTAAGTTTTGAGGCAGGACCCGGCTCTCTACCCCCCCCTGGTTCCTTCGGGCCATCAGGGTCCCTCCTCCCCAAAGAAAAGGCCCGCCTCCCCGGCGGGCCTTTTTTATGTCGTAGGCTTGGAAAAGAGAGTGCAGCCTATTCGGCCTTGGCGACCTGCTTTTCGTCCATCAACTGTTGAAGTTCACCGGCTTCATACATTTCCATCATAATGTCGCTGCCGCCGACAAACTCGCCCTTCACGTAAAGCTGGGGGATTGTTGGCCAGTCGGAAAAGCTCTTGATGCCCTGGCGGACCTCTTGATCCTGAAGAACATCGACGCTGTCATATGCGACGCCACAATGCTCGAGTATCGCAGTCGCCTTGTTTGAAAATCCGCACTGCGGGAACAGCGGTGTGCCTTTCATGAAAAGCACGACGTCGGCATCACCGACGATCTTGGAAATACGGGTATCGATATCGGACATTTTGCTAACCTCGGAAGCGTTGAATTACTCAGCGGAGGTGGGGACGGCTGTCGTTAGTTGCAAGGCGTGGAGCACGCCGCCCATTTTCCCGTCCAGCGCCTCATAGACCATTTTGTGCTGCTGGACGCGGCTCTTTCCCGCGAATGCAGGCGCAGCAACGCGGGCTGCCCAATGATCATTGTCACCGGCCAGATCGGTCATTTCGACCACGGCACCGGGTAGGGCAGCCACAATCATGCCTTCGATTTCGGCAGCGGACATTGGCACCGGTTCTAAACTCCGCCCATCAGCTGGCGGCGGGCTTCGACGCTCTTTTCTTCAAGTGCGGTGCGGATACCGGCTTCGTCGATCTCGACACCCGCTGCGGTCAGATCCCCGAGCAGTTTGCGCACAACATCTTCATCACCCGCTTCTTCGAAGTCTGCCTGCACCACAGCTTTGGCGTAGGCGTCGGTTTCTTCTTCGGTCAGTTTCATCTTTTCTGCTGCCCAATGGCCTAGCAGCTTGTTGCGGCGGGCAGCGGTGCGAAATTCCATTTCGCTATCGTGAGCGAATTTGGCTTCTTCGCCGCGTTCGCGGTCTTTAAAGTCAGTCATAGCAGGCTCCTGAAATTATCGGCGCGAGTTGGGGGCGGTAGGCTGCACTCGCAAGCCATTACGAATCCATCACTACCACAAGTTTGCCAATAGCTTCACGATTTGCGAGCTTCGTGATGGCTTCGGCGCCGCGTTCCAGCGGGAATGTCTCGGAGATCATCGGGTTAATCTTGCCCGCTTTGAGCAATTCGAACAGCTCTGCAATATTAGCTGCATTGCGCTTCGGCTCGCGGGCGGCGAATGCACCCCAGAATACGCCAGCAATGTCGCAGCTTTTCAGCAAGGTCAGGTTGAGCGGCATCTTTGCGATTCCAGCCGGGAAACCGACTACTAGGAAGCGGCCCTCCCATGCAATTGCTCGCAATGCAGGCTCGGAATAATCTCCGCCGACAACGTCATAGACGAGGTTCGCTCCGTCTGGGCCGCATGCTTCCTTGAACTGGCCTGCGAGTGCTTTTGATGTGTCCTTATCGAACGGCGCTCGCGGATAGATCACAACTTTGTCTGCGCCGGCCTTGCGGGCAGCCTCAGCCTTTTCTTCGCTGGAAACGGCGGCGACGACGCGCGCGCCATAGGCTTTACCAAGTTCGATTGCCGCGAGACCGATGCCGCCTGCCGCACCGAGGATCAGCAGCGTATCGCCTTCCTTGATATGTCCGCGATCCTTAAGCCCGTGGATGTTGGTGCCATAAGTCATCAGAATGCTCGCAGCGGTCTCGAATGACACGCCATCAGGTACGGCAAACATGCCAGCGGCGTTGACTATGACTTTCTCGCAAAGACCGCCTGCGCCGATACCGGCCATAATCTTGTCGCCGATATTCCAACCAGTGACGTCTTCGCCAACGGCCTCGATCACGCCGGAGATTTCACCGCCGGGTGAAAACGGGCGGGGCGGCTTCATCTGATACATGTCGCGGATGATGATCGTGTCGGGGAAATTGATTGCGCAGGCTTTCACCGCGACCAGAACTTCGCCCTTGCGGGGCGTCGGTGCATCGACCTCGTCCAGCGTCAGTGTCTCGGGACCGCCGATTTCGTGGCTTCTGAGGGCTTTCATGCAGTCTCTCCGTGAAAATTGGTGTTGCCCTTGGCGAGCCAGGGCATTTGCGCCGATTGGCGGGATTCGTGAGCGGCGATGGATGTTTCGCGGGCAAGCGTCAGGCCGACCTCGTCGAGACCCTGCATCAGACAATTCTTGCGGAACGGGTCGATTTCAAAGCTAAAGCGATCCTGAAACGGTGTGGTGACCGTTTGGTCTTCCAGATCAATCGAGACGGGATCGGTCGCAGCGACTTCGAGCAGGCGGTCTATCTGATCCTGCGGCAGAACCACGGTCAAAATGCCGTTCTTGAAGGCATTGCTCGCAAAAATATCGGAGAATGACGGGGCTATAACGGCGCGGATGCCCATATCGAGCATAGCCCATGCGGCATGTTCGCGGCTCGATCCGCAGCCGAAATTATCGCCAGCAATCAGAATTGGAGCGCCTGCGAACTCAGGTCGATCGAAGACATTGTCCGGTTTGGCGCGGAGGGTTTCAAATGCGCCTTCGCCCAAACCTTCGCGGGTAATAGTCTTAAGCCAGCGCGCCGGGATAATCAGATCAGTGTCGACGTTCTTGCGCCCGAGCGGAATCGCGCGTCCATGAGCTTCGACCAATTTGTCCATCAATCTGTTTCCGGCTTCTGCTTTGGAGGAGGAGCCTTGGCGGCATCCTTCTTATCCTTGCGCCGGTTGGCGTAAAGGACGGCTGCGGCGATTGCGGCGGAACCGATGGCACCAGCGATTGCGGCCTTGCCGCCCATGTTTTTGGGAGCGCGTTTTGTCATAATGATTAGATGCTATCCACTACGCCTGCTGGCAAGGGTTTCCGGAGAATTATTCGGTAGCAGACATATCACGCACATCGGTCAGATGGCCCGTAACCGCTGCCGCCGCCGCCATTGCGGGGCTTAACAAATGGGTGCGCGCTCCTGGACCTTGACGGCCTACAAAGTTGCGGTTGCTGGTGGAAGCGCAGCGTTCGCCCGGCGGTACCTTGTCGGGGTTCATGCCGAGGCAGGCTGAACAGCCCGGCTCTCGCCATTCGAGGCCCGCGTCTGTGAATATCTTGTCGAGGCCTTCTTCTTCGGCCTGAAGTTTTACGAGACCGGATCCCGGAACGACGATTGCCCACTTCACATTGTCAGCCTTGCGGCGTCCTTTGAGGATTGCGGCGGCTGCGCGCAGGTCTTCGATACGGCTGTTGGTGCAGCTGCCGATGAAGATGTTTTCGACCGGAATTTCGGCCAGCAACTGACCGGGCGTGAGGCCCATATACTCAAGGCTGGCACGCACCGCGTCTTGCTTCGATGGGTCGGCATAATCTTCCGGAGCGGGGACTTTGCCACCAATGGAGGCGACGTCTTCGGGACTGGTGCCCCATGTCACGGTCGGTTCGACTGTGGCGGCGTCGATGGTGACGCTCTTGTCGAAGACTGCGCCTTCGTCGGTCTGTAAGGTCTTCCACCAAGCCAGCGCCTTGTCCCAATCGGCTCCCTTAGGCGCCATTGGTTTGCCCTTGAGATAGGAGAACACGCTGTCGTCGGGCGCGATCAGGCCAGCGCGGGCGCCAGCTTCGATTGACATGTTGCACACGGTCAGGCGGCCCTCGATGCTCATCCGCTCGAACACTTCACCGCGATATTCGATCACGTGACCGGTCCCGCCTGCGGTGCCGACCACGCCGATGATATGAAGCACGAGGTCCTTGGGCGTGACGCCGGGGCCAAGCGTGCCGGTTACGCGCACTTCCATACTCTTGGACTGCGTCAGCAGAAGTGTTTGCGTGGCGAGCACATGCTCGACTTCGCTGGTACCGATGCCGAAAGCCAGAGCGCCGAGCCCCCCGTGGGAGGCGGTGTGGCTGTCGCCGCAGACGATGGTTGAACCGGGCAGCGAGAATCCTTGCTCGGGGCCAATTACATGGACGATGCCTTGTTCTGCAGCGCTGGCGTCGATGTAGCGGATGCCGAAGGCGGGGGCGTTTGCTTCAAGTGCTTCGAGTTGTGCAGCACTTTGCGCGTCGGCAATCGGAATTTTATTACCCTGCGCATCGAGCCGGGCAGTGGTAGGCAGATTGTGATCAGGGACGGCCAGCGTCAAGTCGGGCCGGCGGACCTTACGCCCGCTTACGCGCAGCGCCTCGAATGCCTGCGGGCTGGTGACTTCGTGAACCAGGTGACGGTCGATATAGACGAGGCTGGTGCCATCGTCGCGTCGCTCCACAACGTGGGCGCCCCAGATCTTTTCATACAATGTGCGCGGTTTGCTTGCCATGGGCCCGGATTAGCTGCGGATGGGACACAGTGGCAAGATAAGACCGAAAATAGAAATTCTTGTCATGGAAGCGAAAGGTTTTGTGGTGTAACTTACAGTCATGTCAGCAACACCATACCGATTCCCTATCACAATCGTCCCTTCGGACATTGATTTCATGGGGCATGTGAACAACGCCCGCTACCTCGGCTGGGTGCAGGATGCGGTCTTGTCGCATTGGCAGAAAATCGCTCCTGCAGAAGAAGTTGCGAGCAAGGCATGGGTCGCGCTGAAGCACGAAATTACCTACCGCAAACCGGCATTTCTGGACGATGATATCATTGCGCGAACCGTGCTGGAAAAGATCCGCGGAGCGCGCGCGTTTTATACCACGGTGATCGAACGGGGCGAGGAAGTGGTCGCGGAAATCAACTCAAGCTGGTGCTGCATCGATTCCTCAACTCTCCGGCCTGCGAGAATTGGCGAGGAAGTCGCCGCGTTTTTCTTTGCGCCAAAGGCCGAGAATCAGACCTAGGTCCAACGTCCCTGTTTCATCTGCGCCTCTGAATGCGTATATACGCCTTATGAGCAATATCTCTGCCCCGAATATCCAGACAGCGCGCGTTCGCCAATCGGTGATCGGGCTAGCGCTGGCATTTGCCAATGTCGCGGCATGGTTGACGATTCATTTCTATGCTATGTTTGTGTTCGATTTGACATGGGCAACCTTGCCGTTTGCCCTATTTATGGGCGCGGTGCAGTGCTGGCTCTCCGTCGGGCTTTTCATCATCAGCCACGATGCGATGCATGGCTCGCTGGCACCGGGGCGACCCCGGTTGAACTCTGGCATCGGGGCAAGCCTGCTGTTCCTTTATGCCGGATTTGCGTGGGGCAAGATGCGGGATGCTCATTTCGTCCATCATAAGAAGCCCGGTTCGCCTGATGACCCCGACTTCGACCATGCGAACCCGCGCGATTTTGGACGTTGGTATTTTACTTTCCTGAAGCGCTATTTTGGCTGGCAATCGATCCTGTTCGTATCGAGCGTCGTGACGATCTACTGGCTGGTGCTCGATATACCGGTTGCGAAAATCGTCCTGCTCTATGGCGCGCCTGCGATCCTGTCGTCCGTCCAGCTATTCTACTTCGGCACTTTCCGTCCGCACCGGCATGGCGGCGATGCGTTCGCGGACCAGCACAACGCCCGTAGTGAGGGTTTCGGCGTGCTCGCTAGCCTCGCAAGTTGCTTCCATTTCGGCTATCATCACGAACACCATTTGAACCCGAATGTACCGTGGTGGGCGCTTCCAGCTGTCCGCCGTCTGGCGCTCAAAAATGCTAGCGGAGCTGCCGCATGAATGTGTGGGAAATCATCGCCATTGTGACCACTTCGGTCGTTGGGATGGAGTTTTTTGCCTGGTATGCGCATAAATACATCATGCATGGCTGGGGCTGGGGCTGGCACCGCGATCATCACGAACCGCATGACAAAGTGCTTGAGAAAAACGACCTGTTCGCCGTTGCTTTCGGCACCATCGTTTTTTTCATGTTTTTGATTGGTTTTTATGTCTCCGCGGCGCTGTGGTGGACGGCATTCGGGATCACGCTTTACGGCTTAATTTACACCGTGGTGCATGACGGGTTGGTGCATCAACGTTATTTCAAATGGGTCCCGCAACGCGGCTATGCCAAGCGATTGGTTCAAGCGCACAAGCTCCACCACGCCACCGTGGGCAAAGAAGGCGGCGTCAGCTTCGGTTTTGTGTTCGCTGCCGATCCGGCGAAGCTGAAGGCCGAACTCAAGGGGCAGCGCGAAAGCGGCGAGGCGGTGGTGCGCAATAGCGCGGGCGCCTAGTTAGGTATTAGAAGCCAACGGATGAACCTGGCTAAAGATTTCTTGCAGTGCTGCCTTCACCCAGTCTTCGTGAAATTCGTGCATCGGCGCGGTGATCCGGTCTGTCGATGACAAGCCGTAACTGCTGCGATCAGCCAGATCAGGCTCGATAATGGCGAGCCCATCGACAACCTGAAAAGCTATCCCGATTGTCCGCTTGGCGTGGACTTTCAGCACGAAACGCTTGCGGTCGGTTACCGACCCTTCTTCGGTCAGCTCGAACTCATCGTGCTGCTCGAAGGACTCGCGCGCCCAGTCGACAAGCTTGGTAAGCAGAGGGCCTTCGTTGCGGTCCCAGCGCAGCCGTTCATATTGAGCGGCATCGACCAGCCCCGACAGATTGTCGCACGCAGTGTCGAAGCTGGTATCAGGCATAGGCTAAATCCAATCGCAAGGCACCGCGCAATGCGATGCCGTTCAGCAGTGTTATAGCGCGAATGCCTTAACGGATTGCCCTGTACTGGCTGGTTCTAGCGCAGATAGTTTACGTAAACGCCGTGGATCAGCCCAGGCACAAACAGAACGATCGTGAGGATCAGATTAATCCAGAAGTCGTTGTTGAGACCGTGCTTAAGTGCAACGCCGAGCGGCGGCAGCAGAATGGTCGCGATGAGAATGATGATCGGCATGCTTGTTTCCTAACGTTGGCGGTCAACGCAGCGTAAGGCGCAACCTTTCGAGCTTCACAATGCGCCGAAGTGTCAGACGTTCCGCAATCTTCTGGTTGCGCGGCGTTTAGGCAGAAATTCGCGCCGCATGCTCTTTGACGAGAGCAATCATGTTGGGAATGCCCTGCGTCCGGTTGGAACTGAGCTGGTTCTTCAGATCGAAGGGTTCCAGCGCGGCGGTCACATCCATATCCTTAACCTCGGTAGCGGGCTTATCCTGCACTGCGGAAAGCACCAGAGCGACGATACCTTTGGTGATCGCAGCGTTGCTATCGGCGAGGAAGTGGAGTTTTTCGCCGTGTTGCGTGGGGTAGACCCAAACATTGGCGGAACATCCGCGCACCAGCGTGGCATCGGTTTTCAAGGCGTCTGGCATTTCTTCCAGATCGCGGCCTAGCTCGATCAGCAAGCGGTAACGCTCGTCGCCTTCGAGGAAGTCATATTCTTCGGCAATGTCAGAAAGTGATCTCATATATGCGCAACTAGCAGTGTAGCGTCAGAGTTCCACCCCGCTTGCAATGGCTTCCAGTTTGCGGATGCGTTCCTTCAGGTCGGCGATTTCGATCCGGGCCATGCCGGAACTTGCGCCGCCTTCGATTTCATGCTCGGCATGCGGCAACGCGGTCGCGCGTTCAATTTCGCTGCGCTTCAGCGCCAGCCAGCCTTCCCATCCTTTGAGCATGGAGGCAGCAACTACCACCAGGCCGACCAGTGATGCAGCGGCAATCAGCATATATTCGCTCATCGATCTCGCTCCTATTCCCTTGTTATTTTCGCCTACTTGTCCCGCAGGCTTTCGATTTCTGACGCAATCTGTTTGCTTTCCCGGTCGGATGTCGCAATCCGTTCGAGAACTTTGATGCGTTCTTTCAATTCGGTGACTTCAGCTTCCAGTGCTTGTTCATTGTCGCGCGGCAAAGCGGATTGATTGCCTTCCTTATCGGAAACGATGCCGCTGCGTGCGCGGTAAGCCTGCACGATGCCCCAAATCACAGCGATAATGACAACGGCTGTCCAAAAGTTCATCGTTCCAGTTCCTTACTCGCAATTTTTAGTTCTACGCCGGCGCTTTCGCGAAGCTCTTCGATCTGCAGAGCCAAATCCTGGCCGCGATCGGTCGCGAGGCGTTCCAGCACACGTACGCGCTGTTCGAGCTGTTCGATCTTACCGCCAGAGGCAGACGGACTGGCGGCGGTGTTCTCACGCTCGTAGACCTCTTTGCGCTCCTTATATTCAAGATGGCGCTTGTGCGTGCCAGCCGCGATCCCGAGCACGATTGAGGCGATGATCAGAACAAAGCATAAAATGAGGAACAGATCGCCGTCCATCAGACTTGCTCCTGCTTCTTGATATCGAGCGGCACGCCGCTGTCCTTGTCATTCTCGCTACGCAAAGCTTCGATTTCTTCGTTCAGGCGGTAGCCCTTGTCAGTCACAATGGTTTCCAGCGCAGCCATTCGCTTGTCCTGCTTCTCGATCATGGCGAGCAGTTTCGCGTTGGTTTCGCGCAGCTTTGCCGCGTCGGCATCATCTTTGCGCTCGGTCTTGCCGCCCCATTCGTCTTCGAGGGCGTAGCCGTGCTTCGCGCGGATCCAGTTGTTGGCAATCCAGCCGACGGTGCAGATCATGATGATCGTCAATACGAAGCTCGGTTCACCGAAGTTCATTATACACGCTCCTGCTTGCTGATGTTCAGCGGAGTGCCGCTATCTTTCTGCTCGACACTCTGGGTGTCGCGAAGAGCTTCGATCTGCGTGGCAATGTCATAGCCGCGATCGGTTACGATGCGTTCGAGAACCTGGACGCGTTGCTCAAGTTCCTTTGTATGCGACGCGTATTGCGCTGCTTTTTCGGCACTGTGCGAGGCAGTTGTTTCCAAACGCTTCTCTTCCAGTTTGCCGCGTTGCTTCATCCAAACCAAGCCCAAGACCATTACGAATGGCGCGGAGACAGCTACTAACCCAATTAGATCGCCCATTTATATTCTCCCTGAAGCAAGTCTTAGCGTAGGCGTTCGATTTCCGCAGATAGGCGCGGGTTGCTGGTCACGTAGAATGTTTCAACGTCGGCCAGGCGGCGGTCGATATCCCGGAACTGGCTGCGGATTTCGCGGGCCGTGCGGGTCGGGCTCTGGCGGACGCGCTGCCAGTATTTTTCTTCCTGCTGGTCAACATAGAGATGTTGAGGCTTCTTGTTCAGCAGGAACCCGGTCAGGAAATAGCCCGGGATGATGATTGGCCCAAGGATACCGGTGAGCAGTGCAGCAACGAAGCCGAGCCTAACCCAAAGCGCATTCACGCCGGTATAGTTGGCGATCCCGGCGCAAACGCCCATGAGCTTCCCGTTTTGTTTGTCGCGATAGAGAGTGGTTCTTTCGCTCGTCATTATTTGTCTCCCTTTTCGGCGATCAGGCGGTCGAGTTCACGGAGTGGCTGATTGTCGATTTCGCGGTCGTGCATCAGCCGTGCTGAATCAAATGCCGGATTGTCGCTCTTAACTAGGCGTTCGACGGTATCCATTCGGTCGTCGAGGCGTTTTGCCAGATGATAGAGCTCGTCGAGCAGCTGTTCGTCGTCATTGGTGATTGTGCCAGCTGTCTTCCACTTCGTGATGTAGTGCATGATCAGCCATGGCAGTCCGATGAATAGTATCGGTACGATGATAATTTCGCTTGGGAACATCTGATCAATCCTTCTTATCTTCAGCGGCGCCCTTAAGGGCGGCCTTCATCTGTTCAAGTTCGTCGTCGATCTTGTCGGCGCCTTCCAGCGCGGCAATCTCGTCCGAGAGTGACGGACCGCCCGTGCCTTCCGCGATGGTCAGCGCTTCCGCGCGGCCTTCGGCGTAATCGACATGGCGCTCCAACTGGTCGAAGCGTGACAGAGCCTCGTCTACGCGCTCGTTCGACATCAGCGTCCGCAGCTTCACGCGGTTTTCAGCACTTTCGAGGCGGGCGGCGATGGCCGTCTGGCGGCTGCGAGCTTCGCGCAGGCGAACCTGCAGCTTCTCGATGTCCTGTTCGTAAGCGCGCAGCGCATCGTCGAGGACGGCAATTTCAGCCTTGAGCTGGCCGCCCATGTCGGTGGCTTTCCTCTTTTCCACCAGAGCAGCGCGGGCGAGATCTTCACGATCTTTGGAAAGAGCCAGCTGTGCCTTCTCGCTCCAGTCAGCTTCCAGCCGGTCCAGCTTTACCACATGGCGATGCATCTCTTTCTGGTCGGCGATGGTGCGGGCGGCGCTTGCACGCACCTCGACAAGCGTTTCTTCCATTTCCATAATGATCATCCGGATCATTTTTGCCGGGTCATCGGCATTATCCAGCATGTCGTTAAAGTTGGCGGCAATGATATCACGTGTACGCGAGAAAATACCCATCAAGGGAACTCCAGTTGAAAAGGCTTCTTTGATTTCGTCTGCTGCATTTCTAGCAGATTGTGTCGGAGTGGGGCTGCGGCGCATGCGCTCCAGCTCAACGTCGAAGCGGTTACGGGTCGAAGCGCGGGGTGCGCTGTTTTCAGCGTCGGCCCCGCCTTGGGACTGCTGCTTCGACCCGATAGGGGAAAGGGGATCATGTTCGGTTGGCTGGTTCACGCCAGATTCGCCATCATGGATGGGATGCTCATTTCGAGACCAGCCTCGATGCCCAGTGAGGGTGAACCGCCAGCCATCGCGGCTGCGACATTCAGCATCACCATGGCGGCGATCGAAACGAGCGCGGCCTTGCCGAGCTGGCTGTCGAAGAAACTGCGGTTGTACATGGTTCAAATCCCTCTGTCGGTTGTGTTCACCTAAATGCAAGGGGTGTGCCAAAACCAGCAAAAGTATGTTTTACAGCATGTTAAGCAAATACGCCAATATTTAGTATGGAAACATTTGCCAAATGTTGGGAATTTTCCCTATAAGTCGGCAATATGGAACGCGAAGGACAATTTATCGGGCAGTCAGGGGCGTTTCTCGACGCCGTTGAACGCGCCAGCCGCGCGGCACCGATGTCGCGCCCGGTACTCGTTATTGGCGAGCGGGGAACGGGCAAGGAGCTCATCGCCGAACGCCTTCACCGTCTGTCCAGCCGCTGGGGCGAGCCGCTGATAACGATGAACTGCGCCGCATTGCCCGAAACACTGATCGAGGCAGAGCTGTTCGGTCACGAAGCTGGGGCATTCACGGGCGCTACCAAACAACGCGTCGGAAAGTTTGAAGAAGCCGACAAAGGGACGCTATTTCTCGACGAACTGGCAACTTTGTCGATGGGCGCGCAGGAACGCCTGCTCCGCGCCGTAGAATATGGCGAAGTAACCCGGATTGGCTCCAACCGTCCGGTGCGCACCGATGTGCGGATCGTCGCCGCTACGAACGAAAACCTGCCGCAGCTAGCCAAGGAAGGCCGTTTCCGTGCCGATCTGCTCGACCGGCTGAGCTTTGAAGTCGTTACTTTGCCGCCCCTGCGCGTGCGCGAGGGTGACGTTGAAGTGCTGGCCGATTATTTCGGACGCCGCATGGCGGCGGAACTGGGCTGGGAAGCCTGGCCCGGTTACTCAAAACATGTTGCCAAGCAACTCGATGAATATGACTGGCCGGGCAATGTCCGCGAATTGCGCAATGTAACTGAGCGCGCGGTTTACCGGTGGGACAATTGGCAGGAGCCGATCGGCTTCGCCCAGTTCGACCCGTTCGATTCGCCGTGGATGCCGCAAAGCCAACCGCGCGCGCCGATTGATGCCACTGCTGGTGATGCGCAGCCGGTCAACGAAGCGCCGGAGCCAAAACCGTCACTCGATAATGTTGACGACTTGCGCTCGGCAGTCGATGCGCATGAACGTGAAATCGTCGAGCATGCTTTGGGTAAGCACCGCTGGAACCAGCGCCAAACCGCTAAAGCGCTCAGTTTAAGTTACGACCAGATGCGCCACACGATCAAGAAGCACGGCCTCGCCGAAGATTAACGGAATTTTTAGGGTGTTTTTGCATAATCCTCACCGATTAGCTGGGAGGGGGCAGCCGATGCGCATGATCAAATACATTTTTGCTACAATAGCGATATTGTGTTTTGGCAGGATCATGCTGTTCGGAGCGGGCGTATCTTATGTCACGACATCACCCGAAGTCGCTGAAAATCGCGCGCGCTTTGTCAACGATATCGAAGCCATCTCGCGAACGTCGGAAGCTGCGTGACGCCCGCGACACTTATGGTGACGATTGGGGCAATTATTCCCTGACCGACGACTGAGGCGAACAAGAGTGTCTCTAAATGCTAATATGCGGCGCCGGTAATTGCTCACTTGGGCATGCAGGCTGCAGACAGTGGCGAACTTGACGGCATATATTCAAGGATCGCTGCTGCGAAGGGGCCACGCTTCGAAGAGGGTGAGATGCATTGCTGTTGCGCTCAATCGAATAAGAATTGGACTGCTGACCCTGATCGCATCATTTGGGAAGTATTCACCCGCGATGAAGCGGAAAAGTCCACAGCAACACCGGGCTGATTTAACCCCTGCACCAATCGCGCTTGCGTTTCGCCGTTACTGCTCCTAATTAGCAGCCATCCCGACATTGTTACTCAAAGTGGGGCTGGCGCCAGACGGGGCCGGCACGATGCTACTTTGTCATACATTGCCGGATTTTTGGAGACTGAATGGCCGATATCGCACGCCTTGCCGAAGTAATCGAACCCGTCGCGAAAGCTCTGGGTTTCGATCTCGTGCGCGTGAAGATGATCGGTTCGGACGCCGGTGACGGCGAACGCGGTTTGCAGATCATGGCCGAAGATCCGGCGACCGGTCAGCTGCTGATCGAACAATGCGCCGAACTGTCGCGCGCGATTTCGGTCCGGATGGACGAACTCGAAGTAGCTGGCGATACGCTGGTTGAGGGCGCTTACCGCCTCGAAGTCAGTAGCCCCGGCATTGACCGTCCTCTGACCCGCGTAAAAGATTTTGCCGGTTGGGCCGGACATGAGGTGCGCGTTTCGCTCAGTGATGGTATAGAGAGCGGTGACGGCAAGGTTCGCAAGACGTTCAAGGGTATTTTGGCCGGCATCGAAAACGAGATGGTGACGGTCGAAGATTTCAAGGCAAAGACTTCTACGTTCCCTTTTGCCAGCATCCATTCAGCGAAACTCGTCCTGACGGACAAGCTTATCGCTGCCACCCGCCCGCTAGATACTAGTGGTGCAGACGACATTATCGAAGAACAGGAAGACTAGACCCATGGCCAGTGCGATTTCCGCCAACAAAGCTGAGCTGCTTGCAATTGCAACCGCCGTCGCCACCGAGAAGATGATCGATAAGAGCATCGTTATCGAAGCGATGGAAGAAGCGATCCAGAAGAGCGCACGCAGCCGTTACGGCGCAGAGAACGACATTCGTGCGAAGCTTGACCCGCTTACGGGCGATTTGCGCTTGTGGCGCGTTGTCGAAGTGGTGGAAGAAGTTGAAGATTACTTCAAGCAGGTCGATCTGGCGCAGGCTGAAAAGCTCGAGCCGGGTTCTTCCGTCGGTGACTTCATCGTCGATCCACTTCCCGCCGTTGAGCTGGGCCGCATTGATGCGCAGAGCGCCAAGCAGGTGATCTTCCAGAAGGTCCGCGATGCCGAGCGTGAGCGCCAGTATGAAGAGTTCAAGGACCGCGCCGACGAAGTCATCACCGGTGTCATCAAGTCGGTTGAATTCGGTCATGTGATCGTCAATCTTGGCCGCGCAGAAGGCGTTATCCGCCGTGACCAGCAAATCCCGCGCGAAGCCGCCCGTGTTGGCGAGCGTGTCCGCGCGCTGATTACCAAGGTCGAGCGTAACAACCGCGGCCCGCAGATTTTCCTCAGCCGCGCGCACCCTGACTTCATGAAGAAGCTGTTCGCGCAGGAAGTGCCCGAAATTTACGACGGCATCATCGAAATCAAGGCCGCAGCCCGCGATCCGGGCAGCCGCGCCAAGATCGGCGTTATCAGCCATGACAGCAGCATCGACCCGGTCGGCGCCTGTGTTGGTATGAAGGGTAGCCGCGTTCAGGCCGTTGTGCAGGAATTGCAGGGCGAGAAGATCGACATCATCCCGTGGAGCGAAGATGCCGCGACCTTTACGGTCAACGCGCTGCAGCCCGCCACCGTCAGCCGCGTTGTGCTGGACGAAGATGAAAGCCGCATCGAAGTTGTCGTGCCTGAAGACCAGCTGTCGCTGGCAATCGGACGCCGCGGCCAGAATGTTCGTCTCGCCAGTCAGCTGACTGGTAGCCAGATCGACATCATGACCGAGGAAGAGGCGAGCGTTAAGCGGCAGAAGGAATTCTCCGAACGTTCGAAGATGTTCGAAGAAGAATTGGACGTCGACGAAACATTGTCACAGCTTCTGGTGGCCGAAGGCTTCGCAGAACTGGAAGAAGTGGCTTACGTTTCGCTTGAAGAACTCGCTGAAATCGAAGGTTTCGACGAAGATTTGGCCGAAGAACTGCAGAGCCGCGCTAAGGAAGCGCTCGACCGCCACGAAGAAACTGCGCGCGTCGCTCGCCGGGAACTTGGCGTCGAAGACGATCTGGCAACCATGCCGCATCTGACCGAGCAGATGCTAGTCGTGCTTGGCAAGGCCGGTATCCTGACGCTGGACGACCTCGCCGATCTCGCGACTGACGAGTTGATCGCCAAGAAGCGTGAAGCGCCGCGTCGCCGCAACAATCCCGAAGCTGGTCCGCCTATGAAGCGGCCTCCGCAGCGCGCGGAAGACAAGGGCGGCGTGCTGGGCACTTACGGCCTGACCGAAGAGCAGGGTAACGAAATCATCATGGCTGCGCGTGCGCATTGGTTCGAAGACGAACCAGCTGCGGATGCCCCAGCGCCTTCAGACTCAGCTCTATCAGAGGAGGCCGCCGATGCGGAATCCTCCAAATGAGCCGCTAGGTTCTGACATCTTGGACGGTGGGAAGGTGCGGAAGCCCGCGCCCGAACGCCGTTGCGTGCTTGCAGGTGAAACCGCACCGCGAGACGGGCTCGTACGTCTGGCAATTTCGCTGGACGGCGATGTGCTTCCTGATATCCATGCGAAGGCCCCCGGCCGCGGCGCATGGGTCGGGGTGAACCGCGCAGAGCTGGAAACGGCGATTGCCAAGGGCACGCTGCGCGGCGCATTGGCGCGAGCTTTTAAGGGCGCAAAGCTGGCAATTCCGGCTCAGCTACCCCAGATGATAGAAGACGCATTGCTGCGCAGCTTTACCGACCGGCTTGGTCTGGCGATGCGCGCTGGGCATTTGCTGGTTGGCAGTGACCGGATCGCGCAATCGGCGCGCAGCGGACAGGTGGCATGGCTGGCTCACGCATCTGATGCGAAGCAGGATGGTTCAAGCAAACTCGACCAGGCTTGGCGGGTTGGGCTGGAAGAAGAAGGTTCCGGCAGGCGCGGACAGCGCTTGCCACTGGACCGGGCGGCTCTGTCTGTGGCATTGGGCCGCGATAATGTCGTCCATCTGGCGCTTGCGGATGTTAAAGCAGCGGAGAGGGTCTTGGATCCGCTCCAGCGCCTGCTGCACTTTGCGGGGGAGACTCCGGCAGAAAACGAAGATGGAAACGGGGGCCGCGCCGTGCAATCGCATGACGCGCTAACTCCGGCGACTGATTGATACAAAAGGGTAATACGGGCTTTATGAGCGATAACGAAGACAAACCAGTACGGACACGCAAGCCATTGGGGCTGAAGCGCGCCGTTGAATCTGGCGAAGTCAAACAGACATTCAGCCACGGCCGGACCAATAAGGTCGTGGTCGAGGTGAAGCGCCGCAAGATCGTGAAGCCGGGTAGTGAACCTGCTCCGGCTCCTACGCCTGCGCCCACTCCGGCCCCGGCACCCACTCCGGCAGCCAGGAAGCCCGCGCCCAAGAAGCCTGATTCCTCGGCCGAAACGCCGCAGGAACGCGTCGCTCGCCTCCAGCGCGAAGCAGAGGTAGCCCGCCTCTCCGCCATGGAAGATGCGAATGCGCGTGACGAGCGCGCCAAGGTCGCTGCGATTGAAGAAGAAAAGCAGCGCGCCGAAGCCAACCGTAAGGCTGAAGAAGAAGCGGCCAAGGAAGCGAAGAAGCCCAAGAAAAAGAATGAGGCTGAGGAGCCTGCGCCTGAAGCTGCTGTCGAAGAACCTGCTGCGGTCGCGGAGCCTGTCGTTGATGGATCACCGACACCTTCCGCGCGCAAGTTCACGCCGGTTGCGCGCCCTGAAATCAAACGTCCTAAGAAAAAGGACGAGAGCAAGCCGCGTCTGGATGATCGCGGCGGCCGCAAGGGCGGCAAGCTTTCCGTTAATCGTGCGCTTAACGAAGACGAAGGCGCTCGTGCCCGCAGCCTCGCCGCGCTGAAACGTGCGCGCGAGAAGGAAAAGCGCGCGCAATACACCGGCAAGAAGCAGCAGCGCGAGAAGCAGACGCGCGATGTGATCGTGCCTGATGTCATCACCGTTGGCGAACTGGCCAAGCGGATGGGTGAGAAGGGTGCTGACCTTGTCAAAACCCTGTTCAACATGGACATGATGGTCACCGTAAACCAGTCGATCGACCACGACACAGCTGAACTGCTGGTCGAGGAATTCGGCCACAATATCGAGCGCGTTTCCGAAAGCGACATCGATATTAAGGTTGAGGATAACGATCCCGAAGACACCAAGAAGCCGCGCCCACCGGTCGTTACGATCATGGGCCATGTCGATCACGGCAAGACCAGCCTGCTCGACGCGCTTCGCGGGACCGACGTGGTTCGCGGCGAAGCTGGCGGTATTACGCAGCATATCGGCGCTTATCAGATCAAGACGAAGGCTGGTGACACCATCACCTTCCTCGATACGCCTGGCCACGCGGCCTTCAGCCAGATGCGCCAGCGCGGTGCCAACGTCACGGATATCGTGGTGCTGGTCGTCGCTGCCGATGACGGGTTGATGCCGCAGACCATCGAAGCCATCAAGCATACCAAGGCTGCTGGCGTCCCGATGATCGTGGCGATCAACAAGATGGACAAGCCCGAAGCCAACGCGCAGAAAATCCGCGAACGCCTGCTCGAACATGAAGTCATCGTGGAAGCGATGTCGGGTGAAGTGCAGGACGTGGAAATTTCCGCAACCAAGAAGACCGGTCTCGACGAATTGCTTGAAAAGATCGCGCTTCAGGCCGAAATCCTTGAGCTTAAGGCTCGCCCGGATCGCCCTGCGGAAGGTACCGTGATTGAAGCCAAGCTCGACAAGGGCAAAGGTCCGCTCGCAACCGTTCTGATCACACGCGGCACGTTGAAACGCGGCGACGTGTTTGTTGTCGGCACCGAAAGCGGCAAAGTCCGCGCCATTACCGACGACAAGGGCAAGCAAGTCAAAACTGCCGGGCCGTCCACCCCCGTCGAAGTTCTCGGCATTGGCGGCGTACCGGGCGCTGGCGACTTGCTGGCCGTGGTTGAAGACGAACAACGCGCCCGTGAAGTGTCCGAATATCGCCAAGAAAAGGCGGATGAGCTGCGGACTACCACCGCGCCCACCAGCCTCGATACGATGTTCAGCGCGCTTACCGACAAACAGCATGTCATCGAATATCCGGTGGTCATCAAGTCGGACGTGCAGGGCTCAACCGAGGCGATTGTCACGGCGCTCAACGCCATTTCGAACGACGATATCAAGGTACGCGTTCTGCTTGCAGGCGTTGGCGCGATTACCGAGAGCGACGTTACACTCGCTTCGGCTTCGAATGCTCCGATTATCGGCTTCAACGTTCGTCCGAACCCCAAGGCACGCGAGCTAATCGCGCGCCATACGGTCCGCACGAAATACTTCGATGTGATCTATGATCTGACCGACGATGTCCGTGCCGAGATGGCCGGCGAGCTTGGTCCTGAAAAGATCGAGAACGTCGTTGGCCGTGCGTTGGTCAAGGAAGTGTTCAAGTCCGGTAAGAAGGACAAGGCGGCTGGTCTACTTGTCGAAGAAGGCGTTATCCGTAAGGGTCTCTTTGCCCGTCTCACGCGCGACGATGTCATCATTTCGGCAACGACCATCGCCAGCCTGCGCCGGTTCAAGGACGATGTGGACGAAGTCCGCACGGGCCTCGAATGCGGTGTGGTTCTGGAAGACACGAATGACGTCAAAGCAGGCGATCAGCTCGAAGTCTTCGAAGTCGAGGAGCGTGAACGGACGCTGTGAGCGTAGATCCGGACGAAGAGACAATTCAGCGCCGTTCTGAAAATGATGACGTAGGTTTCGGCTTGTTTGCAGGCGGCCTGACTTGTCTTCTAGTCGTGATTGGAATTGCCTTGATACCTTTAATGTTCTTCGCCCTTTAAGATGCCTCGCTACGTCGCCTTTCTCGGTTCCATCAATGTTGGCGGAAACCGCTTGCTGATGGCGGACCTGCGCGAGGCGTTAGAGCGTGAAGACTTCGAGAATGTCGAAACCGTCGTCGCCAGCGGCAATGTGCTGTTCGATCATGAGGAACGCCCGCCGCAGGGGATTGCCGACAAGATTGCTTGGGTGGTGCAGGACCGTTTCGAGATCGACAGCTTATCCGTCGTGAAAACGCGCGATGAATTGGTCGCTGCTGTTGAACAGAACCCCTTTCACGGCACTGGCCCCGATCACGGCGAGGACAAGTTCGTTCACACCGTCTTCCTTGACGCCCAGCCGCGCGTGGAAAACTTCAAGGCGCTGTTGGAAGAGCATAAGCCCAAGGGCGGCGAGCGGCTTGCGCTGGGTGACCGGATGCTGTTTCTTGACTATGTACACGGCGTCGGCGTCTCTAGCCTGACGGGCGCATTTCTGGAGCGACGGCTTGGTTGTAAGGGCACAGCGCGTAATATGCGCTCGCTTAAGCGTATCATTGAAAAAATGAACGAGACAAAAGACTGATGGCCAGAAGAGAACATACGTCCGAAGAACAATCCGTCCGCGTCCTTAAAGTGGGTGAGCGGGTGCGGCATATTCTGTCCGAACTGTTGACGCGGCAGGAAGTGCATGACGATACGCTCTCGGCCCATTCGGTGTCAGTCACCGAAGTCCGCATGAGCCCCGACCTTCGCAACGCCAGTGCATATGTAAAGCCGCTGCTGGGCGAGGAAGAGGAAGTTGTGCTGAAGGCGCTGCGTCAGAACACCGCCTTCCTCCAACGCGAAGTTGCCAAGCGCCTCGGCCTGAAATTCGCGCCCAAGCTAAAGTTTCGTAGCGACGAAAGCTTTGACGAAGCCGAACGGATCGAGAAATTGCTCAATCATCCAAAGGTCGCGCGCGATTTGGGTGAGGAGGAATAATTCGCTGTCGGTATTCCCCGCCTCCGGCCATGCTGAGCTTGTCGAAGCACCGCCCTTTCTTCTAGCGTTTGATCACAAGTGAAGGACAATCCTTCGACAAGCTCAGGGTAAGCGGTTCTATGGCCAAGCTCTATTTCTACTACGCCAGCATGAACGCTGGCAAATCGACAACGCTATTGCAGGCGGATTTCAATTATCGCGAGCGCGGTATGCAGACGATGCTGTGGACTGCGAAGCTCGATGATCGCAGCGACGACAGGGCCATCGAAAGCCGCATCGGGCTGGGTGCGGATGCGCACCGTTTCGAGGGTGGCACTGATTTGTGGGAGCGTGTGAACGCCTCTCATTCGGTTGAACCACTTGACTGCGTGATGATCGACGAGGCGCAGTTTTTGACCAAAGAGCAGGTCTGGCAATGCGCGCGCCTGGCTGATGAAGTAGGCGTTCCGGTGCTCTGCTATGGCCTGCGCACTGATTTTCAGGGCGAGCTGTTTCCCGGTTCGGCGTCCCTGCTCGGCATCGCGGATTCATTGGTCGAGCTAAAGGCGGTTTGCCATTGCGGCCGCAAGGCAAGCATGAATTTGCGCGTCGACGAGGGCGGTGCAGCGGTAAAGGCCGGGGCTCAGACCGAAATCGGCGGCAATGATCGCTACGTGGCCCTGTGCCGCAAACATTTCAGCGAAGCGCTTGATGGCTGATCTGTCGGCTACCTTGGAAGTGCATCCGGTCCGACTGGAACCGCTGGCCGAGCATCACCTTGAACCCATGCGCGCTGCTTGTGCCGAGGATCCCGAGATTTGGGACATCTATCCGGTGAACATGATGGATGATGGCTTTGACGAGACCATGGCGATGTTTCATTCATTGGATAACTGGGTGAATTTTGCAGTGATTGATCTGCGGACGGGTGGGCTGGTCGGTATGACCAACTACATCAATCCCGATGCCTTTGGTTGTGTCGAGATTGGCGGGACTTACATTGCCCCGTCCGTGCGCGGATCAGGCTTCAACCGGACTATGAAGAAGTTGCTTATCGATCATGCTTTTGCAAATGGCTTTCGCCGCATCCAGTTCAACGTGGATACGCGCAACAAACGCTCGATGGCAGCGGTCGAGAAGCTGGGTGCAACGCACGAGGGAACGCTGCGCAAAAACCGCGTCACCTGGACCGGATATATCCGCGACACTGCGCAATTCGGGCTACTCAAAGATGAATGGGCTGGTTGATAGCCTCCGCGCGCCCTATCTAATGCTGCAATGACAGACACAATCCTAATTTTCGCCATTCTGATCCCGTCACTGGTGGTCGCCATTGTCTTTCATGAGGTGGCTCATGGCTGGACTGCGCTCGCACTGGGAGATCCGACTGCCAAGGAGCGTAATCGGCTCAGCCTCAACCCGCTGCGGCATGTTGACCCGGTCGGCACGCTACTTGTCCCGGGCTTCCTTGCAGTTGTCGGAGGGCCGATCTTCGGCTGGGCTAAGCCGGTGCCGGTTTTGAAGAACCGCCTTAACAATCCGCGTTTCGGAATGATGGCTGTTGCTGCTGCAGGGCCGCTCACGAACTTTCTATTGGCGATTGTCGCTGCAATCGCGCTGGGTATTACGTTGCCTGCAGGTGCTGGAATGTCCGAAGGCGGCACAGGAATGTCGACCATCATTGGCCTAGACGGCGCAGTCGCTCCGATTGCGACTGGCATGTTCTATTTCCTGCTGATCAACGTCTTTTTGGGCATGTTCAATTTGTTGCCGATCCCGCCATTTGACGGCTCGCATATAATTGAAGGGGCACTGCCACGCAGCTGGGTTGGATATTATGAGAAGCTGCGGCCATTTGGCATGTATTTGTTCCTTGGCCTTGTCGCCGTAACATGGTTCGCACCGGGGTTGGGCGTGCTCGAAAACACCATTGGTCCGCCGGTTAATTGGGCGCTCGATAAATATCTGGCGCTCGCGCAAAGTTTCGCTGGACCATGACCTCGCAGCACGGCTGGATAATCCTAGACAAGCCGGTGGGGCTGGGCTCCACGCAGGCTGTGAGCGCCGTGAAGCGCAATTTGCGTGAGGCTGGCTATCCCAAGGTGAAAGTCGGGCACGGCGGCACGCTGGACCCATTGGCGGAGGGGGTTCTGCCCATCGCTCTGGGCGAAGCGACTAAGCTCGCCGGGCGGATGCTCGATGCGAGCAAGATCTATGAGTTCACCATCCAGTTTGGCGAGGAAACGACTACGCTGGATACCGAAGGCGAGGTTACCGCGCGCACTGACCGCAGGCCGCCGCTTGCGGCTGTCGCTGCGGTGCTGGATCACTTCGTGGGAGAGATCGAACAGGTTCCGCCTGCCTATTCAGCGCTGAAAGTGGACGGAAAACGCGCCTACGACCGGGCGAGGGCGGGCGAGGAAGTGGAAATGAAGTCGCGGCTTGTGACCATCCACTCGCTTGAGTTTCCATCGGGCGCTGGACGAATGGACGATGTCGATTCGACGTTTGACACCACTGTCGGACGCCCCGACCCCTACGACCCCGCCGCCCCGCTCGAATTGGCGGATACCGTCACGTTGGTGGCTAATGTCAGCAAAGGTACCTATATACGGTCCCTAGCGCGCGATATTGCCCGCAGCCTCGGCACGCTTGGTCATGTTACTTATTTGCGCCGTACGAAGGCTGGTCCGTTTACCGAAAATCAGGCGATTTCGCTGGACAAATTGAACGCTGTTGGTAGAGGCGCGCGACTTGAAGACATAATCCTGCCGTTGGAGGCGGGGCTGGACGACATCCCGGCCCTTGATCTCAGTCCGGACGAGGCAGGGGCGATCCGTCAGGGCCGCGTATTATCCGGGCAGCCCCAACCTGATGGGCTCTACTGGGCGAGGGCCGGCAATGTGCCGGTGGCGCTGGTCGAGCTTTTTGAAGGATCGACGAAAATCGTCAGGGGCTTCAACCTACCCGATGTCGCGGAGTGAAATGAATGACGATTACTGCTGAAAAGAAACAAGAAGTTATTAAGGACAACGCACAGACCGAAGGCGATACCGGTTCTCCGGAAGTTCAGGTCGCGATCCTTACCGAACGTATCCGCAACCTGACCGACCACTTCAAAGCGAATCACAAGGATAACCATTCCCGCCGCGGTCTGCTGATGATGGTCAACAAACGTCGTAGCTTGCTCGCCTATCTCAAAAAGGTGGACGTTGAGCGCTACAACAATCTGATCAAGAAGCTGGGTCTTCGTAAGTAAGAATTTTGCAAAAGGCGGCCCCCCAAGATAAAATGGGTTGGCCGCTTTTTCGCATTACGGGCTGCCTTCGCATTCGGCGAAGCTGCCTAAGGGGCGCCAATAGCCCCGTACCGGTCCGGGCCGGCACTCCCGGAAACAAGTAAGCCCCACGCCGCAATATGGCCGCGAGGGTTCATAAGGAAAATACATGTTCGACAAGAAAACCGTATCGATTGAGTGGGGCGGCAAAACCCTCACCCTCGAAACCGGACAGATCGCCCGTCAGGCTGACGGCGCCGTTCTGGCCACATATGGCGAAACCGTGGTGCTTTGCGCCGTGACCGCCGCCAAAAGTGTACGCGAAGGGCAGGACTTCTTCCCGCTGACCGTTCACTATCAGGAAAAATTCTCATCAGCCGGCCGTATCCCGGGTGGCTTCTTCAAGCGTGAAGGCCGCGCGACGGAAAAAGAGACGCTGACATCGCGTCTTATCGACCGTCCGGTTCGTCCGCTGTTCCCCGAAGGTTTCTACAACGAAATCAACGTAATCTGTCAGGTTCTGTCGTATGACGGCGAAACCGAGCCAGACATCATCGCCATGGTTGCAGCGTCTGCTGCCCTGACGATTTCCGGCCTGCCATTCATGGGCCCAATCGGCGCAGCGCGCGTCGGTTATGTCGACGGCGAATACGTCCTCAACCCAAGCGTTTCGACAATTTTCGATGAAGGTCACCTCGACCTTGTCGTCGCAGCGACCAACGACGCTGTGATGATGGTTGAATCGGAAGCGAAAGAACTTTCCGAAGAAATCATGCTCGGCGCAGTGATGTTTGCCCACGAAGAAAGCCGCAAGGTTATCGGCGCGATCATCGAATTGGCTGAACAGGCTGCCAAGGATCCTTGGGAAGTTAATCTTTCCGACGACACAGCCGCGATCAAGGAAAAGCTCCGCGGTATCGTGGGCAAGGACATTGCCGCAGCTTACAAGCTGACCGACAAATCCGAACGCCAAGACGCGCTGAATGCAGCCCGTGCCAAGGCTAAGGAGGCCTACGCTGACGAAGACGGCCAGACGCAGATGACTGCTGGTAAGGCCGTCAAAAAGCTGGAAGCTGACATCGTTCGCGGAGCCATCCTCAAGGACGGCCAGCGTATCGACGGCCGTAAGACCGACGAAGTTCGCCCAATTGAAGCGATGGTCGGCTTGCTGCCACGTACGCACGGTTCGGCATTGTTCACGCGCGGTGAAACACAGGCAATCTGCACCACCACGCTGGGCACCAAGGATGCAGAGCAGATGATCGACGGCCTCGAAGGCCTGAGCTATTCACCCTTCATGCTGCACTATAACTTCCCGCCATATTCGGTCGGCGAAGTTGGCCGCTTTGGCTTCACCAGCCGCCGGGAAACTGGCCATGGTAAGCTGGCATGGCGTGCGCTGCACCCTGTGCTACCTTCGGTTGAAGACTTCCCGTACACAATCCGCATTCTGTCCGACATCACCGAGTCCAACGGCTCGTCTTCGATGGCGACTGTCTGCGGCGGCTGTCTGTCGATGATGGATGCCGGTGTACCAATCGAACGCCCCGTTTCGGGTATTGCGATGGGTCTGATCCTCGAAGGCACCAACTATACCGTGCTGTCCGACATCCTTGGTGACGAAGATCACCTTGGCGACTTGGACTTCAAGGTTGCCGGTTCTGAAGCGGGTATCACCTCGCTCCAGATGGATATCAAAGTTGCCGGCATTACGCAGGAAATCATGACCAAGGCTCTTGAGCAGGCGAAAGCCGGCCGGGCGCACATCTTGGGCGAAATGACCAAGGCGCTGGGTAATTCCCGCGGCGAAGTCAGCGAGCATGCTCCGCGCATCGAAACCATCCAGATCGACAAATCGAAGATCCGTGACATTATCGGTACCGGCGGCAAGGTCATTCGCGAAATCGTCGCGGAAACCGGCGCCAAGGTCGATATCGACGATGAAGGCGTGATCAAGATTTCGTCTTCCGACAGCAGCCAGATCGAAGCCGCGAAAAAGTGGATCGAAGGCATCGTGGAAGAAGCCGAAGTCGGCAAGGTCTACAACGGCAAGGTCGTCAACATCGTCGACTTCGGCGCATTCGTGAACTTCATGGGCGGCAAGGACGGTCTCGTCCACGTGTCCGAAATGAAGAATGAGCGCGTTGAAAAGCCGGGTGACGTTGTTTCCGAAGGTCAGGAAGTTAAGGTCAAGGTCCTCGAAATCGATCCGCGTGGCAAGGTTCGCCTGTCGATGCGGGTTGTTGATCAGGAAACTGGCGAAGAGCTGGAAGACACACGCCCACCACGCGAGAATAAGCCTCGCAGTGGCGGTGGCGGTGACCGTGGCCCACGTCGTGGTGGTGGCGGTGGTGATCGCGGCCCACGCGGCGGCGGTGACCGGGGTCCCCGTAATGGTGGTTCTGGCGGCGGCGACCGTGACGGCGGCGGCGATAAGGGCGGCAAAGAGGGCGGAAACCCCAACCACATGCCTGCTTTCCTGAAAGACGACTGAGTTTTTTCGCAATTGCTGAAATAAAGAGAGGGGTTGCAGCGATGCGGCCCCTTTTCTTATGGGTTGTGCAGTTGCAACCCATCGCTAAGAAAGAGCCAACCGGAAAGAGGGTCCGAAATTGCTAAAACCAAAGGTCTGCATCGGGTGGCGCGAATATGTTGATCTGCCGGAGCTTGGGCTAGAACATGTTCCGGCCAAGATCGATACGGGCGCGCAAACCAGCGCTCTACACGTCGATTCAATAAAGCCGTATGAGACGGAAGACGGTACCAAAATGGTCCGCGTTTCGTTTCGCGTGCGGCATAATCCGGGCGAGAAGCCGGAACGTGTGCACCGCGAGTTGCCGGTTGCTGGCCTACGCAAGGTTATGAGCTCAAATGGAACTTACGAAGACCGCTGGGTAATCCGGACAATTTTGGAATTGGGCGGAAAGAAACGCACCGCCAATTTTACCCTGACGAACAGAGGCTCTATGCGCTATCCCATCCTTGTCGGGCGCAGCGCCATGCGCAGCGGTTTCGAAATCCACCCCGGCAAGTCATTCTTACACGGCACGCGCGATGCCGAACCACTCGTCCATTTTGGAGACCCACTATGAAGATCGCTATGCTTGCCCGTAACCCGAACCTTTATTCGCATAAGCGTTTGGTTGAGGCAGCCGAAAAGCGCGGCCACACGCTCGATATTCTCAACACCACGCGTTGCACAGTTAATATCGCGAGCCACCGCCCGACGGTGATGTACAAGGGCGAAACGCTGAAAGGTTATGAGGCCGTAATCCCGCGAATCGGGGCCTCCATCACGGCTTACGGTCTTGCTGTGCTGCGCCAGTTCGAAATGGGCGGTGTATGGCCGCTCAACGAAAGCGTTGCGATTGGCCGCAGCCGGGACAAACTTCGATCAACCCAGATTATGGCCAAATACGGCCTCGGCTTGCCGCTGACGGCTTATGCCAATGATCCCAAGCAGGCGGAATCCATCATCAAGGCGGTTAATGGGCCGCCGGTGGTTATCAAGCTGCTTGAGGGTACGCAGGGCATCGGCGTGGTGCTGGCAGAAACGCTCAAGGGCGGGGCGTCGATTATCGAGGCGTTCCGCGGCGCAAATATCGCCATCATGGTGCAGGAATTTATCAAGGAAGCCGGTGGTTCCGACATTCGCTGCCTGGTTGTGGGCGGCAAGGTCGTCGCAGCGATGAAGCGGCAGGGTGCAGAAGGCGAATTTCGGAGCAACCTCCACCGGGGCGGCAGCGCGCAGCTCATCAAGATCACGCCTGAAGAACGCAGCACAGCCGTTCGCGCGGCTAAGGCGATGGGACTCAATGTTTGCGGCGTCGACCTGCTACGCAGCAATCACGGTCCGGTGATTATGGAGGTAAACTCCTCGCCCGGCCTTGAGGGTATCGAGAACGCTACGGGCAAGGATATTGCCGGCATGATCATCGAATTCATCGAAGGACATGCTTTGAAAGGGAACACCAAAACCCGTGGTAAGGGCTAAATTCTGGGCCGACAAACGCGCCCCATTCGAATTGGCGGGTCACAAGATTGCTGCTGGCACTGTCGAGACAATCGATGTGCCGGTCAGCCTGCTTTCCAACCACGCTGCTGTTTCCATGCCTGTGCGCGTTTTCCACGGCAGCAAGCCCGGACCTGTGCTATTTATTAGCGCGGCAGTGCATGGGGACGAGATTGTCGGGGTGGAGATCATCCGCCGCGTGATCCAGAACATCTCGGTAAAACGGCTTCGCGGCACTTTGCTGTGTGTCCCGGTGGTTAACGCATATGGGTTTATCGCACGCCAACGCTATTTGCCCGACAGGCGCGACCTTAACCGGGTGTTTCCCGGCTCAGCGCGCGGATCGCTGGCCGCGCAATTGGCACATATGTTCACGACCGAAATCATCGCCCGCAGCGATTATGGCATCGATCTGCATTCGGCTGGTCTCCACCGCGAGAATTTGCCGCAAATCCGGATCAGCGAAGGCCGTCCAAAGGCGATGGAGCTAGCGGACGTCTTTGGCGCGCCAGCGGTTCTCGTGTCGAAACTGCGCGAAGGCTCCCTACGCCAGACGGCCGCCGACAATAATTGCGATGTCTTGTTGATGGAATCCGGCGAGGCGCTGCGCTTTGACGAGTTCGCCATCCGGATCGGCACGCGAGGTATCCTGCGCGTGATGGAACATCTCGATATGGGCGTTCGCAAACAGTCCAAGCGCGCTGCGAAATCGATCCACAGCGACCGCACCAGATGGGTCCGTGCAGAGGAGGGCGGTCTGTTCCGATCCACCCGCAAGATCGGCCAATTCGTCGAAAAGGGCGAAGTCATGGGCTATGTCAGTGATCCGTTCGGTGATGTCGACTTGCCCGTCGAAGCTCCGGTAAAGGGCATCATTATCGGGCGAACCAACATGCCGGTCGTCAACATGGGCGATGCGCTGGTGCACGTGGCAGAAGTGGCGCGGCCCGACACGGCCGACGAACGCCTGACTCAAATCGAAGAAGCAGCGTTTGAGGATGAGCTGTTCGATGAAGATGAGATAATTTGAGGCCTAACCGATGTTGACGCGGACGATTGTAGATACAGTTCAAGTGCCGGGTGGGGCGGAGCTGCAGCTTGTCACCCATGGCCGCGACTTCATCATCGTGCTCGATCGCAACGAGCTGATGAGCACGCGGATGCAGTTCTCCGAACAGCAATTGGCAGTGATGACCCTAGACCGGGTAGAAGTCCAGAACGCCAATGTGCTTATTGGCGGCTACGGAATGGGCTTCACTCTGCGTGCAGCCTTGGCCGAAATTGGCGACAAGGCGCGGGTCACTGTCGCGGAACTGGTGCCTGAGATTATCAATTGGGCGCGCGGGCCGATGGCCGAGATCACGCAAGATTGCCTCGATGATCCGCGCGTCATTCTTGAGTTGGATGACGTAGCCGAAGTGATCGGCGATGCGGCTGACATGGGCACGCAGTACGATGCTATCTTGCTGGACGTCGACAACGGGCCTGACGGCTTGGTCCATGACGGTAACAACCGGATTTACTCGAAAACCGGCCTAGGCAAAGCGCGTGATGCTTTACACCCTGACGGTGTGCTCGCGATCTGGTCAGCTGGGCCTGACCCTCAGTTTGTCCGGCGTTTAGGCAATGCAGGCTTCCATGTTGAGGAAGTCGAAGTCCGGGCGCGGCCCAATAATAAAGGACCGCGCCACTGGATCTGGTTCGCCCGCCCGAAGCCAGGCCGGAACGGCTAGGCCTTAACCTTCGTTGCTCCGAGGAAATCGCGCTTACCAACCGGGACGCCCTTCATACGAAGGATGTCGTAGGCCGTGGCCGCGTGAAAATAGAAGTTCGGATTGGTGAAGCTAAGCAGGAAGTCCTGCACTGTGTATTCCTGACGGAATGTGTCACCGAACGCGAAGACCATATCATTGCCAGCGATGCTTTCCAGCTCGTCCGCCGACGTCGCGTTCAGCACATCACGTGATTTTTCGAGCGAGGCCTTCAGTTCGGCGAATGTCCCAGGCGGCGGCGTCATTTCCGGGCGGTACTCACCCTTGCGCACACATTCGATGGCATAGCCCGAATGGCCCCAGCAGCTCTTCACCTGATAGGAAAACGGCAGCATATCGTCGATCAAGCGGGCCCCAACTATATCACTTTCAGTCATGCCGCTTTCCGCGGCAAAGCTCGCCGCCTTGTCCATCATTGCATCAACGGTATCAATAATTTGCAGCCAGCTTGGGATAGTGGCTTCGTGAAGTGTCAGCGGCATGTTTCTCTCCTAAAATCTGTTCAGTCACTTACCGTAGCTACGAAAGAAAAGAGCGCCAGACCCTTTCGGACCTGACGCTCTTAGATGTTCGTGCCAGCCTCTTAGCGGACCCGCGGGCCGCCGAATGGCAGTGGCGGCGGTGGACGCCGTTGGCCGCGCGGTAGCTGGGCCTGATAGGCGCGGCCGCAATGTTCGACACAGTAAGGGAAGCCGGGGTTCACCGTTGTTCCGCAGAAATGGAAGTCCGGTTCGCCCGGATGGCCCATCGGCCAGCGGCAGACGCGGTCGTTCAGATCCAGCAGACTGGTTTTGTCCGCGATTTCCGGGCTTGGCTTTGCCGGCACGAGGCGGCGCGGCGGCGCGGGCGGTATCGGCGGCTGCTGATCGCCTGGCCCCTGACGCAGGAAACCGCCTGGACCGACGGATACGATCTTGGGTGAATTTTGGGTCGGGTTCGGGACCGGCTGGATCGGCGTTCCGGGCGGCGGCGGTGGCGGCTTGGCCGCAGCGGCGCGTTCCGCAGCCGTCGGGTTCGCCTTCGGCTTGATCACCGGGCGCGAATGGGTCCTTGGCGCGGCCTTCTTCGCCGCTGCCTTTGGCGCAGCCTTAGGGGCGGCATCCTTCTTTTTCTTATCGCCAGCCTTTACCGGAGAAGGGCGCGACTTGAGGTCAAGACGGTGCGCCTTGCCGATGACGGCATTCCGGCTCACGCCGCCAAGTTCTTCGGCGATCTGGCTGGCAGTGCTGCCGCCTTCCCACATTTTCTTCAGCGTCGCGATGCGATCGTCAGTCCAGCTCATTTGTGCTCCAGCATATTCAAATTGCGTCCCCATCTACCGGCTAGGCAGAATCGGGCCGTGTTGCTTGTCAGGACAAGTCGTTGGCCCTACTCGCAGCCCCATGACCGATCAAGCTCATAACACCGCCATCAAACTCGCCGATACGGGTCAGAACTTTTCACCTCCGGGAGAGCCAGTCTTACGCGGTTTAAACCGTCTTGGGCTTTGGACCTTATATATTAAGGAGTGTCGGCGATTTCTCAAGGTGCAGACCCAGACAATCTGGGCCCCTGCGGTCACGACGTTGCTGTTTCTTGTGATATTCACGGTCGCAATGGGCAGGTCGGGGCGCGAAGTGTTGGGAGTGCCTTTTGCAACCTTCGTCGCGCCGGGCCTGATTGTGATGGGCATGATGCAAAATGCTTTCGCGAACTCCAGCTTCAGCCTGCTGGTAGGCAAGATCCAGGGCACGATCATCGATTATCTGATGCCGCCCTTATCCGAAGGGGAGCTGATGGCCGGAATTGTCGCGGCTGCCGTGACGCGCGCGCTGCTGGTCGGGCTCGCTGTGGCTTTGGCCATGTCGCTATGGCCCGGCGTTTCGCTGGCGATGGCGCACCCGTGGGCCGTCGTTTGGTTCGGCCTCAACGGTTCCATATTGCTTGCGCTTCTGGGCTTGCTTACGTCCCTCTGGGCGGAAAAATTCGATCACAATGCGGCAGTGAGTAATTTTGTCATCGCACCGCTGTCCCTGCTTTCAGGCACATTCTACGTGATCGACAATCTCTCGCCGCTTTTCCAAACGATCAGCCGGCTTAACCCCTTCTTCTACGTAATATCGGGTTTCCGGTTCGGGTTCCTCGGACGTAGCGATATCGGGGATACGAACCTTGCCGTGCTTTATGGAGCGATCGGCCTCGGCCTGTTCAATGTGGTGCTGGCGATCGGCACTTACCGCTTGCTGCGGTCCGGCTGGAAACTGAAGAGCTAATCAGCCGGACGCCGAGCCCGCTCTGCCATATCGTGAATTGCGTCCTCACGATTGAGGATATTTTCAACGTCACCGATATCGAACGTCTCAACAGTGCTGTCTCCATCACTATCAACGCCAATGCGCGTTTCAATCTTCAACGATCCACTGCCGTCGCGGCGTTCCGTTCGGCTGATCTTGCCTAACCTTTCCGCCGGCACGTTTTCTGCCTTTAACGTGCGCCCAAGCGAAAATTTGATGAGGCGCTGATCGGTAACCGCAAACAATGTCCGGGGCGCAAAGTGAAGCGGCAAGAATGGTGCGGAGAGCATCCCAAAACCGACCACAATAAATGTTAGTCCGAACTGCGGGAAAACAAGGCTGGCCCAGCCCCATCCTCCGCCAGATGTGAAGGCCTGCGAGCCTGCCGCTGCCATCGCGGTCCAGAACAGTGCAAATGCGGTCCACGGAACGGCAAACAGCCAGATAGCAAATGATGTGATGTTGATTCTGGCAAGCTGTCGCGCTTTCCGGACCACGCGCTCTCCGCTGCGCAATTCGCGCTAAGGGGCGATTTCTAACGTGTCAGAGGAGGCAAACTGGTCTATGACGACCTCTTAGCAGATCGTCCGTTGCACAAGGTTTAATGCGTCAATCGGCGGCGCAGACGATAACGGCCTTCTTCGAACGCATCAAACAACTCGTCCATCTGGGGGTGTTCGACCGGGCCGCCATCGCTGTCAGGCAGCAGGTTCTGCTGGCTGACATAGGCGACATAGGACGATTCGTCGTTCTCTGCGAGCAAGTGATAAAACGGCTGGTCGCGTTCTGGGCGAACGTTCTGCGGGATCGATTCCCACCATTCATCGCTATTCGCGAAGACTGGGTCGATATCGAATATGACCCCGCGGAAATCGAACATCTTGTGACGCACGACATCACCGATGCCAAACCGGGCACTGGAATGCAAAGGCGCGTCGATCTGACGTCCTGCGGTCGGGGAGAAAAAGCTGGCGCGATCCATAGTCAGGTGAATATAGGATTGTGCAGGTGCGAAACAAGGCGGGCGGCATGTCGTTCCCCCGATTTTGGCGTATGTTGAGGCTTGGCAAGCGAGCGGCCTTGCGTTAGTGGCCCCGCGTCCGACCAGACATTGCCGCATTTGCGGATGTTTTGCTCAGCGGAGAGATGCCGGAGTGGTCGAACGGGGTAGTCTCGAAAACTACTGTGCGGGCAACCGTACCCAGGGTTCGAATCCCTGTCTCTCCGCCA
>JBBKVP010000033.1:0-98916 GCA_037968495.1 Pontixanthobacter sp. | reverse complement strand
CTCAAGCAGATATTGAAATCCAAAAGATCGCTGACTGCGGCCTATCTCAATGGCACGCGGGAGATCGAGGTTCCGAGCAAGCGGCGCAAGGGCAATGGCAAGAAGCTGACCGTGCACGGCGCCACCGCCAACAACCTGCAAAATGTTACCGCATCCTTCCCGCTCGGCACCTTCACCTGTGTGACCGGTCTGTCGGGTTCGGGTAAAAGCTCGCTGACCATCGATACGCTATACGCAGCGGCGGCGCGGACGCTCAATGGCGCGCGGGTGATTGCCGGCAAGCATGACAAGATCACCGGCCTGCAATATTGCGACAAGGTCATCGATATCGACCAGTCGCCGATTGGCCGCACACCGCGTTCGAATCCGGCAACCTATACCGGCGCCTTCACCAATATCCGCGACTGGTTCGCCGGCCTGCCCGAGGCGCAGATGCGCGGCTACAAGCCGGGCCGGTTCAGCTTCAACGTCAAGGGCGGTCGCTGCGAAGTGTGTCGCGGCGACGGACTGATCAAGATCGAGATGCATTTCCTGCCCGACGTCTACGTCACCTGCGAGGAATGCGGCGGGAAACGCTATAATCGCGAGACGCTGGAGGTGAAGTTCAAGGGCCTGTCCATCGCCGATGTGCTGGACATGACGATCGAGGATGCGGAGGGCTTCTTCAAGGCGGTGCCTTCCATCCGCGACAAAATGCATATGCTGAACGAGGTGGGGCTGGGCTACGTCAAGGTGGGCCAGCAGGCGACTACGCTGTCGGGCGGCGAGGCGCAGCGGGTGAAGCTGGCCAAGGAGCTGAGTAAACGCAGCACCGGGCAGACGCTGTATATCCTCGATGAGCCGACCACAGGCTTGCATTTCGAGGATGTCCGCAAGCTCCTCGAAGTGCTGCAACGTCTGGTGGACCAGGGCAATTCCGTGGTGGTGATCGAACACAATCTGGACGTGATCAAGGTGGCCGACTGGATCGTCGATCTCGGCCCCGAAGGCGGGGTGCGCGGCGGCGAGGTGGTTGCGGAAGGCACGCCGGAACAAGTCGCCAAAACCAAGCGCAGCTTCACCGGCGGTTATCTGAAGAATATGCTCGCAAAAGCGTCCTGACTGGACGTTTCATCCCGATTTAACCATTATCTCCCACATTCCGGCTAATTCTGGAGGGGATCATGCAGAAAATCGCTGTGTTCTTTATCGCCATGATTGGCGCATTTGTCGCCGTTGTCGGCTTCTCGCCCGAGGGGCAGCAGGCCGTGTCCGAGAAGCTGAACGACAGTTCCGCCATGTCGCATCGCTGTATCCGTCAAGTTGAAAAGGCCGCGCCCGATCCCGCGCGCGCGCCGCAGATATGCGATTGCATGATGGCTGAATTCGACAGCCGCGGGCTGAATGTGCTCGACGCATTCGGCGGCGATTTCGACGAGATGCAGCGCATCACCGAAAGCTGCGTCCAGCTTTATTCCACCTGAACTCACTGGAGGGAACTTCGATGATCGTACGCTTCGTTTTCGCCGCGCCGCTGTTGGCGCCCATGCTAGCTCTCTCCCTTGCGGGCTGCGGCCCCGGTACTCCGGAGGAGGCGAAGGCGGCGCAGGTTGCCAAATGCGAACGCCAGTTCGGCCGCATGGCTCCCTCGCCGGACCAGGGCAACGCGCTGTGCACCTGCATGGTGAACGAGCTGGAGAAAAGCGGGCTCGAAATCACCGATGTGCTCGGCGCGGATAAGGAAAAGGTGATGCAGGTCACCCGGTCCTGCGCGCAGGTCAACGGCATCTCCGTTCCGGGCTAAAGCAGCCGTTTGCATCCATGAGCGATTCGCCACCGTAACTCTTCTCAGGCGGGGGACGGAGTTTTATCAGATGGGGGTGTAAAATGTGTCGCTTTGCCTGCTTGCAGTCACGGTTCAACCGCGGGTAAGGCGGATCAGGCTTTGATGCCTCGAAGTGGCGAAAAAGGGGTGGTTTGTGAAGCGGTTAGTGATGGCTCTGATGGTCGGAGCGCCTGTGATGATGGCTGCTCCGGTAGTTGCTCAGAACGAGACGGAGCAGGCGCCGCCGGTTGATGCGGAGATCGTGGTGCTGGGCGAAATCGAGCGGGTCGAGGATTTGCCGACGCAGCAGCGCGCTAACTCTGGCCAGAACCCGGCGAACAGGCAGACAGGCTCCGAAGCAGACCGGTTTGTGCGCTGTGCCGGATTGCCGAGGCCGGAATGGCTGACCGCGATTGTCGATGGCGCTCCTGCACATCCCCTGACAAAACGGGCGCTGCATAATTACATTGTTCGGAACCCTGGGTGCTACGGCCAGGTGGCCACTCCGGCGCGGTCTTCGCCCTATTACGGGGCGTGCAATCCGCAATCGACGACGGAGTTTTCATTCGTCTGCCGCAACACCTTCGATCGCGGACGGATTTTCGAATTGGTGATCGCGGAGTATGCGGCGGATTATGAGATTTCGACAGCCAATACCTTCGATGCTGAAACACGTGCGCAGTTTCTTGGGCGGGAAGAAGCGCGGAACCATTTGCGGCAAAGCAGTGACACCAATTTCTTCTACGCCGTCGCCTGCATGATCCAGATCCGCCCGGACTTGGCGCACAGATTACTTCGATCAGAGGCGGGAACGGAGGACGAAACCCACGCGCGGCAATTGCTGATCGGGAATGGTGCGCCGTGCGTTGGCTATGCTGAAAAGGTGGTAGTCGATGGCACGCAGTTCAGAGCCTATGTGGCTGAAGCGACATATTCCTGGATGGCAGCCGCGCAAAATAAGCCAAGTTTGCTGCCAGCTTTGGAAAGCTAGTGCAACAGAGCCATTTCGACTTTGCCGTGACCGCGTTTGACCAGGCCGATCTTCTTGGCGGCAGCGCGTGACAGGTCGATGGTGCGACCATGTGCATAGGGGCCGCGGTCGTTGATCCGCACGATTACGAACTTGCCATTTCGCGGATTTGTTACACGAACCTTGCTGCCAAACGGCAGGGTCTTGTGCGCAGCAGTCATATAGCGGGGATTGAAGCGCTCGCCATTGGCAGTTTTACGGCCGGCAAAGCGCTTGCCGTAATAGCTGGCAACGCCTGTTCCCAGATTGCGGCGGACGTCGGCCTCAGGCTGCGGTTCGGGAACGACTTCGACTGGAGGTTTGATCACGGTGATGTCGACAACGTGCAGCGCTGGTTCGGCCGCAGGCGGACGAACGTCGAATTTCACAAACGTCACGTCGAACGCATCGTCATACTGAATCGTCGGATACGTACTGGGAAAAGAATCCTGAGCGAAGAGTGCCGAGTTCATAGGGACAATGACTGCAAGCGCAGCAATCAGCCCTGGAAGCCCAAGAGAGGCTCTGACTGACTTGCGCAAATTTAGAATGTTTGTTGAGACCGTCATGCTAGGGATGCTTATACATCAGGATGCTGACCAAAAACGGTGGTTGAAGTCAGGTCAGCCCGGAATAATCTCAAGTGGTCGTGCCAAATTTGGTTAATCGCGCCGTTTGTACTGTTCTAAAACAGACATGCAGCCCAATCTACGCGCAGAGCGTTCGAAACTGATTCGCTATTTCTAATCGCTGATTGGTCTGAATACAGAAGACCAAAAACAGAAATGGGGCCGGCATTTCTGCCGACCCCACTCTTACCGTCGCGTGGCTATCCGAAGACAGACTTGGCAACCGGCGTTTCGTCATCTGCCCGAAGGCTGATAACTATGTCGCGCGGCGCTCGCGCCGGCATCCGGTTCCTTCCGATTGCCGCGTTCCGATCCGAAGATCTTCGCTCAACATTCTTTCAGTTCCGAGATCGATCCGCCATTTGCTCAATCCATCAAGCAGTCCTGCATTGCTTGCGCGTTGCATTTCCTAAGGTTCAAGCCGGTGGGTCCGACCTTCCGACTGCACGCCTTCGCGGTTTCAATGGTTAGCTGGTTTGTCCTGTCAGTAGATTGAAACCTACGACATTCTTCCTTGCTTTCCTCCATCGCGCAGCTCTTTACTGCCGTGTCGAAATGGTTCCAAAATCCCTTTTCAAATCAGGTTCTTACGCCGTTTCTTCGAAGGGCCAATCCCCGTTTCGATGAATGAAACATGCGCTGACAAACCGAGTCGCGCAACTGCTGCAACCCCGACTTATCCACTTTCCACAGAATTCGTTGTGGACGGAGGTGGATAACTCAACGGACCACCGCAACTTCACTCAGTTCAACGATTGTCGCGCGTTCCAAGTAGTTTAAGTCGCAGCGCGTTTAGGCGAATAAAACCCTCAGCATCATGCTGGTCGTAGGCACCGGCATCATCTTCGAATGTGACATGCTGCTCCGAATACAGGCTGTCAGGCGATTTGCGGCCAACAACGTTAGCGTTGCCCTTATACAGCTTAAGGCGGACAGTGCCGTTCACACGTTCTTGTGAGAGATCAATGGCGGCCTGAAGCATCTCGCGCTCTGGCGAAAACCAGAATCCGTTATAGATGATCTCTGCATAGCGAGGCATTAGCTCGTCCTTGAGGTGCGCTGCGCCTCGGTCCAGAGTAATTTGTTCGATACCGCGGTGCGCGCGGGCATAGATTTCACCGCCGGGCGTTTCGTACATGCCGCGGCTTTTCATGCCCACGAAGCGGTTTTCAACCAGATCGAGCCGGCCGATACCATGCTTCTGGCCGAGTGTGTTGAGCGCAGTCAGCAGTTCAGCAGGACTCATTGCCTTGCCATTCAGCGCGACGCCGTCGCCGCGTTCAAAATCGACTGTGATGTATTCTGGCTTGTCTGGTGCGTCTTCTGGATTGTTGGTTCGCGAGTAGACGTAATCAGGCGTTTCTTCCCATGGATCTTCGAGGATCTTACCTTCTGACGATGTGTGCAGTAGGTTCGCATCGGTTGAGAACGGGCTTTCACCGCGTTTGTCCTTGGGAACGGAAATCTGGTGTTTTTCAGCCCATGCGATGAGCGCCGTGCGGCTCGTCAGGTCCCATTCGCGCCATGGAGCGACAACCTTGATTTCCGGGTCAAGCGCATAGGCGCTAAGTTCAAAGCGGACCTGATCATTACCTTTGCCGGTTGCACCGTGGGCGATTGCATCTGCGCCGGTCTCATGGGCAATCTCTACCAACCGTTTGGAGATCAGCGGGCGCGCAATCGACGTTCCGAGCAAGTAATCGCCTTCATAGCGGGCGTTGGCGCGCATCATCGGGAAGACATAATCGCGTACGAATTCTTCGCGCAGATCTTCGATGTAAATGCTCTCGTCCGGCAGACCCATCATCTTTGCTTTTTCGCGGGCAGGGCCTAGTTCTTCGCCTTGCCCAAGGTCAGCTGTGAATGTTACCACTTCGCATCCGCGCTCGACTTCGAGCCATTTTAGAATGACGCTGGTATCGAGGCCGCCGGAATAGGCGAGGACGACTTTTTTGATATCGGACATTTAGGTCAGCTCCGCTGGTATTTCGCCGAGCGGGTAACAGCAGGTCGCGGCCATCGCAATGCTAGCGTGAGCCTGATTTCAAATCACGCTCTGCTTCGGCAAGATAATTACGTGTAATTGGCAGCGTTTCGCGGTTGCGCGCATATTGGATTTGGTAATTGCACATGCCGCCGCTTTCAAAGGCTGAAGTCGCGCCGGCCAGATAGAAGGTCCATAGGCGAAAGAAGCGTTCGTCATGCAGCGCCTCGATCCCAGTCTTGTTCGCCATACAGTTGGCATACCAGGCGCGCAGGGTTTTAGCATAATGTAGCCGCAATGTTTCGACGTCAGTCGCGATCAGCCGGAACTTCTCGCTCGCCACGACTGTTTCGCTGAGCGCCGGGATGTAGCCACCGGGAAAGATGTATTTACGCGTAAATGCATCGGTTGAACCAAGCGATCCCATCCGGCCGATAGTATGCAGCAGCATAACACCATCGGCGGCCAGCAACTGCGTGACTGCTGAGAAGAACACCTCGAATTGCGGAGGTCCGACGTGTTCGAACATGCCGACCGATACGATGCGGTCGAACTGATCGCCGCGCGCCGCCATGTCGCGGTAATCGATCAACTCGAATTTTACGCGGTCACTTACGCCAGCTTCTTCCGCGCGGGTGCGGGCGAGGGCTAGCTGTTCCTCACTCAAGGTGATGCCAGTTACGGTCAGGTTGAAGTTGCTCGCGAGGTAAATGGCCATGCCGCCCCAACCACAACCAATGTCGAGCACGTTTTGCCCTGGCGCTAGCGCAAGCTTCGCGGCGATATGCGCAAGTTTGGCGGTTTGGGCTTCGCTTAGAGTTATTGTGCCCGGCTCCCAGTAAGCGCAGCTATATTGCATGTGCTCCGGGTCGAGCATCAAATGGTAGAGGTCGTTGCCGATGTCATAGTGGTGGGCGACATTTGCGCGGGCGCTCTTCTGACGATTGATTGATTCCCGGGCGGCCGAGAAATATCCAATGACGCGGCGCATCGGGCTGGGCTTGAGCAGCGAGCCGCCGCGCTCCCAAGGCTTATTCGCACGTAGCAATTGCACGAGGCCCATGACGTCGCCGCTCTCGATCAACAGGCGGCCATCCATGAATGCTTCGCCAGCACCCAGCCTCGGGTCGAGCAAGATAATCCGGGCGACCTTATCGTCAGCAAGCTTAATCCCGATGTTAGGAAAACCGTCAGCAGGCTTGCCGAATGTCACCGTCCGGCCATTTGCATGGATTACCGACAGGGTGCCATTCTTCACAATCTTCGAGAGCACTTTGTCTAGCAAGTTTGCGCTGTTCATTACGGCCTCATTTACGCGTTCACCTATGGTTTGCCCCAATTGGTTGCTGCAGCACAGAGAATGGTCAGACCCTTGAGCGACTGTCAATCGCGCTGTATC
The DNA here is from genome assembly GCA_037968495.1 of Pontixanthobacter sp. Lineage (GTDB taxonomy): Bacteria > Pseudomonadota > Alphaproteobacteria > Sphingomonadales > Sphingomonadaceae > Aestuarierythrobacter. The sequence continues at coordinate 92,091 of JBBKVP010000033.1, read as the reverse complement.
CTTCCGCACATGAGCGAGCCAAAAACCATTCCGACCGAGGTTGCTGTTTCCGAGTTCATCGCTGCCGTCGAACCTGAACGAAAGCGCGAAGAGGCCAAGGTCATCGACGCGATATTCCGCAAAGTGACGGGCGAGCAACCCAAAATGTGGGGCCCATCGATCATCGGCTATGGTGATTACCGAACGACCTATGAAAGTGGCCGTGATGTTCACTGGCTTCGGACAGGGTTTAGTCCGCGAAAAGCCAAACACTCACTCTATTTTATGGGCGGATATTGCGATGCGGCGGCGGATAAGCGGCGCGAGGCTATGCTCGCAAAAATGGGCAAACATTCGAGGGGCAAGAGCTGTGTCTACGTCAACAAATTGACCGACATTGATCTGGCCGTTCTCGAAGAAATCATCACAGACGATTGGGCCGAGATGAACCGGCTCTACCCCACTTAGAACTCAAATCCCAGCATACCATTGATAGCCGGATCGATCTTCCCAATAGCCGCCCTTGCCATCGCCTATATCGCCGAGGCTAGCGACCGCTTCGATGGCACTGACATATTTCGCATGTTTGTATCCAAGCTGCCGCTCGATCCGCATCCGCAAAGGCGCCCCGTTTTTGATCGGTAGTCCTTCGCCGTTGAGTTCATGGGCGACGATGGTTTGCGGGTGGAAGGCATCGACCATATCGACGCTTTCGTAATAGTCGGTTCCGCCAATCGCATCAGCACAGCGGAAGATGATATATTTGGCGTCATCCTGAATTCCTGCGGCGCGCAAGATGTCGCCAAGGACCGGACCGGTCCATTCGCCAATCGCGCTCCAACCTTCCACGCAATCATGCCGCGTGATTTGGGTGCGCTGCGTCATGCAGCGAATGTCCGCCATAGATAGCGACAACGGTTTGGTGACCATGCCGCGCACCTCAAGCCGCCAATCGGCAAAGCCTGCATCGATATGAGCCTGATATTCAGGCGTGCCCGGATCTTGCGTACCATTGCCGCGGAACGTTGGGGACCTATCTTCGCGATCAAACTCGCGAGCGAGGGCAGTGCGGCCGCCAAACAGACGCTGCGCCCATTTGTTCCAACCTTCAGTGCTCTTCAGCAACGAGGTCATCGGCTTCGTCTCGCCAATCTTGGTGCAACCGGCGATGATCAGGGCTGAGACCCCGGCGAGAAGGCCGCGACGGTTCATGTTGCTTCTCCCTCAGCGGGCTTTTCCACTTCCAAAGTGCCGCCGGTTATCATGTCGCGGAGCTGACCTATCGGTCCGGCGAGGAGCACCAGTACAATGTGCAGCACGAAAAATGCTGCAAGCCCGAACGCAACAATAAAATGGATCGAGCGTGCGCTTTGACGGCCGCCAAAGACGTCAACAATCCAAGGCCAGTTTGCATCCATTGCGGGCGACATTGCCAGACCCGTAAAAATCATCAAAGGCAGACCAATGAAGATCACTAGACCATAGCTAAATCTCTGAAGAAAATTGTACTTCTCCGAACTATGCTCAAAGTTGAGCTTCAAATGCTGCGCAATATCTTCTTTGATTTCGGACCAATTCCAGTCACGTTTTCTGGTGGTCAAATCCCGCTTTGCATGTCCGTTTACCAGTGCAGCAACCAGGAAGAAAAGCAGTGCGATTGCGAAGGGCCAAGCGAAGAGCAAATGCCACTCCCTTGCCTTTGCCAGACTATAATAATCCGGGATCGTCATCCAGCCCGGGAAGCGCATGACATGCAACCACGCGTCTTCGGGTGCGAAGCCATAGTGGCCCCAGTAAAGTCGCGGATGTGCGTTGGAGATATTGAGGCCCGACATGAACAGGATGATCAGGCTGATCGCATTGATCCAGTGCCACAGACGTGATGAGAGCAGGTGCCGTTTCATGCCGTCAGCCCCTCTCGTTCGAGATAGATTACGTCGCGAGACTGGGAAAGCAAGTGCTGGCCGGAATCGACGTAGATTGTCTCACCGCTGGCGAGCATTCCGGATGCAAGAAACACGGCTGCTTGCGCCACTTCATCGGGCCAAGTTCGCCGCCGCAACAAGTTCCGCAAATGCGAGCGTTCGGCCTCGTCTTCGGTCTGGTCATGGCTTGCAAGGATTGCTCCGGGCGCTAGGCCATAGATGCGGTCCGACGCGTTTTTTGGCGACATAGCCTGCATCGGGATAGTCGCGGCAAGCGCATGTTTACTCATGGTATAGCTGAAGAAATCTGGGTTTGGATTGGCGAGCTTTTGGTCGAGTATCTGGATTGCGTGCCTGCCATCCAGCGCTTTGGCACTCGCAAAATAGGCCTGCGTCATGCGCGCCGGGCTGAGAGCATTTACCTGCATCGCCTGCCGGTTCGCTGCGGGATCGAGTTCGTTTACAGAATCGTAGCTGAAGATCGAGGCTGAATTCACCAGCGCGCGCCAGTCTGGAAGCTGCGCACCCAAATCCTCGATCATCGCCACTGCTGCGTCATCATCGGAAAGGTCGCAGGCGATCGTTTCAGCCGAAGGCAGCGATGCGGCCAGAGCCTCAGCATCTGCGGCAGAGGAGCGGTAGTGGATTACAACGTGCCAGCCATTTACTGCAAATTGCTGCGCCATTGCTGCACCAAGCCGTTTGGCTCCACCCGTGATGAGGACTGCCGGCAATGTCATGGGGCACCACCAAAGTGACACATGTTACACGCCCTAGTGAAAAAAACTGCTCGCCCCCGCTGCACCATCAAATCAGGAGCTTTTTCAGCGAGATTGAGAGCAATTTCCATATCCGCCGTTAAATCACATCAGAGCGCGGTAGGAAAGAGCGAAGCACTTATGCCTCTGCTGCAGCCTCAGCTGCAGCAGCAGCTTCACGGTCCATTTGCGCCCGGCTTTTCTTCTCGGCTGAAGTTTTGAGCTGTCCGCAGGCGGCATCAATATCGCGGCCACGCGGCGTGCGGATGGGGGCGCTGATTCCGGCGTCAAAGACAATACCGGAAAAACTCTTGATCCGCTCGGGTGTGGAGCATTCATAGACCGAACCCGGCCATGGGTTGAACGGGATCAAATTGACCTTGGCCGGCAGGGCATATTGCTCGATCAGGCGGACGAGCTCGCGCGCATCTTCGTCGCTGTCGTTCTTGTCCTTCAGCATCACATATTCAAATGTGATCCGGCGCGAGTTCGAGGCGCTGGGATATTCGGCGCAGGCGTTGAGCAGTTCGTGCAAACCGTACTTGCGATTGATCGGGACAATCTCGTCGCGCACCAGCTTGTTTGTGGCATGAAGCGACACGGCAAGGTTCACGCCGAGTTCTTCGCCGCAGCGTTCCATCATTGGCACAACGCCGCTGGTCGACAGCGTAATGCGGCGCTTCGAAAGCGCGAGACCTTCGCCGTCCATGACCAACTTCAGCGCATCGCGGACGTTGTCGAAGTTATACAGCGGTTCGCCCATGCCCATCATCACGATATTGGTGAGCAAGCGGCCATCGGCGGTGTAGCCACTTGGCTCATCGTCTTCGTGATCATCTTCCGCTGTTTCGTCATCCCAGCGAAGGCTGGGATCGCTTTCCACTTGGTCAGAACTTGCCGAGCCCGACCCCAGCCTTCGCTGGGGTGACGAGTTGGATTCAGGCCATTCACCCAATGCGTCGCGTGCCAGCATCACCTGTCCGACGATTTCGCCGGGCGTCAGATTGCGGACCAGCCGCATCGTTCCCGTGTGGCAGAATGTACAATTGAGCGTGCAGCCGATCTGGCTGGAGACACACAGTGTGCCCCGTGTCGCATCCGGGATGAACACCATTTCATACTCATGACCATCGGTGGTCTTGAGCAGCCATTTGCGGGTTCCATCGCTTGATACTTGCGCTTCGACAATCTCCGGGCGGCCCAGCACGAACCGCTCGGCCAGCCACGGGCGCATGGCTTTGCCGAGGTCCGTCATCTGTTCGAAATCGGTCACGCCGCGGTGATAAAGCCAATGATAAATCTGCTTTGCACGCAGTTTTGCCTGCTTTGCATCGAGGCCAGCCTCGTCGAAAATTTCGGCAATGCGGCTGCGCGGCACGCCGATAAGGTCAATACGGCCATCCTCGCGCGGAGTGATTTCGCGCGGCACGGTCACGGGATCAACCTGACCCGGTATTTGCATTAATGAAGTGTCGGACATGGCCGCCATATAGGTTGCAGCTGCGGGATTGGCAAAGGAAGTCGGGTTTTGGGTCGGGAGGACCTAACCCATGCCGGATCAGCGAAGGTTCGCGCATCCCACGGTCGCAGCATCCATCGCGGTTGCCGCCCCGCCCAAATTATAAGTGTTGGCGATGTTTCTGCCGGACGCACTTTGCGCGCGGATAGTCATTTGGTTGGCAGACCGCATGGCAGCCACGATGGCGGCGTCCATTGTTTTGTCACGCGCCCAGGCGTCTGCACCGCCGCCGGTGAGGGTAAAGCTCTTGTCGCTCACTCTCAGCGTGATCTTGGAGCCGGAGGCCAGTTTGCTCGAAAGGCGAAAGTGCACCTGTCCGCGAACGCCGCGTTTCGGCCAAGTTCCGACAGTTGCATAAGGCTTGTATGTGCCTGAGCGGCTGCTGGAGCGGGCCTTGGCAATCGCATAGCAGCGCGGCGTCTCAGCATCCCGAAATGCGGCCCAGCTGTCAAAAACGCCGAGGCCGTCTTTCGCTGCGGCAGTCGTAGCTAAAGCGAGCGCCGCGATCACACATGCAAGCTTTTTCATAACGTCATGCCCCAGCACATCATTAGTCAGCGCAGAAAGTCTGCAATTGTCCGGGGCCGTCCGCCGGGTGCCTTATCGGGGTTCATATTGTCGTAAGCGACAGCATTGCCCAGCACACGCATAATATAATAGCGCGTTTCGAAATTGGCGGGGATCTTTTCGATCCATGTCTGATAATCAACCGCACCAGTTCGCGGGTCTCCGTTCAGGCGCAGCCACTGATTTACTCGGCCCGGACCAGCGTTATAGGCACCGATGGCAAGCGGGTAAGATCCCCCATAATATCGAAGCATGCGCTTGAAATAAGAGTCACCCAGCCGGATGTTATATTGCGTGTCGCCTGTCAGGCTGGCGGACATGTAATTCATGCCCAGCTTGCCAGCCTGTTCGCGCGCTGTACCGGGCATCAGCTGCATCATTCCGCGTGCACCGGCGTGGCTTATGCGGTTCCGGTCAAATTCGCTTTCCTGCCGAGCAATCGCATGCACCATCGTCCAGTCCGTGCCTGATGGTGTGGCAACGGTAGGATGACCGAGCCGTTCAAAGCCCGAAAGCCCGTTCTCCGGCGCGGTTGCGCCCGCTACCACTGCGAACTCATCGAGCCGAAGCTGAGCGACTAGATCGGCAACCATCGCCATTTCGGCAGGTGTTTTTGCATTTTCCGCAATTTGCTCGAAGAACGCGCGTTCGGTCTTCCAGTTAAATCGCTGGGCTGCGATTGTCCGCAAAGCCAGCGTCACCGGGTCTGCAGAGAACCCGGCTTTCTGATCGGGTTTCGGCGGGGCGTTCGGCACATTGCCAAATGTCGGCATCGGACGGCCCAGTGCGGAAATTGCCAGCTGTCCGTAATATTGATCGGCATAACGGGCGGCCTCAGTGTAATAGCGTTCCGCCTCACTGCGATTGCCAACTTGCGAGGCCGCTTTCCCAGCCCAATACAGTCCTTTAGATCGGGTGAGGGGAGTCTTGGCGGCCATGCCGTAGCGATAAAACAGCTGCGAAGCGCCCATGCCGTCGCCCAGCGACCAAAGGGCTTTAGTGCCGCCCAGCCACATCAAATCGGTATATTTGTCGCGCAGACGGAATGAGCCTTCGCTAATATCCGTTCCGGGCGCGAAGAGATCATCGACAGAGGCCGCGATGCGCTGGGCGTCACGAGCGCTGGCTTTTTTTGCGACCGTTAGCATCTCGGCGACGAAATCTTCTGGATTCATAGCCGGAACTGCAAAGGCGGGGCGCGTCGTTAGAAGGCTCACAGCCCGCGACGTCTGGTCGGATTTGCGGTAAGATTGCACGAGATTATAGACATAGCCCGGATCGCTTAGGGCTTTTCCGGAAACGGGTGCAGTTTGGCTGCCCGATAGGCTGGTCAGCCGGGCCGTATAGGTTTGCCGCTTGCTAGGTGAGACCATATTGATCTGCCGTTGGGCGGCTTCGGCGTCACTGGCCCATAACAACGCATCCATCCTCGCGTCGTGGTCATCCAGCGTAAACTGGCTCGAAAACAGGCCGGTCATATAGGCTTCGGACGGGCCACTCATTGTGCCGCTGCGCCAAGCTTTCCGCGCTTCTTCGGTTGCTTCGGGGCGGTTCAGCGAATTTAGCGCCAGCGCGTAACGGGCGCGGGCGGAATTGGTCAGCGGCGGGTGTTTGTCAAAAAATACCACCAGCCGGTCAGGCGTAACAGGTTCGTTATCCAGCGCTTTTTCAGCAAAATCGCGCAGGCGTTCCTCACGCGGGAAGCCCGGATAGGCGAGAATGAAGCCCGCATAATCGTCAAAACCGAAGTTGCCATTCGCCGTCAGCTGTTCCCAGCGGCTAATCGCCTGAGACATCCGGCCCGGCTGCCGCGCGACCAGATTGGAACGCGCCTGATCCCATTCACTAGCGGTCGCGGCGGTAGTTTGCTGGGCTGCCAAGGGCATGGAAACCGTCAAACCGGTGGAGAGTAGGGCGGCGAGTGGAATGAAACGTTTGTTGACCATGCTGGACATAGTAGAGGTCGGCTCCTTATCAGGCCCTGAACGGTAGGTACTGAACGATAATGGATAGTATGCGCGAAGAAAATCGTGTCTGTGATTCCGTCTCTCAATTGAAGGATAAAGTCCATGTTTTCCGGCTCGATTCCCGCCCTTGCGACTCCTTTTCGCGGCGGAACGTTAGATGAGGCCGCTTTTCGCAAGCTGATCGACTGGCAGATCGACAATGGCAGCAAGGGATTGGTGCCTTGCGGAACTACAGGTGAGGCGTCGACTTTGAGCAATGCGGAGCACCACCGGGTGATCGAAATCTGCGTGGAGCAGACCGCCGGACGTGTGCCTGTAATCGCTGGCTGCGGCAGCAATGATACGCAAAATGCGCTGCTGCACATGAAGTTCGCGCAGAAGACCGGCTGCACCGCTGGCCTATGTGTTGCGCCGTATTACAACCGTCCGAGTCAAGCAGGCCTGATCGCGCATTTCAGCTATCTGGCCGAAAACAGCGATCTGCCGATTGTGCTGTATAATGTGCCCGGCCGAACGGTGACTGATCTCAAGCCCGAAACCGTTTGCGAACTGGCCGAAAAATTCCCGGACCGGATAATCGCCATAAAGGATGCGAGCGGCGATCTGTCGCGCGTCACCGACCACCGAATGGGTATCGGTCGCGACTTCTGCCAGCTGTCGGGGGATGACGAATTGTCGCTCCCTGCCAATGCTGCTGGCGCACGGGGCTGTATCTCGGTTACAGCCAATGTCGCCCCGGCCTTATGCGCGGAATTCCAGCAAGCATGTGTTGAAAACGATTTCGCCAAAGCACGGCAGCTCAACGACAAGCTCTATCCGCTACAATACGCGATGTTTGAAGATGCGAGCCCCGGCCCGGTAAAATATGCGCTCAGCCAAGTGCATGACTGGTTTACGGATGAGGTTCGTCTGCCGCTGACAAAGGCCAACGCTACAGCGCGTGAAGCGGTGGACAAGGCGCTGGTGCATGCGGGTCTGATTTAGCTTAGGATTAGGCGCGAGAGGAATTCCTATGTCGGTCCGTCTGGTTGAGATATTTTTACCCGACACTGAAGCAGTCCGACTAGAGCCAATTCTTGCGCGCCATTGCCGCCGTTATTGGCGCGGAACCGTGCCGGGCGAGCAGGAGCGTTACAGCTGCCTCATCCAGCAGAGATATACCGAGCGCCTTCTGAAGGAGCTTGAAGCGGAATTTGGCGACGTGCCTTCATTCAGCACATATGTTGGACAAATCGAGGCGGTCTATCCGCCGATTTACGAAAACCCTAAAAGCGAACTGCCGCTCGATTCAAATGAGCCGCCACCTTCCCGGCTCGAACGGTTTTTCAGCCGCGACCGCCTTAGCACCGATGAGCTATACGACGATATCGCAGAGAGCCTGAACATAACTCCAGTCTATCTAATGACTGTATTCTTCTCGGCCATCATTGCTTCGTTGGGTATGCGCAGCGGGCAGACTGCGGTAGTTATCGGAGCCATGATTATCGCTCCGCTATTAGGGCCAACTCTAGGGCTGGCCCTAGCTGGGACCGTAGGAAATGCGCGTCTGGCGGCGCGTTCGAGTGTCACCCTTATTGCCGGATCGGCACTGGCGATCTTTTCTGGCGTCCTGGTCGGGGCCACGTTCACTATAGATCCGCTAGTGCCCGAATTACTCACCCGAACCGTCGTACAGCCCGCTGACATCGCTTTGTCATTGGCATGCGGAGCCGCAGGTGTGCTCGCCTTCAGCCGGGGTTCTTCGATGACTCTGGTAGGGGTGATGATAGCCGTTGCGCTGGTTCCGCCGCTGTCTGCCACAGGCGTATATCTTGCCGCCGGATATCCCGAAGCTGCGGGCGGGGCGCTTTATCTGTTTGCGATTAATCTTGTGTGCGTAAACGCAGCGGGCATCGCAACTTTCCTGCTGCAAGGCCTTCCCCCAAAAGACTGGCGCGCAACAGGCGGGATTCTAGCGATCTGGACGCTGATCCTGATCCTGCTGGCTTCAATGATGGCGGGCCGGTTTGCACTCGGCGTTGCGTCATTAGTCGAGAGGTTGCGGATGCTGCCTGGCGGTTGAACAAAGGTTATGTGGGGGTAGGGTGCGCACCTGCCCCCCTAAACTCAGTCCGCCGGATTGTACTTTTCCACGAAGTCGACAAGCTCGCTGAGCATCCGCTGACGGGTCTCGCTCTTCGATAGCCAATGATCTTCGCCCTCCAGTTCTACCAGTTCATATGGCTTACCGGCGCTCTTTAACGCATCGGCCATGACCGTAGTCTGATTGTACAGAACTACGGTATCATCCCGCCCATGAATCAGCATGATCGGTGCATCAGCCCTTTGAGCCTGATGGCGAGGCGAGATACTGCGATGCTTGTCCTGCGGACCGAATTCTTCGAGCAGGCTGGTTCGCGCAAAACGTCCGCCGCCAACTTTTTCTTCTGAATACAGTTTTGCGACATCGCTTACACCGGCGACCGAAACAGCGCATTTATAGATGCCGTTCTGCAATGTGACTCCCGCAAGCGCGGCATATCCGCCATAACTCGCCCCGACGATACATGCACGGTTCGGGTCGACAATGCCCTCATCAGCCAGTGCCTTAAGTCCATCCGAGATGTCGGTCTGCATTTCCTGGCCCCATTTTCCGTAGCCTGCCTCTTCAAAGGCCCGGTCCTTGTTGGTAGAGCCGCGGAAATTGGGCTGAAACACGGCATATCCGCGCGAGGCAAGCCCCTGAGCCCACCAATCGAACGACACCGTATCGTGGGAATGTGGACCGCCATGGGGGAGCACAACTACCGGCAGGTTTTTCGCTTCGCGGCCCGCAGGTAGAGTAAGGATACCATCCATCTCGAGGCCGTCCGCAGCGGTATATTCGACCCGCGAGATTGGGCCAACCTGTGCAGGGGAAATCTTCGGGCGTTCCGATCCGATCGGGCTTGCCCGCATTGTGATCATATCTACCAGATACCAAGTCCCGCTATCCCGGTTACCCTTAGTGACAACCACGACGCGGCTAAAGTCGGGCGTCCATTCGCTCAGGTAAACGTCTTTACCGGAGAAAGCCTGTGAGATCTTGTCGATTACCGATTGTGTTTTCGGATCGAAAAATGTCGGCATCACCCGCTCTAGATCGAGCCTGTAGCCGATCAAATGAGCGCTCATCTGGTCGATGTAGAGCGTTCCGATATTTTCATCAGCGCGCCACCGAACCGCTGACGACGAGCCATCCAGCGGAACCTCAAACCATTGCAATTCGTTGTTTTCATCAGCTTCTGAGTAAAGCAACGTTGTGCCGTCTTGGCCCAAAGTTCCCAGACCGATCCGTCCGCGTTTCTGGATGCCGGTTGCGATCTCCTTGCCGTCGGCGTTTTCGATAGTCCATTTACCGGTCGTCTGAACCCATTCTTCAATCGCAACGACATTACCGGAGCCATTAAGCAACCAGTCGCGCGACAACCGGAAATCGCCTGCCTGATTGCCCACTTTCTTAAATTTGTTGGTCAGCAGATCAACAGCATAGAGGGCGGAGGTCGAGTCTCCGACGAAATAGCTGCCGCCTTGATTGCGAGTCATTTCAAGACCGCCGTAAAAGCCGACCCAGCGACCGTCGATCATCCGCTTGCCGTAACTACCCTGAATCGCATTCAGCATCTTCTTTTCGTTGCTGAAGATGGTCTCGACCTCGCCGCCACTCGCTGATGCGGGGATAATCATGACATTGGAAAACTCGGCTTTGTCGCCGACGAACCGCTTGCCAAGGTCCCGTGTGTCGCTGCGCGAGAGAAGAATGGCGTCGTCACCAACCCAATCGAGGCCGCGGACCTTGATATCGCCGACCTCCATCGAATTGGTTGCCTTCATATTTTCATCAAGCACGATCAGCAGCCGTTTGTCCTTCACCGTGGCGATCAGGGCAAGATCACCTTCAGGAGATAGGTCGGCCTGCTCGAATTCTGGCAACTCGCCATAGGCGCTGAGTGGCGGCGCGGTTTGCGCGGCGGCGGTTGAAGCGAGCAATGTGGCGGCAAGTAGAGCAAGTGCGCTGCCAGCCTTTGGTAATGCGGATTTCATGTAAAGTCCCCTCATATTGCGGTGACTTATGGCAAAGCTCTTGGGGTAAAGGCAAGCCCGCAATCGGTACATTTCAATGGTGTATCAACCATATGATCTGCCGAAACTGAAATTACTTCGAAATCTTGCGGCGTTCGCACCTTTCATGCGGCGCACAAACTCCCTAGATGAGCTGGATAATGGCTCGCCCAAAAACCTCTACCTTCGAAAAGTTCAAAGTCGTGGCGGAAAACCGCCGCGCTAAGTTCGACTATTTTATCGAGGACAAATACGAAGCGGGCATCGTGCTGACCGGCACCGAGGTGAAGAGCCTGCGGTTCGGTGAAGGCTCGATTGCGGAAAGCTATGCCGAGGTGAAGGCGGGGGAGGTCTGGCTGATCAATGCCAATATTCCTGAATTCAGCCATGGCAATCGCCACAATCATACGCCGACCCGGCCCCGCAAACTGCTGCTGAATGCGCGGGAGATCGCCAAGTTTACCGGAGCGGTCGAGCGCAAGGGGATGACGCTGGTTCCGCTCTCGATTTACTTCAATCCGCGCGGGCGGGCCAAGATCGAACTGGCGCTGGCAAAGGGTAAGCAGGCACATGACAAACGCCAGACTACCAAGGACCGTGACTGGAAGCGTGACAAGGCGCGCCTGATGCGTGAGAAGGGCTGAGCTGATGCTTTTCGGCGTTTCACGCTATCTATGCGGCCGTTCAGCGCACATTTCCTTAGCGTCCCCTATCATGCATTTCTTTGGACCTGCGAAAGGCGTAAGCGGACGGCAATGAAGAAGCGCGCTAGCAATTGGGCAACACGCAATATGCCGACGCGTCAGCAGATGGCGGACAACCGCTTTCTGGCGCCTATTGCGCACAGGTTTCTAAGCCCGGAGCTATGGCGCTTCACCCGGCGCTCTGTGCCGCGCGGTGTCGCACTCGGGCTTTTTTGCGGATTTATGATTCCGGTTGGTCAAATCTTTCTCGCTGCATTCATGGCCTTGCCAGCGCGGGCAAACGTGCCTCTCGCAGCGTTGGTCACATTCATCACCAATCCGTTCACATTTCCGTTCTGGGCATATGTTGCCAATCGAGTGGGTACGCTGATTTTGCAGATCGACCCGACGACTATGGGCAATACCGCTACAGACGAGTTGGCTAGCGGACGCTGGTCATGGCTGATTGAAATGTTTGAAGGTGCAGGTGTAACCGTTCTTGTGACGATCTTCGGCTTCATCGTGCTAGCCATTGTGGGCGCTGCCATTGGATATCTTGTCTCCGGGTTCATCTGGCGCATCTGGATTGGCCGCAAACGCAAGAAGCAGTTGGTGCGGCTCGAGCGGCGATTGGATAAACGGCTGAAAGCTAAAAGCCCATGATAGTCAGGGCTGGGCAGCTAGCAATTCGCCAACCGGTGATTGCAGCTGGCGCGGGCATCGCGGTTCTAATCAGTGCAGGGTTAGTTTGGTTCGCTACGGGACAGGGCGCGGCAACTGCAGCCTATGTAGGCGGCGTGCTGGCCCTGGGCCTGATCGGCTGGTTTGTGTCGCGCGGCAATGCGGCGCCTCAAGCGGAAGAATTTGCCGCGCCTGACTGGTCCGTAACGGTTGCAGCCATAGGCATCGCAGGCGGCGGGGTGGCGATTACCGACCGGGCTAACCGCATGACCTGCGCCAACGAGGTATACACGGAATGGTTCGGAGCTAGCAACGCGCCGCCTAATCTGCCGCTTGACCATGCTTCGCGCGAAAGCATGGCGCGGGCAGCCCGCGAAGCATGGCGCGATGGAGAAGGTCAGGCTGAGAAGCTGCTGGGCGACGATGGCAAGGCGTGGAAAGCGACTGCAATACGCGCTGGGCGGGGTGAGGATTTTCTTGTCTGGCACTTCGAGGCTTTGGTCGAAGAAGATCCGTTGGGACAAATTTCCAAGCGCATATCCGGTGCTTTGGGAAAGATGCTGACACGCGCTGGAATCGAAGCCGCCATTGTCGGCCCGGATGGCGCAATTCGTGCAGTTAGCGCTGGTTTCGCGCATCGTGCATCGGGTGACGCAAAAGCAACGCTGGCGGGACAAGAGTTTGCCACGCTTCTGCGTGCAGATGAGCGCGAACGCATATTCTTTGCGCGGGAAGGGCGGCGCGGCGCGCCTCAGACATTAATTCATGTGCCGCTTGCCGATGTTGATGCGGATGCCGATGTTGCACCCGGTCCTGACGAAGCCCCTTCGCTGATGATGCTGGTCGAGGCCGGCGTCGGTATTGGCGGCGGCTTTGGCGGCGAAGGGCAAACAGGATCGGCGCAGCTCCAAGGGTTGCTGGCCGCGCTACCGCTCGGCCTCGCCATGACTGACCGCGACGGGCGGATGCTGTTCGCGAATGATGCCTTTCTGCGCGCTTGCGAATTGCCCGGAGGTGGCTTGCCGCGCTACCCGACTGACCTCGTCGTAAAGGAAGACAAGGCAGCGATCTCCGATGCGGTGCGCCGCTATGGCCGCGGATCAGCCAATATTGGCGATATCGCTATCCGTCTAAAGTCTTCGCCTGACGAGCCAGTCTCCCTTGGACTAGCCGGAATGCGCGGGCTGGGCGAGGCGGCGGTCTTGCTTAGCCTCTCCGATTCGACGGAGGAAACGAAGCTCAAGCGGCAAGTCGCGCAGGCCACAAAGATGCAGGCCGTCGGCCAGCTTGCAGGCGGCGTTGCGCATGACTTTAACAACGTCCTGACCGCGATAATCGGCTATTGCGATCTGATGTTGCTGCGGCACACGCCGGGTGACAGCGACTATGACGACATTCAGCAAATTCGCGCAAATTCCAACCGCGCTGCTTCGCTGACAAGGCAATTGCTTGCATTCAGCCGCCAGCAGACTTTGCGGCCCGTCGTTATCCAGCTTCCGGATGTGATTTCCGAGGTCAGCCAGTTGCTCAAGCGCCTGCTCGGACAGACTGTTGATCTCAAGGTTCAGCACGACCGCGATCTCGGCCCCGTTCGCGCTGACCCGCAGCAATTGGAGCAGGTCATCGTGAACCTTGCCGTCAATGCTCGCGACGCCATCCAAACAAACCGCAAGGGTCATGGCAAAGGCGAGCTGTCCTTCGCCACGCGGCGTGTCGTGGCGCGCAACGTGGAGCAAATGGGCAGCGATATCATTCCGCCAGCCGATTACACCGTGCTGATAGTAGAGGATAATGGCGGCGGCATTCCGCAGGACAAACTCGGCAAGATTTTCGAACCGTTCTTTACGACTAAGGAGCAGGGCAAGGGCACAGGCCTCGGCCTCTCAACCGTTTACGGCATCGTGAAACAGTCAGGCGGCTTTATCTTTGCTGACAATGTTCCTGGCGATGACGGGCGGATCAAAGGTGCGCGCTTCACAATCTATCTGCCGGTCCACAGCGGAAAAATTCCGGTCGGCGAAGAACCCGAAAAGCCTGCCGAAGAGCCAGCTAGCGCATGGAGCGGCGGCGCGAATATTCTGCTGGTCGAGGATGAGGACATGGTCCGTGCCGTTGCAGAACGCGCTCTCACTCGGCAGGGCTACACAGTCACTACTGCCGCCGATGGCGAGCTAGGCCTGGCCGAAGTTGCCAATGGCGGCAAGTTCGATCTGATCGTGAGCGACGTCGTGATGCCCGGTATGGACGGCCCCGCCATGGCCCGCGCCATCCGCAAGGTAAAACCCGACCTGCCAGTGATCTTCATGTCCGGCTATGCTGAAGAACAGCTGCGCAAGGATATCGACATTCCGAACATGTACTTCATGCCAAAACCCTTCAGCGTCGACCAAATCAGCAAGATGGTCGCGGGCGTGTTAGGGGCGAATAAAGTAGCGGCAGATTAACGTTCAGCCGCGATAAATCCGCGAAGTCCAGTTTACGACGAGACGAAACATAGGAGAGACGACCGCATGGTTTCACTCGGACAAAAGGCCGGAACAATTTCGGCATTCGCTTTACTGGCCCTCGCTGCGCCCGTGTACTCCCAGTCAAACGCTCCGGTCGATCCTGACGCCACTTCGCAGGGCGATGTTTCGGTTACGATCTACAACAACAATCAGGCCTTGGTGCAGGATATCCGCCAGCTGAATTTCCAGCGCGGGCGCAGCCGGATTGAATTTCCCGATGTATCGGCGCGCATCCGGCCAGAAACGGTCAGCTTTGCCGCGCGCGGTGCAGGTATTATCGAACAAAACTTCGATTTTGATCTGCTGACCCCGACAAAGCTGATGGAAAAAGCCATCGGCCAGACGATCACGCTGATCCGTACCAATCCTGCTACAGGACAAGAAACACGTGAGCGGGCGACAGTGCTTTCAACCGCTGGCGGCGTGGTGGTGAAGATCGGCGACCGTATCGAGGTGCTACGCGATGATGGCCTGCCTGTTCGTGCAGTGTTTGATCGTGTTCCCGCCAACCTTCGCGCTCGCCCGACGCTTTCGGTTACTGTGCAGAGCGACACGGCGGGCGCCCGCCCGGCCTCAATCCGCTATCTAACGCCTAACCTTGGCTGGTCGGCTGATTATGTAGCGTTATATGATGAAGCCAAAAGCACAATCGATATGCAGGGCTGGGTCACGCTGACCAACAACACCGGCACCACATTCCATAATGCGGATACGCTGCTGGTTGCCGGTAGTCCAGGGCAAGGCATGGGCCGCCGCAGCGGACGAGGGCCCGTTCGCACGGGCACCGAGACTGCCAATCGCGAGCAGCTCGGAGATTTTTATCTCTATCCCATCAGCGGCCGCACAACGATTGCCAATAATCAGACGAAGCAAGTCAGTTTCATGGATGTGCAAGGCGTCCCGGCGCAGAAGATTTACTCCCGCACCATTGGCTGGCTCTCTAGTGATAGCAGTCCGATAAATGTCGCAAGCAGTCTCTCCTTCAGTTCCTCCAGCGAGGGCGGACTGGGCGATGCACTGCCTGCAGGCACGGTGCGCTTCTATCAGCGCGACCAGGAAGGCACGCCGCAATTCATCGGTGAGAACGGCATCGACCACACGCCAATGGGCAGTGAGCTGTCGCTCAAAACCGGCGATGCTTTCGATATCTTCCTGCAAGCCGAGGTTGAAAAACGCGATAAGATTTCCAGCGGTGAATATGAACGCAGCGCGCGGTACCGCATCATCAAGGACGGGGTTGAAGTTGAGCGCATCGAAGCCGAGCGCGCCGTCGATTATTACCGCACAACCATGCGCTACACGCTCACCAATGCTAAAAATACGCCGGTCGATGTTGTGGTCTATCAGGACGGTCTAGACCGTGGATGGTGGAGCCGCGACTTCCGCATTTCGAGCGAGGATGTGGTCGGCGAGCAGCTGAACGCCAGCACGCGCAAATATTCGATCCCCGTGCCAGCCAATGGCAAGCGGGTCGTCAGGGTAACCTTCGAAACGCGTTACTGAGAGGGATAGGCGATGCTACACGCAGCCTTCCTCTTGCCTCTGGCTCTGTGGAGTACGCTGGCCGATACACGTGAGGCAGTCGATGCTTCTTCGCCCGAGGATTTGTCGGTAACCGTGTATCGTGATCCGGAGCGGGGTTCGGAAGAGGCGATGGACGCCAATTGGCCGCGAGGTTTCGCGATGATCAGCGAAACGCGGACACTCACTTTACCGCCCGGCGAATCTACTGTGCGCTTTGAAGGTGTGGCCGAGGGTATGGTTGCGGTCAGCGCGATCGTTACCGGTCTGCCGCAGGGGACAATCGAGAAGAACCGCAATGCCGATCTGCTGTCACCCGGCGCGTTGGTGGACGGGACGCTCGGCAATCGCATTACAATCACGCGGACCAATCCGGCCAATGGTCAGGCCGTATCGGAAAGCGCCATCGTCCGCACGCGTGCCGATGGCGGGTTGGTGCTGCAAACATCGCAAGGGTTCGAAGCAGTTCGCTGTTCTGGCATGCCTGAAAAGCTGACTTTCCAGAATGTGCCAGCGGGACTTTCCGCAAAACCCGTGTTCTCCATCAACACACGCGATGAGAGCGGCGGTACTTATCAAGTGGTGCTGACCTATCTGGCTTGGGGCTTCGACTGGCAGGCACATTATGTTGCCGCCTTGCAAGAGGGCAAGCGCGGTGAGGAGTTGCGAATGAACCTGATGTCATGGCTCACCATCCTCAATGATAATGGCCAGAGCTTCGAAGATGCCGAGCTGATGGCGGTCGCCGGCGCGATCAATATCGAGAGCGATTTCGAAGACTTGTCCGATCCGCCGACCGCCGCGCCGCTGCGACTGACCTGTTTCCCGATTGGCAGCACTGCGACCGGTTCACCTATTAATTATCCTTTGCCACCACCGCCTCTTGCCTCCGTGGCTTATGCACCTGAGATGATGGAAGGCGTCGCTAATGACGCGATTATGGTCACTGCATCGCGGAGAAAGTCCGTCGAAGCCGAAGCTCCAGCGGTTATCGCATCAGAGGAAAACCTCGGTGATCTTAAGCTCTACCGCATTCCGGTGCCTGTCACCGTTGCGTCGAAAGGCCTCAAGCAAGTTGCCTTCCTCAACAAGCAGGATGTGAAAGGCGACTACCTTTACACGGCAAGTTGTGATCCGTGGGGCAGCGAATATTACGACGCTGACTATGACGAAGAGGCGCCAACCGTAGCCGCGTCAATGTTGCTCACCACAGTGAATGATAAGGAGCATGGCCTCGGCGTCGCTCTGCCCATGGGAGGCATCACGATTTTCGAGCCAAGCTCTTATGGCAACCAACTGGTTGGCGAACAGCAATTGCGCGATTATGCATCGGGGCAGGCTATAGAGATTGAATTGGGCGATAGCAGCCAGGTCTATGCAGCCTGCAGCCGTACCTCAGAGGCCGAAATTGGTGACAAACCCCGCAAGTTTGCGAAAATGCAAACGGTCATGACCAACGCTAATCCGGGTCCGGTCAAAGTGCGCCTTGATCTGGGCTGGTCCAGCGCCTGGGAGATAAAGGGTCTGCGTCAGACTCTTGTGAAGGACGGCAAGTATGTGGCCGAATTCACAATTCCCGCGAACGGAACACGCACGATAAAGTGGAAAATTCGCTCGGCTGATGCGGATTAGAACACTGAAAATGCGCTGAAGCCCGCGCAATTCTGCCGTTTCCTATCAACTATAGGAAATTTCTTGTTCCCCCCTTGTTCTATGAGAACAAAGTTGGTACATACTGTCTCACAAGATCAAACGGGGGCAATCAAATGGGTGCTCTGGTAAACTGACGGAGACAATGACATGGCTGCAAGTCTTAAGCTCGTAGAAGGTAAGGAAAAGAACGTGGACCGTCAGAAGGCTCTCGACGCCGCACTCGCGCAGATTGACCGCGCATTCGGTAAAGGTTCGGCGATGAAGCTGGGCAGCCGCGAAGCGCTGGAGATTGAATCTATCTCTACCGGCTCGCTGGGGCTCGACATTGCGCTTGGCATCGGCGGCTTGCCGCGTGGCCGGGTTGTTGAAATTTACGGTCCGGAAAGCTCGGGCAAAACTACGCTGGCCCTGCATACTATTGCTGAAGCGCAGAAGAATGGCGGCACCGCTGCTTTTGTTGACGCGGAACACGCGCTTGATCCCATCTATGCCAAGGCGCTGGGCGTCGACATTGATGAACTCATCGTCTCGCAGCCCGATACCGGTGAACAGGCGCTTGAAATCGTCGACACGCTGGTGCGTTCGAACGCCATCGACATTCTCGTAATCGACTCCGTTGCAGCATTGGTGCCGCGCGCTGAAATCGAGGGCGAAATGGGCGATAGCCATGTTGGCCTTCAGGCCCGCCTGATGTCGCAGAGCCTGCGCAAGCTAACCGGCTCGATTTCGCGATCCAAGACGATGGTGATCTTCATCAACCAGTTGCGCATGAAAATTGGCGTGATGTACGGCAACCCTGAAACCACAACCGGCGGTAATGCGCTCAAGTTCTACGCTTCGGTTCGTCTCGACATTCGCCGCATCGGCGCGATCAAGGACCGTGACGAAGTGGTTGGTAACGCGACCCGCGTCAAAGTGGTCAAGAACAAGGTCGCTCCGCCGTTCAAGCAGGTCGAGTTTGATATCATGTACGGTGAAGGCATATCGAAGCGCGGCGAGATCCTCGATCTTGGCGTGAAGGCTGGGCTCGTGGAGAAGTCAGGTAGCTGGTTCAGCTATGACAGTATCCGTATCGGTCAGGGCCGCGAAAATTCGAAGACTTATTTGAAAGATAACCCCGAAGTTTGCGACAAGTTGGAAGCTGAAATTCGCAGCCGCACCGACAAGGTCGCCGAGGAGCTGCTCGAAGGGCCAAGCGCGAAGCCCGAAGACTGATCCTTAAGCGCGCGCATTCATTTGCGAGCGGAAAAATGTGAAGCCGGTGCCGTGACCTTTCAACAGGTCTAGTGCACCGGTTTTTCTTTGTCTGATCAGTCCGCATGCGGCCGCTTGCTGATGGCAAGCGTGCCCAAAACCGTAACCCCTTTACCATTTGTACTTAGGGATTACACATATACGCCGTGCCCTATAGACGCAGGCGCAATGCATATTTTGAGGTAAGGAATGACGGACGCAAGCGAATGGCAAGGACAAGTCGGACAGACTTGGTCGCGCGAATGGCGGCGTACGGACCGCAGTTTTGCTGGTTTGACCGATCGTTTGCTACAAGTTGCACGCGGTGCAGGGATCGAGCGTGCTCTTGATATCGGATGTGGTGCGGGCGAGCTTTCGCTCGCTTTGGCGCGCAGTCATCCCCAAGCTGTAGTTCGCGGCATTGATATCAGTAAAGAGCTGGTTGAAGTGGCGCGCGAGCGTGCTTCCCAGAACAATGTTGAATTTACGGTTATGGATGCCGGTGAGTGGGAAGACCGCAACTGGAAGCCTGATTTGCTCCTGTCTCGCCACGGGGTCATGTTCTTCGAAAACCCTGCAAGGGCATTTGCCCATCTGCGGACGGCTGCAATGCCGGATGCCCGCCTGGTGTTTTCCTGCTTCCAACGGTTCGACAATAATCCATGGCTTACTGATTTAGCAGGCCTATTGCCTGACGGTGCAATTGCGAAGCCGGGGCCGGGATACCGTCCAGGACCCTTCGCATTCGCAGATCGCGACTTCGTATCAAATATGCTTACCGAAGCCGGTTGGAAGCATGTCGAGTTCGAGCCTGCTGACTTTGCCTACGTAGCCGGAGCAGGCGACGGTCCCGTCGATGATGCTGTCTCTTATTTGATGAACATCGGCCCTGCAGCCGCAGCTGCGCGCGCTCTTGGACAGGACGAACGCGAGCTGTTTGTCGCTAAGCTTCGAAGCTTTCTGTCATCGCGCGTCGATGGAAGCATCGTGGCCTTGGGCGCGGCGGCCTGGATTGTCACGGCGATGGCCTAACCCTTCCAAAACAAAAGGACGCATTGAGTGCTTGTCAGCATTTGCGCCGATGCTTAAGTCCCGCCCATGCAATCGACCAATGAAATTCGCCGCTCTTTCCTCGACTATTTCGCTGTCAATGGCCACGTGGAAGAACCGAGCGCGCCGCTTGTCCCGTATAATGACCCCACGCTCATGTTCGTCAATGCGGGCATGGTCCCGTTCAAGAACGTGTTTACGGGCCTTGAAACACCGCCAGCGCCTCGCGCGACCAGCTCGCAAAAATGCGTTCGGGCCGGGGGCAAGCACAATGATCTCGACAATGTCGGATATACCGCGCGCCACCACACTTTCTTCGAAATGCTCGGCAATTTCTCCTTCGGCGACTATTTCAAAGCCGATGCGATCGAGCATGCCTGGACACTGCTGACAAAAGAGTGGGGCCTCGATCCCGCACGTCTGACTGCGACCGTTTATCACGATGATGATGAGGCATTTGCATTATGGCAGCGCGTTGCAGGCCTGCCTGATGATCGCATCATCCGCATCGCCACCGCGGACAATTTCTGGTCGATGGGCGACACTGGCCCATGCGGTCCTTGCAGTGAAATCTTCTACGATCACGGCGACCACATCGAAGGCGGACCTCCCGGATCGCCTGATGAAGATGGCGACCGTTTTGTCGAGATATGGAACCTCGTTTTCATGCAATTTGACCAGAATGCGGAAGGTGAGCGGCGTCCGCTGCCCAAGCCATCGATTGATACGGGCATGGGTCTGGAGCGCGTAGCGGCTGTCATGCAGGGCGTGCACAACAATTACGACACGGATACTTTCAAAGCCCTGATAGAAGCGTCGCAATCTCTGACCGGAACCAAGGCGGAAGGCGACCAACTTGCTAGTCACCGCGTGATTGCCGATCATCTACGGTCGACCAGTTTTCTGCTCGCTGACGGTGTCCTGCCATCCAACGAAGGGCGCGGCTATGTCCTTCGCCGAATTATGCGCCGGGCGATGCGTCATGCTCACCTGCTGGGCGCAAGCGACCCGCTGATGCATCGCCTTGTGCCTTCGCTGGTTGAGGAAATGGGGCAGGCATTCCCGGAACTTTCACGCGGTCAGGACCTGATCGAAGACGTGTTGGAACGCGAAGAAATGCGCTTCCGACAGACGCTCGACAAAGGCTTGAAGCTGCTCGATCAGGCAACCGAAGGCTTGTGCGAAGGCGATGAACTCCCCGGCGAAACTGCCTTCAAGCTCTATGACACATTCGGTTTTCCCTACGATTTGACCGAAGACGCTCTTCGAGCCGACGGCATAACAGTTGACCGTGACGGCTTCGATGCAGCCATGTCCGAACAGAAGAAGGCTGCGCGCGCCGCTTGGAAAGGCTCCGGTCAGACTGCCGACGGTGAGAAGTGGTTCGACATTGCCGAGCGCGAAGGCGCTACCGAATTCACAGGATATAGCTCGACAGAAGGCGACGGCCGTGTCGTTGCTCTGCTGGTTGACGGCAAAGAAGTTGACCGCGCCGACGCAGGCACCGAATTGATCGTACTGACCAACCAGACTCCGTTTTACGGCGAAAGCGGCGGACAAACCGGTGATGCCGGCACGATTACAGGCGACAAGCGATTGGCGCTGACGGTTACCGGCACGTCTAAGCCGCTTGGCCGCTTACATGCACACCAGGGCAAGGTTGACGCGGGCAGTATCTCGGTTGGGGATACCGTCCATCTGAGAGTCGATGCCGAGCGGCGCGATGCAATTCGGGCCAATCATTCCGCCACGCATCTGCTGCATGCTGCTTTAAGGGGCCGATTGGGTGGTCATGTCACGCAAAAGGGATCGCTGGTCGCAGAGGATCGGCTGCGCTTTGACTTTTCACATCCCAAGCCGCTTACACCGGCGGAAATTACGCACATCGAAACGGATGTGAACGTCGAAATTCGCGCCAATGATCCGGTTAGCACGCGTTTGATGAGCCCCGATGATGCTGTCGAAGCGGGCGCGCTCGCTCTGTTCGGAGAGAAGTACGGCGATGAAGTGCGCGTTCTCTCGATGGGCCGCGTGGGCGACAAGGGTCTCAATTACTCGGTCGAGCTATGCGGCGGCACGCATGTGAATGCGATGGGTGATATCGGCGTGTTCCGAGTCATTTCCGAAGGTGCTGTGTCGTCAGGCGTCCGCCGTATCGAAGCGCTAACAGGCGAGGCTGCACGCCAATGGCTTGTTGGCCGCGAGGAAGCGCTGAAGAATGTCGCGAGCTCGCTAAAAACAGCGCCGGACGAGGTCGAAGCGCGGGTTGCTGCACTGATCGACGAGCGCAAGCGTATGGAAAAAGAGCTCGCCGATGCGCAAAGAGCTCTAGCCCTTGGCGGCGGAGCTTCTAGCGGCGGCGCTGCGGTCGTTGAGGATATCGGCGGCGTGGCGTTCAGCGGGCAGGTCGTTGAAGGCCTGAACCCCAAGGAACTGCGCCCGTTGCTGGACGAAGCGAAAGGCCGCATGGGTTCGGGCATCGCAGCAATCGTCGCCGTCAATGATGGCCGGGCAGCCTTTGCGGCGGCAGTCACAGCTGACCTGACCGACCGCTTCGATGCAACCGAGCTGGTTCGCGCTGGTGTAGAGGCATTGGGCGGAAAGGGCGGCGGCGGCAGGCCCGATATGGCGCAAGGCGGCGGGCCGGATGGATCGAAGGCCAATGAAGCACTCGACGCTGTGAAGGCGTTGATTGAGGGCTAAGTAGCAGTCGTGGTGGCGCTGCGCAGTTTTGGCTTGTGATCCAAATCGCCGCCCTCTTGAATTTGGAGACGGTACTCGTCGCGCTTTTCGTGAATCGATGCGATCACGGGGCCCATTGCTACGCCCATATCTACAAGCACGGCTTCGGATAGCTGCAACGAGCTTTCAAGCGTCTCAGGCACGGCGTGGCTTGCGCCAGCCTTGTAGAGCCCGCCTGCAGCTTCGGGATCGCGAGCGCGCACGATGATCGGCAGATCGGGATGGGCGAGACGCAGCTTGCGGGTCATACGCTGCGCCAGAACCGGTTCGTCCATTGTCATGATCACAGCGGGTGAATTGTCGATTCCAAGCTTGTCCAGCACATCGCTGCGAGCGGCATTGCCGTATGTCGCGCGGTATCCGTCCCGCTTGGCGCGTTCGATGATATCCGCGTCAGAGTCGATGGCCACATACGGTTTGTCATGTTTGTCCAGCATGTCGGCGATCAAACGGCCTACGCGGCCAAAGCCGATAATAATCGCGCGCGGTTCGCCGCTATAGTCGGTCGGCAGTTCGGGAATTGGCTCGATACGCCGCGCGATGACTCGTCCGAGGCGCGCGAGCAGCGGCGTGATGGTGAGCCCGATGGCAGTGACAATTTGCCAGAATTGCGCAGTGCCAGGCTGAATGAGCAGAGCGGAGCTTGCGGCGGCCAGAACGATCAGGGTGGTCTCGGATGGGCTGGCCATCAAAATGCCCGCCTCTGTCGCTGTGCCGCGCCGTGCGCCCATTGTGCGAAGGAGCAGTCCCGTCACAACAGCCTTCAGCGTGAGCACCCCGACGACCGCAAGCAGGATCGTCCAGAAATTCGCCCAGATGGTGGTGATGTCGATGCTCATACCGACCGTGATCAGGAACACACCCAGCGCGAGGCCCTTAAAGGGTGCAGTGATGCCTTCGACTTCACCATGATATTCAGTTTCGGCGATCAATAGTCCAGCGATCAGCGCGCCAACGATAGGTGATAGGCCAACAGCGGCTGTTGCGAGGCTTGCTCCGATCACGACCAGCAGGCTGGCGGCGAGGAAAAGTTCGGGGCTTTTCGTCCGTGCAGCTTGCGCGAACAGGCGGGGTAGTGCGAAGCGGCCCACGATCAACAGCAGCGCAATCATCAATGCACCTTGCCACAGGGCGTCCCAAACTCCGGCCCATCCGCCTGTTTCGGCAAAGGGCGCCATAGCGCCGAGCAGGAAGATGATCGGCACGATGGCGATATCTTCGAACAGCAACATAGAAAGCGCCGCGCGGCCAACGGGCGACTGAGTGCCGGTTATATGAAGAACAAGCGCGGTAGAAGACAGGGCGAGGGCAAGGCCGAGACCAAGTGCGCCGGTCCAATATTGCCCCATCATCGACAATGCGATCATCAGCAGAGTGGCGCTAATCAGTAGTTCCAACGCACCCAGGCCGAAGACCATTTTTCTAAGCTTCCACAATCGGTTGAACGATAGCTCTAGACCGATTGTGAAGAGCAGAAGGATGATCCCGAACTCGGCAAAGGGCTCCAAACCCTCCGGGTCAGAAATGGTCACATGAGTCAGCCAGGGATATTCATACACCCAGCTGCCGAGGCCGTATGGGCCAACCAGCAGGCCGATCAGAATGAACCCGATTACCGGCGTAATCCGCAGACGCGCGAACACCGGAATAATGATCCCAGCGGAACCGAGAATCACCAGTGCATCGGACAATGCCGGGGATAGTGAAATTTCGCCTGCCATATTCTTACTCTATGGCAGGCTCGCCGCCTATGTCACGCGCCCAATGGACCTAATTGTGCGCCTATCCACCGCCTGCTGTGTGCGGGCCGGTTGGGGCGGTCGCTGCGCTTTCCTGCGTTTCGCCAATGCGGGGTTGATCCGAGATGTTTCCAACGCGCTTGTCCCATTCGATCCGGTAAAGGTCGAAGCGGCGGTCGGCGAGGTTCTGGACCGTGCCTTCGGCGCGCGCCCAGCTTAGATCGGCGAGGTTTACGTCGCTGATGGTAAGCGTCTCGACATTCTCGCTCGCTTCTGCCGCGATACCGTCTCGGGCGAAAGGGAAGTCGCAGGGCGTAAGTATGCAACTCTGGGCGTATTGGATGTCCATATTGCCGACGTTGGGCAGATTGCCGACGTTGCCGCTCATCACCACGAAACATTGGTTCTCGATTGCCCGGGCCTGAGCGCAGTAGCGCACGCGCATGTATCCTTGGCGGCTGTCGGTGCAGAACGGTACGAAGATGATCCGCGCGCCTTCGTCCACCAGGCGGCGGGCGAGTTCGGGAAATTCGCTGTCATAGCAAATGAGCACGCCAATGGGGCCACAATCGGTCGGAATGGCGTCGATGGAATCGCCGCCCTTGATGTTCCACCAATAGGCCTCGTTCGGGGTGGGGTGGATCTTCTCCTGGCTGTAGATTGAGCCATCGCGCAGGCAGACATAGGCGACATTGTGGATGTCACCATCATCCATGCGGGTGGGGTGCGATCCGCCGATGATGTTGATGTTATACTTCAGAGCCATGTCGCTGAGCGTCTGACGGATACGGGGCGTATATTTCGACAGTGTGTCAATAGCTTCCATCGGGGTCAGCTCTTTGTCCTCAAAGCTCAGGAGCATTAGGGTGAAGAGCTCCGGAAAGACTATAAAGTCTGCCTCGTAATCTGCTGCAACATCGACGAAATACTCGACTTGACTCATGAACTCGTCATAGTTTTTAACCGAGCGGGCTTGCAGCTGACAGGTCGCGATCCGCACGCTTTCCACGCCGCGCGGAATGCGGTGCTTCTTCGGCTCGTTGTGATCAACGTAAGGGTTCCGCCACAACATATGGACGGCATAAGCCTTCGATTTCTTGTCCTCGGGCAAGTAGTTTTTGAGGATGCCAATCGGTTCGAAGCCATTGGCAAGCTGGAAGCGCAGGACAGGATCGTGGATCTTGCTGTCTTTGACCTGCTCCAGGTAATCCTCAGGCCCCTCAACCTTGCGCCATGAACGCGACAGGTTCGGCATCCGTCCGCCAAATACGATCCCGGACAGCTCTAGCTGTTCAGCCAGCGCGCGCCGCTCTTCATACAGGCGCCGCCCGATGCGTGTGCCGCGCATTTTGGGATCAACGCACATTTCATAGCCGTAGAGCCACTCGCCCGTAGCCAGATGCCGCGACCCAAAGCCATTGCCGGTAATTTCATCCCAAGTGTGCGGCTTTAACGCGGTATTCCCGCTTAGCCGCATGGAGGCGCAATAGCCGACCAGCTTGCCATCCATCTTGGCGACAAAGCAGCCATCGGGGAAGTTATTGATCTGCCCACGAATTTCGCCGTGCGTGTAAGCCGGCAAGTCAGCATAAGCGCGGCGCACCAGATCAGCGATCGCGCGCACATCATCCAGCGCCGCTTGCCGGACTTCTAGGCGGGCTTTGGGTTTAGCTTCGGGCATCAGTGACTTTCTACGAGAATTAAAAGACAAGGCCGGCCGCAGCAGTAGCCGCGACCGGCCCGAATGCCGTTAGGAAATCGGGCGGTTAGGCCCAAGCCTGCATTTCCTCTTCGAGGCCGTTCACGATGGCTTCAAAGAACTGTTCGGTGGTCATCCAGCTCTGGCTGGGGCCGATGAGCAAGGCGAGATCCTTGGTCATGTTACCCTTTTCGACGGTCTGGATGCAGACGCGCTCGAGCGTTTCGGCGAACTTCACCACGTCAGGTGTGTTGTCGTACTTGCCGCGATACATCAGACCGCGCGTCCAGGCGAAGATCGATGCAATCGGGTTCGTGCTGGTCGCTTTGCCCTGCTGGTGCTGGCGGTAGTGGCGCGTAACTGTGCCGTGCGCAGCTTCTGCTTCGACGGTATCGCCTGACGGGGTCATCAATACTGACGTCATGAGGCCTAGCGAGCCAAAGCCCTGCGCGACCGTGTCCGACTGAACGTCGCCATCATAGTTCTTACAAGCCCAAACAAACTTGCCGTTCCACTTGAGAGCGGATGCGACCATATCGTCGATCAGGCGGTGTTCGTAGGTGATCTTGGCTTCTTCGAACTTGGCCTTGAATTCCGTCTCGTAAATATGTTCGAACAAATCTTTGAAGCGGCCATCATAGGCTTTCATGATCGTATTCTTGGTCGAGAGGTAAACGGGCCATTTGCGATCGAGGCCGTAATTCATCGAAGCGCGAGCAAAGTCGCGGATCGAATCGTCGAGGTTGTACATCGCCATCGCAACGCCGCTCGACTGGAATTCATAGACATCGAGATCGATATTCTTGCCATCTTCGCCCTCAAACACGAGGCGCAGCTTGCCGGGGCCCGGGATGAGAGTGTCGGTGGCGCGGTACTGGTCACCAAACGCGTGGCGGCCAATCACGATGGGGTCGGTCCAGCCTGGAACCAGACGCGGAACATTGTCGATGACGATGGGCTCGCGGAAAACTACGCCGCCGAGGATGTTACGGATCGTGCCGTTAGGCGAACGCCACATCTTCTTCAGGCCGAATTCTTCGACGCGCTCTTCGTCAGGCGTGATGGTGGCACATTTTACGCCCACGCCATATTCCTTGATCGCATTGGCGGCATCGACGGTGATCTGGTCATCCGTCTCGTCGCGCTTCTCAATTGAAAGATCGTAATATTTCAGATCGATGTCGAGATAAGGCAAGATTAGCCGCTCGCGGATCCACTGCCATATAATGCGGGTCATTTCATCGCCGTCGAGTTCAACAACGGGGTTTTGCACCTTGATCTTGGCCATGTTCGTCCTGTGTAGCTGAATGAGTTGCTCGCGCTTTAGCAGAGGGGGGGCATGGCGCAAGGTGGGGGTTTTTGTTTAGGTCCTCCGGAACCCCTCAAACGCCGGGGGCCCACATCCGTGGGCTTGGTTTCCTCGAATAAGCTCGGGCGGCAAGTCGGCCTTGCGGTCCGCTGGTCTCGGTCCGATCCACTCCAAGCCATCCATCAGGCACCAAGAATCTTGGTTGCGGCAGCCAGCGTGCTACGCTCGACGCCGCTTATGCGGCGAAGCCAAGCGAGCCGAATGGCTCACACCCGGCATCTGAGGGGCTAAACAAAAAACTAATGAGGGTTTTGCGGAGCAAAATCCCGAATGGTGGGCGTAGAGAGAGTTGAACTCCCGGCCCCTGCGATGTCAACACAGTGCTCTACCACTGAGCTATACGCCCACACTTTCGGCAAAACCACCCGATTAGGGACGGCAGGCGCGGCATGTAGCCGCGCGAATTTCAGGTTGCAAGTGGCTATTAAAGACTGTGCTTAAAGACTGGCGGCTGCTTCGCCTGCAAAAACCCGCTCGACTTCGATCACGAGGTCTTTCAGGTGGAACGGCTTGGAGAGCACCTTGGCGGCGGGTGCCTCGCGGCTCGCCTTCAATGTGACCGCTGCAAATCCGGTGATGAACATCACTTTTGTCCGGGGGCTTAGCTCGGCGCACTTCTGCGCGAGTTCAATCCCGTCCATTTCCGGCATTACAATGTCGGACAGCAGCAGATCGAAATGCTGATCGGTGAGCAAAGGAATCGCTGCAGTGCCCCGATCGACCGAAACCACCTCGTAACCGGCATTGTCCAGCGCGCGGGCCAGATAGGTACGCATTGCCTCTTCGTCTTCGGCAAGGAGGATGCGCAGGCGGTTTGTCGGTTTGCTCATGCAGAGCCCCTTATACCTAATCGGGTTAAGAATCTCACTAGGAAATGGCGATGACCGGTTTTGACACAGCTTCTCAGTTGAGCGTAACTTACGCAATGAGTTCCACTCAGGACACAGCGGGCGATTCGCCATTGCAAGAGGGTGGTAGTTTGCCGGGCAAGGCTGGTTCGCCGGCATTCCGCTTTAATATGCCCAAGCCATCGCCGATTCCGGTTCTGATTGCGGCACCGCACGGCGGGCGTAATTATCCATCTACTGTCCTTTCGGACATGCGTGATCCTGATTCTTCACGGCTAAAGCTAGAAGATCGCCTGATCGACGTGATTGCTGCCTGTGTGGCGGCGGAATCCGGCGCAGCCCTTTTGGTCGCAGATGCACCGCGAGCGATGATCGATCTCAACCGGGCTGAGGGCGATGTAGATTGGACGATGGTTGAGGGCGCATCAGACGTCGTTCGACATGAAAGAGGAAGTCGGAGGGCCCGCACTGGTCTGGGGCTGATACCTCGCAGGTTGCCGGGGACCGGTGAAGTCTGGCGTAGCCCCTTGCAGAATAGCGAGCTGGAAAGCCGGATCGAACAAATCCACCGGACTTATCATGACCGCCTGTCCGTAATGCTTGGTGACTTGCACGCCCGGTGGGGGGCCGTGCTTTTGATTGACCTGCATTCCATGCCGCCGCTTTCGGCTGATCGTTATGGCAGTCCGGTGCCAAACTTCGTTATCGGTGACCGTTTTGGTGCCTCAAGCGCGCGCAGCCTGTCTGCGGCAGCATTCACCTATTTGGAGGCGCAACAAGAGCGCGCCGCACATAATCGGCCCTATGCTGGCGGCTATGTTCTCGACCGGCATGCCGCTCCAAGTAAGAATATCCATGCCTTGCAGCTGGAAGTCTGCCGCAGCAGCTATCTGGGCGAATCGCGGGCGGAACTGAACGACAACGCTGCTGCGATCATTGAATTGCTGGCTGGTTTGGTAAGGAAGTTGGCGAATGAGACCGCCTCGCTCGCCCCGCCATCGGGATTTCGCCAAGCGGCTGAGTGAGCAGCACATAAAAAACCACCTCGTGCAAACGCACGAGGTGGCCAAGGTTCAGGGAGGGAGGCATCTGCAAGCAAATGCCACCATCCGAACTGACAATGAGGGGCGCCAGTTCGGACAACCCTAAAATAGCGACGGCCGAGACTTCTTCAAGACCCGGCCGCAACATTGGGCAAAAGCCCCGATATGTCAGACAATCAGTTTACTGTTTCTGTCACTTCCTTGGGGGCCGTGCCCTGAGCGACTTGGCGCGAAAACACGTCGCGCATAAGGTTCATTGAGAACAAGTGGGCATAAATCAATGTAATCAAGCCGTTTTGATTCCATGTGCGAAGAACATCACCACGAACTTCGCGCAGCTTTTCTTGGTTCACCATCTGGAAGCCGCGGTAGACATAGGGCTTGTCGCCTTCCGGGTTGGTAGAAATAGCGACTTCGCCTTCCATCAACAGGTCATGTTTTTTGAGCTCTTCGACGAAGTTCTTGGTGCGTTGGCCAGCTTCTTCAAAGCGCTGACAAAATTCGAGCAAGCCGTTGGTCCGATCGTTGGGCTTCTTGTCTTCGTCGAACAGCAATTCGCCGTCATCGAATTCGCCAACGACGTCGCTTGTAGGATCGAAGCAAAGCGACATTTCTTCCGAATCCTGCTGAAGCTTGGCGAGCAGGAAAGGGTAACGGCGGACATAGGCCGGTATGTAAACAGGTTCTGTCACAGTGCCTTCTGCGTCGACGAAGGTATTTACGCCCTCGTTGAGGCCCATCAGCGCGAGTGGTGTTGGCGAATCGCCACTGGCAAATACTATTGGGAAGTTACGCTGGGCCTGAATAAATTCGTCGGTGGTCAGCGGAATTGCATGCTGGCCAACGAGCCAAGGGGCCTTATCCGTCTGGCGCGCTCTCCATGTTACATGGTCACGGCTGTTCAGCGGCATCAGGTCGTTATACATCAAAGGCAAATTGGATGGAGGCGCGCTGGCCATTGGAAATCTCCGAAAACTGGATTTGAAATTGCGTAACAAATTGGCAAAAAATTGGAGCGTGAACGGGCTATGGTGCCACGCGCGAAGCGCGCGCTTTAGTCTGTCGCTTTAGCTCTTGCAAGGTGGTCTGCCGCTGGCACCAGCTTACCGGGGTTCAGGATGCCCTGAGGGTCAAGCGCATCCTTAACCGAGCGCATCAAAGCGAGCGCAACCGGATCACCCAGCCTGCCTAATTCGTCGCGCTTCATTTGACCGATGCCGTGTTCTGCGCTGATCGAACCGCCGGCCATTGTGACCAGATCATGCACGTAGGCGCTGATCTGCTTGCCGTCTGTATTCTCCCATTCGCCCCGCGTGACGCCGCTCGGCGCCAGAACGTGGTAATGCACATTACCGTCACCGAGATGTCCGAACGCAGCGACCGTCGTACCGGGAAAACGCCTTTCTACCTCGGGTGTAGAGTTCGTAATAAATTGAGGCATTATGGCCACGGGTACGGAAATGTCGTGCTGCATTGCGGGGCCAATTGCACGCTCGGATTCGGAAATCGAATCGCGGAGTAACCAAAGCTTTTCTGCCTGAGTTTCAGTCGCTGCGATGGTTGCGTCACTGAGAAGTTCCGCCCCGAACGCGGTTTCCAATAGGTTCTCAGCAAGCGATGGAAGGGCATCCACTGAAGCAGGATCAGCCACCAACTCTATCAACGCATGCCATGGGTGATCGCCATCCAGCGGCGAGCGTGCATCTGGCAAATGATCGAGCACCGCTTCCAAACAATGCTGGGGTATGACTTCAAAGCCTTCAAGCGCTTCTGCTGCGACATTTTCGCAATGGATCAGCAGTTTTCGTGCAGCATGGACTGATTCTACACCCGCCCAGATCACCCGGCGATCAGCAATCGCAGGTATTAAACGCAGGGTCGCCCCGGTTACGACACCCAAGGTGCCTTCCGATCCGATCAGCATCTGCTTCAGGTCGAAACCACGATTGTCTTTTTTCAAAGGAGTAAGCGTGTCAAATATAACCCCATCGGCCATGACCGCCTCAAGGCCGAGGACCTGCGCGCGCATGGTGCCATGCCGCAATACTTGTGTACCGCCTGCGTTGGTGGAGATCAGGCCGCCGATTGTCGCTGATCCTTTGCCGCCCAGCGTCAAAGGAAAGCGCAATTGCTCGGCTTCCGCTGCTTCGTGCAATTTCTGCAATATCAGTCCGGCATCACAGGTGACACTGCGAGCTTGCAGATCGAGACTGCGGATGCTGTCCATTCGCCTGAGCGACAGAATGATAGCTGTCCCGCTATCGTCAGGGGTGGCGCCGCCGCTCATACCGCTATTGCCGCCTTGAGGGACGATGGCGATGCGATGTTTGCTGCATAGCTTCACCAAGGCAGACACTTTAGCCGTCGATGCGGGCGAGGCGAGGGCGAGCGCTTCGCCAGTATACCGGCCGCGCCAATCGGTTAGCCACGGTGCCATCGCTGCCGCGTCGCGTGTAAATCCGCGTGACCCGAGCAGGTCTTCGGCGGCAGTGAGGAATGCCTTTGTGTTGTGCATCGGAGCGCCATGCCACAAGCCGCACTTAGTTCGCCAGCCTTTGCTGTTGCTGACAATCAGGTTAAGCCGACATTCAAACCTTTGGGCTAAATGGTCATGACTAAGGCGGGGGGGGATCCGCTGCGTAACCTTGCAATCGGAGCCATTGAAACCGCCATCATGAATAGCCTTGCAGCCCTCCTTGCGCCGCTAGCGCTATTACTGCCTGCGCCGGTTGGCCCTCCGGCCCCGGTCGAAACGCAGCCAGAGGATTCGGCGCAGAAGGCTGATGATGCTGTCCCGCAAAGCCCGCCGGGCTGGCGGCTTGTGGCTGACGCATTCCGTATTCCCAACCAGTCACAGGTTCGTATCCAGCGCAAGGTCACAGTGCGCATCGCGCCGCGCTCGCAGCCACAGCGGAACAATTTGCTCGCCACATTGCCGCAGGCCGAGCTTGATAAACGTTACGAAGCCAAGAAGATGGGCAAATGCGTTCCGCTAGCTGGCATCGCCGGTGTTCAGGTAGACCGTGACAACCGCCTGCTACTTTTTATGCGCGATCAACGGATCGTGCGCGCCAGCTTGAACAAGAAATGTAATGCCCGTGATTTCTACTCGGGGTTTTATGTCGAGCAGCGCAAAGATGGCGACATCTGTGTCGAGCGTGACGAACTTAAGTCACGGGCAGGCTCAAGCTGCGAGATTACAAAACTGCGGCGGCTGGTTCCAATTCGCGGCTAAGCTATAGGCCTGCGCTCTCTGCGGGGCGCTGAACACCGCCATTTCTTGACTTTGCGGGTATTCTGGCCGAAGGGCGCGGCGAAGTTTCGCGGCAGTCCAAATTATCGGCTGAAACGCGTCAATCGGGCCATTGGCCCCCATACCGGACAACATAAATAAATGAACTTTGCCGATCTCGGCCTTTCCGACGAATTGCTGCAGGCTGTAAAAGCCGCAGGATACACCGAGCCTACGCCTATCCAGGCCCAGGCCATTCCGCCCATGCTGATGATGAAAGACATCCTCGGCATCGCCCAGACGGGAACGGGCAAAACCGCCAGTTTCGTGCTACCAATGATCGACGTGCTCAGCCACGGTCGGCGCCGCGCACGTATGCCTCGCTCCTTAATCCTCGAACCGACGCGCGAACTCGCTGCACAGGTTGCCGAGAATTTCGAGAAGTACGGCGTCAATCACGACCTCAATATGGCGCTGCTTATCGGCGGCGTGCAGATGGGTGAGCAGGTTAAGGCTCTCGAAAAGGGCGTCGACGTTCTGATTGCCACACCGGGCCGCCTGATGGATCTGTTCGAACGCGGCAAAATCCTGCTGACAGGCTGCGAGCTGTTGGTCATCGATGAAGCTGACCGCATGCTCGACATGGGTTTCATCCCTGACATTGAGTTCATTTGCGACAAACTGCCTGCGACGCGGCAGACGATGCTGTTCTCGGCTACTATGCCGCCAGCAATCGAACGGCTGGCCGACAAGTTTCTCGACAATCCCAAGCGCATCGAAGTTTCGCGCGCTGCGTCGACCAGCGACAATATCCAGCAGAACAAGGTAATGGTTACGCCGCGTAATAAGCCAGTCGTGCTTCGCAAGCTGCTGCGCGAAGATGACATGACGACTGCAATCGTCTTCTCCAACCGCAAGACCACTGTGCGTGATCTGGCCAAGGCCCTGAACCGCGACGGTTTCAAAGCTGGCGAAATCCACGGCGATATCGATCAGAATACCCGCAATGCAGAATTGCAGCGCTTTAAAGACGGCGTGATCAATATTCTCGTTGCTTCTGACGTTGCGGCGCGCGGATTGGACATCAAGGGCGTAAGCCATGTGTTCAATTACGATACGCCTTGGCATCCAGATGACTACGTCCACCGGATTGGCCGGACCGGCCGCGCAGGGGCAAAGGGTAAGGCTTTCACTTTCGTGACACCCGCCGATGCCGAAGCAATCGACAATGTCGAAAAGCTGACCGGCATGAAAATTCCGGTCTATTCGATGGACAGCGGAACCCGTGCCGAGCCGAAGGGGCATAAACCTAAGGACGACCAGCCGGAGGCCCGGCAGGCTGACAAGCCAAAGTCTGATAAACCGAAGTCCGAGCGCCCAAAACGTGAGCGGACCCGCAAGGAAAAGCCTGAGGAAGTTGCATCCGAACCGAAAGCGGCAGCGCCTGTAAGGCAGGCACGCGAAGAAGCTCCGCCAGAACGTGCCGAACCAAAACAGGAAGAGTCTGTAAAGGCCGAAAAGCCTGAAAGACCTGCTGCGGCTTCTAAGCCTGCGCCCAAGGATGATGGCGAATGGAATGGTCCGGTTCCGGGTTTTCTGGACGTTTCAGCCACCTAAGGACTATCGCTAGCATGCAATTACTTCGCGCATTGGTCACGTTTTCGGACTGGTGTGCTGCGTAATTGCGCTGGTACATATCGCGTTCGGCCCATCGTCAATTCCCGGCTCTGTCCCCGTCAATGCGACAATGGATAGCGAAGATCGCTTTTACGCGACGCTGTTTATGGGTTTTGGAATCGCGTTAATCTGGGCGGCGAAAGACTTGGCTGCGCGCAGTCAGATCTTCTATTTCCTGCTGGCGATCTTCTTTGCAGGAGGCATTTCGCGGATCATCTCTGCGCTAATGGTCGAGCCGCCTAACCTGCTGTTCCAGCTACTCGGCGCAGTGGAGTTGATCTTGCCGCCGATATTCTACCTTTGGCACAGGCGGGTTACTTTGCCGCCTCCACAAAACTATCAATAACGCGCTTTGTGCCGGTGTTTTCGAAGTTGATTTCTAACTTGTTGCCTTCTTGGCTGATCACTGTTCCATAACCGAATTTGTCGTGGAAGACGCGCGCACCTAGGGCGATGTCGCTGCGCGGCTTCGCGGCAAAGCTCGCCGCGCTTCTGCCCGGTTCGACAATACGCTTTTGCTTGGTTTCATAGCCTGTAGATAGCGCGCGCTGCCAACCGGGCCCGCGCTGTTTGCCGCGTTCCGGCGTTGACCGTGTAACATGGGCAAACGGATCTTCATTCTCCGACCAATTGGCGCGCCAAAGCGATTCACCGCCGGACATGGAGCTTTCCTTCTCGATATGCTCGTCCGGGAGGTCATCAACGAAGCGCGAGGGAATCGAACTCGTCCATTGGCCATAAATCCGCCGGTTCGCGGCATGCAGGATCGTGCATTTGCGCTTCGCCCGAGTGATTGCCACGTAAGCTAGTCGGCGTTCTTCCTCGAGGCTCGCCAATCCGCCTTCGTCCAGGGAACGTTGGCTGGGGAAAACGCCTTCTTCCCAGCCGACCAGAAAGACATTGTCAAATTCGAGACCCTTAGCGGCGTGGATAGTCATGATGGTGATCTTCTCCTCCTCTGCCGAGCCTTCATTATCCATCACCAGCGCAACATGTTCTAGGAAGTCGCCGAGCGTTTCGTATTCTTCCATGGCGCGGGAGAGTTCGGATAAGTTTTCAAGCCGTCCAGCCGCCTCGGTGCTGCGCTCTTTCTCCAGCATTTCTGTATAGCCGCTCTCATCGAGCACAGTGCGGATTAGCTCTGACGGCGTCACAGCCTCGGTCATTTCGCGCCATTTGAGGAATTGCCGCATCAGATTGCCAATGGTGCCGCTGGCGCGTTTAGGCAGTTCGTCACTATCGGCCAAATCGAGCGAGGCTGCGGCGAGCGGCATGTTCGTTGCGCGCGCATGACGATGCATGGATTCGAGCGTTTTTGCGCCAAGTCCGCGCTTGGGCTGGTTGTAAATGCGCTCGAACGCCAAGTCGTCTGCCGGCTGCGCGATAACCCGCAAATAGGCGAGTGCATCGCGGATTTCCGCGCGTTCGTAGAAGCGGAAGCCGCCGACGATACGATAATTGAGGCCGATCTGGATGAAGCGATCCTCGAACTCGCGAGTTTGATATTGGGCACGCACAAGTATCGCCACTTCATTGAGCGATGCACCTTCGCGTTCGATCCGCTCGATTTCCTCAGCAACGCGGCGGGCCTCCTCCGGCCCGTCCCACACACCTATGATACGCACTTTGTCGCCGCCATTGACTTCGGTCCACAGCGTCTTGCCTAGCCGTTGGCTGTTGGCATTTATCAGGCCTGATGCGGCGGCGAGGATGTCAGGTGTGGAGCGATAGTTCTGCTCCAGCTTGACCACTTTCGCACCGGGAAAATCGCGGTCGAAACGTAGGATGTTGGCGACCTCCGCCCCGCGCCACGAATAGATTGACTGGTCATCATCACCCACCACGCAGATGTTCTTGCGAGTTTGAGCGAGCAGGCGGAGCCAGAGATATTGGACCTGGTTGGTGTCCTGATATTCGTCGACGAGGATATATTTGAAGCGGTTCTGATATTGCTCCAGCACTTCGCCATGCGTGCGGAAGATGTTGAGCATATGCAGCAGCAAATCGCCGAAGTCGCATGCGTTCAGCGCCTTCAACCGGTCCTGATATATCTGGTACATCTTCTGGCCGAGGCCGTTGGCGTAAGCTTCGTTTTCTGCGGCATCCAGATCGCCGGGGTTCAGGCCGCGGTTCTTCCAGCGGTCCAGCAATCCGGCAAGCTGCTTCGGTGGCCAGCGTTTCTCGTCGATCTCATTATCGCGGATTAGCTGTTTTAGCAGACGAATTTGATCGTCTGTATCAATGATCGTGTAATTGCTTTTCAGGCCAACCAGTTCGGAATGGCGGCGCAGCATCTTGGCGCCGATTGAATGGAACGTGCCGAGCCACGGCATGCCATCAACCGCCTCGCCAATATGCTTGCCAACGCGCTCGCGCATTTCGCGCGCTGCCTTGTTGGTGAAGGTCACGCAGAGAATTTCGCTGGGCCATGCCAGCCGCATCGCAATCAGATGCGCCATCCGCGCTGTGAGTGCGGCGGTCTTGCCTGTGCCTGCTCCGGCCAGCATCAATACTGGCCCCTCGGTGGTCAGTACGGCCTCGCGCTGGGGTTCGTTGAGCATGGCCGCATAGGCTGGCGGCTCGTCATCGGATCGGGGGCGGCCGGATGGCGTGGGAAGGGGGGGCTTTTCACTCATGGCTTATGCGAACAGTTAGGGAACGCGGGCCCATGTCGCAAGCCCTTGCGAGCGGTGCGTTCACATGGTTGAGCATGGGCCGGAAATCTGTCCGTCGTAGCTTTCGCACGGGTATCGGCAGCACGGGTTTGCTGCAAGACGAGCGCGGCGCGAGTTCTTTGCTTTCCAACGCGATACGCACCAATTCAGGGTAGTCGGGCCCCGGGGACTGGTCCGATTAGTTCGTCACGCATGACGCCCCAACGCCGTTTGGCCACCCATAGGAGTTAGTTATGCGTAAGATTACCAGAGTCGCCCTGTTTTCCATGATGTTTGCCAGTCCGGTAGCGCTTTCCGCGCAGGATATGCCGGAACCTCAAACCATGCCTGATGGCCAAGCAATGCGCGATGGAATGCAGGATCCCGCTACCAAAGCGACACCAATTGCTGAAAAAACACCCGAACAGCAGTTGCAGTATGATAGCTGGCCCTCTGAACGGCAGGCTATGTATGACGGATGGCCCGGGAGCCAACACGCCTATTACTAGACGCTTCAACCCGAGCAGCGAGACGTCTATTGGCGCCTTTCCGATCAGAACCGCGCCGATCTGGACGCTATGGATGAACCGGGACGGGTAGCCGCTTGGGATGCAATCAACGCCCAGCTCTCAGGCGCGCCTGCAGAGCCTGCGCCTGAAGCGGTGCCAACTGGCGACAGGCCTCCTCCGCCAGAGGACATGCCGCCGCCTACCGATCCGGAACCAATGCCCGACTCGGCCGAAGTTGCTGAGCCTCACTAGGCTGAGGGGACTAGTTTGAAGGGGATTGTGGCGGCGCCATTTGCCATATGGTGCCGCCGCGTTCATTCTATTGCCTTGATCAAACTGTATATTGGGCAAAGAGATGATGACAGGCGGATGCCAGTGCGGCGCTATTCGTTACGAAATTACCGGCGATCCGATCAACCATTCGCTGTGCCATTGCTCTGACTGTCGCCGCAGTGCGGGCGCGCCGATGGTTGGTTGGGCGATGATGAAGCACAATCAATTGGCAGTCAGCGGTGAGCCTGCCGTATTTGCTTCGTCGGAACATGCACGGCGGCATTTCTGTATCCAGTGCGGGACCGGACTTTTTTACACCAACGCCGAAAACCTGCCGAATATGGTCGATGTTCAGACCGGTACGTTGGATGAGCCTGAGAAATATCCGGCGCAGGCACATATCCAAACTGCAGAGCGGTTGCTGTGGATGGCATCAGCGCATGAACTGCCCGCCTTCGAGCGTTATCCCTCTCTGGACTAACTTCAGCCCAGGCGGAGAAGGGTGAGCTTTGCTTTGCCGACTTTGCGGTCAATTTCGATTGTCAGGTTCTTGCACTCGACATCTTCGTTGAACGCAGTTTCAAGCGCGATCCATGTCGCTGGCCCGATCCAGCCGAGCCTTACCATCCGGTCGAGCGCAACCACGCCAGCGCCGCTATGATAAGGCGGGTCTAGCATGATCAGATCGTGGGGAACCTTGGCTGGTCCAAGCGACATTACTGATCCGGCTTGAACTGTCGCCCGGCGACCGGTTTCCAATGCCGCCACATTGGTTTTGAGTGCCTTCAACGCATCGCGGTCATCTTCGACGAACAGGCACGATCCGGATCCTCGTGACAATGCTTCAAGTCCCAAGGCGCCTGATCCTGCGAACAGGTCGGCCACGGCAAGGTCGTTAAATGCGCCCAACCGGCTATTCAGCATATTGAACAAAGTTTCGCGGGTTCTGTCTGCGGTAGGACGCGTTGTATCGCCCTTGGGCGCGATCAGCTTCCTGCCGCGCCAGTCGCCTGCAATGATCCTCACTTGCGCGGCTTTTTGGTGACGAGCTCCTTGCGCATCCGCTCGACTTCGACTTGCGCTACTTCGACAGCAGCACCACGCGCCAAATCACCCAGTTTGAAGGGGCCGTACTCCAGCCGCATCAGACGCGACACTTCCAATCCGAAATGTTCGAGAACTCGCCGGACTTCGCGGTTCTTACCCTCGGTCAGAGTCATTTCGACCCATTGGTTTGCACCCGTTCCGCGTTCGAGGTTGGCGTCAATCGATCCGTAACGCACACCTTCGATGGTGATGCCGTGGCTGAGTTCCTCAAGCTGGGCCTGCGTGATCCCGCCGAATGTCCGCGCGCGGTAACGGCGCGGCATACCCGTCGATGGTAGCTCCATGGCGCGCTTCAGCTCACCATCATTGGTCATCAGCAGCAGCCCCTCGGTATTTAGATCGAGGCGGCCAACAGGCATCAGGCGCGGCGTGCCCTTGGGCAGCGCGTTGGTGAGTGCGTTATAGATCGTTTGACGGCCGGAGAAGTCGCGCTCGGCAGTTAGCAAGCCAGCTGGCTTGTGAAAGATAAACAGCCGCGTGGCATCGGGACGCCCGACGGGCTTGTCGTCCACGGTAACCCCGTCGAGATTTCGAATGATGGTGGCGGCGGTTGTGAGGACTTCACCCCCGATAGAAACTCTCCCGGCATCGATCATGCGCTCGACTTCGCGGCGGCTGGCAACGCCTGCGCGGGCGAGCAATTTGGCTATGCGTTCGCCTTCAGGGCGGGCGTCGGCTGAACCAGAAGGAGCTAGGGGATCATATTTTGGCATGAGCGGCCTCTACACACACCGCCATCACAGCGGAAGCTGTCAGTTCACTCCGCGCAGCGCGTCTTGCACGGTTTCGTGAAAGCGGTGGATGCCAGTTTCAAGTGTTCCCAGCGTAATCTGATCTATAGAACCGCTTTCGAGGCCCTGTTGGCCAAGCTCTGCAGCGCAGAAATCCTCGGCAGCAAATACTCCGCCATCGAGTAAGTCCCAGCTACGCTGCCAATGGCTTTGCGCTTTTTCGGTTTGCGGGGCCTCCGGAATCAGCATGAAATCTTCGACCAGCGTCAGGTTCTGCGATTGCGGCATCAGCGTCATCACATTTATGTAGTCGGGGCTGGCAATGATTATCGTGCCTGGTAGCAATTGGTAAGCGAACGTCACCACAGAGCGCATCTGGGCCATGTCGGAAAAGTCGATACCGCCAAGCTCCTCGGCACGGCCAACGCTGGATCGGGCGTGCGGCCCGATCATATCACCCGCAGTGATTCCGTCCTTGAACATCGGCCCGATGGTTTGGGAATGGAGCCGCTGTACATGATAGCTTTCAAGGAAGGCATCCATGATGAGCTTCCAATTGCCTGCGACTTCGTGGGTCTTGCGCGCGAACAAGTGATGGTCCGCCATAGCGAAAGCGTCGAAATCTTCGCCAAGCGTTTCTGCGAAGGAGAAGTCTGCTGCGTTGTGTGGCGAAAACCAGATTAGCCCACCTGCTTCAACGCTTGGAAGCTCAAACAATCCGTGGTCGCTTTTTTCAAGGCCGGGAAATGTCTCTGGTCGGGGCAGGGCTAATAACTTTCCATCGAGCCGGTAAGTCCATGCGTGGTAAGGGCAAACGAGCCGTTTGGCGCACAAGCTTTCCTGACCTTCGACCAGCCGCGTCCCTCGGTGACGGCAGACATTATGGAAGACATGCGCTTTGCCATCGGCATCCCGCGTGATCAGCAATGGGCGGCCCGTCGCATCATGCGGTACAGCCATTCCGGCATCTGGCAGCAAGGCCGAAGGACACAATACCTGCGGCAATCGGTTAAACAGGCCCGCTTTCTCGCGGCTCCAATGTGCCGGGTCGGTGTAAACGGATGCTGGGACATGCGTGACCACGCCGTCCGTGCGTACGGATTCGCCGGCAATCGCCTCGGCCAGCGCCTTTTGCCCCGCTGTCGGGGATAAGCGCCGCATTGCGGTTCCTGCCTCGTTCATCCGCTCTTCCCATTGTTACGCATCACGCTACCTTGCCACGAATTGGTTTCACGGGGAAGGATCGCCACACAATGGCCACCAGCGCAACTGCAGAACAGGCACCAAAGAAGCCCGGCTGGCGCAAGCTGATCGCTTCGCTTGGCAACCGCAAGACGGGCTATATGGCGCTGTTCGGCTTTGCCGCAGGCCTGCCATATGCGCTGTTGCTTGGTACGCTTTACGCTTGGCTGTCTGATGCAGAAGTTGATCTGGAAACTATGGGCGTCTTCTCGCTTATTGGCCTCGCCTATGCGTTTAAGTTCCTTTGGTCGCCGCTGCTGGACCGTGTTGATCTCCCGATTTTGAGGAAGCTCGGAAAGCGCAAGCAGTGGATTGTGACTGCGCAGGTTCTGCTCGGCGCTATTCTTGTTATCCTTTCGACCCTTGATCCCGTTGGCGCTCTTGGAGTTTTCTCATTGCTTGCGGGCATCGGAGCTTTTGCCAGCGCGACTCAGGACGTGGTGATCGACGCCTGGCGCGTGGACGTGGCAGATGAAGTTGCGACCATCGACATGCTCTCGACCGTTTATCAGATGGGCTACCGCATCGCGGCACTGGTTGGCGGTGCGTTTGCCCTGTTTTTGGCAGAACGCACAGATTGGCCGACGGTTTTCATGACTATGGGCGGCATCTTGCTGGTCGTCGGTTTCCTCGGCCTGTGGGCGCCCGACGCGCAACAAACCGCCGAGAGTATCGAAGACGACGCGGATGATCTGGCTGAGTTACGCCATGCCGGGCAGATCGAGCCTCGCGTTCGTGCCTATGCACTAGGTGCAGTCGCTCTGTTATGGGGCTGGGCACTGATTACCGTGATTGTGTTCATGGTCCGCTCGCTCGGGAGCAATCCTGAATCGCGACCGGACTCGGTGCAATTTATCAGTACACAGGGGCCGCTGGTGGTGATTGCCACGGTTGTCATACCCTCGATTATCGCTGCATGGCTGGAAAGCCGCCGCAAGAAGGGCATGCATGTCCTAAGCGAAGCGGCAGCGCCTGCAACGGGCTTTGAGCGAGTAATCGATCACGGATACCGCGCTCTGGTGCTGCCTCTGACGGAGCTAGTCGGACGGCTGGGATGGGCCATGATCATAGTGATCGCTCTGGTTTTGACCTACCGGATCACCGACGCGATCTGGGGCAGCTTCGCCTATCCGTTCTACCTCGGCGAACTGCAATATTCGAAGGATGAAGTTGCCATTGCCTCCAAGTTCTTTGGTGTCGGCGCGCTTATCCTCGGCCTTGCGGCTGGTGGCGCGCTTCTCACCCTGATCGGACGCATGTTTACGCTGACGCTGGGTGCAGTGATCGCTGCGGCGACAAATCTCCTCTACGCCGATTTGGCGCGGGGCGGTGCCGTTATGCAGGCCGTAGCCGATAACACGGGTTTCACATGGCTGGTGACGACGCTAGGCGGCGATGCGCGGCTGGCGAAGCTAATGATGGCGATTGCGGGCGAAAACCTTGCGGTTGGCATCGCGGGCGCGGCATTCGTAGCCTATCTCTCGTCTATCGTGGCAAAGGGCTACAGCGCAGTGCAATATGCCCTGCTTAGCTCGCTGACATTGCTAGTTGGTACGCTAGGGCGCGGAGCATTGGGCAAGATTATCGAGGATCGCGGCTA
The DNA here is from genome assembly GCA_037968495.1 of Pontixanthobacter sp. Taxonomy (GTDB): domain Bacteria; phylum Pseudomonadota; class Alphaproteobacteria; order Sphingomonadales; family Sphingomonadaceae; genus Aestuarierythrobacter. Next base: position 49,503 of record JBBKVP010000033.1, on the reverse strand, counting down.
TTTCGACGTGTTCCTGCTCACTACCGCTATCGGCGGCATCGCCGTGATTCTGTGCCTAATCGAATGGGCTAGGGTGAGGCGGCTTGGTGTGGCATCCGGGATGGACGCGATTGCACTCAAGAACGCTTAGTCGGGGAGCTGACCAGTTAGCTTCAGAACACTGCCCGCGAGATAAAGCGTACCTGCGATAAGTACGGGCAAGCCGTCGTCGGGTAGCGCTCCCAGTCCCTCCGCGACATCGCTTGCTTGGCCAGCAACAGTCCCAAAACTCTCCGCTGCTAAATGGTCCCGCCCAGCGACTGGCACGATCGTCAAACTGGCAATGCTGTCGCCCATTGGACCTATAAGCGATGCAGGATCCTTCCCGGCGATCATGCCGATGATCAGGTGGATGCGTTGGCCTTCAAAGTGCGCCGCAATCGCTTTGCCTGCGTTGGGGTTATGCCCGCCGTCGAGCCATACCTCTCGGGTGCCTATGATTGGGCCGGGTGCGAGCCTCTGCAATCGCGCGGGCCATTTAGCCGTTCGCGCACCTTCTTTCATCGCTTTGACCGAAACTTTGATTGCATCCTGATGCCGGATCATCGCGGCGGCCAGCGCGCAATTGGCTCGCTGGTGATCGCCGGGCAGCGAAGGTGCTGGAAGCATCAATGCGCCGCCCTCATCGCGGTAACCGATGCGGTCGCCTATCGCATGGCCATAATGCCACCAGCGCCCTTCATCGCGTAGTTCGGCGCCCACTTTGTCTGCAACGTCGGCAATCGCCTCATGTTGGGCTTCCTCGTAAGCCATTGTAACGAGTCTTACGCCCCTCTTCGCAATACCGGCCTTCTCGAAGGCAATGCGGGCCATCGGGTCTTTGGGAACGCCCTCCTCGGGGACGAGCAAGAAACGCTCATGGTCTATGCCCAGCGCTGCAATTCCGCATACGGCAGGCCGTTCGATTACGTTCGTCGCATCAAAGCGTCCGCCAAGGCCGACTTCAATCACACAGACGTCAGCAGGCGTTCGGGAGAAGGCCAGGAAACTTGCCGCGATAGTCACTTCGAAGAAGCTGGGGTTCAAATCCTCACCGGCATCCAGCACTTCGGCAAGAACGCTCGCTAATGCGTTGTCTTCGATTAGCTTTCCGGCAATCCTGATTCGTTCATTATAGCGCACAAGATGCGGGCTGGTTGTCGCATGGACCGTCAGCCCTTCGGCTTCCAGCATCGCTCTCAGGAATGCGCAGGTGGAGCCTTTGCCATTGGTCCCGGCGACGTGAAATACGGGCGGCATTCGCTGATGCGGATTGTCCAAGCGGTCCAGCAAGGCGCGGATTGTTTCGAGGCCAAGTCGCCCGTCAGGCACCGATAGCGCGCCGAGACGGTCAAGCTGAGCCTGCACGGCCGGATCGTCGGAAATAGCAAAGTCGCGCATATTCAGCCGCGCGGCGCCGGTCAGGCAGCCTGTGCCGGATCGAGGTAATCGAGGATTGTCGCGAGCGTCGAACGCAAATTGTCACGCGGTACCACCATGTCGACCATACCGTGCTTGTGGAGATATTCCGCACGTTGGAAACCCTCGGGCAGTTTCTCGCGGATCGTGTCTTGGATCACGCGCTGTCCGGCAAAGCCGATCAAGGCGTTGGGCTCTGCAATTTGCACATCGCCGAGCATAGCGTAGCTGGCGGTTACGCCGCCTGTGGTCGGGTCGGTCAGCACGACGATATACGGGAGGCCAGCGCGTTTCAGGCGGCGGGTCATTACTGTGGCCTTGGGCATTTGCATCAGGCTGAGAATGCCCTCCTGCATCCGTGCGCCGCCAGCGGCTGTTACGACGATATAGCCGCATTTGCGGGCGAGGGCGCGCTCTGCACCGGCGCAAAAGGCATTGCCCACGGCCATGCCCATCGACCCGCCCATGAAATTGAAGTCCTGAACGCCGACAACTGCGTCACGCGTTTTGATCGAGCCGGAGCCTACGCTGAACGCATCGCGGTGCGGGTTCTTGGCGCGGGCTTGTTTCAGGCGGTCGGTGTATTTCTTGCTGTCACGGAATTTGAGCGGGTCTTCTTTGACCTCGGGCATTTCCATCATCTCGAAACCGGGATCGAGGATTTGCGCCAGCCGCTGATCCGCGCCAATGCGGCCATGATGGTCGCAACGCGGACAGACGTTGAGGTTCTCGTTATACTCTTTCTCAAACACCATTTCGGCGCAGCCGGGGCATTTGACCCAGAGATTGTCCTTCGTTTCCCGCTTCGGAACGAAGGGCAGCGAATTACGGACACGGGAAAACCAGCTCATGCGTCAGCCTTTCGCGCATTATGCACTGCATTGGCAAGCGCAGCGGTGAGTTCCTGCAGCGCCGCCGGGGCGTTTTCGCCGTGCTGCTCGACCAGATCGATGAAGGCGGAGCCGACGACAACGCCGTCTGCAACCTTGGCGATGGCTTCGGCCTGCTCGGGCGTGCGGACACCGAAACCGACTGCAATCGGCAGGTCGGTGGCGGCTTTGAGTTTGGCGACAGCGTCTTCAATACTGGCGGTGGCAGCCTGTTGCAGGCCGGTGATGCCTGCGACCGACACGTAGTAGACAAAGCCGCCCGATCCATCGAGCACAGTTGGCAGGCGCTTTGCATCGGTGGTCGGCGTGGCGAGACGGATGGGCGCAATGCCCTTGGCGCGCAATTGCGGGCCGAGCGCGTCGTCTTCCTCGGGCGGAATATCGACGCAGATTACCCCGTCCACGCCTGCGGCTTCGCATTGATCTGCAAACCAGTCCGGCCCGCGCCGAACCATCGGATTGGCATAGCCCATCAGCACCAGCGGCACACCAGGATGCCGCGCGCGAAAGGCTGTGGCGATGGCGAAAATATCGGCTGTGGTGGTGCCTTTGGCCAGCGAGCGAAGGTTGGCCTTCTGGATCGCGGGACCATCGGCCATTGGATCGGTGAAGGGCATGCCCAGCTCGATCACATCCGCACCGCCCGCGACAAGCGCGTCGAGATTAGCCGCTGTGTCGCCATCACCTGCTGTGACGAAGCAGACGAGGGCGGGTGTTGCGAAAGCGTCTGAAAGGAGGGTCATTGGCTAGGCTTCGAGACGGCTGCAATGGCACCGCCAATTGCTGCGATACTCAGCGCATAAGGAGCGAGTTCAGGCGCAGCAATTTCGCGGCCAGTTGCAACGAAACCGAGTGCAGAAAGAACGAAGCCGATAGGTAGACCCAGCATAAAAAACACCAGACCGCGGACAAGCGAAATGGTCATATCTCAACCCCAAGCGCCTCGGCCACCGTAAAGATGTCTTTATCGCCGCGTCCGCAGAGGTTCATCAGGATGATCTGGTCTTCCGGTAGTTCTTTGGCGAGTTTCGCCGTCGCGGCAATCGCGTGGGCCGGTTCAAGCGCTGGGATGATGCCTTCGGTGCGGCAGAGGAGCTGGAAGCCGTCTAGAGCTTCCTTGTCCGTTACGCTGGTATATTCCACGCGGCCGATATCTTTCAGCCATGCGTGTTCGGGGCCGATTCCGGGATAGTCGAGACCTGCGCTGATCGAGTGGCCTTCGGTAATCTGGCCGTCTTCGTCCTGCAGCAGATAAGTCTTGTTGCCGTGGAGCACACCCGGCGCGCCGCCGGTCAGGCTGGCGGCGTGTTCTTTGTCGAGGCCGTGGCCTGCCGCCTCTACGCCCAGCATTTTCACGTCGACATCGTCGAGGAAGGGGTGGAACAGGCCAAGCGCGTTCGATCCGCCGCCGATGCAGGCCACCAGATGATCGGGAAGGCGGCCCGTGCGGCTGAGCATTTGCTCGCGCGCTTCCTTACCGATCACGCTTTGAAAATCGCGGACCATTTCGGGGTAGGGATGCGGGCCGGCGGCGGTGCCGATGATGTAGAATGTGTCATGGACGTTGGCGACCCAGTCGCGCAGCCCTTCATTCATTGCATCCTTCAGCGTCGCCGCGCCGCTGGTGACGGGGATCACTTCCGCGCCAAGCAGCTTCATGCGAAACACATTGGGCTGCTGCCGCGCAACGTCGGTTGCGCCCATATAAATTACGCAGGGCAGTCCGAAACGCGCGCAAACGGTCGCTGTCGCCACGCCGTGCTGACCCGCGCCGGTTTCCGCGATAATACGCGTCTTGCCCATGCGGATTGCGAGCAGAATCTGCCCAATGCAATTGTTGATCTTATGCGCGCCAGTGTGGTTGAGCTCGTCACGCTTGAACCAGATTTGGGCGCCGCCGAGGGCTTCAGTGAGCCGCTCAGCAAAGTAAAGCGGGGAAGGGCGGCCGACATAATGTTCGAGCAGATCGTCGAACTCGGCCTTGAATGCTGGATCAGCCTGGGCAGCGCGATACTCACGCTCCAGATCCAAGACGAGCGGCATCAGCGTTTCGGCGACATAGCGCCCGCCGTAATCGCCGAAATGCCCGCGTTCGTCAGGCATGTTGCGGAATGAGTTTGCTTGCTTGTTCATACTGACCCTAAACGTTTAGCGCCGCTTTGCAGAACGCCTTAATCCTGTCCACATCCTTCGCGCCGGGTTCGCTTTCCAGGCCGGATGATGCGTCCACCATTTCAGTGCCTGTCTGGCGGATGGCGTCAGCAACATTGTCAGGGTTTAATCCGCCTGCGAGGCCCCATGGGACATTTGGCAATTTGTGATTGCCAAAAAGCGTCCAGTCGAGAGCCAAGCCGTTGCCGCCGGGAAGTTTCTGGGCTGGAGCATCGAACAACAAACAGTCGGCAACGCCTTCCCATTTGCGCGCGCGCTCGAACGCCTCGGCATCTTTTACGCCAATGGCTTTCCAGAGTTCGATGGGCGAGTGCTGCTTGATAAGCGCGAACCATTCTGGCGTTTCGCTGCCATGAAACTGGACCACGTCTGGCTTCACGGCGTCAATCGCAATCGCCCAAGGTTGGGGCTGCATGTTCACCGTCAGCAGAACAACTTTGACCTCCTCCGGCACACGGCGGCGCAGCTTTGCCGCATCGGCAAGGCTGAGATGACGCGGGCTGGGTTCGAAGTGAACGAGGCCGATATGCGTCGCACCTGCATTTACAGCAGCATCGACGGTTTCGGGCGTGGACAGGCCACAAATCTTGATCTGGGTTTTAGGCATAGGAGTCAGTTAGTAGTAGTTTCGGTTCGAAGCTAGGGGCCGAAAACTAAAGCGTTGCTTCAATCGCTCTTGCAGCGGCAACCGGATCGTCGGCGCGGCTGATCGGACGGCCGATGACGAGAACGCTGGCGCCATCGTCGCGGGCCTTGCGCGGAGTGACGACGCGCTTCTGGTCTCCCACCGTCGAGCCAGCGGGGCGCAGGCCGGGCACAACGAAGAAACCATCCTTCCATCGCTTGTGTACTTCACCGACTTCCTGACCTGAGCAGACAATTCCGTCGAGGCCGGCTTCCTGCGCCAAATCAGCCAGCCGTTCAACCTGATCATGCGCGCTACCTGTTATGCCGGTTCGCGATAGATCGCGTTCGTCGAGACTGGTGAGGACCGTAACGGCCACCACCTTCGTGCCAGTGGCCGCTGCGGCCTTGGCATCTTCCATCATCGCGCGCCCGCCGCTTGCGTGAACTGTCAAAATCGACGGTTCCAACACATGCAGCGACTGCATTGCGCTAGCGACAGTGTTGGGGATGTCATGCAGTTTCAGATCAAGGAATATCGGCAGACCGATATGCGCGATTTCGTGCACACCATGCGAGCCGTGCGCGCAAAAGAATTCGAGGCCCAGCTTGAGGCCGCCAACATGGCCCTTAACACGCTTCGCCATTGCAATGGCATCATTCAGTTGTGGCATGTCCAGCGCGAGATAGATCGGGTTACTCATGATTGGGTGGCGGTTCCGCTATCAGAGGTAGGAGCGAGATCGCCGGCATCCACTTCAGCTACGGTAACGGCCGGCTTGCTGTCAGCCACCGCGCGAGCTTGCGCTGCGCTTTCGAGCGCACTGATCCGGCGGGTCGCCCGCCATTTTGCGCCGCGATGGACCAGCCACATGGGCAATAGGCCCAGTAAGAAGGACACGATCACAAGCGCCGGAACTTTGGTCTCGAGGATCAGGTTTTCCCAGATCTTCACTTCGACCGGATTCCAATTCGCGAGGCTAAACCCCAGCAAGCCGACCAATATCAGGACCCAAACAATGGTACGGACGATTTGCATGCGGTGGACTCCTAAACGGCAAGACTATGCTGTGATGCTAGACGCGCTGCACTGTGATGGAAAGGGCGGGGGCTTAGCTTTCGCTAAACACGCGGGCGAAGATCGTATCCACCTGCTTGAAATGGTAGTCGAGATTGAAACTCTCGGCGAGCACGTCCGGCGCGATGTGGGCAGTGACCGCTTCGTCATTCGACAGCAATTCCAGCAGCGACAATGCGCCATCCGATTCCCAAACCTTCATCGCATTGCGTTGAACCAGAGCGTAGGCATCTTCGCGGCTAATCCCGGCTTGCGTCAATGCCAGCAGGACACGCTGCGAATGAACAAGGCCACCCATTCGGTCGAGGTTCTTTTGCATCCGCTCGGGATAGATCAGCAGCTTATCCATCACACCGGTCAGACGCGCGAGCGAGAAGTCGAGCGTGATCGTGGCGTCTGGGCCGATGAAGCGCTCAACCGACGAATGCGAGATGTCGCGTTCGTGCCACAGCGCGACATTTTCCATTGCCGGCAGGGCGTAAGAACGGATCATGCGCGCCTGTCCGGTGAGGTTTTCGGTCAGGATCGGATTGCGCTTATGCGGCATCGCGCTCGAACCCTTTTGGCCGGGCGAGAAATACTCTTCGGCTTCCAAAACCTCGGTGCGCTGGAGATGGCGTACTTCGACGGCGAGGCGTTCAATCGAACTGGCGATGACACCCAATGTGGCGAAATACATCGCATGGCGGTCACGCGGGATGACTTGCGTGCTGATTGGCTCGATTTCGAGACCGAGTTTTTCTGCAACGTGCGCTTCAACGGCAGGATCGATGTTGGCGAAGGTTCCAACCGCGCCGCTAATAGCGCAGGTGGCGATTTCGGCGCGTGCTGCGACCAAGCGGCCCCGGCAGCGTTCGAACTCGGCATAGGCTTGGGCGAGCTTGAGGCCGAACGTGGTCGGCTCCGCATGGATGCCGTGGCTGCGGCCGATGGTGGCGGTGTATTTATGCTCATCTGCGCGGCGCTTGAGTGCGGCAAGCAATGCGTCGAGGTCTTCGAGCAGAATGTCGGATGCGCGGGCCAGTTGCACCGCCAGTGTTGTGTCCAAGACGTCCGAGCTGGTCATGCCTTGATGCATAAAGCGGGCTTCGTCGCCCACCTGATCGGACACCCACGTCAGGAATGCGATAACATCATGCTTGGTAACAGCTTCGATTGCGTCAATAGCTGGTACGTCGATTGCCGGATTGGTCGCCCACCAGTCCCAAAGGGCCTTGCCGGCACTTATCGGAACGACGCCCAGCTCGCCCAATTTCTCGGTCGCATGCGCCTCGATTTCGAACCAGATGCGGTAGCGTGCTTCCGGCTCCCAAATGGCGGACATTGCAGGGCGGGAATAACGGGGGATCATGTGCGACTCCAGTTGGGTCTGAGTGTCTGTATTGCTGGGTCGGCTACAAGTGCGGGGGAGCGATTGGCAAGACGATAAAACAGGTTTGTTCGCAATTGCTTCGCCTTCAAAGCTATGTAAAACGGAATAATACGCGCCAAGGGGCGCAACAGGGGTTTGATATGTATCGTGTATTTTTCGCAGGAGTGGCTACCTGCGCGTTGCTGACTTCTCCGGCACTTGCCGGGGAAGAGGTGATTTATGAGGCGGCTCCTGATTGGGTGAAAGTTTCGGCATTCGATGTCGCAGCCGTCGATGAAGGTCCAAGCGAAGTTCTGTACGATTGGCAGCACCGCATGGAAGACGGCGTTGTGCACCGCTATTATGACCGAATAGTGCGGATTGATAACCCGCAGTCGCTCAATGAAGAAGGCACGCTGCAGCTGGCTTGGTCGCCGGATAAGGGCGATCTGTATGTCCACCGTCTGGAGATTATTCGGGGCGGGGAGGTCATTGATCTGATCGCGGATGGCGTCGTGTTTGATGTGATCCGGCGCGAGGAACAGCTAGAAGCGCGTTTGCTCGATGGCATGCTGACAGCGACGGTTGCAGTTCCAGGTTTGCAGGAAGAGGATTCACTGCGGCTCGCCTATAGCCAGACTTTGGCTGATCAGGCGCTGGGTGATGAAATGCAGGTCCTGCAATATCTCCCGCGCAAACCATGGCTGGTGGGGCAGGCCCGAACAATCGTCAGCTGGCCCGATGGTGCGGCAATTTCCTGGCGCGCCGGGCCCGATGTTAAATTGCGTGAGCCCGTCCTGAAAGACGGCTACAATTATATCGAAGTCGACCTGCCGCTTGCCAAGCGTGAAGATATTCCCGGCGATTCGCCTGGCCGGTTCCGCCGGGCTGCGATCCTGCGCGTAGGCAGCTTTGCCGATTGGCAGGACTTGTCACGCGTTATGGCGCCGCATTATGAAAAGGCTGCTGTGATTGCCGAGGGCGGTGCGATTGCCGATGAGGTCGACAAGATCATGGCCGAACATAGCGATCCGCTGGCCCGTGCAGCCGCCACGACGCAGTTGGTCCAAGATCAGGTTAGCTATTTGCTCAACGGTCTAAATGGCGGGAACTACCTGCCACAAGCTGCTGAAGAAACATGGGAAAAGCGTTACGGCGATTGCAAGGCCAAGTCGGTATTGCTCCATTCTATGCTGCAACGGATGGGCATTCAATCCGATGTCGTCCTGGTGGATTCCTCCGATGGCGACGGGATGTCCGAGTTGCTGCCATTGCCCGGTAACTTCGATCATATGATCGTGCGCGCAAATATCGATGGCGTGGATTACTGGCTTGATGGCACCAGCACATCCACGCGCTTGCGCAATATCGGCGAGGTTCCTGCTTTTTATTACGCCTTGCCGCTACGCAGCGAAGGCCTTGATCTGGTCGAAATGACCCAGCGGCCGCAGCCCTATCCCGATTCCATTATGCGAATTTTTGCTGACCAGTCCGCAGGGCCGGATTTGCCGATGCTCTATACTTACGAAATCGAATTTAGCGGGGGCGGGGCGGCCGCGATTGAGAAGATCGCTGACGCGGATGATCCAGAGGTCCGGCGCAAATTGGCGCGCAATATGACGAATTCTGAAATGGGTAACGCACAGGTTACCGACGTTTCGATCACTTATGATGACGATAAGGCTGCGGGCCTGATCAGGATATCGGGCGTGGCGGACTCGGTATTCGATTGGTACAATGGCGAAAGCCGCCTCGATGCCGGTATGCTGACAGGAAGCGTACAGTTCTCGCCAAATCGCGCAAGGCCAACCTGGCGCAACATTCCCGTCGCGACTAGCGGCCCGTCGCTGAACCGCGCCTCGATGCAGGTTACGCTGCCTGATGGCGGCAAAGGATATACTATGCATGGTAAGAGCGAATTCGATGAAACGGTCGCTAACACCCGGATATCGCGCAGTACCGAGTTTTCGGGCGATATGCTGTCGGTGACCGAGGAAGTTCAGGCGATGCTGGGTGAAGTGGCGACGGCCGATATCGCCGGAGAGAAGCGCAAGGCGCAGATCGTCTCCAAATATGAGCTGGAAGTGCGCGCGCCAAAAGATATGAAGTGGCGCTGGGACATCGAGCCGAATGACTTGGCAAAGCGCATTAAGCCGCATGCGAAGGCTTATGGAATCGCAGTCGACCAAGCCGAAGATGATGATTTCCAGCCGCTTATTGCTCGGGCTGATTTCTATTTGAATATCTATGATTATGAGCAAGCACTCGTTGATTTGGATACGGTGATCGATACCCAGCCGACAGCGCAATTGCATTCCAAGCGCGCGCAAGCTCTGATCGAGTTGGGCCGCCTTGATGCCGCGATCGAAGATTTGCAGACGGCGTATCACATTACCCCAACGAACAGCAGGGCGTATTATCTCGCTGATATTATGTCGCGAAACGGCCGGTCCGACGAAGCGATAGAGCTGCTCGGATTTCTGCCGGTTTCGGACGATGAGATAGCCGATCAAGTCTCAGCAACCTCGGAAATCTTGGGCAGGTCGGGCGCGCGTGATGAAGGTTTTGCTTTGATTGCAGGGCAACTCGAAATTGAACCCGAAAATGCCGGACTGCTCAATTCGGACTGCTGGTTCCGCGGAATCTATAAACACCAGATCAACTCTGCGATCGAGCAATGCACAAAGGCAGTTGAAAGGGCTCCATATCCAGCGGCAGCACTTGATAGCCGGGCGATGGTTCACTTTCGGCTGGGTGATCACGCGGCAGCGATAGAGGATCTGAACGCGGCGCTTGAACTGGCACCCGGCATGTCGGCTGCACGGTTCCTGCGCGGCGTCGTAAAATTGGACAAGGGAGACAAGTCTGGCCGGTCAGACGTAGCTAGCGCTCTCCGCCAGAATCCGCAGTTGGAGGCGCATTACGCCAGCTTTGGTGTCATTCCGAAAATGTAAATTGCTCGAGGTACTCGTCTTAGATCAGCCCCTTTGCTTTCAGCGAAACGTGACCGTTTGATCCGATGATTATGTGATCATGTACAACAATGCCCAAGAGCCTGCTCGCTTCGGCAATCTTGTTGGTGATCTGGATGTCTGCCCGGCTTGGTTCGGGTGAGCCGGACGGATAGTTATGAACCAGAATCAATGCGGTGGAGCCGAGATCGAGCGCGCGGCGGATTACTTCGCGCGGATGGATTGCGGCTTCGTCAATCGACTCGTCGCCGACATGCTCATCATGGATCAGAATATTTTTGCTGTTTAGGTAAAGCACACGAACGCGCTCCACAGTCAGATGGGCCATGTCGATATGGAGATAGTCGATCAGTGCTTGCCAACTGCCCAGAACCGGCTTTTGCGCGACCTCACTTCGGGCTAAGCGGCGTGCGGCGAGGGCAACAATCTTCATTGCCGCTGCGCTGGTCTCGCCCATGTCGGGATGCTTCGCCAACGCATCTGCATCAGCGTTCAGAACTCCGGCAATTGAGCCAAAGCGGCGGATCAAATCATGGGCTGGCGGCTTGGTGTCTTTGCGGGGAATTGCCGTCATCAACAGACATTCAAGAACCTCATGATTGGCCAGCGCTTCGGCGCCGCCGTCAAGCAGCCGCTTTCGCAAGCGTGCGCGGTGGCCAACCTTACTCCTCAGATTATTGGGGGCGTTATCCTTCAGCCCATCTATGCCTTCAGCCTGCGGTAACTTATTCCCCTGTATTTCGTTACGCTTGCCTGCATTGCCTTTCGGCAAGCGGGCGCGCAAAGGTAAGTGAATGACGGACGAGACAGATCAGTCTGAAAGCGGCGAATTGACGTCCGTTCAGCGCCGTCCGCGGCTGCAGATGTGGCGTGTGCGGATATCGCTCGCTTTGCTGCTGGTTCTCATGGGCCTTGCGGCATTTGCATGGCTCGAACGCAAGAGCATTGCGGATAATGTCATCGCCGACGAACTGGAAAAGCTTGGTCTCCCGGCGACTTATACAGTCGAACAAATAGGTGGCAGCAGCCAGGTTCTGACGAACATTGTGATCGGTGATCCAGATCGCCCCGACCTGACGATCGAGCGCGCGCGAGTCACTCTCGAATGGGGCATGTTTGAGCCGCGAATCAACTTGATAAGCCTCATGAAGCCGCGCCTTTACGGAACTTACCGTGATGGGCAGTTGAGCTTTGGCAGTCTCGATTCACTCATCTTCGATCCCGCAAGCGATGAACCGGCCAGCCTCCCGGATATCGATATCGAACTGGTTGATGCCCGCGCTCTACTGGTCAGTGATTATGGGGAAGTCGGCTTCAAAACCGAGGGAAAAGGAAACCTGGCCAGCGGTTTTGTCGGCATCCTGGCCGCAAACGCTCCCATGCTGCAAATCGAAGGATGCGAGGCACGGGACACGACGCTCTATGGCGAGCTCACGACTTCGAGTGGCAAAACGAGTTTTGACGGTCCAGTCCGATTGAGTAGCCTTTCCTGTCCATCAAGCGGCCTCAGCGTGACCAATGTCGCCGCCGGACTTGATGCCACTATAGACGAAGACTTCGCAGGGATTGATGGAACGGCCACCCTGCAAGGCGAGAAGATAGCCGTTGCAGGTGCCAGCTTCGCCGGGATTGGCGGAAAATCGCAAATGAGCTGGCGTGATGCAGCGCTAACCGCGCGCTACAAGCTGTCATCGCAAGAAGTATTGGCGGCTGGTGCAAGTATGGCAGCGTTCAGCGCAAATGGCGATTTCCGTTCGCGCGACGGCTTTGCAAGTTGGGAAGCGCAGTCCGACATCACAGGCAAGCGCTTGCAGCCCGGCAGCGGGTCCGACGCATTGTTGGCGGGCAATAACAGCGCAATCGAAGGAACGCTGCTCGAACCGATATTGAGCAAAATCGAAGCTGCGCTGAAGCGTGAAGGGCGCGGAAGTAGCTTTGCCGCCGACGTGACTGTTCGCGGAACGGGCGGTGTGCTGACAGCAGTCGTCCCGCAAGCGACGCTGCGCGGAACCAGCGGATCGATTCTACTGGCTTTGTCGCGTTTCCAGCTATCTACTGCTGGCAGCGGCCCGCCGAGGTTCTCGGGGAATTTCTCGACCGGCGGACGTGATCTGCCCAAGATTGCTGGCCGGATGGAAAGCCAACCGTCAGGCAACGCCGTTTTGCGCGTAACTATGGCGCAATACGCGGCAGGTGAGGCATCGCTGGCATTGCCGGAATTGCTGGTGTCACAGTCTGCAAATGGCGGATTGGGCTTCACCGGGCGGGCTATCGCAAGTGGGCCTTTGCCCGGAGGTCAAACTCGAAATCTGACCCTACCGATAAGCGGCAGTTACTCGGCGAGCGGGGGGCTTTCGATGTGGCGCAGCTGCACCGACATCCGGTTCGATCAACTCAGTTATGCCAATCTTACGCTTGAACGGCGCGGGCTGACCCTTTGTCCGGCAGCAGGTAGGCCTATTTTGTCAGCGGGTAGCGGCGGGCTAAAGATCGCTGCGGGCCTCCCGTCGCTTGATATGGCAGGGCGGCTTGGTGAAACACCCATCACGGTGGCAAGCGGAGTGGTCGGTTTCGCTTATCCTGGTGTTATGACAGCCAAAGATGTCGCCATTACGCTAGGTCCAGAAGGAACTGCTACGCGCTTCAGCTTGACCAATCTTGGTGCAAACTTGGGCGGCGATGACATCTCAGGCACCTTCAGCGGAACCGATGCATTTTTGGACGCTGTCCCGCTCGATATTTTGGACGCGAGCGGGTCTTGGTCCTACGCGAATGGTGTCCTATCGTTGGGTCAGGGCACATTCCAGCTAGTAGACCGCGAGGCTGAAGACCGGTTCCAACCGCTCATCGCGCGAGACGCCACGCTCGCTTTGCAAGACAGTTTGATCATAGCGCGGGCAATTTTGCGCAATCCCGAAAGTGGCCGTGTAGTCAGTGAAGTCGATATTCATCACAGCCTGAACAGCGGTGTTGGTTATGCTGACCTGACAGTGCCCGGCCTTGTTTTCGACGATCAATTGACGGCTGTGCAAGTGACAGGCTTGGCACTGGGCGTCGTCGCCGAGGTTTATGGCACGGTAGCCGGTACCGGCCGGATTGACTGGAACGCGGAAACCGTGACCAGCACGGGTCGCTTCACCAGCAATGAAATCAACTTTGCTGCAGCTTTTGGCCCGGTCAAAGGAGTGTCGGGCACAATAGTGTTCAGCGACTTACTCGCCTTGACTACCGCACCCGGGCAGAAAATTCATGTCGGATCATTCAATCCCGGCATCGAGGTATTCGACGGCGAAATTGAATATGCGCTTGCCGGTGGCGAGTTGTTGGCAGTTGAGAGCGGAAGCTGGCCATTCATGGGCGGCACGCTCACGTTGCAGCCAGCAGATATCAACGTCGGAATTGGCGAAACGCGCCGGTTCACGCTGGTGATCAAAGGACTTGATGCCGCGCAATTCGTCGAGCAAATGGAGTTGGGTAATCTCTCTGCAATCGGCACGTTCGACGGTCAGATGCCCCTGATCTTTGACGAAAACGGTGGACGTATCGAAGGCGGCACGCTCGTTTCACGCGCGTCAGGCGGCAATATTTCCTATGTCGGCGAACTGACCTATAAAGACATGAATGCTTACGCGAATTTTGCATTTGATGCGCTGCGTTCACTCGACTTTAAAGAAATGCGCATTGCAATGAACGGCTCGCTAACAGGGGACCTAGTAACCCGCGTTCGCTTTGACGGAGTGAAACAAGGCGAGGGGGCCAAGCGGAATTTCGTAACGCGGCGCCTCGCAAAACTGCCTCTACGCTTTAACATCAATATCCGCGCGCCATTCTACAAATTGATTACATCAATCAAGGCCATGTATGATCCGGCCTTTATCCGCGACCCGCAGGATTTGGGCTTGGTCAGACGGGATGGGACGGTATTGCGACGTGCCATCGCAGGCGATGATGTCGAGCCGGAGTTAGGTCCGCTAGATATTATCCCAGATGAAGCCCCCATTCAGACCCCAGAAAGCGAGAATCAGCCATGATCCGTGAGAAATTGACCTCGGCCTATATGGCTGCGACAAGTCTAAATATGGATTTGGGGCATTCTAGACAGACAACGGGGGCACTGCTGGCCTTGATTATAGGGTCGAGCGCGATGACCGGCTGTATTCAAGTGAATGCGCCCCAAGAGGCCATCGTGATCGAACTGAACATCAACATAAAGCAGGAAGTGATTTACCGGCTCGCAGAAGATGCGGGCAATACAATTGATGAAAATGCCGACATCTTCTGATGCGGTGTTTGATAAGGGCAGGAAAATGAAGAACTCAGTTTACCGCAATGTCGCTCTCACCATTGGCACCGCCGCGCTTGCGCTGGGCGGTCTCGCTACGGCTGCGCAGGCTCAGCGTGATCCGGCCTACGAAGCTGCTCGCGCATCTGGTCAGGTCGGTGAGAAAATGGACGGTTACCTCGGTGTTGTCGGCGCGGGTAATTCCGGGCTCGAAGCGATGGTTCGTGATATTAATATCAAGCGGCGCGCTGTTTATGCCGAGAAGGCACAAGCTGCCAATGCTACGCTTGAGGAATACTCCCTCACCGCCGGTTGTCTGGCGATTGCCCGCACGGCACCGGGCGAGAAGTATCAGGCACCTAACAACTCCTGGCAGACCCGCACCAGCGCTCCGCCACTGCGCGACAGCCGCTGTCCTTAGTTGGCGGCGCTCGCTCGGGCAAACTTTCACCAAAATGAGCCGCTAGTCCGGTTGACTTGAGGCAAGCGCTTTTCTAAGGGGGCGACGCCTTCGGCGGGCGGCTCTTTGCCCGTGCTAGAATCCCCCATTGGAGGACTAAAGCATGAGTGACGAAAAGCCCGTACGGGAACCTATCGGTGAAGATGCGCGAATCGATGCGCTCGAAGCGCGGCTTAAGGCCGCACGCGAGCGTGAAGAGGGTCGCAACAAGCCGCAAGTACAGGGACACGATGCGAATTATCGCATGGGGTCACGCGTATTGGCGGATCTTCTCGGCGGAATTCTTGGCGGTTTGGTTATCGGTTGGGTCATTGACCAGTTTGCCGGAACCAGCCCGTGGGGTCTGTTGATAATGCTGTTCCTCGGGATCATCGTTGCCTTCAGAAATGTAATTAGGACCGCGAGCCGGAAGCCCGAAGATAGCCAATAGGCTAGATTAGGGGCCGGATTTTCGCTCGAAGCCAAGGATTAGTGACAGCGTGGCCGTACCAGCCAAAGTCGACCCGATGTACCAGTTCACCATCAAGCCGTTCGCCGGCACTGAGGGCTGGGAAATTGCGGGCTACAACATTGCGTTCACAAACAGCGCGCTGTGGATGGGCATCACTTTTGTGGCCCTGCTAGTTTTCGTCCTTGGCGGCATGAAACGCGAATTGGTGCCTGGCCGCTGGCAGATGGCCGTCGAGAGCTTCACCGGCTTTATCGATGATATGCTGGAAGCCAACATCGGCAAGGAAGGGCGCAAATATGTGCCTTATATCTTCTCGCTGTTTATGTTCATCCTGTTCGCTAACCTGCTAGGCCTGTTGCCGCTGGGTCTGGTCGGGGTTCACCCGTTCACTTTCACCAGCCACTTCACCGTAACCGGCGTTCTGGCAATTATCAGCTTCGCGATCGTTCTGATCGTTGGCTTCTGGAAGCACGGCTTCCACTTCTTCTCGCTCTTCGTGCCGCAGGGCACACCGTGGCCGATGATCCCGATCATCTTCCCGATTGAGCTCGTATCCTTCCTTGTGCGCCCCTTCAGCCTCGCTTTGCGACTGTTTGTGGCAATGATGGCCGGCCACGTTCTGCTGGAAGTTCTTTCCAGCTTCGTGATTGACGGCACCAACGCGGGAGCTCTGTGGGGCACTGTGGTGGGCCTTCCCAGCTTTCTGCTGATGATTGGCATCTGCGCGCTAGAAATTCTCGTGGCCGGTATTCAGGCCTATGTGTTTGCGCTGCTCAGCTCGCTTTACATCAACGACGCCGAGAATTTGCACTAAGTTTTCGTTTCAATTTATCTGATTTTCTAAGGAGTAATTACAATGGACGCAGAAGCAGCAAAGCTGATCGGTGCCGGTCTCGCAGCTATAGGTGCCGGCATGGCCGCCATCGGTGTGGGTAATGTTTTTGGCTCGTTCCTCGAAAGCGCACTGCGCAATCCTGGCGCAGCTGACGGCCAGCAGGGCCGCCTGTTCATCGGCTTCGCAGCCGCTGAGCTTCTCGGCCTGCTGGCATTCGTCGTCGCGATGATCCTGATCTTCGTCGCCTGACCTAAAAGACCACAAACGCCGGCCGGAGCAGCGCTTCGGCCGGTAATCTTCTGACTGACCCTTCGGGACGCATTCAATGCCTCAGATCGCACAGATTGCCGATACATATTCAAGCCAAGTCTTCTGGCTCTTGTTCTTTTTCGGCCTCGTTTTCTTCGTGATCGGCCAAGGCATGGTTCCGAAAGTAATGGCCACCGTCGCCCAGCGTGACGGCCAGATCGCTTCTGATATCGCGGCAGCTCAGACTGCACGTGATCAGGCCGATGTGGAGGAAGAAGCGTGGCGTAAGCGCGAGAATGAAAATCGCGCTGCAGCACAGGCTCTCGTTGGCGATGCGAAGGCTAAGGCCAATGCCGATAGCGAGAAGAAACTTGCCGCTGCCCAGAAGCGGATCGACAAGAAACTGGACGAAGCTGAAACCCGCATCAACGGATCGCGCGACGAAGCAATGGCTGAAATTCAGACTGTCGCTGCCGAAGCTGCTCAGGACATAGTCCAACGGCTTGCTGGGGTGAAGGTCACGGCAGCCAATGCCAAATCGGCGGTCAAGGAGGCGATGACCAATGTCTAATGCCCCTGAAGTTTTTACGACTGATCCTGCCGCAACAATCGAAGTCGATCACGGTGAGGCGCATCACGTAGAGCCCGAGCTATTCGGCATTCCGCCTTTTGGTATTGTTTCGATTGCTATGACTGTGCTGATCCTGATCGCCATTTTTGGCGCGAAGGTGCACAAGACGATCGGTGCAGGCCTTGATGGCCGTATCGCAGCGATCCGCGAAAATCTGGACGAAGCAAAGAAGCTTCGTGCCGAAGCAGAGGCTCTCCGCGCCGAATTTACAGCCAAGATTGCTGGCGCTGAAAAAGATGCTGAAGCCATGTTAGAGACTGCTCGCGGTGAAGCCGATGCTATAGTCGAGAAGGCTGAAGCTGACGCAGTGGCAATGGTCGCGCGCCGGAAGAAGATGGCTGAAGACAAGATTGCTTCTGCTGAACGCAGTGCAATCGCTGAGGTTCGTGAGACTGCTGCTGTTGTAGCGACCGGCGCCGCCTCTGCATTGATCGCCAAGAACCATGATGCGGCTGCGGATAAGAAGCTGGCTGATGAGCTCATCGGCAGTATTTAACTTCCTCTAAGCAAACATAGTGAAATGGGCGACCCGAGTGGTCGCCCTTTTTGTTTTTGAGGTTAGCTACCCGGGGTCAGGATCACTTTGCCGACGAGTTGGCGGCGATCCATTGCCTCAAACGCCTCTTTCCAGCGCGACAACGGAACGACACGATCAATGGCGGGAATGATCGCCCCCTCTGTGGCTAGACGGCTGACCTCGGCCGCCATGCGGGCTCCTCGTTCCGGAAAGCGCCGGGCATACTCGCCAGCGCGGACGCCAATTACGGAGAAGCCCTTGATCAGCGGAATATTCGCTGCGATTTTGGGTATCCGTCCGCTAGCAAAGCCAACCACCAACAGCTTTCCGCCAAAGGCAACACAGCGGGTGCTCTCGTCAAAGATATCGCCGCCGACTGTGTCCAGAACTAGATCTGCGAGCTTGCCGTCCGTGATTTCGCTCACTTGTTCGCGAAACCTTCCTTTACTCTCGATCACGACGTCTGGCGCATAGAGCTTCTCGATCCGCGCAATTTTATCAGGAGAGCCCGTAGCTGCGATGACTTTCGCGCCCATGCTCTTGGCCAGATCAACGGAGGCGAGGGCAACGCCGCCGCTCGCACCGTGAATCAGCACCCATTGTCCCGCCACCATGCCGCCCTGTTCGACGAGCGCGGCGTATGCCGTTGTATAGGCCGCTCCAAGCGCTGCCGCTTGCGCGAAGTTAAACCCGGACGGGGCAGGACGAAGGTTGCGCTCTGGTACTGAAGCGTATTCAGCCATGCCGCCGGTCTTGGCGCCGCCCATTACGCGGTCACCGATGGTGAAAATGCTATCTTCGTCAGCCTCAATCACCTCACCTGCAAGTTCCATTCCGACGATAAATGGCTGCCCCGGTTTGAATTGGTATTCCCCGCGCGTCATCAGCAGATCGGGAAAATTGAGCGATGCGGCGTGTATTCGTACCAACACTTCGCCGCGCTTGCGCTTCGGGACTGCCACATCGAGCAACTCGCAGCCCGATAGGTCGCCGCTTAGCGAAGTAACCTGCAGAGCTTGCATGGTGCTTAGAAGTTGTCCTTGGCGGCTCGGAGCGCTGCAAAAGTTTCATGCGGCGCATTTCCGCCCCAGCGCGCCTGTATCGTAGGATTGTTCGCCCGCAAGAATGGATTTGTCTCAAGCTCGCGTGAGAGCGGCATAGGTACGGTGCGTTCGTCGCGTGACCGCTTATCCGTAATTTCATCTGCATAAGCGGCAAGGGTCGCATTCTCCGGATCAGCATGGACAGCGAACTTTGCATTCGCTGCGGTATATTCGTGTGCGCAATAGAGCATGGTTTCTGGGGGCAGGGCCTTCACCCGTTCCAAACTCGTCCAGAATTGGTCGGGTGTGCCTTCGAACATTCGCCCGCAGCCAAGCGCGAAGACAGCATCACCGACAAATGCTACACCTGCTTCCGGCATGTGAAAGGCGATATGACCGTTTGTGTGGCCGCCAACGTCAATCACCTCGGCAAGGAAGCTCCCCAACCTTACTGTATCGCCGTGCTTCACGACCTGATCAATTGCGCTGATCCGCTCGACTTCCCGCGGCGCAATGATCGTGCAGCCGGTCGCGGCTTTGATAGCTTCGTTTCCGCCGGCATGATCGGGATGCCAATGGGTGTTCCAGAGATGGGTGATCTTCCAGTCCTTGGCCTCCGCCTCAGCGAGATACACGCTTGCATCCGGCGTATCGATGCAGGTCGTTTCCCCGCTTTCGGAATCGTGGACGAGATATCCGTAATTATCGGACAGGCAGGGGAATTGATGGATTTCGATCATGCAGCTGAGTGTATGCCAATGGGAGGCAAAGAAAAAGCCCGCCCGCTCATTATGAGCAAACGGGCCAATTCTTATCTTGCGTTTAGCCGAAGCTAAAACCAAGAGTTTACTTTTCGTTCTTCTTCAGCGCGGCACCAAGGATGTCGCCGAGCGATGCGCCCGAATCGGACGAACCGAACTTGGCCACTGCGTCCTTCTCTTCGGAAATCTGGTGAGCCTTGATCGAGAAGTTCGGCTTCTTGGAACGGTCGAAACCGGTAACCATTGCGTCGATTTTCTGACCGGTCTGGAAGCGATCGGGACGTTGCTCGTCACGGTCACGGCCAAGGTCCGAACGCTTGACGAAGCCGGTGGCTCCATCGTCGCCGGCCTGCACTTCGAGGCCGCCATCGCGAACTTCAAGGACCGTCACGGTGACAACGTCCCCGCGCTTCAGCGACCCAGCTGCGGATGCGCCTTCTGCCGAAGGTGCGCCCTTCTCGAGTTGCTTCATGCCGAGGCTGATGCGTTCCTTGTCGGTGTCGACGTCGAGTACGACGGCCTGAACTTCTTCACCCTTACGGTGGAGTGCCAGAGCGTCTTCACCCGAAATGCCCCACGCGATGTCGGACATGTGAACCATGCCGTCCACGTCGCCATCGAGGCCGATGAACAGGCCGAATTCGGTGGCATTCTTGACTTCGCCATCGACGACTGTGCCCACTGGGTGCTTGTCGGCGAATTCTTCCCAAGGATTGCCCATGGCTTGCTTGAGACCGAGCGAGATGCGGCGCTTTTCCGAATCCACTTCGAGAACCAGCACTTCGACTTCTTGCGATGTCGAAACAATCTTGCCCGGGTGGACGTTCTTCTTGGTCCAGCTCATTTCCGAAACGTGAACCAGGCCCTCGACGCCCGCTTCTAGTTCGACGAATGCACCGTAATCGGTGATGTTCGTCACCCGGCCGGTGTGCACCGACTCGAGCGGATAATTGGCTTCGACGGCATCCCACGGATCTTCCTGAAGCTGCTTCATGCCCAGGCTGATACGATGGGTTTCCTTGTTGATCTTGATGATCTGAACCTTGACCGTCTCGCCGATCGTCACGATCTCGGAGGGGTGGTTCACACGGCGCCATGCCATGTCGGTGACGTGCAGCAGACCATCGACACCGCCGAGATCGACGAACGCGCCGTATTCGGTGATGTTCTTGACGACACCGTCAACCGCATCGCCTTCCTGGATTTTCGAGATGACCTCCGCACGCTGTTCGGCGCGGCTCTCTTCCAGAATGGCGCGGCGCGAGACGACGATGTTGCCACGACGGCGGTCCATTTTCAGGATTTGGAACGGCTGCTTCATACCCATCAGCGGGCCTGCGTCACGCACGGGGCGGACGTCAACCTGGCTACCGGGCAGGAACGCGACGGCACCGCCGAGATCGACGGTGAAGCCACCCTTGACGCGACCGAAGATCGCGCCTTCGACGCGCTTCTCGTCTGCGTAAGCTTTCTCCAGCTTGTCCCAGGCCGCTTCGCGGCGGGCCTTGTCGCGGCTGATCGAGGCTTCGCCACGGGCGTTCTCGACGCGATCAAGGAAAACCTCGACCTCGTCCCCGACTTCGATTTCGGGCGCTTCGCCCGGATTCGCGAATTCTTTGAGCTCGACACGGCCTTCCATCTTGTAGCCGACGTCGATGATGGCTTGTCCCGCTTCGATCGCGATGACCTTGCCTTTGACAACCGAACCTTCTGCCGGTGTGTCGATTTCGAAGCTTTCGTTCAGGAGGGCTTCGAATTCCTCCATCGTTGCTTTAGCGCACATGCGTGTTTCGTTTCCTTGCGTTTCGATTTATCTGGCCGTGCGGTTGTCTCCGCCGGTCTTGGGTTGGTCTCTGACGCTCGCAGGTGCGATACGCAAACGAGAAGGGTCGGCTTTATACCGACCCTGCTCCAGTGCTTGCGCTCACGACTGTAACCGCCGCTTCGACGGGGCGGGGTATAGGCGCGATCACCGCGCAACGCAAGCCCCGCATCGCCAGTTCCATCGCCCGCGAACCGAGGATGAGCGATACCCCTCAGCAGTATCTTTCGGGCCCGTTCCACTGATCTGCGTTGTAGCGGTCGCCGTGCGCCCAACCGACGGGCAGGGCGGTGTCGATTGCGGCCAGATCGTCGGCGCCGAGGTCCAGTTCGGTCCCTCGCACCAGTTCGCGCAGATGGGCGAGCGATTTCGTGCCCGGAATGGGAATGACGTGACGGCCCTGGGCGATCAGCCAGGCAATCGCCAGCGCCGCCGCCGGTTCGTTCATGTCCGTCGCCAATGCCCGAAAGCGATCTGTGATCGCGATGTTTGCAGCGTAGTTGGGCTGCTTGAAGCGGGGGTTGGTCTTCAGGAACGGGATCCGCTCCAGATCGTCGTGATCGAACGGGCGGTCGGTCAGAAAGGTGCGACCGACAGGCGAAAACGCGACGAGTGCGGTTCCAAGTTCGGCGCAGGTCTGCACCAGTCCCAATTCGGGATAGCGTGTCGACAGCGAATATTCCGATTGCACGGCGGCAACGTGATGCTCGCTGACCGCGCGGCGCAGCGAGCTTGGCGCGATTTCCGAGAACCCGATGGCTTTCGCTTTGCCCTTGGCCACCAGCGCGCCCATTTCGCCCGCGACTTCTTCGATCGCGCGACCCGGTTCCAGGCGGTGGGCGTAGAACAGATCGACCGACTCGACGCCGAGCCGTTTCAGCGACTTGTCCAGTTCGCGTTCCATATAGTCCGGCGCGTTGCTGATGATCCGGTGGCCGGTATCGGGAGCGGTCGTGAATGCGGCCTTGGTGGCGATTGTCGTCTTGCCCCGCGCGTCGGGCCGAGCGGCGAGCCAGGTGCCGACGATCTCTTCCGAACGCCCCGCGCCATAGGCAACGGCCGTGTCGATGTGGGACACACCGGCGTCGAAAGCCGCGTCCAGCACCGCGTGGCTATCCGCCTCGCTGGCGGTGCCGTAGATGCCGGCGAATGACATCGCACCAAGGCCGAACTGCGAGATTTCGGGGCCGTCCTTGCCCAGTTGCGTCGTCTTCATGCTTTCAAACGTCCTTCCACAATCCTGATTGCCGTCTCGACCGCGGCGTCGATATCGAGTGCGGTGGTGTCGATCACAACCGCATCATCCGCCGCTTTCAAGGGCGCGACGTCGCGGCCCATGTCACGCGCGTCGCGTCTTTTGACCTCGTCCAGCACATCGTCATAGCTTGCCGTCTGCCCGTTTCCGACCAGTTCGCGAAAGCGCCGCTTGGCCCGGCATTCGGCGCTGGCGGTCACGAACAGCTTCACCTCGGCGTCGGGGCAGATCACCGTGCCGATGTCGCGCCCGTCCAGAACCGCGCCACCGTAACGCCGGGCGTATTCGCGCTGAAACGCAACCAGCGCGGCGCGCACCGCAGGGATCGTGGCGACCCGGCTTGCAAGTTCCGCGACCGCCTGGGTGCGAAGTCCATCGCGCGCAAGATCCTCGGGCGTGATCGCCGACGCGGCGGTTTCGGGGTCAAGCCCGGTTTCCAGCACCTTGCGTCCGGTCGCGCGATACAACAGGCCGGTATCGAGATGTCGAAACCCGAACCGCTCGGCAATCGCACGACCAATCGTTCCTTTGCCCGCCGCCGCAGGCCCGTCGATCGCAACCGTGAAGATCACTGACACAGACTTTCCACGACCCGCCCGATGAATGCCTCGCCGGCCTCGAATTGCGCCACGGTGATGTATTCGTCGGGCTGGTGGGCCTGCGCAATGTCGCCGGGTCCGCAGACCAGCGCCGAATAACCGGCGTTCTGGAAATGCCCCGCCTCGGTGCCGTAGCTAACCACATGCGTGCCGTTGTCGCCGGTGATCCGGCGCACCAGTGTTTCGGCTTGGCCGTTTTCCTCGGGCGTCAGCGCGGGCACGCCGAAATAGGGTTTCACGTCGATGCCGGCGGATGGATTGACCGCCTTCATGTCCGCATCGAGCTGCGCGACTTCGTCCAGAAAGCGGGATTTCCACTGCGCCGGATCGTCGCTTGGCACGAAGCGAAAATCCATTCCGAATCGGCAGTCCTTTGCAGTGATGTTGTGCGCGGTGCCGCCCGAGATTTGCCCGACATGAAGTGTCGTCCAGGGCGGTTCGAAGATGGCGGCCGCCGCCGTCGGTTCCGCCGCCCGGTTCGCCGCGTTCATCTCGTTGGCCCAGCCGATCAGTCGCGCGGCCTCCATGATCGCCGACACCCCGGTGTGCATGAGTGAGGAGTGCACCTCAAACCCCCGCAGATGAACATGAAATCCCGCGCCGCCCTTGTGGCCGGTGACGGCCTGCATCATCGACGGCTCGCCGATGATAGCCGCGCCCGCGCGTGGCAGTTTCGCGACCATATCCGCGATCATCGGCGGCGCGCCGGTGCACCCGACCTCTTCGTCGTAGCTGAGCGCGATCTGCAACGGCCGCTTCACGCCCCGCGCCAGGGCAAGCGGCACGGCGGCCAGCGCCAGGGCGTCAAAACCCTTCATGTCACAGGTGCCGCGTCCGTAGAGCTTGCCGTCTTTCTCGGTCACCGCGAACGGCTCGAACGTCCAGTCCTGACCGTCGACGGGCACCACGTCCGTGTGCCCCGACAGGATCACGCCGCCTTCGATTTCGGGCCCGACATTGGCATGGAGCGCGGCCTTGTTGCCCTCGGCATTATAGACCCGGAGCGCGTTCACACCGTGCGACGCAAGATAGTCCTCGACCCAGTCGATCAGGTCGAGGTTGCTGTCGCGGCTGACCGTCGGGAACGCGACCAGCACGTCCAGGATCTCGCGGGCGCTGAGATGATGTGTCACGATTTCACTCCGGTATCCGGGACCGGGCAGACAGTCCTTGATGACAGAAACGATTGCAAGTGGCTGGTGGAATGGAACCGGCAAGGCATTTCGAACGCTTTTCCTTTTCAAAGCGGCGGTGTTTCCGTCGTCGCTGACGGGAGAGAACCGATGATTTTCGATGACGCGATTGCAGATGCGATTCTGCGTGGCATGGTTCTGAGCGCGGTCGGACTTGGCTGGGTCATACTGCTGGTCCGGATCGTCGGGCTGAGGTCGTTTTCGAAGATGACCAGCGTCGATTTCGTCATGACGGTCGCTGTGGGTTCACTTTTGGCTTCGGCTGCGCAGGCCGCGGAATGGCAGGCGCTGACCCAGATCATGACCGTGATGGCCGCGCTGTTCGCGCTTCAGGTGATATTTGCGTGGCTGCGTGGGATCTCGCCGCGCGTGGGGTCGGTGATACAGAACACGCCGGTGCTTCTGATGCGCGATGGAAAAATCTTGGAACAAAGGCTCACCGACCACCGCGTTGCACGCGCCGATTTGATGGCCAAGTTGCGTGAAGCCAACGTCACGGATTTCTCGCAGGTCCGAGCGGTGGTGCTGGAAACCACCGGTGATGTGTCGGTCCTGCACGGTGCGCAACTGGACGAGGCGCTTTTGGAAGGCGTGCGGACATAGATCAGCCCTTGAGCACGAAGTGGCCCGGCGACACCACGTCGTAGATGCTTGGTCCCGGATCGAATCCGACCGGGTGAATGGGCGAGGGGATCGGCTTGAAGTTCAGGTCGCGCTCGGACTTGCGCCGCCGGGGGTCAGCGACGGGGACCGCTTTCAAAAGCGCCTGAGTGTATTCGTGGCGCGGATCCTCGAAGATGGCCTGCCGTGGCCCCAATTCCACAATGCGGCCCAAATACATCACGCCGACGTTGTGGCTGACCCGCTCGACCACCGCCATGTCGTGGCTGATGAACAGGATCGAGATACCAAGATCGGCCTGCAACTCCATGATAAGGTTGAGAACCTGTGCCTGAACGCTGACGTCGAGCGCGCTGACGGCCTCGTCCGCGACAATCAACTTGGGGTTCAACGCTAGGGCTCGGGCGATGGCGATGCGCTGGCGCTGTCCGCCGGAAAGTTCGTGGGGATAGCGCCGCAGGAAGGCACGCGGCAACTCGACCCGATCAAACAGCGCGGCTACCCTGTCGGCCCTTTCCTTCGCATCCCCGATGCCATAATTCTTAAGAGGTTCAGCGACTTGATCGTCGAGCTGCATCTGCGGGTTCAACGAGGCGAACGGGTCCTGGAACACCATCTGCATGTCACGTCGCGCCCGGCGAAGTTCTTTTGGCTCGTAATCCATGACGTTCTTGCCGTCGAGCCAGACTTCTCCCGATTGCGGCTCGACCAGTCGCAGGATCGAGCGGCCCGCCGACGACTTGCCGCAGCCCGACTCCCCGACAAGGCCCAGGGTTTCGCCCAGCCGGATCTGGAACGAGACATCCTCGACCGCGTGGACGTTGGCAATCGTGCGCCGGAAAAAACCGCCGGTAACGGGAAACCGCGTGATCAGGTTTTTCACGTCCAGAAGGACTTTGTCCTCTTTCACCATGATCGGGCCGGTCGTGCGCGGCACATCGCCCAGAAGCTTCATCGGCTCGGGCGCGGCTTTGCCTGTCATCTCGCCAAGTTTCGGCACCGCGGCCAGCAGCGCCTTGGTGTAATCGTGTTTGGGGTTCTCGAATATCTCCTCGACCGGGCCTTCCTCGACCTTGTTGCCGCGGTACATGACGACG
Organism: Pontixanthobacter sp.; assembly: GCA_037968495.1. Taxonomy (GTDB): domain Bacteria; phylum Pseudomonadota; class Alphaproteobacteria; order Sphingomonadales; family Sphingomonadaceae; genus Aestuarierythrobacter. The sequence goes on along the minus strand of JBBKVP010000033.1, from coordinate 23,163 downwards.
ACCCGGTCAGCCATCTGCGCGACGACGGCCATGTCGTGCGTGATGAACATCACGGCGGTCCCGGTTTCACGTTTCAGCCGGTCGATGAGCGCCAGAATCTCGGCCTGGATCGTCACATCCAGCGCCGTCGTCGGCTCGTCGGCGATCAGCAGGCGCGGTTCGCAGGCGAGCGCCATCGCGATGACGACGCGCTGACGCATACCGCCGGACAATTCGTGCGGATATTGCTTCAGTCGACGCTCGGGCTCGGGGATGCGGACCTGGCGCAACAACTCCAGCGCACGCGCGGTCGCCTGTTCCCTGGTCATGTTCTTGTGGACACGCAGTCCCTCGGTCAACTGGCGACCGACCGTGAAAACCGGGTTCAGCGAGGTCATCGGTTCCTGAAAGATCATGCCGATTTCATTGCCGCGGATCGTGCGCATCAGGCTGTCGTCGGCCTGGACCACATCCAAAACGCCGCCCTTCTTCTCGCCCCGGTCGAACAGCAACTGACCGCCTGAAATTTCGCCGCCGCCAAATTCGACGAGGCGCATCAGGCTGAGGGACGAGACCGATTTGCCCGATCCCGATTCGCCGACGACGCAGACGGTCTCGCCGGCGGAAATGTCGAAACTGACATCCTCGACACCGACGACCGGACCGTCCTTGGTCTGGAACTCAACCCGAAGATTGCGGAATGAAGCAAGCGGCCGATCGAGCATGCGAAACCCTATCAAATGCGGTGCCACGAACGCTACGCTCAGGGTCGAGGGCGAGTCAAACGACACAACGCAGCCGCTTTGTCGTCGCCGGGTCATCTATTTCCGTGATTTCAACCGGACGCCAAGCTTGCCCTAGCGGCAACGCTTGCATTCCGCGCTTGAATCGGTGGAAACTCGGATGGTGCGTGCCCGGGTGGGACGATCAAGAAAAGCTGGAATGTGGTGGCAAACGCCCAACCTGCAACCTTCTCACACCCTTGCCTGTCCGTGGTGACGGGTGCCGAGGCACGAACTTTTCCAACCAGGAGACCAACATGAAACTTACAACAGTCCTTCTCGGGGCGGTCGCGACGTGCGCGCTGGCCCCGATGGCATTCGGAGCGGCCCACGAGGGTCCGCGCGGCCGCGACGGCGAAGTCAAGATCATCTATTGGCAGGCCCCGTCTATCATGACCCCCTATCTCTCGGGCGGCACGAAGGATCTCGAGGCCGCAAGTCTCGTGATCGAGCCGCTCGCCCGATACAACGACGACGGCGACTTGGTGCCGTGGCTCGTCGACACCGTGCCGACGGTGGAAAATGGCGGCGTCAGCGAAGATTTGACCCAGATTACATGGAAGCTGAAAGAGGGCCTTTTGTGGTCCGACGGAACGCCCGTCACATCAGCAGACGCCAAGTTCACGTGGGAATACTGCACGGCTGAGGGCGGCGGTTGCGCGCAATCCGAGAAATTCAACGACGTCGTTTCGATCGATACGCCGGACGATCTGACCATTGTCGTCAACTTCTCGGTGCCCAAGCCCTTTCCTTATGGCCCGTTTGTCGGCGCGCAGGCCCCGATCATTCAGGCGGCGCAATTCGCCGAGTGCCTTGGCCCGAAAGCGCCCGAGTGCACCGAGGCGAACTTCAATCCGATTGGCACAGGTCCCTTCGTCGTGACCGAATTCCGTCCCAATGACGTGATTACCCTGGAGGCCAACGAAAACTATCGCGACGAGGGCAAGCCCGCTTTTGCGTCCGTCACGTTCAAGGGCGGCGGCGACGCGACCGCGGCGGGTCGTGCGGTGCTGGAGACCGGCGAGTTCGACTATGCCTGGAACCTCCAGCTTGCACCCGACGTGCTGGCCAACATGCAGGCCGCCGGTCAGGGCGAGTTGCTGTCAACGTTCGGAACGCTTGTCGAGCGTCTGGAAGTCAACCTGACCGACCCCGATCCGGCACTTGGTGACCAGCGTGGCGTTATCGGCAACCCGAACCCGCGCATGACCGACATTGCCGTGCGTCAGGCGATGAGCATGGCCATCGACCGTGCGCTGCTGGTCGAAATCGGCTACGGCGACGCGGGCACTGTGACCTGTAACGTCCTGCCGGCACCGGCGATCTATGCATCGACGGCAAATGACGGTTGTCTGAACCAGGACGTCGAGGGCGCGAAAGCGATTCTTGACGCGGCTGGTTGGATCGACAGCAACGGCAACGGTGTGCGCGACAAGGATGGCGTCGAGTTGAGCATCCTCTATCAGACCTCGACCAACGCCGTGCGTCAGGACTTTCAGGCGCTGATCAAGCAGTGGTGGAGCGATATCGGCATCGAGTCCGAACTGCGCAACATCGACGCGTCGGTGTTCTTTGGCGGCGATCCGGGGTCCCCAGATACGTTCCAGAAGAACTTCGCCGACGTCGAGATGTTCGCCAATAACTTCGATGGCACCGACCCCGAAGCCTATATGGCGAACTGGACCTGCGATCAGGCACCCCAGCCGGAAAACCAGTGGCAGGGCAACAACATGATGCGTTTCTGCTCGGAAGAGTATGACGCGCTCGTGGCCGAAATGGCCCAGACCGGCGACATCGACGAACGCGCCCGTCTGGCCAAGGCGATGAACGACTTGCTGATGAACGAATACGTCATCATCCCGCTGGTCTATCGCGGTCGCATCTCGGCGCGCTCCAACTCGCTTGGCGGTGTCGTCATCAACTCGTGGGACAGCGAGTTGTGGAACGCGGCTGACTGGTATCGCGAGAAGTAAGACGACGCTTGCAAGCGATAACGCCGTCCCCGATTTCGGGGGCGGCGACCTCGATAGCGGGGCCTCACATGACTTTCAGCTTTCGCGATGCAGAACGCCGGTTGTGGCTCGAAGGTGCCGCGGCCTATCGTGACCTGATGCATCCCGATGCAATCATGATTTTTGCGATGGCACCACCGATCCTTGTCGGCGCCGAGATCGTGAAATCGCTGGAGGGCGCGCCTCGCTGGGACGCGATCACCTTGCGCAACGTCCGCGAGGCTGACGCCGAAGGCACCCATGTATTCGCCTACACCGGCCGCGCCGAGCGCAAGGGCGCTGACGCCTATGTCGCCGCCTGCCTTTCGGTCTGGGTCGACACTTCCGATGGCTGGCGCATTCTGTCGCATCAGCACACGCCGCTGGACGCCTGAGCCATGCTGACCTTCACCATCCGAAGACTTCTGATGTCGATCCCGACGCTTTTTTTCATTGCCCTGGTGATTTTTCTTCTGTTGGAACTCGCGCCCGGCGATCCGATGGCACAGGTTCCCCTGACGGTGCCGCCCGAGGTCAAGCAGGCCATGCGCGAGGCGCTGGGGCTGGGTGAGCCGGTGCACATCCGGTTCGGCAAATGGCTGATGCAATTCTTCTGGGTCGAGCCGATGCACCTGATCGACAACCTGTTCGGCACCTCGATTGCCGAGGGTCAGCAGCGCGTGATCTCGTGGCAGACGCGTTCGCCGGTGATGGACATCGTCGCCCAACGCATCCCGCAGACGCTTTGGGTCGTCGGCCTGTCCTATGTCGTCGGCGTCCTGATCGCGCTGCCGATTGGCATCTATTCGGCCTACAGGCAATATTCGGTGTTCGATCAGGTCGGGACGTTCGTCAGCATGGTCGGCTATTCGGTGCCGCCGTTCTTTTCGGGCGTGCTGGTGATCGTGATCTTCTCGGTCAACCTCGGCTGGTTCCCTTCGATCTATGACACCACGCACCGCGTCGTCGACTGGGAGACGTTCGTCGTGCAGTTCAAGCAGATGATCATGCCGGTGATGGTGCTGGCGCTTCAGACGACGGCCCAGATCAGCCGCTTCATGCGCGCCTCGATGCTCGACAATCTCAATCAGGACTATGTGCGCACCGCCCGCGCCAAGGGCCTGAGCGAGGCGTCCGTCGTTCTTGTCCACGTGCTGAGGAATTCTATGATCCCGGTCGTGACCGTTATCGCGCTTGGGGTTCCGGCGGTTTTCGGTGGCGCGATCATTACTGAACAGGTGTTCAAGGTGAACGGCATTGGCCAGTTGCTGATCACGGCCATCCAGGCCAACGACCTGCCGATGGTGCAGACGCTGACGTTCATTTTCGCGGTGCTGATCGTGGTGTTCAACCTGATCGCGGACGTGCTGTACGGGGTGCTGGATCCGAGGATCCGCTATGACTGACAATCCTGAGCCGCACGAAATCATTCCAACCGGCGAAGCCATGGCGGGGCAGGCGGTGGTCGATCTTGCGACGCCGCCGCGCAGCCAGTGGCGCGACGTCTGGGATCAGTTCAAGCACCACAAGGGCGCGCTGGTCGGCGGCATATTCTTTCTTCTGATCGTCGTGGCCGTGTTCATCGGCCCCTTCCTGTGGACCATCGACCCGACCTATATCGACATCCGGGCCCGCAACGGCAGCCCAAGCTGGGAGCACCCGTTCGGCACCGATCAACTGGGGCGCGACATGCTGGCGCGGATGATGGCAGGCGGGCAGGTGTCGATGGCCGTGGGCATCACCGCGATGCTGCTGGCGCTCAGCCTCGGCACCCTTATCGGCGTCTCGGCGGGGTATTTCCGACGGCTCGACAATATCCTGATGCGGCTGACCGACCTGTTCCTGGCCTTGCCGTTGTTGCCGCTGTTGTTGGTGATGGTGATGCTGTTCCGCCAACCGCTTTCCACCGCGTTCGGACCCGAAACGGGGATTTTCATCCTGATGGTCACCGCGATCGGCATCACCTCATGGATGCCGACCGCGCGGATTGTGCGCGGCGACGTCTTGGCGGTGAAAGAGCGTGAGTTCATCCTTGCCGCCCGCTCTATCGGCACGCCCGACAACAAGATGATCCTGCGCCACGTGTTGCCGAACGTGATGTCTCCGATCATGGTTTCGGCAACTCTGGGCATCGCCAACGCGATCATCACCGAGTCGGCGCTGTCGTTCCTCGGACTTGGATTTCCGCCTGATTTCCCGACATGGGGGCGGCTGTTGTTCGACGCGACCGACTATCTTCAGCAGTATCCCGAGCGAGTGTTCTGGCCCGGTCTGGCGATTTCGCTGACGGTGTTGTCGGTCAATTATTTCGGCGATGGCCTTCGCGATGCGCTGGACCCACGCATCCGGGGACGCTGACGCGGCGATTGAGAACGCGGAACCTCGGGCAATTAGTGCAGGGAGTTGCGGATACGACGTACCATAGCCCAGACCAGCAGCACGATAATCGGTGTCAGAATAGCCGTCGACCAACCCTTTGAAATGCCAAGAGGTTCAGCCAGCGGATAGGCCATGTAGCTGACAAGGTTGACGGCGTAATAGCTGATCGCAACAACGCTCAACCCCTCGACGGTGCGCTGCAACCGCAGTTGCAGGTCGGCCCGTCGGTCCATGCTTTCCAGCAACGCCTGATTCTGCGCCGCCCGTTCGACATCGACGCGCGTCCGCAACAGATTGCCGGCCCGGATCGCCCGCTCCGCCATTGTGCGAAGCTGCGCCTCTGTCGATTTCACCGTCCGCATCGCGGGATCGAACCGCCGCATCATGAATTCGCCAAAGGTCTGGCGGCCCTCGAAACGCTCTTCCCTCAAAACCGCCACGCGTTGGTTAACCAGCGCCTCATAGGCACCCGTGGCCCCGAACCGGAACGCCGTGCGCGCCAAGATGCTCTCAAGCTCCGAGGACACACCAAGAAGCGCCTTCAGCGTCGCCTCGGGCCGCGTCACCTCGCCCGTCATGTCGTCCATCAGGGTCGACAGTTCGGTGTCGATCCCGCCCATCCGTTGGCCCAACTCCCGGCTTCGCGACAGACCCAGCATCGACATTGTCTTGTAGGTCTCGATCTCGCACACCCGCTGCACGATGCGCCCGATCCGCCGCGATCCGGTTTCCGGCCTCACGAAGATCGCGAACCGCATGTGTCCTGCCGGGTCGATCCGAAAATCGCCAGCCATGATGGCGCTGTTGTCGAGAACGCGACTGATCGCAAGGCTTTCCGGCACGAACCAATTGTCGATCTTGGCACCGACGCCGCCCTCGTCCTCGATCATTTCGACCCGGATCAGAGCCGAGGTGATCCGCACTCCGGGGGCTTCAGCCAGCCAATCCTCGGGAAACATCCGGAACGTCGCTGCGTCGAACGGTGTCTCGGCCACGCCGGGACCGAATAACGTATAGGTCACGAACTCGGTGTGGCTTTCCCATTTGATCTTATAGCGGCCGAGCGTACCGAAATAATGCGTCGCACCGGGCTGGGGATGCTGCGCGCCGTATCTATCCAGCAGCGAAATCAGATGCGCCCTATCCGCGTCCCGGTCCCGCGCCGCTGCATTGGTGGTTTGCTTGATGGCAAGGTACGCGGCGCGACAGGGAGCATCGAGTGTCGGAAACGGCCGCGCGTGAAGCTCGTTGGCGAGTTGATAACGCAGGGGATGATCTTCGATCGGAGGCATGTCGATCCCGTCTGGATGATCGGAAACTACCGGTATTTCATCGCCTGTAAATAGAAAAATGAGAAAAATCGGGGGTTTAGCGGTAGACGACTGCATACAATAGACTTTGCCGACAGCCGGGCCGTGAAAAATGAGTTGACTTTTTCACTGGGCTGTCGTGAAAATACGAGCGAAAATTTCACGGATTTTCCATAGTGCCGCATCTTTCCGCTGACACCCTTGGACGCGACCTTCGCGCGCTGCGTAAAGCGCGCGGGCTGACGCTTGCACGGTTGGCGGGACGCATCGGGCGGTCCGTGGGTTGGCTCAGTCAGGTCGAGCGCGATATTTCCGAGCCGAATTTCGACGAGCTTTGTTCGATAGCCGGTGAACTCAAGGTGTCGGTGTCGACCCTATTCGGGAACGCCCCGGCGCGTCCGGGCGAAGAGGGGCGGATCGTGCGCAAGGACGCGCGCCGTCCGATCGGCAGTCGGGCCCGCGGTCTTGTCGAGGAGTTGCTGTCCCCCGACCTGACCGACGATTTCGAGGTGGTCCATTCCACCTTCGCACCGGGCGCGGGCCGCACGACCTATGTCGGCCGACCGACGCAAGAGGTCGGCTATATCGTTTCCGGGCAGCTTGCCCTGACCATCGGCGAAGCGACCCACACACTTTACGCCGGCGACAGTTTCCGCATCCGTGGCGAACCGTTCCGCTGGTCCAATCCGACATCCGAACCCTGCGTTGCGATCTGGGTGATCGCACCGCCAGTTTACTGAGGAGAAACGAATGGCCGACATTCCGGCATCAGCGCGCGTTGTCATCATCGGGGGCGGCGCGGTAGGGGCATCGTCGCTTTACCATCTGGCCAAGGCCGGGTGGAGCGATTGCGTCCTGCTCGAAAAGAACGAACTGACGGCCGGTTCGACATGGCACGCGGCCGGAAACGTGCCGACCTTTTCGACGTCCTGGTCGATCATGAACATGCAGCGCTATTCCACCGAGCTGTACCGGCGTCTGGGGCAGGAAGTCGATTATCCGATGAACTACCACGTCACCGGGTCGATCCGGCTGGCGCATTCAAAGGCGCGGATGCAGGAATTCGAGCGCGCCGCCGGCATGGGTCGCTATCAGGGCATGTCCATCGACATTCTCGATCTCGCCGCGACACAGGAACGCTATCCGTTTCTGGAAACGCACGATCTGCAAGGGTCGCTTTATGATCCCAACGACGGCGACATAGATCCGGCGCAACTTACCCAGGCGCTGGCGAAGGGCGCGCGCGAGTTGGGGGCGACGATCCTGCGGTTTACTCCGGCGACGGGAGTTCGGCGCGAGAACGGCGAGTGGGTGGTCGAGACGGCCAAGGGCGAAATCCGCTGCGAATATGTCGTCAATGCTGGCGGCTATTATGCGCAGCGTATCGGCGAGTGGTTCCGGCCCTATGGCGGTCGAACGGTGCCGATGATGGTTATGAGCCACCAATACATGCTGTCCGAGGAAATCCCGGAAATTATCGAATGGTCAAAGGAGAATGGTCGCAAGCTGCCGCTTTTGCGCGATGTCGACAGTTCGTATTACCTGCGTCAGGAAAAAAATGGTTTCAATCTGGGGCCTTACGAGCGCAACTGCAAAGCCCACTGGGTGACGCCGGATGATCCCATGCCCGACGATTTCAGCTTCCAGCTTTACCCCGACGACCTGGAACGCCTGGAATGGTATATCGAGGACGCGATGGCGCGGGTGCCGCTGCTGGGTCAGTCGGGGATCAGCAAGGTTATCAACGGTCCGATTCCCTATGCGCCCGATGGGCTTCCCCTGATCGGTCCGATGCCGGGTGTTCCGAATGCGTTCGAGGCGTGCGTGTTCACGTTCGGAATCGCCCAATCCGGCGGCGCGGGCAAGGTGCTTGCCGAATGGATTACTGAAGGCGCGACCGAGTGGGACATGTGGGCAGTCGATCCGCGACGGTTCACGGAATACGCCGACCGTGACTATTGCATTGCCAAGGGGACCGAGACCTATGGCCACGAATACGCGATGCACTTTCCGTGGCACACCTGGCCTGCCGGACGGGACAAGAAGGTCTCGACGCTTCACGGACGGCTGAAAGATGCGGGCGCGGTGTTCGGTTCGTACAACGGGTGGGAACGGGCGAACTGGTTTGCCAAGCCGGGGGACGATATTTCCGAAGAGAGCACGCAGACCTGGGACAGAGCCGGGCCGTGGGAACCTCGGATCCGCGAAGAATGCGAGGCGGTGCGCGACGGGTGTGGAATATTAGCGATCAGCGGCTTCACACGCCTGAAAGTCGAGGGGCCCGGCGCGCGCGAATTCGTCGATGGCCTGACCGCGTCGCGATTGCCGCCCGAGGGGCGGATCGGGCTGGCATACTTCCCCGACGAGCGCGGCCGAATACTGACCGAGATGTCGGTGATGGTACATGGCGACGACGAGATCGGATTGATTACCGCTGCGACCGCCCAATGGCATGACCGCGAGTTGCTGTCGCGTCGCGTGCCCGACGGGATCACGGTTTCCGATCACTCGGATGAAGTCGAATGTCTGCTGGTCACGGGGCCGAAAGCGCGTGAGATACTGACTCCGCATTCCGAGGGTCACGATCTTGGCGCGCCGTGGTTGTCCGTCAGTTACGAAGGCAAGGTCGCGGGCGAGGATTGCGCGTTGGTCCGGGTCTCGTTTGCCGGTGAACTGGGGTGGGAAATCCATTGCGGGATCGAAAGCGCACCCGTCATCTGGGATGCTCTGACCCGCGCCGGGGCAAAACCGTTCGGGATGTGGGCGCTGAATTCGCTTCGCATCGAAAAGGGCTATCGTGCGTGGAAGGGTGATTTATCAACCGATTACAGTCTGTTGGAAGGCGGACTTGATCGGTTCGTGAAGCTGGATAAACCCCAGGATTTTCCCGGTAAAGCGGCGCTTCTGTCCGAGAAGCAGCGCGGGGTGGCAAAACGCTTCGTCACGCTTCGCGTCGATGCGGGGGCGGCGGATGCACCTTACATGTCCACGATCTGGCACGACGGCGCGGTGGTCGGCGAGACCACGTCGGGCGCATGGGGCTACCGCGTCGATGCGTCGATTGCGCTTGGCATGGTGCGCGGCGATCTGGCTTCGTCAGGCACCGAACTGGAGGTGGAAATCTACGGCGAAAAGCGTGCGGCGACTGTGCAGGCTGACGAACCGCTTTGGGATCCCAGAAACGAAAGGCTGCGCGCGTGACGCCCCCATCAAATGCCCGCGCCGTCATCATCGGCGGCGGAGTCGTCGGCTGTTCTATCGCCTATCACCTGACGAAGCTCGGCTGGAGCGATGTCGTTCTGATGGAGCGAAAACGGCTCACCAGCGGCACGACTTGGCACGCGGCCGGGTTGATCGCGCAATTGCGGGCGACGGCGAACATGACTCGGCTGGCGAAGTACAGTCAGGAGCTTTACGGCGACCTTGAGGCTGAGACGGGTGTCGCAACCGGCTTCAGGCGGTGCGGGTCGATCACCGTTGCGCTGACGAACGAGCGCAAGGAGGAGCTTCTCCGACAAGCCTCGATGGCGCGCTCGTTCGGGGTCGAGATCGATACAATCGGCCCTGACGATGTGAAGGCACGCTATCCGCATCTGGAGATCAGGGACGTGACGCAAGGCGTCTGGCTGCCGCTCGATGGGCAGGGCGATCCTGCGAATATCGCGTTGGCGCTGGCCAAGGGCGCGCGGCAACGCGGCGCGAAAGTGCTGGAGGGCGTCAAGGTGACGGGAATTCGCCGCGTCGGCGGACGTGTGAGCGGTGTCGATTGGGAAGCTGACGGTGAAAGCGGGCACACAAGCTGCGAGGCGGTCGTGATCGCCTCGGGCATGTGGTCGCGCGACGTGGGCAAAATGGCTGGTGTGAATGTGCCGCTTCACGCCTGCGAGCACTTCTACATCGTCACGGAAGCCATTGCCGGGCTTGAACAATTGCCGGTACTGCGGGTCCCCGACGAGTGCGCGTATTATAAAGAGGATGCGGGCAAGATCCTGCTGGGCGCATTCGAACCGGTGGCAAAGCCGTGGGGCATGAACGGTATCTCCGACAGCTTCGAATTTGACCAACTGCCCGAGGATTTCGACCATTTCGAACCGATCCTGGAAAAGGCGGTCGCGCGGATGCCGATGTTGGCGGAGGCGGGAATTCATACGTTCTTCAACGGTCCCGAAAGCTTCACGCCCGACGACGCCTATCACCTTGGGCTGGCTCCGGGGACCGAGAACGTCTGGGTCGCGGCGGGGTTCAATTCGATCGGCATTCAATCCGCCGGGGGCGCCGGGATGGCGCTGGCCGAATGGATGGACTCGGGCAGCAAGCCGTTCGATCTGGGCGATGTCGATATCGCGCGGATGCAGCCGTTTCAGGGCAACCGGAACTATCTTTACCAACGCTCGACGGAAACGCTTGGTCTGCTCTACGCGGATCACTATCCATTCCGCCAAAAGTCGACCGCGCGGGGAATACGTCGCACTCCGTTGCACGGCGCGCTTTTGGAACGCGGCGCGGTGATGGGGGAAGTGGCCGGATGGGAGCGGGCGAACTGGTACGCCGACAAGGGGCAGGCGGCGGAGTATGAATATACCTGGGGCCGCCAGAACTGGTTCGCGAATTCCGCCGCAGAGCACCGGGCCGTGCGCGAGAATGTCGGCATCTACGATATGTCGTCATTCGGCAAAATCCGGGTCGAAGGGCCCGATGTCGAAGATTTCCTGAACCGTGTCTGCGGCAACGATATGTCGGTTCCCGAAGGACGGATCGTCTATACGCAGTTTCTGAATACGCGCGGCGGGATCGAGGCGGATGTCACCGTGACGAGGATCAGTGAGACGGCGTTTCTTGTCGTGACACCGGCGGCGACACGTCTGGCGGATCAGAACTGGCTTCAGCGACTTGTTGGCGATGCACGCGTCGTGTTGACCGATGTGACGGCGGGCGAGGGCGTTCTGGCGGTGATGGGACCAAATGCGCGCGATCTGATGCGTCGGGTCAGTCCCGATGACTGGTCCAACGAGGCGTATCCGTTCGGTCAGGCTCGGGAAATCGAAATCGGCATGGGCCTGGCGCGGGCGCACCGGGTGTCATACGTCGGCGAACTTGGGTGGGAGTTGTACGTTTCGGCCGATATGTGCGGGCACGTGTTCGAGGTGCTCGCCGAGGCCGGAGCAGAGGAAGGCGCGCGCCTGGTTGGGATGCACGCGATGGACAGCCTCCGGATCGAAAAGGGCTTTCGACACTTCGGCCATGACATCACCTGCGAAGATCACGTCGTTGACGCGGGGCTGGGGTTTGCAGTGAAAACTTCCAAGCCGGATTTCATCGGGCGCGAAGCCGTTCTGCGGCGAAAGGAAAGTGGTCCGGAGAAGCGTCTCTTGCAGTTCCGCCTGCGCGATCCCGAACCGCTGCTTTATCACAACGAACCGATCCTGATGGATGGCGCGGTCGTCGGGTTTCTGACATCTGGCGCTTACGGGCATCATCTGGGCGGGGCAATCGGGTTGGGATATGTGCCGGCTCGCGAAGGGTTTCTGGACGCGGATTGGGCCGTCGAAGTTGCCGGTCGTCAGATAGCCGCCGATGCCTCGCTGAAGCCGATGTACGATCCGACCTCGACGCGAATGCGATCCTGAGCGACCTTCACGCCCGCTGGAAGCGATAGATTGTTTGTTGTCGGAAGGTCTCGCCCGGAGCCAGACGGATTGACGGGAAGTTCGAATGGTTCGGCGCGTCGGGCCAAAGCTGTGGTTCGATCGCAATGCCCGGCAATCTGCCGGTGAAGACCTGAAGCCCCGGCGCGGTGGTGAGTATGTCCAGCGAGACCACGTCGCCCTCAAGTCTGGCGGCGAAAGTCGGAGTGTCAGAAGCGGTGCGGCAGTAGTTGTTGTCGATGTTCGGCGTCGGGGCACGCGCCGTTTGGTGATCGAATTCGGTGCCCTCAACGCCTTTGATCGCACCCGTCGGGAGCGTCTCGTTGTCGACCGGAAGGTACTCGCTTGCTGTGACCGTCAGGCGGGCCGGTGCATCCCCATTCACCAGCCAATACGGGTGATGGGCGGGGTTCATCAGGCTTGGCGCATCGCTGATGGCTTCGAGCGTCAGGCGCAAATCCAGCCCGTCGATCTCGTAGCGAGCGGTGATCTGGCGCGCACCGGGAAACCCTCCGAGACCGTTCGGCAAGTTCAGGATTAAGTGTGCGGTACTCGCGGTTGCTTGTGAAATATCCCAGATTTGGGCTTGCGTGCCGTCGGGGCCGGAATGCAGAAAGTGGCGGACGCCGTGCGCTTCAAATTTTAGCTGCCTGCCATCCAATGTCGCCATGCCATCGGTGAGGCGGTTGGCGACCGGACCGACGATGGACCCGTAGAACGCGCGTTGGCCCAGTGCTTCGTTCACGTCGCCGGAACCGATGGCCAAGTTTGGCCCTTCGTCAAGATGAACAGCGTTCAGCCGCGCGCCAAGCGTCCAGATTTCCACGCGCAAACGGTCCGAGCGGAGCGTGATGGCATCAATCGGGTGTTCGTTTGAAAGCCGTTTGATCTCGACTTCCATCGCGCCTTATTCCACTTCGGCTTCCGCCAGCAGAACGGCCCAGGCGGCGCCGTGCATGTCGCGGTCCGCAACTGTCCCTTGGATCTCGGGACGCGGGAACGAGAATTTCACGACGTTGAGTTCGGCAATGTCAAAACGCTTGAGGGTCTGCGTATCGGTGCCAAAGATGCTGGCGACGTTCGCGTTCGCAAGGCCCTTGGATACACGTTTAAACGCATCGGGCGAGCCGCAGAACACGTCGACCGTGACCCAGAATGGACCGGCGTTTTTGGAGCGGACCTTTTCGACCAGCGAGCCGACGTCAGGCATCGACGACCTCCAGCGTGAACGCGTCCATCGGATCGTCCAGCTCCAGCACGTGGTTCAGGCAAAATTCGTAAACGGCACCTCTGTCGATTTCGGCCGGGGAAAAGGGAAAGGCGAAAGTCGGCTGCTCTTCCTCGGGCGTAAGCGGGTGGTGCAGCAGATAGGGGTTCAAAAGCTTGCCGATTTCCGAGGCAAGTTCTGGCGTTGTCGCGGTGACAAGACCGAGGACGCCAATCTCGACCGGCTGAGCCTCCCGCGTTTCGAGCGCACCGAGCGTGGCGTTCTTTCCGATCAGGCGAATCTCGATACGAAAATCGTCCGGTTCTGCGCGCGTTCGCGCAATCGCCTTCGCGCGGCAACGCTCTTCGATGTCGCGTGCCCATTCGGCGGCGTTCACGACGTAGCGGGGATCGCGCAGGAGCGCCATCAACACGGTCTGATAACCCGCGACGCGCGCGCCCTCGAGTTTGACGGTGTAGCGGTTCGAAGGCACCCAACTTGCGCCCTCGATCCTGACGGCGCGATCATCTGTGGCTGTGTATCGCGCGGCGGTGACGTCCAGATGACCACCGGGTTCGTAAAGCAGGAACGGGTCGCTGTTCTCGTAAAGCATGTGGGCGGAAACGGTGTGCGGCGTGGCGTGCGAGCCATCCGCAAGCGGCGTGATCGTGCAGCCGCTTTCATCGAAATCCAGCAGGATAACGCCCGATTGCGGGTTGGTTGCGCACAGCGCGCCACATTCGCCGATCTTGGCGCCGTGCCAGGCCGCGCCAGCGTGGCAGCCACGCGACAACGGGAGGGCGGCGATGATCGCAGTATCGGTCGTGCGCCCGGCGATGATGATGTCGGCGCCGGTCTTGATCGCGGCACTGATCTGTTCGGCCCCTGCGAGCGCAACGATGTTCGTGCAACTTTCGATAATCGCGTTGCTGATGTCGGGAGCCGCTGAAAGAGGCGTGACGCGCCCGGTATCGAACGCAGATACGATCCTGTTTGCGGGCTGATCGGATTTCAAAACGGCGATCTTTGCGGAACGCCCATTTTCCGCGAGAATTTCACGGGTGATACCGACGAGCCAGTCGACCGCCGAGCTTGTGCCACACGTCCCTGCCGTGCCGATGACAAGCGGCACTTTCGCTTCGTGGGCGGCGTCCATCAAACCTTGCCATTCAATCTTGGTGGACGAGCGCGCGTATTTCGAAACGCCGCGTCCAAGGTAGGACGGACCGCTGTCAGTAGAACCGCCGTCGACGGCGATCAGATCGGGTTTGGCGGCAATGCCGCGGGCCAGGGCCTCGGCATCGTAGCCAAGACCGAGCGCGCCAGAAGGAACAAGGATTCGGACCATAACCGCGACACTAGCCCTGTCGCCCGGTCATGGAAAGCCAACGTCAGTCGGTGACGGCCTGGGGCCGCTTGAGAACCCGGCGCAAGAACATCGGCGCGACGAATCCGATGACCGAAGCGACGATCAATCCTATGGAAATTCCGCTGGAAAATAGGTAGGTCCAGTCACCGTCCGACAGAACCATCGCGTCGCGAAGCTGCTTTTCCATCTGCTTGCCTAGCAGTATGCCGAGGATCACGGGGACGGTCGGTATGTCGAGTTTCCTCAGGACGTAGCCAAGTACTCCGAACGCTACGACAAGCAGCAGGTCGAAATAGCTGCCGGTCAGCGAATAAATCCCGACAAACGACACCATCGTCACACCCGGCAGCAACAACGCAGGTGGAACCGAAAGGATTTTAACGAAGACTTTCACCATCGGCACGTTCATCGCCAGCAACACGAAGTTGGCGATGAGAAGCGACGCGATAAGCCCCCACACCACGTCCGGCCGGTCGATGAACAAGGTCGGGCCCGGCGTGATGTTCAGCGTTACAAGCACCGCAAGCAGAACGGCCGTGGTGCCGGAGCCGGGCACACCGAGCGTCAGCATGGGAACGAGAGCCCCCCCTGCGGCGGCGTTGTTGCCAGCTTCCGGTGCCGCCACGCCCTTTGCGACGCCAGTTCCGAAGCCGCCCTTTTCGCCGGCGATGGCTTTTTCCATCATGTAGGTCATGAAACTTCCAAGCGACGCACCAGCTCCCGGCAAAACGCCCGCGAAGAAGCCGACAAGCGACGATCGAAGCATAGTCCAACGTGTCGACCAGATTTCGGCCCAAGGCACCGTGACCTTGCCCAGAATGATACCCACCGCACTCGATTTGCCGTGACTTTCGATGAAGAAGAAGATCTCGGAGACGGCAAACAGACCGACGATCGCAACCAGAAAATCAACCCCATCATAAAGGTGCAGGTTGCCGCCCGTCATCCGCGGCAGTCCCGAATTGGGATCGAGCCCGATCATTGCGATCATCAGGCCGATGCAGGACGCGAGCGCCGCTTTCGCCTGATTGTTCGATGAAATTCCGCCAAGCGTCGAGAATGCGAGGAGATAGAGCGCGAAATATTCCGCAGGTCCGAACTGATAGGCGACCCGGCTGAGGATCGGGGCCAACAGCATCAGGCCGATGGTGGCCAGAAACGCGCCAACGAACGATGCAAACCCCGAGATTACCAGCGCATCGCCCGCGCGCCCGGCCTTGGCCATTGGATATCCGTCGAGGGTCGTCATCAAAGCCGGTTCGTCGCCGGGGATGTTGAGCAGGATCGAGCTGATCCGACCGCCATACATCGCGCCGTAATAGATCGACGTGAGTAGAACCAGTGCGGCGACTGCATCGAGTCCCATCGAGAAGGTCAGCGGGATCATGATCGCCACGCCGTTCGACGGGCCAAGCCCGGGAAGCGCGCCGACGATAGTGCCGATGAAGCAGCCTATGACCGCGAGCATCAATGTGTAGGGCGACAGCGCGATGCCGAAGCCGAGCGACAGGTTTGCCAGTATATCCACGCCTCAGACCATCCATGCCTTGGGAAAGGCCACAAGGCCAAGATCGAGCACAAACTTGAACATGACGAAAAGTCCGATGGACAGGCCCAGACCTGCAAGCACCGCACCGCGTGGTCGCGGCGAAATCTGGTAGCTGAGCGCGCCAGCGACAATTGCGGTCGGGATCAGAAATCCGAGCGGCTTCAGCGCATAGGCATATCCGATAAGGAGCACGATCGAAATGAGGATAGACGCGATGGTCCAGCCTTCCGGCCATGCCGGTTCCTCATCGGGTTTCAGGATCATGATCCCGGCGCAAATGATCGCGACCGAAGCCACGATGATCGGGAAGGTTTTGGAGCCGACCGGGTCGGACAGGAAGCTGACCTGGATCTGGAGGGCGCTCGCGATATACGCGAGCGCCACAAGGATCACGGCCAGACCGAAGATGCGGTCTGAAAGTCGCACCATGTTACTGGATCACACCGATTTCGCGGCTGAGTGCCTCGGTTTCGGCCACGACACCGTCGATCCAGCTTTGGAAATCACCACCGACCTTGGTGAAGGGCGCCAGACCGTTGTCTTTCATGGCCTGCTGCCACTCGTCCGAGGCTGCGACGGCGGCCAGCTTTTCGCCCCACGCGTCAAACTGCTCGTCGGAAATGCCCTTTGGGACATAAAGCCCGCGCCAGTTCACGGCCACGACGTCGTAGCCTTGTTCTTTTGCGGTCGGGATGTCCTCGAAGCCGGGGACGCGCTCTTCCGTCAGAACTGCCAGAATGCGGATATCGCCGGTCGGAAGGAAGCCCACGACCTCGGACATGTCGCCGGTCATCGCTTGGGTGAACCCGCCGATTGTCTGCGTGATCGCGTCCGCGCCGCCGTCGACACCGATGTACTTGACCTTGGTGATGTCTTCCAAGCCAGCAGCCTTCAGAACCTGAAGTGGCTTCAGGTGGTCGAAACCGCCCACTGCCGAGCCGCCTGCGAAAGCCACGGAACCGGGATCGGCCTTGATCGCTTCGACCATATCTTCCAGCGTTTGAAACGGGCTGTCCGCTGCAACCACGATGACGCCGGGATCGGCGCCGATGGCACCCACAAAGCGCACCTGATCGGCGGTCGCGCCACCATATGCGTTCTGTGCCAGACGGGTCGTCGTCGCGGACGAGGCCGCAACGATCAGATCGGGGTCCTCGTTTCTTTCGTTCACAACGGTCGAAAACGCGAGTCCGCCGCCAGCGCCGGCCATGTTGGTGACCTGAACCGGCGAATCCACTTCGCCGATGTCAAAGAGAATTTTGCCGATCTGGCGGCATGTGAAGTCCCAGCCGCCGCCGGGGTTGGCAGGTGCGATGCACTCCGCCGCGGATACTGCGCCTGCGGTCAACGCGAAGGCAGCAGAGATACCAAGAGTCCTGATAGCCACGAATTTCATGTAGTTCCTCCCAAGAGTTAGTCGTCCCCGGTGTTCCGGGTGACGATACGACAGGTTAGACCCTGAACAATTATCGCAGTGGTGTCCAGTATCGTCGGCCCGGCGGGCGGCGAGGTCTCTATGCCCGGTGCGGGGCGTTTTTTTTGCGGAAGTGCAAAGAACGGCACGACCGGATGGGCGACAGTGGAGGGAGATTGACAGGAGTCTCAGGATGCAGTCCTCACGGTTTGACGATCCGACCCTATCAGTGGGAGATCTGATGGTTGCGTGGCCGGAAGTGTTGCCGGTCTTCATGCGCAATCGGATGCTTTGCGTCGGATGTGCGGTCAATCCCTTCCACACGATCGAGGAAGTCTGCGCGCTTTACAGCATTGAAACCGACGCGTTCCTGAAAGAGTTGGAGGAGGCAATCAATTCGCCACGCCAGCCTCGCTGAAAACCACCAGCCGGTGGGCGTCGGTGACGGTAATTTTCTTCCGCTTGCTCAAGACTACACCCTGTTTTTCCCACGAACTCAGCAGGCGACTGACGGTATGCAGCGTCGTGCCGGACATTTCCGAGATATCCTGACGGGTGATCGGGAAGTCGATAGTGATCCCCTCGTCGGTCTTGCGACCTGTCTGGCGGATCAGTCTGAGGAGGGCGTTTGCGACCCGCTGTTCGACATGCAGGGTCGACATCTCGACGATGCGATCCTGGATTTCTTCCATACGCTCGCCGATGGTCTTGTAGGTCACGGTCGAGAACCCGTCGTATTTCCGCACGAATTCGTCCCAGAGTCGCATCGGCCATGTCAGAGCGACACAATCAGCCGCCGCAACGGCGGTGGCTGGATATGTCGTGCGGCCAATTGCCTTGGCGAAGCCGAACAATTGCCCCGACGGAATGTGCAGCACCACGACCTGATCGCCGTCGACGGTTGTGCGAATGACGCGAACGTAGCCGTCCAGCAGCAGAAAGAATGTGCCAGCCTCACCGTTTGCCTCGAATATCGTGGCACCGGCATCGAACCGGCGCGGCGTTGCCTGATCCAGAATTTCTCTGATCTGGCCTGACTGAAGCCGCGAAAACGGCGGCAGAGGTGCAAGGAGGCTGTCGTCTAGCTTGTGCAAGATCGGCTCACATTCTCTGTTATCGTGCTTTGCCACAACTTAATCACACAGCCCGTCTGAATTGACACGCCGAAAATCCTGACGGGTTTCCGCGTTGGCACGTTTTCCTCAGCGAGTTTGATATGCCGCAAAGAAGCGCGTGGCAGTCCCAGCTAGATTTTGGTTCGAGGCATATCGCAACTGAAGGAAATGATGATGTTACGCAAATTCGCAACCGGCCTGGCACTGGCGTCCCTTATGGCAAGTGCAGCATTCGCCGAGGTCCACGAAGTTCAGATGTTGAACAAGGGTGAGGCCGGAAACATGGTGTTCGAACCGGGGCTACTCAAAATCGCCGCTGGAGATACGGTCAAGTTTGTCGCGACCGACCGCAGCCACAATGCCGAGTCGATCGAGGATATGGTGCCGGATGGCGCCGAGGCCTTCGAAGGGAAGATCAACGAAGAGATCGAAGTGACATTCGATGTCGAGGGTCTCTATGGCGTGCGATGCAAGCCACACTATGCAATGGGAATGGTCATGATCATTGCCGTCGGTGAGGCGAACGGTGACCCCGAGGAGTTCCTCGAGGGACGGATTCCGCCCCGCGCCAAAGAGCGCTTCGAGAGCCAGCTTGGCGAACTCTGAAAACTGAATTCAATACATTGAACAGGAGGCTGAAATGCCAGACGAAAAATCTTTTGTGACAAGCCGCCGCAACATTCTACGGGGATCCGCGCTTGTCGGCGCGGCAGCCCTGGCGGGCGGAGCCGCGTCCGCGCAGTCATTCGCGCGCAGGCTGCCGACCCCGCGCATCCCGTTGGTAGAGCCAAAGGTGGTTCAGGCGCAGGCCGACGCGATTGCCCGCGCAACACCGGCAGACGTCAGCGGCTACGAGCGTGTCAAGCAACGCATGGTCGCGCCACCCTTCGCACCGGTACATGAACAGGTCGCCAGTGGCCCACCCAAGATCGTCGAAGTCGAACTGACCATTCGCGAACGACTGACTGTCGTTGACGAGGACACCGGTGCCAGCATCTGGGCGCTGACCTACGACGGCTGGGTGCCTGGACCACTGATTGTCGTGCATCAGGACGATTATGTTGAACTGACGCTGAAGAACCCCGGCAGCAACCTGATGGAGCACAACATCGACTTCCACGCCTCGACCGGGGCGCTGGGCGGCGGTGGACTGACGCACGTCTATCCCGGCGAGCAGACGGTGCTGCGCTGGAAGGCGACAAAGCCAGGCGTCTTCACCTACCACTGCGCCCCGGGCGGAGCGATGATCCCTTACCACGTCTGTCACGGGATGAACGGCGCGGTCATGGTTCTGCCGCGTGACGGTCTGAAGGACGGTGAAGGGAATCCTCTGCGCTATGACGAAATCGCGTATATCGGCGAGCAGGATTACTATCTGCCCAAGGATGACCGGGGTGTTTTCATGCAGTACAGCAGCGCCGGCGAAGACTATGCCGACTCGCTGGACGCGATGCGCACCCTGACGCCGACGCACTCTGTCTTCAACGGTGCTGTCGGTGCGCTTACCGGTTCGCGGGCGATCAGGTCCGCTGTCGGCAAGACCGTGCTGATGATTCACAATCAGGCAAACCGCGATACGCGTCCGCACCTGATCGGTGGTCACGGCAACTTTGTCTGGGAGGCCGGATCGTTCAGCGACGCGCCCCAAACCGGACTTGAAAGCTGGTTCATTCGTGGCGGCTCTGCCGGCGCGGCGATGTACACATTCGAACAACCCGGTGTGTATGCCTACGTGAACCACAATCTGATCGAGGCGGCATTGCTTGGGGCGACGGCACACTTCGTTGTCGACGGCGAGTGGGACAACGCGCTGATGGAGCAGGTTGTGGCTCCGAGTTCGATCGAGACCTGACGCGAAGTCTGGAGCTAAGCAAATGACGACTGCGCCCGCATCATTATCAAAACCTTCGCCGTTGGCCCTCGGGCTGACGTTGGGAGCGGCGATAGCGGGCGCAGCACTGGTTTGGCTGGCGCTACCGAACGGAACAGAGGCCCAGGCATTGCCGCAAATGGCGGAGTCTTCGCTGATGCTGCCAAACGGCGACAGGATCTTCGTGCAGGCCAGCGAAGTGACATTGACCGAATGGGATGCCTGCCATGAGGCGGGGGGATGTTCGCTGAAGTTGAGCGCGCCGGACCCTTCCAACGATACAACCTATCCCGCGACCGGCATCAACTGGATCGACGCAAACGAATATGTTCGCTGGATCAATGGCATGACGGGCCATTCGTTTCGCCTGCCGACATCAGAAGAGTGGGGACTGATGGCGCACTCGGTGATGCCCGAAACACCCGATCCCATCTTCACCGATCCCGCTCTTGCCTGGGCCTCGGCTTATAGCGTGAAACCCGAGATTGATCGAAAGCTGCGCGTCAGCGGGTCGTATTCGACGACAGAACTGGGGATCTCGGATCTGGATGGCAACGTGTGGGAATGGACGGCGGATTGCTACAGCGGCAGCCTGACCGGAAACCAAAGCGAGATCTGCGCGGCTTATTGGGTGGCTGGCGAGCACAAAGCGGTCATCCCGTTTCTCGTGCGTGATCCAGCGCGCGGAGGCTGCGCGGTTGGCGCACCCCCGGCGCACCTTGGGATGCGATTGGTCAGCGACAGACCTGTCGGTTAGATCTGTCGCACCCACGAATGTGTCCTGATGGCCGATTTGCGTATACATTCCGACGACGTGAAGATACTGGAGTGACCTTCTGCGCGTTGTGACTTACCGGCGACGCGCCCAGCTTCGGAACCCCACGGGCCATTTCATGATGAACGCATCAATCTCCAAGGCGCTCTCAGAGCGCGGCTATGTCACGCTAACGGCAGTGCAGGAAGCCGTCACGGCTCCGGAACTGGAGCAAGCCGACTTGCTCGTGTCCGCTCAAACCGGGTCGGGCAAGACTGTCGGGTTCGGGTTGGCCATTGCGCGGACGCTGCTTGGCGAGGCAGACGCGCTTGGACCCGCTGCCAGCCCGCTGGCTCTGGTGATCGCCCCGACGCGGGAACTTGCATTGCAGGTGATGCGCGAACTTGGATGGCTATATGCGCACACAGGCGCGCGGGTCGTTTCGTGCGTGGGCGGCATGGACATGCGCGACGAACGGCGTGCACTTGAGCGTGGTGCCCATATCGTCGTCGGAACGCCGGGAAGATTGCGCGACCACATTCAACGCGGATCGCTTGATATGACCGACCTGCGCGCGGTCATTCTCGACGAGGCCGATGAGATGCTGGATCTCGGTTTTCGCGAGGATCTGGAATTCATGCTTGGGGCAGCGCCAAGCGAGCGCCGCACGCTTATGTTCTCGGCGACGGTGCCGCCGATGATTGCGACTTTGGCCAAGCACTACCAGCGCGATGCGGTACGAGTGACCACCTTGTCGGGGGCCGGGCAGCACGCGGATATCGCGTACCAAGCCCTGCGCGTCGCGCAAAGTGACGGTGAGAATGCGATTATAAACGTCTTGCGCTTTCATGATGCGCAGAACGCAATTGTTTTCGCCAACACGCGCGCCGCTGTAAATCGACTTGCCGCGCGGTTCTCAAACCGAGGCTTCTCGGTTGTCAGCCTGTCGGGGGAGCTCAGCCAGAGCGAACGAACTCACGCACTTCAGGCGATGCGCGACGGGCGCGCGCGCGTATGCGTTGCGACGGACGTTGCGGCGCGCGGAATCGATTTGCCGAATCTTGAACTGGTGATCCATGCCGATCTTCCGTCCAATCCTGACGGCCTTCTTCACCGGTCCGGTCGAACCGGACGGGCAGGGCGGAAAGGAACATCCGCACTTATCGTTACGCCAAAAATCGTGAAAAAGGCCGAACGGCTATTGAAATTCGCGAAAATCGAAGCTGAGTGGAAAACCGCTCCGTCCGCTGACGACGTAATTCGGCGCGACGAAGAGCGTTTGCTTTCCGATCCGGTTTGGGAAGAAGCGGCGAACGAGGAGCAAACGGCATTCGCCGCCAAACTCCTCGGCCTGCACTCACCGGAGAAGATCGCGGTCGCCTATCTACGACTTTACCGGGCGCGCCAATCGGCGCCCGAAGATCTCGACGCACCGGACGCTCCGCCGCCATCCAAAGATCGCAAACCGTTTGGTCCAAGCGTTTGGTTCAGCCTTTCGGTGGGCAGAGACGATCGCGCCGAACCGCGCTGGCTATTGCCGCTGCTGTGTCGCGCGGGCGATCTGAACAAGGACGCGATAGGCGCCATCAAGGTCCAGCAATCCGAAACATTCGTCGAGCTCACCCAGGCAAGCGCCGCGAAATTCATGGCGGGTGTCGGCGAGAACGGGGAACTGGAAAAGGGTGTGAAAGTCCGCCAACTGGATGGACCGCCCGATCGCGGTTCTCGGGCGGAAACGGCGAGCCGAGCGAAGCCCGGAAAAAGGCCCGATCGGGATCAGCGAAGCGAAAAGCCTGTCA
>JBBKVP010000032.1:0-5267 GCA_037968495.1 Pontixanthobacter sp. | reverse complement strand
GTGGTGCCGCTTAGAGGATTCGAACCTCTGACCCCATCATTACGAATGATGTGCTCTACCGACTGAGCTAAAGCGGCACTGGGCCGCGCCATTAGCGGCGGGTGCCGCGGCCTGCAACTAAATCCTTCACTTCGCTATCGAGGTGCAAGCAATGCCAGAAGCTTTAATCGCTGTGGCCTAGTTCCCAGTTCTGTACCAATTTACAAAGAACTTTCGCTTTTTGCGCATTAACATCGTCGGAACTCACACCGCACAGCGGCAGGGCTCATGCCGTGCCGGAGGCAACCTCCGCCTGCAGGTGAAACAGGATGCAGGTGTCAGGATAGGTGATCGGCAGTTGCATCCCCTGTTTCATCAGCGCCTCACCGGAAAAGGCGTGGCCGCTATCCATCAGCTTCGCATGGTCGACGATCGATGGAGAAGTGATGCTGACATTCGTGGTCGGCCAGACAATTTTGACGTGATAGGTCTTGCCAGCATCTAGACCGATAAACCGAACGCGTTCCGGCAAAGAAGTCGTGTGATGCGCAATCTTGGCGCAGGACAGCAAGGCTTCCTCGCGATCCTGCGCGACGACGATCGAGACGTTCAGATAGGACTGGCTCTCGATCCGGTGAAAATCACCCGAATGCAGCAAGCCCCGGTGACGTTTATACAGGGCGATCGCCAGTTCGAGGGCTTCCATATCCTCCGCGCTTTCCTGGAGGACATTCGATTCCACGCCCATATGCCCAAGAAATGCCGTCGCCAGACGGTAGTCGGCAGTAAAGACGCGGCCCGTAATGTGGCACTTTCTGGGTCCGAGATGCGCGCCTAGGACTTCCAACGGAAAGAAATAGCTGGCGCCGCGCTGGATCAGCTGGCGATCATGCGCATCATTGCTGTCGGACGGCCATATCCGGTCCGTCTGGCGCAGTACGCCATAATCTGCACGCGCGCCGCCCGATGAGCAGCTTTCAATCTCCAGCTTTGGGTGTGCTTGCCGCAGCCGCCCCATCAACGCATAGACGGCGAGCGTCTGCTGATGGATCACTGCACGCCCGGCGCTTCCGGGATGTTGAATGTCCCGGTTCATGTCCCATTTGATATAGGCGACGTCGAGTTCGTCTACCACGGCGCTCATCTTCTCGAACAGATATTCGCAGACCTCTGGCTTGGTGAGGTTCAGGACATATTGATTGCGAAATGGCACATTTTCCCTGGCCGGGGCTTCGAGCACCCATTCAGGATGCTGCCGGAACAGATCACTGTCCGGGTTCACCATTTCGGGTTCGAACCAGATGCCGAACTCCATGCCCAGATCGCGGACCCTGTCGGCCAGCGGTTTCAGTCCGTCGGGGTAAACATCAGGCGAAACGATCCAGTCTCCGAGTCCGGATTTGTCGTTTCTGCGCGAACCAAACCAGCCATCGTCAAGCACAAAGCGTTCAACCCCAAGCTTGGCGACCGTTTCAGCAAGGGCGACCAGCTTGTCTTCGGCATGATCGAAATAGATCGCTTCCCATGTATTGTAATGAACCGGCCGGGGCTTTTCGCCGCTGCGGCCATCGAGCACATTTTTGCGGACATGCTGATGAAATTGCTGCGACACGCCGTTCAGGCCGTTTTCGGACCAGGACGCATACATTATCGGCGTGCGATAGCTCTCTCGCGGCTCAAGCTGCATCTCGCCAGGAAAAAAGAGCTCGCCCATCTGGACGAATGCGCGTTGGTCGATATTGCGGTCCGCGCGCACGCGGCTGTTCCCGCTCCAGCCCAAATGAATGCCAACGGCGAGCCCGCTCTCCTCGCTGGTGAACGCCGTCCGGGCGATGAAACCAGGGAAGTTGTCGTGGCTTGTGCGTCCGCTCTTGTTCTCGCGAACATAACTGCCTCGGAAGAGCTCGACTTCTTCCCGCGCGAACTCATGCGCCCAGCGCCCGGTGAAGCCCAGAATACGGTCGAGCCGCTGATCGAGCGGCAGGCAAAGCGCGGCGCACCAGTCAATCTCGAGCGTCTTGGCGGCAAGATTTTCGACTTCGGTCGAAGCTTCCAGTACATGGCTGTCGGGGTCGATTGACAAATGATAGGTCACGCGGAGGTCGTGCTTGGCATCTAGACAGACAATCTGAACCGCACATTTAGAGATGTGGCGGACCTCGGCAAGCTCGAACAAGGCTGCCCAGTTCTGCGCCTGCCGGTGAGCCAGAAAGCCGGATGGTCCCGGATTGCCACTGCCCAATTCGTTGGAGAGAGAGTCATCGATGTCGACACCCGGCCCGCCGTAAGCCCACTGTCTTTGCGCCAGAAGCGTCAATTCGTCTTTGAGGGCATGGCTCAACTTCGCCCCCCAATATACGATGCGAGGGCGGTGCCCTTTGCTCACGTCGAGCGTCAATTGCGTTCGCGATGTCGAGAGCGAAATAACTTCGGCGGACATTACGACTTACCTTCAAATTTGTCGTCTGAGCACGGCATCGGATCCTCACCCTCTGCGTCGTCGCAAATAATCACGCCGGTTTCGTCGATGATGCGGATCGCTGAGGCCTGAAGAGGCCCCTGATCCGGGTCGATGCTGGCGGGGATTGCGATCTCCTGTGGCCCATAATTGAAGACGTAGGACAGCCCGCCCCTGCGCCGCACTCTCAGATCGTGAGGAAGCGGGATGGTGGTCAAGCCTGCTTCATCGCTTAGATCACGCATTAGGGCCGTCAGGAAATCTTCATGCGGAACGGTGCCCAAAAGCAGATAATTGTCCTGCCGGTACAGCACCCCATGCTCGCGCGCATCTGTCGCGAGGGGGGTAAGCTCGGTTTCAATATGATCTAGCCACACGCCCGAAGACATGTCTTTGCCGCGATAGGAAATTGTCTCTGACACCAGAGCGGGCAGGCTTTCGGACTGCGTGATCTTTAGCGGGATCAGGTCCTGCACTGGTCCAGGCGCCAAATTCCGGGGAATTTGCAGATTTCCGGTTTTGGAGCCCGTTCTGGGGCCGAGCAAAACCAGCGCATCGGTGTTCTTGAACGACGCCAATGTCTGATCGTCCATAACCGGTAGCGAAGGCACGACGACCAGCTTGTAGCCCGTCAAATCGTGGCCAGGTGCAACGATATCAACATCCAGCGCCATCTGCCGCAACTGGGAATACCAGCGGAAACACAAATCCGGATAGGACCATTCCGCCCCTTGGGGATGCGCCTCGAACAGCCAAACCGCATCATAGCTGAAGATCAGCGCTACATCGGCCTGCTTCGTCTCGGCTTCGGGCAGCTTATCGACTTCGGCGGCGGTCTGTGCAGCTTCGTGAAAGGCCGGGGACGGCTCATCGTCGGGCCGCAGGAGGCCCGCATGCATCTGCTCCTGCGCAAACCGCGCCTGATCCCAGCGGAAGTAACTTACGAATTCCGCGCCATGCGCCATCGCCTCATGCGACCAGAGCCGGATCATTCCCGGCAGCGGAACCGCATTGTGGCGCGCCCAGTTCACCGGCCCCGGCTGCTGTTCCATGACTGCCCATCGCCCTTTGGCACAACCGCGGAACAGATCATGATGAAAGGCCGCGATATCGGGATGTCCTTGCCGGAAATAGCGCGTCTTCTCCGCATCAGAAAAGGCGAACATGTCGAGAAATCCGGTCGGGTAACTGTCCCACGCGGCGATATCGAGATCCGCACCTACCTTGAAATGATCGAACTCGTGGTAGAACCCCATGAAGTTGTGAATAATATCACGGCCCGGCGAAAGCTCATGCAGGATACTGACCTGTTGGGCATTGAAGGAAACAACTTGATCGGACGAGAACCGGTAGAAATCCAGCACGTGCGACGGGTTAGGTTCGGTAACGGTCAGATTGGGCAGATCGATCTGGTCGAACGATCCGTACAGCATGCTCCAGAAGACATTACCCCAAGCGGCGTTCAGCGCCTCGAGCGTATGATACTTGTCCTTCAGCCAATCGCGGAAGCCAAGATTGGCCGCTTCGGAGTAGCTACGGGTGGTGTTGTGGCAGCCATATTCATTGTCGGTCTGCCAGGCGGTCACATGCGGAATGTGGCCATAGCGTTCGGCAAATGCTCGCGTGATGGCAGCCATCTTCTCGCGGTAGATGGGCGAGGAAAAGCAGTAATGGCGGCGTGAACCGAATTTGCGCGGATGCCCCTTCGCATCCACAGCAAGAATTTCCGGATGTTTGTCGATCAGCCACTTAGGCGGGGTGGCCGTAGGCGTGCATAGGATGACCTCCAGCCCCGCGCCGCCGATCAACTCGATAGAACGGTCAAGCCAGCCCCAGTCATACTCGCCTTCTCGCGGTTCGACGACCGCCCAGCAAAACTCGGCGATGCGAACTTTCTTTATCCCGATAGCCTGCATCCGGCCGATATCATCCTGCCACAGGCTCTCATCCCGTTGCTCGGGAAAGTAGCAGACGCCCAGACATGGCCTTGTCGTCAACGGGATAACCTCCAAGCCGTATGAACCATCATCGGCCGATCCAGTTACGCGGCGTATATATTATGGACCGGCATCAACAGCAGACCGTATAGTGGCTGCACGATATTAAAGGGAGAACTTTGTGGAGGGCCAAGTCGGAAACGAACCAGTTCCGATGGTATTGTTATTTTATTTCAATTTCAAATACTTAAGTGATGCCCGAGGGCGTTTTTGCAACCCAATCATGGCTCGGAATTATCAGATTTCGTCGCTTGAGTGGTCGCAGAGACTGATTTTTTCAACTGCTTGCTAGGCAAACTTTGTTCGCAACCATGCATGACAAGGTATCGCGTCTGGAAGTCTCCCTGCAGATGAAGACAAGAAACTTTGTTCTTCTGTTCGTTATAGGCTCAATGGGTCTGCAACTAGGATGAGCGAGCAAACCCTTTAGCCACAAAATCCCGTCCAAGCCGCAGGCCAACGGGATCGACGCTGTGGGCCACCCCGTGCGAGATGTGTGTGGTTACTTGAACGCCAAGACGATTAAGTTCGCTCTCGGCTTTGTGCAAAGCCACGATGGGGACCACCGGATCGGCGGTGCCGTGTACCAGTAGCACCGGAGGCTTGGGGAAGTACTTGTGTGCAAGCTCAGCTGTCCCGGTTAGCATCCCTGAGTAGCCGACGACGGAGGCCACCGCTCGCGGTCGGCGCAGTCCGATGTGAAGCGCCATCATGGTCCCTTGGCTGAATCCGACCAGCGCCAAGCCCGCTTCGGTCAAGCCATATTGTGTCAGCTTGCGGTCGATAAATGCGTTGATCGCAGGGGCGGCTGATGCTGCACCCGCTGCCAACGC
>JBBKVP010000031.1:0-22556 GCA_037968495.1 Pontixanthobacter sp. | reverse complement strand
ATCAACCGAACCGCTCCGCATGCCATGCCACATGCTCGGCCATGAAGGTCGAGATGAAGTAATAGGAGTGGTCATAGCCGTCCTGCATACGGATTTGTGCGGGGATGCCGGCTTTCTTGCAGGCGAGGGCGAGCAGGCCGGTCTTTAGCTGGTCTTTCAGGAAATCGTCGGCGGTGCCTTGGTCGACCAGCAGGTCGGGTAGATTCGCACCGTCATCTATTAGAGCGACAGCATCATATTCGCGCCATGCCTCGCGGTCCGCTCCAAGATAGCCGCCCAGTGCTTTCTCGCCCCATGGGCAGTTCAGCAGGCTGACAATCGGGGAGAAGGCGCTGACCGAGCGGAATGTTTCGGGGTTTCTTAGGCCGATGGTGAGCGCGCCGTGGCCGCCCATCGAATGGCCGGTGATTCCCTGGCGCTCCATGTCGGCGGGGAAGTTCGCGGCGATTAGGGCCGGAAGCTCGCGCTCGATGTAGCTGCGCATGCGGAAGTTCTTCAACCACGGTTCCTCGGTCGCATCGACATAGAAGCCCGCGCCTTTGCCGAAATCATAGGCTTCGTCGTCAGGCACGTCATCGCCACGCGGAGATGTATCTGGAGCGACGAAGATGATGCCATGTTCAGCGCAAGCGGCGCGATATTCGCCCTTCTCCATAACATTGGCATGGGTGCAGGTGAGGCCCGAGAGATACCACAGCACCGGCAGTTTCGCGCCGGGCTGATGCGGCGGCACATAGACCGCGAAATTCATATCCGTGCCGGTTTCGGCGGAGGCATGGGAGTAAACTCCCTGCACCCCGCCGAACGCCCTATTTTCGCTAAGCATTTCCACTGCCGGAAAGGCTCAGCCCATCCGCTTCATGGTGCAGACCTTGTTGCCAGCGGGATCGCGCAGATAGGCGAGGTGCATCTGCATCCCTGCGCCCTCGCGGATGCCGGGCGGGTCTTCGATTGCGGTACCGCCATTGGCGAGGCCTGCGGCGTGCCATGCTTCGGCCATTTCGGGGCTGTCGACATCGAAGCCGATTGTGCCGCCATTGGCGTGGCAGGCTGGCTGCCCGTCAATCGGCTTGGTCACGATGAAGATGCTGCCGTCTTTGATATACATTACGCGGCCCTTGGGATCGACTGACCCCTCGCGGCCGCCGAGGGCAATAAAGCAAGCGTCGTAGAATTTCTTGGCAGCGTCGATATCGTCGGCGCCGACCATTACATGGCTAAACATTGTGTATTCTCCTGATAATTTGGATCAACCGGGGCGATGGATACCGCAGATTTTGTGGCCATCGGGATCGGTGAAATAGCTGAGGTGCATCACGCCCATGCTGCCGTCTCTCGGGCCGGGAGGGTCTTCGATACTGGTTCCGCCATTGGCGATGGCGACATCATGCAGCTCGACCACCTGTTCAGGGGAACCGCATTTGAAGCCGATTGTGCTGCCGTTGGACGGGTTCACTGGTTCGCCATTGATTGGCTCGCTGATGCTGAATGTCGATCCGTCATGGTTGTAAAACAGCCGGGTTTGGCCGGTGTCGTTGACGTGCGCCATCGGCTCGCCCGCGCCCAAAACGCCTAGCACCGCGTTGTAGAATGACTTCGACTTCTCGATATCGCCGGAGCCGATCATAATGTGATTGAGCATTGTTCTCTCCTAAATTTCGACCGCCGCAGTGGCAGTCGCATGGTAGCCGGTATTGGGGGTGTCTTTCGGATCGATGATGACCATCTCGACCTCACCATCCAGCGCGCGGGGGCGATGCTCCGTTCCCGCAGGGATGACGATCATCTGGCCGGGTCTGAGTGTTTCGGTGCGGTCACGAAACTCCAGCGTCAGTGTGCCAGATATGATAAGGAACAGCTCATCACTGTCAGCGTGACTGTGCCATTGAAAATCACCCTCCGCCTTGGCGAGGCGGACTTCATTGTCGTTATAACGCGCGACAATGCGCGGCGCCCAATGGTCGGAAAACTGGCTGAACTTGTCGGCAAGATCAATTTTGTGTGCCATCAGTAAACCACCACGCTGCGGATGCTTTCGCCCGCGTGCATCAGGTCGAAGCCCTTGTTAATCTCGTCCAGTGTCAGTGTGTGGGTGATCATCGGGTCGATCTGGATTTTGCCGTCCATATACCAGTCGATGATCTTGGGCACATCGGTGCGGCCCTTAGCCCCACCGAATGCTGTGCCGCGCCAGTTGCGGCCGGTCACCAGCTGGAAGGGGCGGGTTTCGATGGTCTTTCCGGCCTCTGCCACGCCGATGATGATGCTGGTGCCCCAGCCCTTGTGGCAGCATTCCAGCGCTTGCCGCATAACATCTGTATTGCCGGTGCAGTCAAAGCTGTAATCCGCGCCGCCGTCGAGCATATTCACCAGATGGGCGACGACGTCAGGCACATCTTTGGGGTTCACAAAATCGGTCATCCCGAACTTGCGGCCCCATTCCTCGCGGTCCGGGTTGATATCGACGCCGACAATCCGGTCCGCGCCTGCCATCCTAGCGCCCTGCAGCACGTTGAGGCCGATCCCGCCAAGGCCGAACACGACCACATTATCGCCGGGCTTCACCTGCGCCGTATTCACCACCGCGCCAACGCCGGTGGTCACGCCGCAACCGACATAGCAACTGGAACCGAACGGCGCGTCCTTGCGGATTTTGGCGACTGCGATTTCCGGCAAGACAGTGAAGTTCGAGAAGGTCGAGCAGCCCATGTAATGGAAGATCGTTTCGCCCTTGTAGGAAAACCGCGAGGTACCGTTGGGCATCAGTCCTTTGCCCTGCGTTTCGCGGATCGCGCTGCAAAGGTTGGTCTTGCCGCTAAGGCACATTTTACACTGGCGGCATTCGGGCGTGTAGAGCGGGATTACGTGATCGCCGGGGACGACCGAGGTTACACCTGCGCCCACCTCGCGCACAATGCCTGCGCCTTCATGCCCCAGAACGCTGGGGAACAGGCCTTCGCTGTCGAGCCCGTCGAGCGTGTAAGCATCGGTGTGGCAGATGCCGGTTGCCATGATTTCAACCAGCACTTCGTCCGCCTTGGGGCCCTCAAGATCGAGCTCGACGATTTCGAGGGGTTGTTTGGCTTCAAATGCTACTGCGGCGCGCGTTTTCATGACCCCATCACTATCGCAATTACGCGCGTGTGCAAGCAATCCTATCGCAGGGCGACCGTTCAGAATAAAGTCACTGAAGATGAACTAGAGCGAAGTCATTAGCCCCTGTTGAAGGAGGATATTATGCGAATTTTACCGATTGCCGCTGCCGTTTTGGCAGCATTCGCTCCGTCGCCCGCGATGGCGCAGGATAGTGAACTGTCCGACGCTGCGGCCAAGCTGAACGATCCCGCGACGCAGCAAATGGCTGCCGTGACGCTTTCAACGCTGATGGAGGCCTTGCTCGATATGCCGGTTGCGCCGTTGGTCGATGCGATGGCGAAGGTCGATCCGGACATTGCGGATGAGGCCGGTCAGGCGGGAACCTTACGCGAGCTTGCCGGACCAGAAGCAGCGGATATACCAGAGATGGTGCGCGAAGAACTGCCGCAAGCGATGGCTATGATGGGCGGCTTGGCCGCAGGTTTTGAGGCTATGCTTCCGGCGCTCAAAGAAATGGCTGAACAATTCGAACATTCCATCGAAGATGCGCGAAGTAATTCTCCGAACTAATCGCGCTGGACTGAATTGACGCCTTGCGGCATGAGCAAAATCTATGTGGCAACTCCATCAATTTCCGCTCTGTCCTTTCAGCCGCAAGCTGCGTTTGCTGCTGAGCGAGAAGGGCGTGGCCTATGAATTGTGGCGCGAAAATCCGTGGGAAGGGCGCGACGAATTTCTCGCGCTGAACCCCGCTGGGCGGACGCCGGTTCTGCATGATCCGGACAAGGGCGTGACGCTGCTCGATAGCCGCGCAATTTGCGAATATTTCGAGGAAACGGTCGAGAAGTCGCCGATGATCGCCGGCACCTCCGCAAATCGCGCCGAGATCCGGCGGCTGGTCGCTCTGTTCGATGAGAATTTCTTCGGTGATGTGACAGGGCCGCTGCTGCATGAACGGATGAAGAAGCGGCTTGTTTACCGGCAACCGCCGGAATCGCGCGTGCTGCGTGAGGCGATGAAACTGGCTGATGGGCACCTTGATTACATCGACTATTTGATTGACCACCGGCCCTGGCTAGCGGGCGCTCAGATGAGCCTTGCTGACCTGGCTGCTGCTGCACAGATTTCTGTAGCGGATTACCTCGGCGGGATAGACTGGTCGGGCCACGAGCAGTCACGCGGCTGGTATTCGGTCTTCAAAAGCCGTCCCAGCTTCCGGCCCCTGCTGTCTGAGCGTATGGAGGTGATCCAGCCGCCGAGCCACTATGCGGATGTGAATGCGTAGTTTGATTTGGGTTCCTGACGGAACGACCTCAAACGCCGGAGTCTTTTGTTTTCCGCAAGCGCATCCGCGTTCGCGAATTCTTCGCTCTTGCGGCCGATGGCCGCGTCGCTGCGGGCGGGCGGTCGCCCTATGACTGCCGTGACCAAGAACAGGCACCAAGCTGTGAGTGCTCGGAATGGTTCGGCTTGCGCCCAGCACCCCGCAAGCGCGACTGCGCGCCGGCGCTTATGCGCCGCCCCTCGGAAACGTTGGCGTAGCCAACTAGCCGCGAGAGAAAACAAATACCCGCCCGGCGTTTGAGGCGCCCCGCAGCGGCCAATAAAAAACCGGCCTGAAATTGAAACAGACCTTTCCGGACACCACATATCTCTCATAAAAGGAGATAGCCGATGACCGACACCCCCGACAAAACCAACCTCACCGATGCTGAGTGGCGCGCTAAGCTTACGCCGGAGCAATATCATGTGCTCCGTGAGGCGGGAACGGAACGCGCTTTTACCGGTGAATATGACGGCCATAAGGCAGCGGGCGAGTATAAATGTGCCGGTTGCGGCGAACCTTTGTTCCAAAGCAATGACAAGTTCGACAGCGGCTGCGGCTGGCCCAGCTTTGTGCGGCCTGCCGATGAAGAAAATGTCGCAGAAATCCGCGATGTAAGTCACGGTATGGTCCGCACTGAAGTGCGCTGTTCCAAGTGCGAAGGACATTTGGGGCACGTGTTCCCTGACGGGCCGCAGGACCAGACCGGTCTGCGTTATTGCATTAATTCCGCTGCGCTTGATTTCAAACCTAAGGATTAAATCCGTTTCCCCGTTCACGCCGGGTTATTGAAGGCTTATGCACCTGCGTACGTCACGGACGTGAATAGAGGGGCCGGAAAGCCACATGGCAAAACGAGGCGAACGCCGCCGCGCTAGCAAGCGCGCCGCCGTAAAAGCAAGGCAGGAGAAGCCCGAGCGGGGCTTCTTCGCGCGCTGGTTTCGGCGGATATTCTTCTGGGCTACTGGCTTCGCGCTTTTGGGCGCGTTGATGCTGGCGTTTTCCGTAATGTTCGCGGCCCGCTCCCTGCCGTCTTATTCCTCCCTAAAAGCGACCAGCACCGCGCAGACGATCATTGTTCGTGCGCGTGATGGCAGCGAGATTGTCTCGCTCGGCCCCAGTTACGGCAAATGGCTCGATAGCGACGAAATTCCCGATGTGATGAAGGAAGCCATGGTTGCGGTCGAAGACCGCCGTTACCGCTCACATTTCGGTGTGGATCCTTTAGGCTTGGCCCGTGCGTTGTACGAAAGTGTAACCAAGGACCACCGCATTCGCGCGACTTCGACGATCACGCAGCAGCTGGCGCGCAATCTGTTCCTCAATTCCAATCGCAGCTATGACCGCAAGGCGCGCGAGGTGGTGTTGGCGATGGCGCTGGAAAGCAAGTTCACCAAGGAGCAGATCCTCGAACTTTACCTGAACAAGGTATATTTCGGCGGCGGCGCATATGGCATCGACAGCGCCAGCCGCAAATTCTTCAGCCATCCGGCCAACGATCTTTCGGTCGCGGAGGCGGCGATTATTGCGGGGCTAGTGAAGGCACCTTCGCGTTATTCGCCAACCGCCGATGTCGATGCCGCCGTTAGCCGCGCGAACATTGTGCTACGCCTTATGCGCGAGCAGGGGCGGATCAGTCAGAATGAGGCGAATGTCGATCCCGAGACGGTAAAGGTAAAGAAGGACACGGGCCAGAATTCGGTGCGTTACTTCACCGATTGGGCGTTGCCTCAGCTAGACATTTTGTTGCCCGAAACATTTGAACCGATCGAGGTTTGGACGACGCTTGATGTTGGTATGCAGCGGGCGGCAACCGCCTCGATCCAGGCGAATACGCCAGCAGGTGCCCAAGGCGCGCTGGTCAGCATGGACCGCGACGGAGCGATTATCGCGATGGTCGGCGGCACCGATTATGTTACATCCAACTATAACCGCGCGACAAATGCGATGCGCCAGCCTGGGTCAGCCTGGAAGCTGTTCGTCTATCTCGCCGCGCTGGAGGCTGGCTATACGCCGTCCGACCGTGTGGTCGATACGCCGGTTACGATTGACGGCTGGTCGCCCAAGAATTCCGGCGGTGGTTTCTCGGGTGAAATGGATGTCCGCACTGCCTTTGCCTATTCGAAGAACACAGTGGCTGCACAGCTCGGCAATGAAGTCGGCTTTGGTACGGTGGCCAGCATGGCGCGGCGGTTTGGTATCTCGACACCGATCTCGACATACCCATCCATGGTGCTTGGTTCGAACGAAGTGCGTGTGCTGGACATGACCCGCGCCTTTGCGTCGGTCAGCGCGCGGGGGCGCTCGATTGAGCCATACGGAATACTCAAGGTCGAGACGGCGAGCGGGAAAGTTATTTACGAACACGAACGGGCGCGGACGACGCAGCTGGTCCCTGAATATGTTGCCGCTGGCATTACTGACTTGCTGCAGACGACTGTTTCGACCGGTACCGGCAAAGCGGCGCAGATCGGGCGGCCCGTTGCAGGCAAAACCGGCACAACCAGTTCCAATAAGGACGGCTGGTTCCTTGGCTTTTCCAGCGGGATCACCACTGGCGTGTGGATGGGCCGCGATGATGCGAAGCCGGTCAGCGGGCTGCAAGGGGGGCGTGCGCCCGCATCAGCCTTCGCCGCATTTATGCGCTATGCGGTGAAGGACCGCCCGATTGAAAAATTCGACACCGATCTGAAGCTGCCCGAATGGCAGCTCGAACCCGATGACGAGTTTCTCTATGGCAATCCTGACGATTATTACTTCATCGACGAGCAGGGTAATCTGATTGAGCCGGGCGCGCCAGATCCAGAGCGTGAACTGCCGTTTGATCCGAATAGCGAAGAGTTCCGGCCGGAAAGCCGTGAGGGCGTAACTGTGCGTCCGGGTAACGGCTCGCAGCAAGGCGGCCAGCAGATCCCAAGACAGCCGCTCCCGCCGGGACAGCGCCCCCCGCCTCGCCAGCAGACTTTGCCGCCCGCGAAGAAGGAGCCGCCGCAAGCAGCGAGCGATGATTTCCTTGAACGGGCGACAGGTGGCACTTTACCGCCGGACTAGGGGCCGCCTGACTATTGGTTGGTATCCATCCGTCAGACAAGCAAAAGCCCCGAACCTCGCTATGAGGGCCGGGGCTTTTCTATGCCTTGGATGATGGAGGTTAGCGCATGCGAACCGGGAAATACTGCGCAGGCCCGCCGCCGCGCTGAACGTGCAGCAGTACTGCCTCGCGGCCATCTTCGCGGGCCTTGGCAACCACGGCGTTCAGCTCTTCAACTGAAGTGACTTCCTTATAATTCGCGCTCAAAATAATGTCGCGGCGCTGCAAGCCTTTGGTACCTGCATCGGAACTCGGGTCGACAGCGCCAATGGCGAGGCCCTTGGTGCCCGCTGGCACGCCAAGTTGGCGCGCAATACGCGGAGTGATTGGCACGACCTGCAAGCCAAGCTTCTCGGTTACCGTTCCTTCGCCCATGCCCTGTTCGTCAGGTGCATCGTCATCATCGCCTCGAAACAATTGCGACTGACGGATTTCTTCCTGTGACGGCCGTTTGCCAACCTTGACATTGACTGTGCGGCTATCGCCTTCGCGGATCAGTTCGATCGGGATAGTTGTGCCCGGCTCCACATTCGCAACCAAGAAGGATAGCGTCTGCTTGGAGGTAACGGCCTTATTATCGACCTTCACCACTACGTCACCCGCCTTGATCCCGGCCTTGTCCGCTGCAGCATCAGGTTCAACCGCACCGATGAATTCACCGTTCTTGTCGCCAAGGCCGAGTGCGCTGGCGAGATCGTCATCCACGGGACGAATTTGGACACCCAAATAACCGCGCTGGATTTCTTCACCCGCGATCAGCTTGTTGACGATGGGGCTGGCGACGTCTGCCGGAATGGCAAAGCCGATGCCGACACTGCCGCCGGATGGCGAGAAGATCGCATTGTTGATACCGATGACATTGCCTTGCATGTCGAACATCGGGCCTCCGGAATTACCGCGGTTGATGCTGGCGTCGGTCTGGATGAAGCGGTCATAAGCGCCGCCTTGGCCCGTGTTACGCAGGACTGCCGAGACGATGCCGGAGGTAACCGTTCCGCCCAGGCCGAAGGGATTGCCAATGGCAATAACCCAGTCACCAACGCGCGCCTCGCCCGAATTGCCGAATTTGACGAAAGGAAAGGGGCTGCTGCGCTTGATCTTGAGAACCGCGAGATCCGAATCTGCATCCTTGCCGACCAGCTCTGCGGGATATTCCGCACCGTCTGGCATGGTGACGGTAATTTCTTCAACCGTGCCGCGCCCGCTGGGGCTGACAACGTGGTTGTTGGTCACAACGTAACCGTCTGCGCTGATGATGAAGCCTGAACCCAGCGATTGCGCTTCGCGTGTTTGCGGCTGACCGCCGCGATTGCCGAACAATTCCGCCATCGGCGTTCCGGCAAACGGGTTCGCGCTGACCTGGACGCGCTGGCGAGTCGAGATATTGACGACCGCAGGCTGCAATTGCTCTGTCAGATTGGCGAAACTGGCCGGAGCGCCCGCGCGGGGCACAGCGTCATCGATCCGCATATTTTCGTTCTGGGCGACTTGCGCCCCAGCGGGATAGCCAGTGGCCAGAGTGATGGCAGCACCGCCGAGCAGGAGAGCTGTTGAAATTCCATAAGCATAACGCACAGGCACAAAATCCTCTTTGTTTTTCTCAACAGGCGCGATTACGCCCGTAGTTAGTCCCCCATTCACTCCCAATCGGCTTAACACCGATTGAATGGATGCCGTCAGCGACGACCGCGGAACTGGCGCATATACTCATTATCTTGACCGATAATGATGCTGCTTTCGCCCTTATTCTGACCTGCCGCTGCGGGTCCGAATGTCGAATCGTAGCTCTGCATGGCGCGGTAGAAATCATAGAATTCGGGGTCTACGCCGTAACTGTCGGCATAAATCTTCGCCGCCGTGGCATTGGCTTCGGCGCGAATGATCTGAGCGTTTTTGCGCCCCTGCGCGCGAATCGTTGCCGCTTCGCGTTGGCGGTCGGTTTCCATCCGGGTGAATGCCGCAGCTAGCGGAGTTCCTTCGGGAAGGTCGGTCCGTTTGATGCGGACGTCGATTACCTGAGCGCCGTATGCGCGTGCTTCTTCATCCATTTTTCGCGTGATGTTGGTCATCGCCGTTCCGCGCTCCGCCGTCAGCATGGCGGCAAATGTAAAGCGGCCGAGTTCTTGCCGGACAACCGAGTTCAAGATCGGTTCGAGCTGGCTGCGAAGGCCCTGCGTCGTGCCTGCGCGCTCAACCATCAGAACCGGATCGATCACGCGGAAGCGTGCATAGGCGTCGACCTGCAGACGCTGCTGGTCGCTCGAAAGCACCTGCTCGCGCTCCATATCCAGATCGAGGATGCGCTTGTCGACATACTCAACCCGCTCGATGATCGGAATGCGCCATTGGATGCCTGCACCCGTATCGCCGAAGTCCTGATCCGGGCGGAATTTGTTGACCACGCGGACGGGTTCACCCGTGCGGATAACGACGCCCTGCTGGGTTTCGGGAACCACGATGATTGTCGAGAACAGCGCGACTAGCGCAATGCCCACAGCGATGATCGACGACTTATGATCTTGCCAAAGATTACCCATGATTACTGGCCCTCCACGGTGATGTCACTCGGCTGGGCTGATCGTTCCTGCGCGCGTTTGCGGATTTCAGGCAGCGGGAGGTAAGTTTGCACACCGCCGGTTTCGACCACGGTTTTGTCCGTGTTCGACAGCACGCGCTCCATCGTTTCATAATAGAGCCTGCGCCGCGTAACTTCGGGTGCTTGGCGATATTCTTCGTAAACTTTGTCAAAGGCTGCCGTGTCACCTTCGGCACCGGCAAGAATTTGCTGCTCGACCGCGCGGGCACGGTTGATGGTAGCATTGGCGTCCTGCTCGGCCACGGACACGTCCTTAAACGCATCGACGACCTGGGCCGGCGGATCCGTTTCCTCAATGTCGATACCGACGACAGTCACGCCAGAGCGGTATGCATCAAGAATGCTCTGCATACGGCTGCGGACCCGTTCCTGAATTTCGGCGCGACCTGCACCGCTGAAGGTGTCATCGAGCGTTTGCTCGGCTACGGAAGCACGCATCGCGGCTTCCGCTACTTCGATCACGGTTTGCTGCGGTTCGGCGAGCTGGAAGCGGAACTGCTTGAGGTCCTTGATGCGGTAACGAATCTTATACTGCAGATCGACGAGGTTCTGGTCGCCCGTCAGGATCAGCTTCTCCGTGCCTTCTTCAGGGATACGGATCGACTGAACGGTCGTGACGTCAGCCATGTACACCTGCTGGAAGGGGGCAGGAAATGTCAGCGAGATACCCGGGCCGATCGTGCGGGAATATTTCCCGAATGTGGTCACAACACCTTGTTCATTCCGCTCGACCTGATGGAAACTGGACATGAAGACCCATAGGCCGACCGCAGCGAAGGCGATTACCGGCCACCAGCTTTTGCCACCGGGCCGTGGGGGCATCTTGAAGCCGCCACCACCGCCGCCGCGGCGTGGACCCTCGGGACCGCGGTTTTTAAAAATGTCTTCAATATTGGCCGAACGGCGCGGGCCATCCTTGCCGCCACCGCCTGGCAGCCACGGATTGCGCGGGCCGGAAGGCTTTGAGCCGCCCGAATCGCCATCTCCATCATCGCCTCCGGAACCCGAATTATCTCCGGATCCCCAAGGACTGCCTTTTTTACCGGCCATAGCCAGTGCGATCTGATTGCGAAAACCGTCCAATATTCTCATGGACCCTTTATAGGTACGGCTTTGACGGAAAAACAGGGCCTCGCTCACGAAAATCCTGCTAGGGGCGATTGCAATGACACTCGACGAGATAAAAGCGCACCTGCCCGAAGTGATTGCCGAGCGGCTGCAATCGGCAAAAGCTGTGGATGGAATCGCCACGCTGATCCTTGAATCCAGTGGTCTTTCCGAAGACCAACGTGGCGCAATTGAGCGCGGCGCAAAGGAAGCCTTGGGCGAAGTGGACGGTATCACTGAAGTGCGCGTGGCTATGGTTGCCAGCCGGACCGTGCGCCGGATTATTGCGGTCGGGTCCGGCAAGGGTGGCGTGGGAAAATCGACGCTGACCGCCAACCTCGCAGTGGCACTCGCAAAAATGGGACGGAAGGTCGGCGTAGTCGATGCAGACGTATACGGCCCGAGCCAGCCGACTTTGCTGGGCGCGAAGTCCAAACCAGTTGCCGAAAATGAAAAACTCGTCCCTGTGATGAGCGATGCAGGCATTCCTGTCCTTTCGATGGGGCAACTTATCGAACCGGGTAAAGCGCTTGCTTGGCGCGGCCCGATGGCGGGCAGTGCGATGGGGCAATTGGTCGATGCGCAATGGGGCGACACGGAAATTCTCTTGATCGATCTGCCGCCGGGTACTGGCGATGTGCAATTGTCGCTGATGGCGAAGTTCAAACCTGCGGGCGCAATCATCGTTTCGACACCGCAAGATCTCGCGCTGATCGATGCCCAGCGCGCAGCGCAATTGTTCGAACATAGCGATGTGCCGATTATCGGCCTTGTTGAAAATATGTCGGGCTATGAATGCCCGCATTGCCATGAGGTCAGCGACCCATTCGGGCGGGGCGGCGTGGAAGATGCTGCCACTGGCACCGGCATTCCCTTCCTTGGCCGCATTCCGCTCGCGATGGGGATCCGAGAGGCTAGCGATGCAGGCCAGCCGCCCGCTGCGGGTGATGCTGCGGAAGGCGAAGCATTCACTGCCATTGCTGCGAAGCTCGCAAGCTGGCTGGACGGCGGAAAGGTCTGACGATGGCGATCAGCAGACGCGGATTGCTCATAGGCGGTGCAGTTGGCGGCGGATTGCTTCTCGCATGGTCGATCCAGCCGCGCACATTCCCGACGCCGCTGGTGCCCGGAACTGACGAGGTCGCCTTCGACGCCTGGCTGAAGATCGGCAAGGACGGCGTCATCACCGTGGCGGTGCCGCAGCTCGAAATGGGCCAAGGCGTCAGCACGATCCTGCCGCAAATCGTGGCGATGGAACTTGGCGCGGATTGGCGGCAAATCGCGGTCGAACCGGCTCCCGTTAGCGGGGCCTATGCCAATGTTCCTTTGGCCGGAAAGTGGTCGCCGCTCTGGTCATCGTGCGCGCCTGATTTCGCGCCGGAACTGGTCGATGAGGCGGATGATCTGCTGGCGATCCGCTACGCTCAGGAAAACCGTTTCAATGTGACGGCTGATGGCACGTCGCTGGCGGCCTATGAAATGCCCTGCCGCGAGGCTGCGGCCAGCGCCCGCGCAATGCTCGCCATGGCTGCGGCGGAGCGTTGGGACGTCGAATGGGAAGAATGCGAAGCGCGGGGCGGTTTTATCATCGCTGGCGACCGCCGCGCGAGCTTTGCCGAATTGGCCGAGGAGGCTGCGGAGTTCAGTCCGCCGTCCCCGCCGCCGCTTTACCCGGTAGCTCCGTCGGAACCCCCGTCCGAAGCGGTGCTGGGTGCGGAACTTGCATTCCCGCGCCTCGACCTGCCTGCCAAGGTCGACGGGACATACCAGTTTGCCGCTGACATACGGCTGCCCGACATGGTCCATGCAGCGATCCGGCACGGTCCGATCGCCAAGGCGGAACTATCGAATTACACCAAAGAGAATTCCTACGGGATGCAGGGTCTTGTGGGGATAGTCGAAGGCAAGCGCTGGCTTGCGGCGGCGGCGGACACTTGGTGGACGGCCGAGAAAGCTCTCGACAAAATGGCGCCGCTGTTCCGAATTACCGGCCCGGTTGAATCGGCGCGCATAGGTGAATTGCTGGACGATGCTGTCCGCACAGGCGAGGGGAAGCGTGTCGCGACCCGCGGCGAGGGCCGCAAACTGATGGGCAAGCCTGATCTTGCGTTGCGTTATGACGTGGCACCCGCCCATCACACGGTGCTGGAAACTGCCTGTGCGACCGCCCGGTTGACGGACGGCAAGCTGGAGCTGTGGATGGCGACACAAGCGCCCGAAGCAGCGCGCTATGCAGCGGCGGAAGCGCTGGATATCGCGCTTGGGGATGTGGTGCTTTACCCGATGCCCGCAGGCGGCAGTTTCGACCGCAGGTTGGAAGTGGATCACGCGATAGAAGTCGCCATGATCGCCAAGGAAATTGGCCGCCCGGTCCAGTTGACATGGTCGCGCTGGCAGGAACAGTTGCAAACGCGGCCCCGCACGCCAGTCGCTGCGCTGGTCACTGCGAAAATGGAAAAGAGCGGGGTGATTTCTTCGCTGCGCTGTAAAATGGCGGCCCCCGCCACAACCTATGAATTTGGCCACCGGCTGTTCGATAATGCAACACCATGGGCGGCCATGGAAAAGGCCGCGGGCAAGGCTGATGCGATGGCGGCAGAAGGCGCAATGCCGCCTTATGATATTCCCAACGTCGCGGTCGATCACGTGCCGACAGAGATCGGTCTGCCAACCGGACGTATGCGCGGCAATTCGCATGGTTATACGGCGTTCTTTATCGAGAGCTTCATCGACGAAGTGGCGCGGCGCAATGATCGTGAACCGCTGTCTTTCCGCATGCAGATGCTCGGCGGTGATTTGCGCCTCGCTGAATGTTTGCAGCGCGTGTCGCGGCTCGCCAATTGGGATGGCGGCGCAGAACAAAGCGGGCAAGGCGTGGCCTGCCACCGGATGGGCGGCCGGATCGATGGGGATGCCGCATCCGGGCGGATCGCCTGCATCGCCACCGCTGGCCCCGGCGAAGGCGGCATCCGCGTGAGCAAGGTTTCAGCGGTTGTCGATATCGGACGGATCGTGAATCTCGATATAGCTCGGCAACAGATCGAGGGCGGACTGCTATTCGGGCTCGGTATCGCGCTGGGCCATCAGGCGGATTATGTCCAAGGCCTGCCGACTGCCGGTCGGATTGCGCAGCTTGGCCTGCCGCGCCTTGCCGACTGTCCAGAAATTGATGTCGAGTTTGTGGCGAGCGAGAAATCGCCCTTCGATCCCGGCGAATTGGGAGTGGCCGTGGTCGCCCCTGCAATTGCCAATGCCCTTTTCTCCGCGACGGGCGTTAGATTTCGGAACTTACCTCTTCTTTCGGATGGATTATGACTCATACACCCCAGCAACTGCCCGCCGATCACCCGCCGGTAAAGAGCGGCGGCGTGGGCGTTTTGCTCGTCAATCTCGGTACGCCGGACGCACCCACCACAAAGGCGGTGAAGCGTTACCTGAAGCAATTCCTGTCTGACCGCCGCGTGGTCGAAATTCCTCCGATTGCATGGCAACCGATCCTGCGCGGGATTATCCTCAACACGCGGCCGAAGAAATCGGCACATGCCTATAGTCAGGTCTGGTCGGAAGATGGCTCTCCGCTTGCCGCGATCACCAAGGCGCAGGCCGCAGATTTGCAGTCGCGGCTGGGCGAGGGCGTGCGGGTCGAATATGCCATGCGCTACGGCCAGCCAGCGATTGATGAAAAGCTGGAGCAAATGCACAAAGACGGCTTCGAGCGCATTTTGCTCGCTCCGCTTTACCCGCAATATAGCGGCGCGACGACGGCGACGGTTGTCGATGCAGCGGGTGATGCTTTGAAGGCGATGCGCTGGCAGCCAACGCTGCGCTTCATGCCGCCCTATCATGATGATCCCAGTTACATCGATGCGCAGGCCGCGGACATTGGCAAGCAGCTGGATGCGCTGGATTTCCAGCCCGAAGTGCTGATGCTCAGCTTCCACGGGATGCCGCAGCGAACGCTCGAACTTGGCGATCCTTACCACTGCCATTGCCGCAAGACGGCGCGGTTGCTCTCGGCCAAACTTGCGCGTGATGGGCTGCGGATCGAGACCGCATTCCAGTCGCGCTTCGGCCCTGCCAAGTGGCTGGGGCCTGCAACAGATGAAATGTTGGATGCGGAAGGCAAGGCAGGCACAAAGCGTATTGCCATCGCAGCGCCCGGATTCTCCGCTGATTGCCTCGAGACGCTGGAAGAGCTCGCCATTCGCGGTCTGGAGCAATTTCAGGAAGCCGGAGGCGAGCAGCTAGCGGCGCTGTCTTGTCTGAACGCTGGGGCTGAGGGCATGCAAATGCTGGAAGGGTTGATCCGTCGCGAACTTTCCGGCTGGATTTAATCGGGCGATTAACTTACACTAGGGTAAGTAAGGAATTCGCCATGGCCACACTCGCAGAAACTCCCGCAGACGCTCCCGAAACAGGTGGCTTTACGCCGACGCATTGGGCGCAGCAGCTTCCTGACGAAGCGCTCGATCATATACCGGGCGACGATGGGCCTCCGTTTGTCGGGAACACGTTCAAGATGTTGGGTGACCCGCATGGCTTTGTTAAGCGGATGGTGGCTAAATTCGGGCCGGTT
This sequence comes from Pontixanthobacter sp., assembly GCA_037968495.1. Taxonomy (GTDB): domain Bacteria; phylum Pseudomonadota; class Alphaproteobacteria; order Sphingomonadales; family Sphingomonadaceae; genus Aestuarierythrobacter. The sequence goes on along the minus strand of JBBKVP010000031.1, from coordinate 6,766 downwards.
TACCGCGTTCGCGCCTTTGGCAGGCGTCAGGTGGCTTTGATCGGGGCGGATGCGAATGAGTTGATGCTGTTCGACCGGGCGAAGGTTTTCTCTTCCGAACAGGGCTGGGGGCCGATCCTCGACAAGCTGTTCCCGCGCGGTTTGATGCTGATGGATTTCGATCATCACCGTGCCGACCGCAAGGCGCTGTCGATTGCTTTCAAGCCCGCGCCAATGCGCCATTATGCTGGTGCTCTCAATCGCGGCATCGCGAAAGCGGTTGCAAGTTGGGGCGGTCCGGAAATGGAGTTCTATCCGGCGATCAAAGAGCTTACGCTCGATTTGGCCGCCGACAGTTTCATCGGCATTCCGTGGGGCCCAGAAGCTGACCGGATCAACGAAGCATTTGTCTATATGGTGCAGGCTTCCGTTGCGCCGATCCGCAAGCCGCTGCCATTCACGCTGATGCGCAAGGGTGTGAAGGGCCGCGAGTATCTGGTCGATTATTTCACTAAGGAAACTCTGCGCCGCCGTAAGGAAGGTGGCGGGCAAGATATGTTTAGCCAATTCGCCACCGCCACGCATGATGACAGCACCTTATTGGAAGTTTCAGAAGTGGTTGACCACATGAATTTCCTGATGATGGCCGCGCATGATACGATCACGTCATCGGCAACCACGCTTATTTGGCTGCTTGCGAAACATCCCGAATGGCAGGAAAAATTACGCGCTGAAATTACGGCGGTAACTGGCGGACTCGATGCGGATGGGAATCCTCGGCCCGTTGCTTATGAGGATTTTGGCAAGCTCCAATTTACCGAAATGGCATTCAAGGAATCGCTGCGGATTATGCCGCCTGTTCCTTCCACACCTCGCCGGGCACTGAAAGACTTCGAATTCGGCGGTTACAAAATTCCTGCCGGAACGCCGGTCGGGATCAACACGCATTATGTGCACCACATGGAAGAATATTGGCCCGAGCCGGAGAAATTCGACCCGATGCGCTTCACACCTGAAGAGGTGAAGGCGCGCCACAAATACGCCTGGGTGCCATTCGGCGGCGGCGCACATATGTGCCTGGGCCTGCACTTCGCCTATATGCAGATCAAGGTGCTTATGGCGCAAGTTCTGCAGCGCTATGAAATCCAGATCGCCGAGGGCTATGAACCTGATTGGCAAGCATGGCCGATCCCCAAGCCCAAAGATGGGCTGAAGGTTACTTTTAAAAAGCTATAAGTTCGTCCCCGTTCGGTACGAATGGGGAGATGGCTCCGAGTGGGTTAGTACTCGGAAACGGAGGGGACGCTTGCGCATGTACCCCTCCACTACCCACTGCGTGGGCGGGTCCCCTCCCCATTGCTACGCAACAGGGAGGAACTAATCAAAAATCAATAGCGATGCCATCCTTCACCCAGTCGCCATAACGCGTTGGGCTGAGGCCGCCTTCGTGATCGCCGTCTTTAGCTTCTGTATGCGGCTCTGGCGGCTGCGGCTTCGGCGCAGGCTTGTCGCTCCAATGAGCAGGCTTCTCGAAGTTCCCGGGTCGTTTGGTTGCTCGTTCTGTCATATTGTAGGAATGCACAGACTGGCCGATGGTTTCAACAGCGGCTTCATTGACGCCGCGATTTCCGAGTCATGAAACGTTCCATTTCATTCGAAATCGCTATAGGGGCCCGCGATGGATATTCCCGGTCTTCCCGCGCGCCGCGCGGCGCTTCAAATGCTCGATGCTGTTTTGCGACGGGGCGACACTCTCGATATGGCGGAAGGCCCGGCCACTAAACGGATTGCAAACTTTGCCGATCGTGCTTTGGCCCGCGCGATAGCTGGCGACGTTCTGCGGTGGCTGACCGATCTCGACGCCATGATCGACAGTGCGACGCGCAATAATCTGGCAGAAGATGCCAAGGTCCGCACCGTTCTGCGGATAATGCTCGCCCAGTGGCTCAGGCTCGATACGCCGCCTCATGCGATTATTTCGACCGGTTTGCCGCTGCTTAGCGGCGGCCCGCGCAAGCTGGCGCATGGTGTGTTCTCGGCACTGCTTAAGCGCGAAGGCAAGCTGCCCGACTATCCTACGCTACCCGATTACGTCGCTGGCCGATGGGGCGAACGTGCGCCTGCCATCGCTGCTGCATTGGCCCAGCCACCGCCGCTCGATCTCGCACTGAAGGTGCACGAGAAGACCGCAGAGTGGGCCGAGAAGCTTGAAGGGGTCTCATTCGCGCCCGGTCATGTGCGGCTCGCACGCGGCCACGCTATCGAAGATTTGCACGGTTTTGCCGAAGGCGAATGGTGGGTACAGGACTTCGCTGCCAGCCTGCCGGTTCGGTTGCTAGGCGAAGGAAACGGCCGGACTGTTCTGGACCTATGTGCAGCACCCGGCGGCAAGACACTGCAGCTCGCCGCGGCCGGTTGGAAAGTCATCGCGTTGGATGTCAGCGAGAAGCGCCTGCGCCGCTTACACGAAAATCTGAAACGCCTCGGCCTCGAAGCCGATATTGTTGTCGCCAATGCGCTGAAATGGAAAACCGAGAAGAGTTTCGATGCGATTCTGCTCGACGCGCCTTGCACCGCCACTGGCACAGCACGCCGCCACCCAGACGTGATCCACCGCATCGGCCCGCGCCAAATCGAAGAAATGTCCGATCTACAATCCGATTTGCTAGCGCAGGCTGGCGAATGGCTCGCGCCTGACGGGAAGCTTGTTTACGCGGTCTGCTCGCTGGAACCTGAAGAGGGCGAGGCGCAGGCCATCGAATGCAAGCTGAAACCAGACCCTATCAAAACGTCCGAGCTACCGGAAATTGTGCCGCCCACTCCGCAGGGCTGGCTCCGCACCGATCCGGGCATGATCCCGGAACAGGGCGGCATGGACGGGTTTTTCGTGGCGCGTTTTCAGGCCTAGTCCAGCTTCACCTTGCTCTGAAAGCTCTTGCGCAGCTTCATCAGCTTCGGCGGGATGACTGCTAGGCAATACGGATTTCTCTGGCCTTCGCCGTCCCAATATTCCTGATGGTAATCTTCCGCGGGATACCAGACATCCGTGTGCTCGATGGTCGTCACAACCTTGCCGCCTTTTTCCGCATTGGCTCGGGCGACGGCGGCTTCGGCTGCGGCGGTTTGCTCTGCGTCTTGCGGGAAGATGGCTGAGCGATATTGCGTTCCCACATCGCCGCCCTGACGGTTGAGTTGTGTCGGATCATGCGTGCCAAGATGGATATCAAAGATGTCGGCAAGCGAAATCACGTCCGGATCGAAAGTCACGCGGATGCCCTCCGCATGACCGGTCGTGCCGGTGCAGACTTCCTTGTATGTCGGATCTGCCACTTGGCCGCCGATATAGATGCTCTCGACCTCGGTCACGCCGATCACATCGCGGAACACCGCTTCGGTGCACCAGAAGCAACCGCCTGCAACAATTGCCTGATTTGTATCGGTCATGATCTGATTTCTCCTTTGATCATCAGATAGGAAGCCAAACGGCAAATGTCAGGGGCTGCTTGTCATTGGAGCAGCTCCGGCTAAAACACTTCTCAGGATCATTCCCCCGATGAAGGATATACAGATGCGCAAACTATTGCTCGCCGCCGCCGCCATTCCGGCCATGCTGCTTACCGCTCCGCTCGCGGCCGATCACCACGGTAGCATGCAGGAATTCACTGCCGCTCTTTCAGGCGAAGCGCGGAACGACGACCGCGCCCGCGACCAGTATCGTAATCCAGCCGAGACGCTAAGCTTCTTCAAGGTGAAGCCCGGTATGACCGTGGCCGACGTCGTTCCCGGCGGCGGCTGGTACAGCCGCGTATTGATCCCCTATCTCGGTGCTGGCGGCACATATATCGGCCTCAACCCTGACATGAGCCGCTCCAACAATCCCGGCATTGCCGAACGCTGGGGCGGCTATGCAGCCAAGTTCCCCGAAGCGCTCGCCGGCTGGAATGTCAGCGGTGCGGCTGCAAAGGGCGCAAACCTCAATGATATGGGCGAAGCCGATGCAGGAACGGTCGACCGTGTGCTGATCTTCCGCGAAATACACAATCTGCATCGCTTTGAATTGCTGCATTCCACGCTGAACGGTGCGCGCACGCTGCTCAAGGATGACGGGATGCTCGGCATCGTCCAGCACCGCGCAAAACCTTGGGCTCCTGCCGAATATACCGACGGCAGCAAAGGCTATCTGCGTCAGCAGGACGTCATTTCGATGGTCGAGGCGCACGGCTTCGATCTGGTCGCGACGAGCGAGATTAACGCTAATGCCAAGGACTCCGCCGATCACCCGCGCGGCGTGTGGGAAATGCCGCCAAGCTGGGGCAGCAAAAACGAGGCGTTGAAGGATCTCGGCGAAAGCGACCGGATGACTTTGCTCTTCCGCAAGCGTCCGTAACGCGTGGGGCGCACGTTAAAAGTAGCCGCGCTCCAGCTTGCGCTGGGTGCGGAGGATGAGCAGACCAATATCGTTGCCGTCTCCGCACTAGTGGAGCAGGCGGCAGGCGAGGGCGCGCAGGTTATCCTGCCGCCTGAGCTGTTTTCTGGCCCCTATTTCTGCCGCGAGGAGGATGAGGCGTCGTTTGCGCTCGCTCGTCCGACAGCGGAGCATCCTTCAGTCATTGCTATGCAGGCTCTCGCCGCAAAGCTCGGTGTCGCGATTCCGACCAGCTTCTTCGAGCGCGACGGGCACCATTATTACAATACGGTGGCGATGGTCGGCCCCGATGGCGCGATCATGGGGACTTACCGTAAGAGCCACATCCCCGATGGCCCGGGCTATGAAGAAAAATTCTATTTCCGCCCCGGCAATGACGGTTTCAAAGTCTGGGATGTCTTCGGCGCACGCGTCGGTGTCGGCATCTGCTGGGACCAATGGTATCCCGAATGCGCGCGGACTATGGCACTGATGGGCGCGGAGGCCCTGCTTTATCCTACAGCGATAGGCTCAGAGCCTTATAACGCGGACCTCGACACGAGCCGCATGTGGCGCCGCGCCATGATCGGCCACGCAGTAAGTAATTGCATGCCGGTGATCGCCGCCAACCGTATCGGGCATGAGGGGCCAGAAGACCGGGCGCAAAGTTTCTATGGTCACAGCTTCATCTCTGACGAATGGGGCGACTATCTTGCCGAATTCGGCGCGAAGGAGAGCGGCATTATCGCCGCCACCCTCGATCTCGACCAAGCGGCCAAGCACCGCGCCGGCATGGGCTTCTTCCGCGACCGCCGTCCGCAGCTTTATAGCCGGCTCGCCGAGGATATCTGATCCTGAAGCACCAATATTTAATCGCGCTGGGGTCGAACAAACGGCATGTCCGGCATGGCCCCCCAGCGCGGGTTCTGCCTGCTGCGATGAAGGCGCTGGCGGATGCGAGGCTGGAACTGCTCGCGAAGTCGCCGATCATCGCGAGTGAGCCGCTAGGGCCTTCAATCCGGCGCTATGCCAACGGGGCGATAGTGGCGGAAACGAAACTCGAACCCGAAGCTCTGCTGGCCCTGCTCAAGCAGATCGAACGCGCATTCGGGGATCGCCGCGGCCAGCGCTGGAGCGCCCGTGTGCTCGACCTCGATATCGTGCTGTGGAGCGGCGGCGTATGGGGCAGCAACACGCTGATAATCCCCCATCCGCTCTACCGATCGCGGCCCTTTGTTACCGGTCCAGCAGCCGCAATTGCCCCCAATTGGCGCGACCCTTTGACCGGCCTGACGAATTTACAGCAACACACCCGCTTGACCCGGCCGCACGCCCTGCCTAGTGGAGCCCCCGGACGTTCAACGTTCCCCGCATAGTTTGCGCATGTGGGCCCTTAGCTCAGTCGGTAGAGCAACTGACTTTTAATCAGTAGGTCCAGGGTTCGAATCCCTGAGCGGTCACCACTTCTCTATATACAAATCTATATGCAAAGGCTCCCTGAACGGGAGCTTTTTTGTTTTTGGTGACATTATTAGTAACATTATAATCAACAAATATAAACAAAGCCCCGACAATGCGGGGCTTTGTTTATATTTGTTGGTTTATGGAATTGCTTACGGTGCCGGCGCAGGTGTCGGTGCGCCGTCTTTTTTCTCTTGCTGTAGCTCGAAGAGACGTCTTTGCTCTGCAACTGCAGCTTCACGTTGTTCCATCATTTGTGCTTCGATTTCGTCACGGTCGCCAAGGACAAGCTCGATTTCCATCAATTCACCGTTACGGATGATAACAAGATTTGCCGCATCACCCGGATAAGCATTAGAAACAGCACGGATCAAATCTTCGTTTTTAGTGACCACGTTACCATCTACTTCAACGATAACATCACCTTTATGAAGACCAGCATCGTTCCCAGGGAATCCCGCGGACGGTTCTTCTGAAATCAACACGCCTTTTTGATTTTCTGGAAGCCCGAGTTCGGTTGCTTCCTCGGCTCTAAGGTCTTGAATGTTAATGCCCATCATGCCGCGCTTCACTATGCCGTCAAGAATGAGCTTATGAGCAATATTCGCTGTTGTGTTGCCCTGAATGGCAAAACCAATACCTATACTACCGCCGCTATCGCCGGGAGAGAGAATAGCTACATTTGTGCCTATTACTTCAAAATCGCTATTGAATAATCCACCGCCAGAGTTACCGCGGTTGATGGTCGCATCAGTTTGGATATAATCTGTATATACACTGCTTCTCATGGCGCGTGTCGGGTTAGAAACAACACCTTTTGATATTGATGCGTGCTGTCCAAGTGGATTTCCGATAGCCCATGCATCGTCACCAAAAAATGCTTCTGAGCTGTCGGCAAATACGGCACATGGTAGAGGAAAG
>JBBKVP010000030.1:0-7568 GCA_037968495.1 Pontixanthobacter sp. | reverse complement strand
ATGGAATTTTGGGTGCTTTTGCTGGTCATCGTACTGGTAGTCGTCGTGCTTTTCTCGATGGTTCGCGTGGTCAAACAGGGCTTCGTCTATACGATCGAGCGGCTGGGCAAGTTCACGCTCGCTGCGCAGCCGGGCCTGCATTTCCTCGTCCCCTTCGTCGACCGCGTCGGCCACAAGGTGAATATGATGGAGCAGGTGCTCGATATTCCCGGACAGGAAATCATCACTGCCGATAACGCCATGGTCGGCGTGGATGCGGTCGTGTTCTTCCAAGTGCTAGATGCGGGCAAGGCGGCTTACGAAGTCTCCAGCCTGTATCAGGCGATCATGGCGCTCACGACCACGAACCTGCGGACCGTGATGGGTAGCATGGCGCTCGACGAGACACTGTCGAAGCGTGACGAGATCAATGCCCGCCTGCTGGTGGTTGTCGATCAGGCAACCTCGCCGTGGGGGATCAAGATTACCCGCGTTGAAATCAAAGATATTCGTCCGCCCGCCGACATCTCCGAAGCGATGGCCCGCCAGATGAAGGCAGAGCGGCTAAAGCGTGCCGAAATCCTCGAGGCCGAGGGCGACCGTGCCTCCAACATCCTGCGTGCAGAGGGCGACAAGCAATCTGCCATCCTGACCGCAGAAGGCAACCGCGAAGCTGCCTTCCGCGACGCAGAGGCCCGCGAACGTGCAGCTGAGGCCGAAGCCCGCGCGACGCAGGTTGTGTCCGATGCCATCGCCAGCTCGGGCAATCAGGCGATCAATTATTTCATCGCGCAGGAATATACGAAAGCCATCGCCGGCTTTGCGACTTCGCCGAACGCTAAGACCATCCTGTTCCCTGTCGAGGCGACACAGCTAATCGGTACGCTTGGCGGGATTGCTGAATTGGCCAAGGGTATGATGGACGATAATGGTGGCGGTTCGGGTGGTAGTGCGCCTGCACCTGCTGCGCCGCGTGCCAGTGTTCCGCGTTCAACACCCCGGAGCAGCTGATGGAAGCGCTTGAAAACCTCGACGCGCACTGGGTATGGATCGGCATCGGCCTGTTGCTGGCCGCGCTCGAAGTGATGGTGCCCGGCGTCTATCTAATCTGGCTGGCACTGGCGGCGATTGCTGCCGGTTTGCTCACTTTGATGCTGGGGCTGGGCGTCGCGATGCAAGTAGTGGTCTTCACCGTGATTGCTGCCGGCACAGTCTATGCGGCGAAGCGGTTCCTGCAAGATCGCCCGATCCATGAAGCCGACCCGATGATGAACAAGCGGCTCGAACGGATGGTGGGGGAAACCGCTGTGGTAGTTGCAGCCATCGAAGGCGGTAGCGGCAAGATAAAGGTCGGTGACAGTGAATGGATCGCGCGCGGCGAAGATACAGACGCGGGGACCAGGGTGCGGATTACCGGCGCGGCCGGAACCGACCTTTTAGTGGAGCCCTTAGCTTAGCCTGAGGCGCGGGCGCCAAAGCGGCCATGCTTGCGGTACCGGGTCATCCAGCGGTCGAGGTATAGCTCCAGCGGACGCGGGCTGACGCCCAGCTTGTCGATACCGGGGAACTTGCCCGAAGGCTCGCCGCCCTGTTGCAGCAAGGTCAGTTGATCGCGGGTGATCGGCGCGAAGGGTAACCAGCCGGTCGCGCTGGCAAAGGCTTCCGAGATGAAGTCTGGCAGTTCGATAAAGGCGCGGCCGCGGTTCTGTGCGGTCGCGATTTTGCGGTTGATCTCGGCCATGGTCATCACGGTCGGGCCAGCAATCTCGAAGGTCTTGCCGCCATGCTTGGCGGGGCTTTCGAGGGCAGCGACAACTGCCTCCGCGGCATCGTCAACATGCAGCGGCTGCAGTTTGGCTTCGGGAGCAAACACGGGAAGCGCAGGAAATGCCGAAATCAGCTTGGCGAACATATTGATGAAATTGTCATCCTCGGCAAACAGCACTGGCGGGCGGATGATCGTTGCCTTGGGGAACTCTGACAGAACAGCCCGTTCGCCAAGCGCCTTGGCACGCGCATAAGCAACGTCGGATTCGAGGTCCGCACCAATCGCACTCACTTGTACAAATGCCTTGGCACCCGCTGCCTTCGCAGCCTTGCCAGCGCTGCCAGCGGCATCGCCCATAATCGCCTCGAGATCACCCTTGAACACGCCGACCAAGTTCACCGCGGCATCTGCGCCATCCATAGCCATCGCGAGACTATCCGGCTTGGTGATGTCGCAGCGCACGAACTGGATCTGCCCCAGATCGGCGAGCGGTTTAAGCGTAAAGGCCGCCTCGGGATTGCGGCTGGCAATCCGTAAACGCGCACCGCGCTCTAGCAGGCCCTGCGCGATGTGCTTACCGAAAAATCCGCTGCCGCCCAGAAGCACGACAAGCTTGCCTTCAAGAGTTCCTTTGGTCGCCATTCGCTTAGATCACCTGTTTCATTATTTGCATAACGCCCATGCCCAATGCTGCGTTCCCCCGCAATCCCAGATGCAACTCCGATTGACAGGAATCATGCCTCAAGCTAGTGGCCCGCCCCTACCCGCAAGACATCATAGAATGACTGACTTGCTCCGGTGCCCAGATGGCGGAATTGGTAGACGCACCAGCTTCAGGTGCTGGCGCTCGCAAGGGCGTGGAGGTTCGAGTCCTCTGCTGGGCACCATTTTACCGAGCTCTTTTGGGTTCTTAAGACACGGCGCGACATTGGCCGAGGTTATCTCAGGTCTTGCTGAGGTGCGGCGACCGGCTGTCCAGCGCCTTGCACAGCAACAGCCAATTCAATGGGGCGATGGTTCGAAACAAAGGTTAGGCGCATCCGGTGTGTTCGCGGTGGCGAAGCGACATCGGCGAAAACTGCGTTCAATTATGCTGCCAACTGGCCGTGTGCGTCGATTGGGACGAAGCGCCGACCCGTACTTCAAGTCGAAGATCCTCAGGCTGCACGGCAAAGGTTAGGCGATCAGAACGGCAGGACGTCAACCAGGTCACCCGAGGAGTGAGCAGGTGCGTGGCTAGGCACACGGACCAAAAGATCCGCGTCCGCCAATGTATGCTGCGCACTCGATTCCTGATTGCCGAGGGGCGATACTCTCCCGTCATCCAGTCTCGCGCGGACGAAAGTTTCACGCGGTCCGCCGCTGGCGAGTTCGCCATTCAACAGCAGCTTCCGCCAAGTTAAGGCGCTGCTGGGCGTGCCGCCACCGAGGACGGTAAGAAGCGGGGCTAGTAGGAGCCGCGCGGTGACCATGGCCGAGGTGGGGTTGCCCGGGAGGCCCATGACCAAGCGCCCTTGGGCGCGGCCCAGCCAGACCGGCTTGCCCGGCTTCATGGCGACTTTATCGAACAGCAACTCCAGACCGGAGGGCGCGAACATGGCTTTGGCGAAATCGCGTTCGCCAACCGATGCCCCGCCCGTGACCACGACCACATCCGCATCTTTCAGGGCGTTTCCCGCTGCCCGCTCCATATCCTTGAGCAAGTCCGGCAGGACCTCGCTTGCGAGCAAGCGTCCTCCCCATTGGCTGGCAAAGGCGGCGATACCCACTGATAGGCTGTTTGGAATTGCGCCGGGGGTCACTCTGGCAGAGCCGGGCGGTGCCAATTCGTCGCCTGTCGACAGCAAGTGCAGCCGTGGCTGACGCCAGCAGGACACCTGCGCATGATCACCTCCAGCTGCCGCAATGAGCGCGCGCGGGTCGAGCAAGCGACCGGCACTGAGCAACTGGTCGCCCTTGGCAAAGTCAGAACCTTTTTCGCGAATGTGGCGGGCTTCGGACAGGGGCGCATCAAAATTTGCCAAGTTGTCGCTGCGATTGACGACTTCCTGCACAATTACGCGATCGGCGCCTGCGGGCAGGGGCGCGCCGGTGAAAATTCGCGCACACTCGCCCGCTGCGATCGTGCCCGCATCGACGGAGCCGGCAAAATTCTCTCGCACAACGACCAGTTTTGCCGGAAGCGTGGCCAGATCGCGTTCGCGCACAGCATAGCCATCCATGGCCGATGTGGCGCGGTCGGGGGCGTCGATCCTTGCAAGGACATCCTCTGCCAAGCGCCGTCCCGAGGCGTCGACAAGGTCGACCGGTTCGGTCCCCAGAGGCTGCGCCTGCGCAGAGACAATGGCGAACGCTTCATCGAAGGAAATCATGCGCATTTGTCACGCAGGCGCGGGATCTGGCCAGCGAGCGAGCAGGGCTTGTACCGACTGTCGAGCTCATCGCGCAAAACCTGTGTCCATCCATCGCGGCATGCGCCGGTCGATCCCGGCAGGCAGAAAATGAAACCGTCCTCGATCTGGCCTGCCAGTGCGCGAGATTGCATCGTCGAAAGCCCGACGGTCTTTTGGCTGGCGAGATGGAACAGGACGGCAAAGCCATCCATTTCGCGGCGCAGCAGTGGTCGGACCGCTTCCGGCGTAACGTCGCGAGGGCTGAACCCTGTCCCGCCGGTGGTGATGATGACATCGACCTGTGCATCATTGACCAGCGCCATAATTTTATCGGCAATGGCTAGCGCATCATCGGTCACGATAGATCGTTCCGCCAGTTCGTGACCTGCCGAGGCCAGGCTGTCTGCAAGATAGGCACCGGAAGTGTCGGTCTCTTCGGTTCGGGTGTCCGAGATGGTCACGATTGCAATCTTGAGCGGGTGAAACTCAAGGTCCTGATTAATTCCTGCCATTTTCGTCCCTCCAGTTCGTCGCGCAGCACTACCCTCAGTCGGGCCCCCAATCCAGATGCAGGCTTACATCGCTTATCATCCGCACCGCTGGCCGATGTGGGTAATGGCCCATTGGGAACGTTAACGCTGCCAAGTCAGTTGGGTGCGAAAGGTTCGCGGTCGGTTCTGTCCGTAGGCAAGCAATGGGGGACTTCCGCATGTCCAAACACGCCGCCATTTTTGGGGCCGGCATCGCCGGGCTCGCCGCCGCGCATGAATTCATCAAGCGCGGCTATCAGGTATCGGTCTACGAGCTGAATGACAGCGCCGGTGGTTTCTTCCGTAGCGATCGGCGCGAGCAGGACAATCTTCCAACCGAGTATTCCTGGCATGGTATCGGCCCATGGTATCACAACACCTTCGATTTGTTGAAGCAGATCCCCTTCGACGACGAGGACACTTTGTACGATCGCATCCTGTCGCGACCGATGGAATATGCCGTCGTTCCGGACAAGGTTGATGCAGATTTCGACACTGACGATCTGTTCGAGAAGCCCAAGGCATTTCGCATGTCCATGCAGGATAAAATCTCGCTCGGATGGGGCATTCTCAAGGTCTGGTCGACCAACACCCGATCAAAGAGCCACTACGCCCTCGCCAATGCCGCCGCTTATTGGCAATCGCGCATGACAAAGACGGGGCACGCGACTTGGAAGGCCTTGTTTGGGCCATGGATCGGTTCCGACTGGCCCTATGCATCGCTGCATCATGTCGGTTTGTTTTTCGGGCGCAATGTCCGGTCTGGCACAGAGTATCATCACCCTGCCGATGAAAATGGCCCCGCCTGGTCGCACAAATCCATGGGCGGCTGGTCGCTGCTCAAGGGGCCTAGCAACGAGGTGTGGTTCGACAAATGGGTCGCCTATCTGGAGAGCCTCGGTGTTGCGTTTCACTGGGAAGCGCCGCTCGAATCTTTCGATTTTGACGGCAAGGTGATCACAGGCGCCACGGTAGTGCCAGCAACTAGGGTGCAGGCGGATATCTATGTCCTGTCCAACACGCCGTTCTCCGCCGCAGAAATCCTCGCCAAGACTCCGCGACTTGCCGCAGAGGAGCAGCTCGCCAAGTTCCCGGCGCTAATTCAGGATGGCCCGCATACGCAGGTGTCCTTCCGTATCGCGTTTGACGAACGAATGGCATGGCCGCGTGACCGCACCGCCATCGCGCTGTCAGATTCACCGTTTAACATCACGCTTTATGCCAGCGAGCAATCCTGGCCCTCGGCGATCGATTTGGGTGATGAAGTGAAGTCGCTCTGGACCTGCACCGCCTGCGTTTCGAGCGTGCCCGAAGTGGTGCATGGCAAACCGCTGCGCAATTGCACCAAAGAAGAATTCATCGATGAAGTACTTGCCCAAATCGCCAGCTCCGAGGCTCTGGATTGCATGATCCGCAAGGCGAACGACGGGCGAGGCCTGCAGGACTATCCCATCGTCAAGACAGAGGTTTGGCACGAGTGGCATTTCGACCCGAGCGGGATTACGCCTGAACAACCCAAGTGGGTAACGACCTCCAACACGCGGCCGCACCGGCCTGCGCAGGCTACATCGATACCAAATCTGGTTTTGGCGGGCGCGCATACCGAAACGCAGGCGGATATCTGGAGCATTGAGGGCGCTATCGAAAGCGGGCGTCGGGCAGTCCGGGTCTTTGAGCCTGATCTCGTGGTGAAACCCCAGTACAAGCCGCCGATCCTGCGACTGACCTCGTGGCTCGACGACGCATTATACGCGCTGAGCCTTCCTCATGTCCTGCTTGTTGCAACCGCCATGGTGGCCGCAGTTGGTGTGGTGTTGATCTATGAGGTATTGAGCTGAGCAAGCAAACGCGGTCCGACTTTGACCGGTCCGCTGATGAAGATACGCAATCAGGTCAACGGACCAATCCGGCGTTGTCCTTTGCGATTTCCTCTTCCTCTTGCTCACGCTCGCTGGCGATGCGCTCGACAATGGAATCGAGGGGCATTGGCACGCCCAGTTCATAGCCTTGCAGGTAATCGCAGCCCTGCAATTGCAGCAACCGCGCCTGCCATTCGCTTTCGACGCCTTCAATGACGGTCTTCATGCCCAGCGAATGGCTGAAATCCACCATTGAGCGGATGATCCGGATGGCCTTGTCGCTCTGGCCCAACCGCTGGATGAAGGACTTGTCCAGCTTCATCCCGTCGAGTTCAAAGTTCTGCAAATAGCTGAGCGAGGAATAGCCAGTCCCGAAATCATCGAGATAGACTTCGATTCCAACGGTGCGTAGCAGATCGATGGATTCGCGCGCCCCGACAATGTCGGAGATCAGCACGCCTTCGGTCACTTCGACGATAAGATTTGAAGGCGGCTGGCCCGAACTGATAAGCCGGTCAATCAGCCGCTCGGCGAAATTTTCGTGGCGGAAATACACCGGCGAGACATTGACCGCGACCGGCCGGCGGAAGCGAGCAACCGCTTGCAACGCGGTGTCCAGCGTCCATTCGGTCAGTTGCACGATCTGGCCACTGTCCTCTGCCACCGATACCATCAGCTGCGGAGAAATGCCGTCGAGCACGGTGCCTTGCGAGCGCAGAAGCGCTTCGACCTTTTTGGTTTTGCCAGTCCGCGCATCCACAATCGGCTGATAGTGCAGCATAAAGCGGCTATCGAATTGTGACTTTCCCAGTTCGACCCGGATCGAATTTTCGCGAATTTGGCGATTGGACATAAGATCATCGAAGATGTGGTACGCGCCGCGACCTGCATTCTTCATCTCATACATCGCCATATCGGCGCGGCGCAGCAGTTCATCACCGCCGTGAACCGCCGGATCGCCAATTGCGATACCCAGCGAAGCAGAGATTTCGACCACGCGTTCGGCGAGTTCATAAGGGCGGCCGATGGCATTGATGAG
>JBBKVP010000029.1:0-3211 GCA_037968495.1 Pontixanthobacter sp. | reverse complement strand
AAGGATAACCGCATGAAGCGGCTTGCGATCATGGATAGCGACGGGGCGAACCACCGGTTCATTACGACTGGCCGCTCGAAAGCGTTGACACCGCGTTATTCGCCTGATTACAAGCAGTTGCTCTATCTCAGCTATACCGACGATAATCCGCGTATCTATGTTTATGATATCGGGACCGGACGCCAACGTCTGGTGACTGAAAGTAGTAATCCGACCTTTGCCCCGCGCTGGTCGCCTGATGGCAAGTGGATACTCTATTCCATGGCTGTCGGCGGTAATACCGACATTTACCGCGTATCTGCGCAAGGCGGGCCTAGCGTCCGGCTTACCGATACGCCGGGCATCGATATTGGCGGGTCCTATTCGCCTGATGGCCGCAAGATCGTGTTCGAAAGTGACCGATCTGGCAGCCAGCAAGTGTATGTGATGAATGCCGACGGATCAGGTCAGAAGCGCCTGACCTTCTTCGGCGGCCGTGCGGCAACCCCTGAATGGAGCCCGCGCGGTGACCAGATCGCTTTCACTCATATTACCGGCGATTTTCGTGTGGCCGTTATGAACCCGCAAGGCGGCAGTCGCCGCTACCTGACCAATAGCTGGCAGGACGAGGCGCCGACATGGTCGCCCAATGGCCGAATTGTGCAGTTCTTCCGGACCGAGCGGAATTCAGGTAAAACCTCACTATGGCAGGTCGATCTGACCGGCGATAATGAACGCCGCCTGCCAACGCCGGTGGATGCATCCGACCCCGCATGGGGGCCCGTTTTACCGTAGTTGCGTTTAATCAAAGTCCGGCTTTTCCCCAAGCCGTCATGAATAGGAGACAAACATGAAGCGTGTTATTCTAATTTCGATGCTGTCTGCAGGTTCGCTTGCGCTTGGTGCTTGTTCCAAAAAGGCTCCGGAAGAATTGCCGCCGCCGCCGGTCGATACGTCGGTTACAAACCAGGCCGCAACACCAACTCCGACCGGCCCTATCCCCGGCACGCAGGCGCATTTTGAAAATTCAGTGAACGGCCAGAACGTAATCTATTTCGACACCGACCAGTACAATGTCGATAGCGTCGACGCCGCGGCCTTGCAGACACAGGCGCAGTATCTAATGCAATATTCAAACGTGAACGCCACTATCCAAGGGCATACTGACGAGCGCGGCACCCGCGATTATAACCTCGCACTGGGAGAACGCCGCGCGAATGCTGCCAAGAATTATCTAGTCGGATTGGGTGTGCCAGCGACACGTTTGCGGACGGTCAGCTACGGTAAGGAAGAGCCGGTAGCGCTGGGTTCTAACGCCGAGGCTTGGGCACAAAACCGCCGCGCTGCGACGATTGTAATCAACTGATCAATCGGTAAGAACATCCAGCGAAACATGGGCAGGGGCGCTGACGGAAATCGGCGCCTTTGCTGTTTCGGGGCCAAGCGTGACTGCTGGCGCGAGGACGATAGCGACAACCGTCGCAAAGACGGAAATCGCTGCTGAAACTGCCAGTTGGTCACTCATTATTCGCTCCGTAACGGGCCGCGACTTTTCGCAGACTTCCTGATTGTGCAATGCAGCATAATGCGTTAAGTTCCGGTAACAGAGAAAAACAATTCCTTTAGTGGAATCTCCGCGCTCATCGGTCTATGTGCGCTTCATGCTAGGATTAACGGAATAATGGTAGGCGCTCGGCGTTCGGATAATTGGGGCTTCCCGCGCTGGCGCAGCTATGATGCAGGACGCGAGGCTGCGACCGTACGCCTGTGCGACCGCCATAATTGCGAAGAGCGTGGCGATTGTCCGGCGCCCAAATCCCCCAACAGCCCGGACAGGTGGTATTTTTGCCAAAAACACGCCGCTGAATATAATAAGGGCTGGGATTATTTCGAAGGTCTCGACAAGGAAGAGGCCGCTGCACGTCAAAAGTCAGAGACTTCGGAAAATGCCGGTTACAGCGAAGCCGCCCACTATAGCTGGATGGGGTCTGGCGACGGCAGCCGCAGCGACGACGAAATGCGCGCGCTTGAATTGCTCGAGCTAGACGCTGACGCTGAATTCGACGCGGTGAAGAAAGCTTTCCGCACCAAAGCGAAGTCTGTGCACCCCGACGTGAAGCCAGGCGATGCAGAGGCTGCTCTAGAGTTCCAGAAAATCCAGGTCGCCTACGAAGTTTTGAAGCAAGGCGAGGAACGGCGCGTCTGGAAAGGCTGATCCTTCAGCAATTAGGAGCGGAAGTGCGCAAAGTAGCCAAGGTCCTGATCGGCATTATTGCCACCCTGCATTTCTATATCGCATGGTTCGAAATGTTCGCATGGACCACGCGCGGACCGGAAGTATTCAAGTCCCTCGCGGCGGATTTGTTCGCGCAAACGACAGCAATGGCCACCAATCAGGGACTGTATAATGCGTTTCTCGCTGCCGGTCTGGTCTGGTCATTGCTGATCAAGGACAAACGCTGGTCGGACAATGTCGCGATTTGTTTCCTGCTTTTTGTGGCCGCTGCCGGGTTGTTCGGTGCCTATACCGTCTCTCCGCGCATTATGATGGTGCAAACTGTGCCAGCGGCGCTAGCATTGTTGTTGTTATGGCTTGGACGCGCACGGCGGAACTCTTAGTTCGACTCGCAATAGAGCTCTGCCGCTAACGCTGACCTCAAACCTTTGCCAAAGCCTGATCGAAGTCGGCGATCAGATCGTCTGCATCCTCGATCCCGATTGATATGCGTACCAGATTGTTCGTGATGCCGAGCGCTGCCTTGCGCTCGTCCGGTACGGAAATGTGGGTCATCGCTGCCGGATGGCTTGCAAGCGTTTCGGTCCCGCCGAGACTGACCGCCAATTTCGCAATGCGTAAAGCATCAAGGAAGCGGAAGCTTTCCGTCTCGCCGCCCTTGATGAATACGGAGAACGTGCTGCCTGCGCCCTTGCAGTGGCGGTCATAGATGTCCTGCTGGCGCGGATCGTCGATCATGCCTAGATAGCCGAGCCCTTCGACCTTGGGGTGGCTCTTTAGGAATGCGCAAACCTTGGCGGCATTTTCGCCGGCGCGGGTCATGCGTAGCTCGACTGTTTCGAGCGAGCGGAGCAGCATCCAGGCGGTATTGGGATCGCAAATGCCGCCCATCGTGTTGCGCAGTGCGCGGACGGGGTCCATCAGGCTCTTGGGTCCAGCGATGCTGCCAGCGACCAGATCGGAATGGCCGCCGACATATTTGGTCAGCGAGTAAAC
>JBBKVP010000028.1:0-23985 GCA_037968495.1 Pontixanthobacter sp. | reverse complement strand
TTGGCAAGATCGATGGCAAAGTCCAGCGAATTTGCCGCAATATCCTGACCTTCGGGAGCCGCTGGGGCGCAAAGCGGACTTAGGAATGGATTTGCGAGAATGTCCGCAATTGGGTCGTTTCCTGCCGGTCTGCTTTTATCAAAAACCCACGGTAAGCCGACAGACTGCTTTTGGTGAAATGCACAACGCCGCTGAACGGCAAAAACTGGGTGGAAAGCGGACGTCCAAGAAATTCCAGCGTCAGGGCTGATTTCTGAGTTTTTGTCACAATGTTCGATTTATGTTCGTTACCCTCTAGTATTGGCGAAATTGCGTCCCAATTCGATGTCATTGCGATGGTTTTTCCCAAGCGCAGTGTCTCCTTCCAACGATGCAATCGATGGAGGACCCGAGACGGGTTCTCCGTGCGCTCGTTGATCCGTTGGTCATGGCGCCATTAAGGCATTGCGCCATGATTGCTTACTTCATTCTCGTTCACCGCTATCCAGAGCAATTCAAACGGATGTTTCGTGCAATTTACGAACCCGGAAATCAGTATCTCGTTCATGTAGATAAATCTTCAGGCGAAGAACTCGCTGCAGATGTTTCCAAGTTTTTGCAGCCCTATCAGAATGCAGAAATCCTTCCCTCAATGCGAGCGGTATGGGGCGGCTTTAGCCTAGTCGATGCCGAGCTGAGGGGCATGAAGCGTCTGCTGGAAATGGATACCGAATGGACCCACTACATCAACTTGAGCGGTCAGGATTTTCCTCTTAAATCGCAAAGCTACATGCGGTCCTTTTTACAAGAGAACTACGGCAAGCAATTCATCCGGGCAGTTAGCCAGCGTGAGGAACGGCCCGACACACTAAACCGTATCGAGAAGCATTTCCTCGAGGGCGGCGGACGCATCTTCCGGACCGGTTTCGCCCGAGCATTTTTGGCAGATACGGTGCCTTGGATTGGAACCCAGTGGAAAGCCGTCGACAGGGCATTTTGCAAATTTATCACCAGCGATCCACGTGTCAGCAAGTTCCGCAAGTTCTACAAGACCAGCTTTATCGCTGATGAAGCATTCTTCCAAACTGTGATGATGAATATCGGCGAGCACGGTAAGATGATGAACGATGATTTGCGGACCATCGATTGGGTTCCCGATGGCGAAGTTAAACTTCGCCCGCGAACCTATCGGATCACCGATGCTCATAATCTGGTCAAAGGGCGAAACTTCTTCGCTCGCAAGTTCGACGCTACCGAAGACGAAGCAATTCTCGACTTCCTTGAGGAGCATATCAAACTTACCAGCGGGAGAGAGGCTTCGCGCCGCTCTCCCGCTGTGCGCGGGATCAAACGTAGGCGGAAGAAGGTACCCGTCCTTTGCGGCCCTGATACGTTGCCAGTGGCGGCGTAATAGACAAAGGCGTGGCAATTCACACCCTCACTCTTGGCAAGCACTAAAAGGCGAGAGTGAGGGGGTTAGATTATCAGGGCTACACTAAGGTGACGGTACGATGATAGATTTACTGGCAGTTAGCGGCGATCTGGCCTCGGATTTGATCGCAAGAACATCAAACATGCAAAGTGTTCAAAAGATAGTACAGATATTTCTAGCACCTGTGTTCCTCCTCGCAGCGATTGCCGCGTTCCTGAATGTCATGAATGGTCGCCTGATTTGGCTTACTGACCGCGTGGATAGCTTAGATGAAAATGAAAAAACCGGTGGGGCTGATCCGGCATTGCAGGAACTTCCAGTTTTGCGGCGCCGGCAAACATTTGCTTATCGTGCCGTAAATCTGAGCACTGGAGCAGCTTTGCTAATATGTATCGTCGTTGCACTACTATTTGTTAGCGCTTTTGTACGCCCTCAATTGGGAACCTATGTTGCCGTTGCTTGGATTTTGGCCATGGGATTAGTTTTCACCGCACTTCTTTTCTTTCTGACTGAAACACGGCTCGCGACAAGCTCAGCAAGTGAACGCCGCAGGTTGTCTAGAAAAATAAGAGATCGAGCAAAGAGCGATTAAAACTAGCATCTCTCTACAAATGCTTGAAGGATTCTTTGTATAAGACTGTGTCCGCAATTGGGGTAGGAAGCGGACCGTCTGCTTTCGGGAACGCTGCCGGCCAGAAGCAGACCTTCATTGTATTTCCGCAGCGCGTCCGGTGCGCTCCCCACAACCAATAGTTCGCCTGTGAAGTTGTCGTGCCAAAAGGCCGAGCTTTGTGATCCAGACCGATACTCGGCTTTTTCTTTAAAATGGCTCGTTTTATTATGCTGTCGCCTGCTGAAAAGAAGGAGAGCTCGCTTCGACATCCCTGCACGCTCGTAGGGTCTGACGCGATCATTTCTCGCCCATTTATCACTCGGCACGCTCAGCTCAACCCGCGCATTAACCGTCGGTTCAACCTATTTACCCCATTAGGTCATCAAGATATTAGCGCTTACAAGGATTCTCGCAGCATGAAACGGCATGGAATTGGTGACATAGCCCTTGGCCTCGGCGCGATCTTCATGTCGGTCGCAGTGACCGGCTCAGCCCTTGCAGCGGCCGACCCCGGTAAAAAAGCTTGTGTGAAAGAAGCACGCGCTCTTTGTCCGGTAGCGATGAAATCGATGAGCCGCAAAAAGGTCGAAGCGTGTATGATCACGAACATCGAAAAGACTTCACCAGGGTGCAAGACGACGATGCTCAAGATCAAAGCCGAGCGTGAGGCGAAGACCAAGCGTTAGATTAGGTCCGGATTTCAGAGTAGGCGGCATTTTCCGCACGTATACGAACCCACAACATTGCAGCATTGAGCGCGGAATAAAGAACGGCCACCCAGACCATGCCGAACACGAGCGGCAATATTGCGATTTCAGCTATTACTACGACATAGTTCGGATGCCGCATGAAGCGGAACGGTCCGCGCAAGATCATCGGTTCGTTTTGAGGGACAATAATGCGCGTTGTCCATCGCCGCCCCAACGTTGCCAGCACCCAAATACGGAGCACCTGCAAGACTGCGAATATCGCGAGAAGCGGCAAATTGACCGGCGCATCGCCAACGGTCGCCCACAAAACGCCCAACCAAGAGGCGTGCAGCAGGACCATGACCGGATAATGTGATCGTCCAAATTCGGCTGCGCCGTCCGCCATCAGAGCCTTTGTGTTGATTTGCGCGATGATCAGTTCGGAAATCCGCTGGAGCGTGACGAATATCATAATCGCATAGGGTAAGGTCATGCCGAGTTCCGCAGTGTTACTGTGCTGGCTGTGAACCCCGGGCCCAGGGCTGTCATCACCGATAAAGGCGGCAGCCCTTCGTTACGCACACGGTTTAGCACGAAAAGAGCGGTCGGTGCGGACATGTTTCCATGCAAGCGGAGCACTTCGCGCTCATCGTTGAGGCTTCCTTGCGGCAGCGACAATGCAGACTCTATCGCATCGACGACTTTGGCGCCGCCGGGATGACAGATGAAACGGTCCACTTCGCCAATCTGCAAATCTTGAGGTGCCAGCATTGCTTCGATTGCCCCGCGAAGTTCTTTTCTGGCGAAGGTGGGGATGGCCCGGTTGAGAATGACACCCAATCCGGCGGGCTCCATCTGCCAGCCCATAATGTCGAGCGTGTCGGGCCAAGTCTTTTCGGCGCTACCGGCAATTTGCGTGAACCCCTCATCGCCAGGGCGGATCACGCAAGCTGCCGCACCGTCACCAAAGAGAGCGGTGGAAATAATGTCCGCTTTACCGACATTTTCGGTTCGTAGCGCGAGACTGCACAGCTCGACTGTGGCGAATAATACCGTCGCGCCTTGGCCCCCTCTGGCAAGTTTTGCGGCCAAGCCAAGTCCCGAGACCCCGCCAGCACATCCCAGACCGAACACCGGAACTCTGGAAACATCACTACGAAAACCCATCCGGCCCATCGCGCGTGCTTCCAAGCTTGGCGTGGCTATGCCCGTGGACGAAACGGTTACGATTGCATCCACTTCGTCTGCAGCAATGCCTGCCTCTACCAGAGCTTTTTCAGCCGCTTCGACAAACAGATCGAGCGCTACTTCCAGATAGGCCTCTGTGCGTTCAACGATGCTCCGCGGCTGAGTGTACCACGCAACCGGCCGGGCCAACTGACGAAATTCGATTCCCGCATTGCCATAAACCGCGCGCAAGCGGCTGAAGTCGTCAAACGCACTGCCGAGCAGTTGTTCCGCAACTTGCGCACCTGTGGTCTGATCAAGGACGTGCGGCGGGGTCGCCGTCGCTAGCGATAATATGCTTACCGGAATCATTTAAGGAGCCTTTTTGGGCCAAGTGGCTGGCAAAATACCGGCAACTGAAAACAAACGGCGCCGCATGATCAAAGTTCCGTCAATCGAGTGTAAATCGCGTGTGAGGCCAGCGAAACTTTCCCTTAGTCACTAGCCACCTCTTCGGCTACCGCTCGTCGCATGAATGGAAACGAAATACCTGAAGCAAGCCTGCGAACTTGGGCTGGCTTTATATTCATGTGCATCGGCATGTTTATGGCGATCCTAGATATACAGATCGTGGCGACATCCCTGCCAACAATCCAGAGCGCGATGAATATCGGCACTGACCAGATGATCTGGATCCAGACTGCTTATCTAACCGCAGAAATTGTTGCCATACCGCTGACCGGCTTTCTGACCGCAAAGTTGGGCATGCGCTGGCTGTTCGTCTCAGCTGTTTCGGTGTTTACCGTGGCATCGATCGGGTGCGCGGAAAGCCAGACTTTCGGCTCGCTAATCGCTTGGCGTATTATTCAGGGCTTTGCAGGAGGCACTCTAATTCCGGCGGTGTTTTCTGCTGTGTTCCTTCTTTTTCCGCAGCGTTCACAGGGAATTGCCACGACCATTGCAGGTGTTGCCGCAGTCTTCGCACCAACGGTTGGACCAATTGTAGGTGGCTGGATCACGGAAACATATTCCTGGCACTGGCTGTTTCGGATCAACATTGTTCCGGGCATTCTGGCTGCCGTCGGTGCTGCAATCACTCTTCGCGGTCCGGCAAGCAATATGCGCTCGGCCCGGTCGGTTGATGCGGTCGCATTGACGCTCCTGGCTATTGGCCTCACTGCGCTGCAGATCGGTCTTAAAGATGCGCCCACGCTGGGCTGGTTATCGCCAACTGTGGCTTCCCTGTTACTCGGCTTTGCACTTTGCTCGGCATGGTTCATTTGGCGCACCGTGCGCTCTTCCGGCCCATTGATTGAACTACGTTGCTTCACAGATCGCAATTTTGCCATTGGCTGCGCGTTAAGCTTCATCCTCGGTGTGGGGCTATTCGGCTCGACCTATCTTATGCCATTCTTTCTTGGCTTGGTGCGCGAACATCACGCGCTCCGGATTGGCGAGATTATGCTCGTCACTGGCATCGCCCAGCTAGTGGCAGCGCCCTTAGCAGTCTATCTTGAGCAGCGCGTTGACGCACGCACTCTCACCTTCTTCGGCTTTGCCTTGTTTGCAGTCGGGCTACTTATGAGCACGAGGCAAACGGCCGACACCGATTTTGCAGAGATGTTCCTGCCGCAGGTCTTGCGGGGCGTAGCGATCATGTTTTGCCTGCTCCCCCCGACGCGGATGGCATTGGGCCGATTATCACCGGAACTTGTGGCGGACGGCAGCGGTCTGTTCAATTTGATGCGCAACCTAGGCGGCGCAATAGGGCTTGCTTTGATCGACACGACAATTTTCAGCCGCGCCGCAACCTATGGTTCGGAAACCGCTGAACAGTTGAAGGCCGGCAACATTGAAACGGCTGTACGGATCGGCATACCCCGTGATGCCTTCATCGAACAGATCGGCATACCGCCCGATGAGTTTACTGAGGAAATGGTTCGCCCCCTGGTTGAGAAGTATGCTTTGGTCGAAGCTATCAATGACGCTTGGCTGCTGATTGGAGCGCTAACAGCCCTAGCGGTTGTGTTAGTTTTTATGGTGCGCCGCACGCCAGTTGAAAAGCCAGCCGGGAATTAGCAAGGTAGCAACGGGTTGGGCGTACGTCAGACTTGATTTCGGTCGTCTAACGGCGTCAGTTCTGCTCGCAAACGCTCACCAATCTTAAAACTTGTTCGTGCCACAATGTACTTGAGGCCATTCGGCCTCTCGTGGATAGCGGTTAGCCCACCTGCGGACGCCGTTGATTTGCGATCGCAGGCGTCCGTAGGCTTCTTATTAGTCGACATTATTGAGCGGTAATTCCGCTTTCGGCCCAGCAGCAGTCGTCATGCTCTTCCGGATTGAATGGCAGCTTTTATGAAAGGAATTCGCATGCTTGAATGTCCGCAATCGGGTCGTTAGCAATCACTAAAATGCCGTAACCACAGCAATGTAATTCAGCGACACATCATCCGACAGATGCAAGCCCTTGCTTGGCGCAAAGGCGATGCCGGTTGGTTCGTCCATGGCCAGCCCTGCTTCTGCTACCAGGTGACCAAGCTCTTCCGGCGTAGCAAAATCATCCCAGTGGTGCGTGCCTTTGGGAATTGCGCCGACGGCCTCCGCGCCTTTGACCAGCAGCAGTCGTGATTTCGCGGTGCGGTTTGGGGTGGAGAGGATCATTAGGCCGCCGGGCGCAAGGCGTTTTGCCAGCCCCGCAATGAAGGCGGGTTTGTCAGCGACGTGTTCGATTACTTCGAGGCATGTCACTAGGTCGTATGTGCCGAGGCCCAGCGCGCCGAGTTCGCCGTGGCGGTAGTCTATGCTTAGGCCTCCGCCAGCCGCATGGACCTGTGCCGCAGAGATATTCTCTGCCGCTGCATCCACGCCGGTCACGCTCGCGCCCATTCTTGCCAGCGGTTCGCATAGCAGGCCTGCGCCGCAGCCGACGTCGAGCGCGGACTTGCCTGCCAGTGGTTTTACGCCCTCGATATCGCCCCCCCAATGGGTGTCTATCGCCTCGCGGATGAAGCGCAGGCGCACGGGGTTGAGGCGGTGAAGCATTGCGGAGCTGCCCTTGGGGTCCCACCATTCGGCGGCTAGCTTGCCGAAGTGCTCGGCTTCGGCAGGGCGGATGGTTTCATTTGAGACAGTTGCATTGACCATTCGCCGACCGTAACAGCCGCTTTCACGTCAATCCAGCAGGAGTCTCACGTAAGTTGGCCCGCATAGTGATGAAATTCGGCGGCACGTCGATGGCCGGGACAGAGCGCATTCGCCGCGTGGCGAATATCGTGCGCCGTCAGGCTGCCGGAAAAAACGGACAGCGCAATCAGGTTGCCGTGGTCGTATCCGCGATGGCGGGCGAGACTGACCGGCTGGTCAATTTCTGCCGCGAGGCGAACCCGATGTTCGATCCGGCGGAATATGATGTCGTTGTTTCTAGCGGTGAACAGGTCACATCGGGCTTGCTGGCGCTCACCTTGCAAGCGTTAGGCGAGAAGGCGCGCAGCTGGCTCGGCTGGCAAGTGCCCGTCCGCACGATCGAGGCGCATGCGAAGGCGCGAGTCGAAACTGTCGATGCCGCTGCGATGATTGCCAGCATGGAGCGCGGCGAGATCGCTGTTATTCCGGGTTTTCAGGGTGTTTCTGAGAATGGCCGTATTTCAACAATGGGGCGCGGCGGTTCGGATACTTCCGCTGTTGCTATCGCCGCTGCCATCGGCGCGGATCGCTGCGATATTTATACCGATGTCGACGGGGTTTATACCACCGATCCGCGCATCGTTGCCAAGGCGCGCAAGCTGAAGGCTGTGACTTACGAGGAAATGCTGGAGCTGGCCTCCGTGGGCGCGAAAGTGCTTCAGACCCGCTCTGTCGGGCTGGCGATGAAAGAGGGCGTGCGGGTTCAGGTCCTTTCCAGCTTCTTGGGCGAAGACAGCCCACCAGCAGATGATTTACCCGGTACAATGATCGTCTCCGAAGAGGAGATGGAAAGCATTTTGGAGGAGGGCGAAATGGAACGCCAGCACGTAACGGGCATCGCCCATGACAAGAACGAGGCGAAGATCATCCTCACCCGCGTGCCGGATAAGCCCGGCGCAGTGGCGCATATCTTCGAACCGCTGGCCGCTGCTAGCATCAATGTGGATATGATCATCCAGAACGTAGGCCGCGACAAGGGCGAGACCGACGTTACCTTCACAATCCCGCAGACCGACCTGCCGCGTGCGCAGGCGCTGCTGGAGGAGCATAAGGACGCGATCGGTTTTGGCCGGATCATTACCGACGATCATATTTCGAAAATCAGCGTTGTTGGTGTGGGCATGAAGAGCCACGCGGGTGTCGCGAGCACTATGTTCCGGGCCTTGTCCGACCGTGGGATCAACATTCAGGCGATCTCGACATCGGAGATCAAAGTCAGCGTGATGATCGACGAGGACGAAACTGAATTGGCAGTTCGTGTGTTGCACACGGCTTACGGGCTGGATGCTGCCGATTGATGACGGCAACCATCCTCGGCCTGTTGTTGCTGACGGGGATGGTTTTTGCTGCTTTGTCGCGGCGGTTGGCGATGTCGGTCATCACTATGCCGATCGTTTTTACCGCCGCCGGCTTCCTTGCTTCCTTCGCAGCTGAAGCAACATTTGCCGAAGAATCGCAATATGAAGCGCTGCATCTCATTGCCGAGGTCACGCTGGTGCTCGTGCTGTTTTCAGATGCCTCGCAGGTACGCCTGAAAACCTTGCGCAAGAGCGTTGCCATTCCCGCTCGAATGTTGCTGATCGCCATGCCGCTGAGCATCCTATTGGGCGCGGCGGTCGCGCATTGGGTGTCGCCCGACATGCCATGGGCGGTTGCGATCCTTGTTGCGGCGATTTTGGCTCCAACCGATGCCGCATTGGGGCAGGCAGTGATTACCGACCCGGCCATTCCCGAGCGGCTGCGCGAAGGTATTGCGGTAGAAAGCGGCCTGAATGATGGGCTGGCACTGCCAGTTGTTATTATGGCGGCCCTTGCGGCAGTCGAGGCTTCGGGCGCGCTGGCAGCGGATCAGCCGGAAAACCTTTGGGCCTTTGGAATTGCACAAGTTACGCTCGGCCCGGTGGCCGGGATTGCCGTGGGCGTGGTGTCGGCATGGCTGATCGACTTTGCCGTTCGGCGCGACCTAGCGACTGATTCCTATCGCGGCATCTATTTCCTTTGCGCGGCATTCCTGTGTTTCATCGCAGCGGAATTGATCGGCGGAAACGGCCTGATCGCGGCTTTTATTGGCGGTCTTGTGTTCGGAAATCTTCGCAAGAAATCGAGTGAGTTTGTTGCCGAATTTATGGAGAGCGAAGGCCAACTGCTGACGATGGTAACATTCGTTATTTTCGGCGCAGTCCTTGCGCCTGCCGGATTGGCCCATGCGACATGGAAGACTGTGGTGCTTGCCGTGGCATTTCTGACGCTGGTCCGGATGGTCCCTGTGGTGCTGTCTCTCACCGGCACGGACATCCGCTTCCGCGACAAACTGTTCCTCGGATGGTTTGGACCGCGCGGCCTTGCGTCAATCCTTTTCGGATTGCTCGTCGTAGAAAGCTACCCGATCCCGGGCATCGACGAGGTGCTGGCTTGCGTCGTGCTGACGGTGCTGATCAGTATTATCGCTCACGGCGTCAGCGCCTTTCCCATCACCCGCGCTTTTGGCAAGAGCGCAACCAGCACCGCCTGATCCAGAACCTTAGGAAAACCGATGTCTTTTACCGCCAGAATCCTGCTCCTCGGTTCGGGCGAGTTGGGCCGTGAATTCGCAATTTCGGCCAAGCGGCTCGGCGCTTATGTGGTGGCCTGTGATGCCTATTCGGGTGCCCCGGCGATGCAGGTTTCGGACGAGTGCGAAGTGTTCTCCATGCTCGACGCCGCCAAGCTGCGCGCGGCGATAGACAAGCACCGGCCCGATTATGTCGTGCCTGAAGTCGAGGCAATCCGCACCGAAGTTCTCGCAGAAGTCGAGGCGTCCGGCGTCAATGTGGTGCCTTCCGCCCGTGCAACCCAGCTGACCATGAACCGCGACGCGATCCGCGATGTTGCGGCGCAGGAATTGGGGCTGACCACCTCGCGTTACAAATATGCCGAGAGCTTGGACGAAGTGCGCGCGGGGGCGGAGTTCACCGGACTGCCCTGTGTGATCAAGCCGGTCATGTCCTCAAGCGGCAAGGGGCAGAGCACTGTCCGTAGCGCCGATGAGCTGGAAACCGCTTGGAACTATGCAGTGCAGAACATGCGCGGCGACCGGGCGCGGGTGATCGTCGAGCAATTTGTCGACTTCGACTATGAAATCACCCTGCTGACGATCCGTCACAAAGACGGCGTCAGTTTCTGCCCGCCCATCGGCCACCGTCAGGAACGCGGCGATTATCAGGAAAGCTGGCAGCCCGCCGCCATGTCAGACGCTGCGATTGCCGCCGCACAGGATATGGCGCGCAAGGTCGTGGATGATCTGGCGGGAGACGGCGCAGGCTACGGATTGTTCGGGGTCGAGTTTTTCGTGAAGGGCGAGGAAGTAATCTTCAGTGAACTCTCACCCCGCCCGCATGACACGGGCATGGTTACGCTGATTTCTCAGAATCTGACCGAATTCGATCTCCACGCCCGTGCAATCATGGGCCTGCCAATTCCAGACATGATCCGCGCAAGGCCTAGCGCCTCAGCGGTAATTCTGGCGGAGCGTGACAGCGCCGATCTGTCATATGACGGCTTGGCCGAGGCGATGGCTGGCGATGCGGATATTCGCATTTTCGGCAAACCCACCTCGCGGCCCTATCGCCGCATGGGCGTGGCGCTTGCGGCGGCGGGCAATACCGATGATGCACGGCGGATCGCGGCCGAGGCGGCAGGCAAGGTGCGCATCACTTACGGCGTCTGACGAGCGGCTGCTGCGCTTTTGGCAAATTTCTGATATCGTAGATCCTGATGGCTTTGAGTCTCAATCTCTCGCGCCGTAACGCTATGCTGGGCGCCTCGTTGGTCGTCCTTGGCGCTTGTGCCTCGAAGGCATCTTCCGAAACTTCGCCGCGCGCTGATCTGTATAACTGCGATGGCTGCGAAGAATCCTTTATCGATGCGCCTGCAAATTTGGATTGGCAGTCTAGGATTGTAAGCGAGGGCGAACCCGGTGAACGGCTGGTCGCAGAAGGCCGCGTATTTCAGCCCGACGGCGTTACACCCGCTGCAGGCGTGGTCATCTTTGCTCACCAAACCAATGCAGCCGGGCTCTACGAAACAGACGAACCTAGCGCCACGCCAGCCGAGCGCGAGCGGATGATACGCGGCTGGATCAAGACGGATGCGCTCGGCCGCTACCGCTTTGAAACGGTCAAGCCAGGCCCCTATCCGACTCTGACGATGCCAGCCCATATCCATTTCTATATCGCGGAGCCGGGCAGGCGAACTTACTACATCGATGATATCGTTTTCGCAGGCGAATTCGGCGTCGATGCAGACTACCGCGCAGCGCAGGAATTGCGCGGCGGCAGCGGGATAACGGCACTGGCAGCGAGCGACGATGGAACCCTGCTCGGGCACCGTGATATTGTGCTGGAACGGCACCCCTAAAAAGGAAAAGCCCCCGAACGCTTTCGCGCCGGGGGCTTCTTCTTAGTATGGCTTGCGGACCTACTTCAGGTCGAAGCGGTCGGCGTTCATTACTTTCGTCCATGCCTTGATGAAGTGGTCGACGAACATCTGTTCGTTGCCATTTTCAGCATAGGTTTCCGACACAGCGCGCAATTGCGAGTTCGAGCCGAAGACCAGATCGGTGCGAGTGGCGGTCCATTTCTTCTCGCCGCTTGCGCGGCCGCTGCCGACGAATTTCTCATCGCTGCTATCATCGACTTTCTTCCATGCCGTACCCATGTCGAGCAGGTTGACGAAGAAATGGTTGTTAAGCTGGCCCGGCGTTTCTGTCAGCACACCGTCGGAGGTGTTACCGGCATTCGCGCCTAGAACGCGCAGTCCGCCGACCAGAACGGTCATCTCGGGGATCGACAGGCCGAGCAAGTTCGCCCGGTCGACCAGCATATCCTCGGTCTTCACGCTCATCTTGGTCTTCAGGTAGTTGCGGAAACCGTCAGCTTGCGGCTCCAGCGGATCGAAGCTGTCTGCATCGGTCTGCTCGGCGGTCGCATCGCCGCGTCCGCCGGTGAAGGGTACGCTGACGTTGAAGCCCGCATCCTTCGCTGCCTTCTCGACTGCTGCCGAACCCGCCAGCACGATGGCATCGGCCACCGAGAGGTTGCCGCGCAACTCGTCGATCTTGGCCAAAACCTTGGACAGCTCAGCAGGATCATTGACGGCCCAGTCCTTCTGCGGAGCAAGGCGGACACGCGCGCCATTGGCGCCGCCGCGATGGTCCGACTGACGATAGGTCGAGGCCGAAGCCCATGCTGCCTTCACCAATTCCGCTGTGCTGAGGCCGCTGCCAAGAATGGCTGACTTGAACGATGACACGTCGCCATCAGAAGGCATCTTGCCTGCGGGAATCGGATCCTGCCAGATCAAATCTTCTGCAGGAACTTCGGGACCGTGATAGCGGACCTTTGGACCCATATCGCGGTGGCACAGTTTGAACCATGCGCGGGCGAAGGCATCGTCCAGCGCCGCCTGATCATTGCGGAATTTCTCGGAAATCTTGCGATAATCCGGGTCCATCTTCAGCGCCATATCGGCAGTGGTCATCATGGTGGGGACCTTCAGGCTCGGATCGCGGGCGTCAGGCGCCATGTCCTCTTCCTTCTGGTCGATCGGCTGCCACTGCTGCGCGCCGGCTGGTGAGTGAACCAGCTCGTAATCATAATCGAGCAGCAGACGGAAGTAGTCGCCGTTCCATGCCGTTGGCGTGTTGGTCCACGCGCCTTCGATGCCCGAAGTGGTGATGTGACCCTTATTGATCTCGTCCTGATCATTGAGCCAGCCGAAGCCCATCAGTTCCATCGCTTCGGATTCTGGCGCGCTGCCGAATGTGTCGGATGGCTTCGCGCCATGCGCCTTGCCGAATGCGTGGCCGCCAGCGGTGAGCGCGACAGTTTCTTCGTCATTCATCGCCATGCGTTCGAATGTCGTGCGCATATCGCGCGCTGACAGCAGCGGATCAGCGACACCGCCGGGGCCTTCAGGATTGACGTAAATCAGGCCCATCTGGATTGCCGCGAGTGGGTTTTCGAGATCCCAATCCTTATCAGGCTGGATGCGTGTTTCAACGCCTTGGTCGACCCACATTTCCTCCGTGCCCCAATAGACATCGGTTTCGGGCGCATAGACGTCAGCGCGCCCGCCGCCGAAGCCGAAGACGGGGCCGCCCATGCTTTCGATGGCGACATTGCCGGTCAGGATGAACAGATCGGCCCAGCTGATGTTCTTGCCGTATTTCTGCTTGATTGGCCAAAGCAAGCGGCGCGCCTTGTCGAGATTGCCATTATCCGGCCAGCTGTTGAGCGGGGCAAAGCGTTGCTGCCCGCTGGACGATCCGCCGCGGCCATCAGCCGTGCGGTACGTGCCTGCCGCATGCCACGCCATGCGGATGAAAAACGGGCCGTAGTTCCCGTAATCGGCCGGCCACCACGGCTGGCTGTCAGTCATCAGCGCGGTTAAATCGGCCTTGAGCGCAGTATAGTCGATGGTGTTAAACGCTTCGGCATAATCGAAGTCTTCGCCCATCGGATCGGGCGACTGGCCGCTTTGCGTCAGGATATCGAGCTGTAGCGCGTCGGGCCACCAGTCGCGGTTTCCACGGCCAGTCAGCTTACGCTGCTCGCCCTTCGCTGCGTTGAACGGGCAACCTGAAATTTGGGGATCTGCTTCGGCCATCGATTCTCTCCTATTTGAATTCTTGCAATACCTTAGCACATGGCTGGCAGGTCGCCGAACCGATTATTAGCGTTAGTCTAATCGGATAATCCGATTTGTCGCGCGACTCACCAGTCTATTGGCCAGCCTAGCTGTTCTTGCCGCGCAAAGATGACCGTCCTATGGCAATTTCCAATCAATTTTCCGGAGCTTTCATGACTGCTTTTGCCAAGACTTATCCAAAGACGGGCACGCTTATGCAGCGCGGCACCGATTTCCTCGGCAGCGAATATGCCATACTGTGCGGCGCGATGAGCTGGGTTAGCGAGCGCAATCTCGTTTCTGCGATTTCGAATGCCGGCGGCTTCGGCGTGATTGCATGTGGCGCGATGACGCCCGAATTGCTCGATAATGAAATCGCAGAGACAAAGAGGCTGACCTCGAAACCCTTCGGCGTGAATTTGATCACTATGCATCCGCAGATCTTTGACCTGATCGAAGTGTGCGCCAAACACGGCGTCACGCATGTGGTGCTGGCAGGCGGCATTCCTCCCAAAGGCAGTGTCGAGGCGATCAAGGCATTTGGGGCAAAGGTTATCGTCTTTGCACCGACTTTGGCGCTGGCAAAGAAACTGCTCCGGTCAGGCGGCGACGCTCTGGTGATCGAGGGCATGGAAGCGGGCGGCCATATTGGCCCTGTGTCCACTAGCGTGTTGGCACAGGAATTTCTGCCTGTGCTCGCCGAGGACCATCTGGTGTTTGTTGCGGGCGGTATCGGACGCGGCGAGGCGATTGCAGGCTATCTCGAAATGGGCGCAGTCGGCGTGCAACTAGGCACCCGCTTTGCCTGCGCGAAAGAAAGCATCGCGCATGAGAATTTCAAGAAAGCCTTCTTCCGCGCCAATGCCCGTGACGCGGTGGCATCGGTACAAGTCGACCCGCGTTTGCCAGTGATTCCTGTGCGCGCATTGAAGAATAAGAGCACCGAGGAATTCACCGCCAAGCAGATCGAAGTCGCCAAATTGCTCGACGGTGACGGCATTCCGATGCTGGATGCGCAATTGAAGATCGAACACTATTGGGCTGGGGCGCTCCGCAAGGCTGTGATTGATGGCGACGTAGAAAATGGCAGCCTGATGGCCGGCCAGAGCGTTGGCATGGTCAAGGAAGAAGAGCCGGTCGCCGATATTGTCGCCAGCCTGATGGCAGAGAGCGAAGCGGCGCTGACCGGGCGGTGATCTGATGACTGACGCACTAGTCCTAACGCTTAGTTGCACTGACAGGCCCGGCATCACTGCGCGGGTGACGACATTCCTGTTCGAGCGCGGCGGCAACGTACTTGAGGCGCAGCAGTTCAACGATCAGGACGGCGGGCACTTTTTTATGCGGGTCGAGTTCGATCCGGGCGGTGAGCAGCGCGAGACCATTAGGGCGGAGTTTGAACCGCTCGCGGCCGAATATGGCATGGAATGGAAGCTGGCCCTGCGCGACAGACCGCGCCGCGTGCTGCTGATGGTCAGCAAATTCGACCACTGCCTTGCGGACTTGCTCTATCGCTGGCGCATTGGCGAACTGCCGATGGAACCGGTCGCGATAATATCCAATCATCCGCGCGCGGCTATAAGCCACACGGACGTGGGCGATATTCCTTTCTATCATCTGCCCGTCACGCGCGACGCCAAGTCGGAGCAGGAAGCGCAAATCCGCGCCATTGCCGAAGAAACAGGTGCAGAGCTGGTGGTGCTGGCGCGTTATATGCAGATATTGTCGGATGAGCAGACCGCGTATTTCTCAGGCCGCTGTATCAATATCCACCACAGCTTCCTGCCGGGCTTCAAGGGCGCAAAGCCCTATCACCAGGCCCACGCGCGCGGCGTGAAGATGATTGGCGCGACCGCGCATTATGTCACTGCCGACCTCGATGAAGGGCCGATTATCCATCAGGATGTTGAGGCAATCAGCCATGCCGACCGGCCCGAAGAACTTGTCCGCAAAGGCCGCGATATCGAAAGCCGCGTGCTCGCCGAAGCGGTCCGCCTCCATCTTGAAGAACGCGTGCTAATGAACGGGCAAAGGACCGTAGTGTTCAGGGGTTAGAATGAGCGAGACAAAGACCAAGCGCACGATCTGAACCCGCGCGCCATATGGCTGAGCAAGCCCCGCCTGAACGCAACCGCTACGTCGATTTCCTCCGAGCCATGTCCATCATGGCCGTCGTGATTGGCCACTGGCTGGTTGCCGCGCCCTATATTGAAAACGGCGCGGTTGAGGGGGCCACTCTTCTGGGCATTTTGCCATGGACGCAGTGGCTGACGCTGGGCTTTCAGGTGATGCCGATCTTCTTCCTCGTCGGCGGGTTTTCCAACGGTGTTTCGTGGTCTGCCAATAGGCGGCAGGATGGAACTTATGTGCATTGGTTCACTAGCCGCTTCCGCCGCCTGATCTATCCGGTGCTGCCGCTGTTTATCATCTGGACGGTGATTGCAGCGTTCGGCACGGCGATGGGCGTGGAGCGCAATATCGTGGCGCTGGCGGCGCAATTGGCGTTGATTCCGGTGCGGTTCCTGTCGGTCCATATTATGGTGACGGTGATCGTTCCGCTGACCCATGCGACTTGGAGAAAATGGGGACTCGGCTCCTTATTTGCGCTGGTGGCGGGGCCATCGCCGTCGATGTTCTGACGCTGCAATATGGCGTGCCTTACATCAACTTCACAAATTTCGCCTTCGTGTGGCTGGCCGTTCACCAGCTCGGCCATGCCTGGAGCGAGGACTATTTTGCCAAGCCCAGCCGCGCTGTGCTGACTGCGCTTGCGGGCCTGATCGCCTTCGTTCTGGTGCTGGTCGCGGCCTATATGCTGGGCGGAATCGGGCTGGAAAGCTATCCGGGCACTAGCGGCTAGTGGCTGATGCGCCCCGTGTGGTTCGCGATCTATATCGCGGTCACTCTGCCGCTGGTGATGATCTTTGCGCGTTACGAGCAAGCAGGCGCAGGCTCCGCCCCGTCAGACAAAGGCGACGTCCCGCATTGGCGGCTTATCACCGGATTGCTGCTGGCTTGTGCGGGGCTGGCAAGCACCGCAGTGCTCAGCATCGCAAGCCCGCTCGGCGTAACTGGTGTAAGGCTCTGGATTATCGCGCTGCCGCTGATCGGCGCGGCACTGGTGCGGTTCGGACCTGTCTATGATCTAGCGAAGCGACGGGGGTGAGGCCTCAAGCCGCCTCGCTCAGCCTCTTCACATCAATCGTCTTGCCTGAGAGTTCCAGCTGCGCCAGTTCATAAGAGACCTGCATCCGCATCATCGTTTCGCTGGAAATGCCGAAAGCCTTTTCGAACCGCACAGCCATTTCCGGCGACAGTGCAGCCTTGCCATTGAGCAGATTGCTCATCGCGGCGCGGGTAACACCGAGATGTTTGGCGACCGAGGTGACGTTCATATGATATGGTTCGACAATCTGGCGCTTGAGCCAAGGGCCGGGATGAACGAGGATCGATGGATGAAGTTTGATGGCCATTAGTGATAATCCTTCAAGTTGAAGTCACCGATTGTCTGCTCGTCAATCTTCCTGAAACATAGCCGTCAGTTTATGGTAACGGTCATAGCAAATTCGCCCTTGCGATCAACTTTCAACGCATGGAAGCTGAAATTTGGCGGCTCTAACAATTCCGTAAAGTTGGCCGAGGCATTGATATAGGTCAGCATGTCGGACAACCGCTCAGGTTCTAACACCCCCGCGCTTCGACCCATCTCAGCAAACTTGCGCAGCGCCTTGTGGCGAATGCTTTCAATCAACATTGGGGTGTATAGTGATACTATACATGTATGTCAAGTATGACTATACACCCAGCTAGACTGCGGGCCCTCAGGCCATCGCGTCTTTCTTCACCGTAATCACCTGCGCGTAGGTGAATTCCTTCAGGCCTTCGACGCCGTATTCGGCGCCGAAGCCGGACTGTTTGTGACCACCGAATGGGGCGAAGGGGCTGAGGTGCATATATTCGTTGATCCAGACGGTACCGGTTTCGAGCTGCTCGGCGATTTCCACGCCCTTGTCTGTGTCGCCGGTCCAGACTGCGCCCGCCAGGCCGTATTCGGAATCGTTGGCGCGCTGGATTACTTCTTCGGTTGTCGAGAATTTCATCAGCGGCATCACGGGGCCGAATTGTTCTTCGGCTACGATGCGCGCGTCTTCGGGCGGGTTATCCATGATCGTGATCGGCACGTAATAGCCGGTGCCTGAAGGGTCGACATCGCCGCCGGTCAGGAACTTGTAGCCATTCGCCTTGGCATCTTCGATCAGCTCGCATACGCGCTCGAATTGCTTCTTGTTCTGGATCGGGCCGACGCCCGTGCCTTGCTCCGCGCCGTCACCAACCTTCACGGTCTTGGCAAAGGCGGCGATGGCGGCGGCCATTTCGTCATAGATATCTTCGTGGATATAGATGCGTTTCGCCGCAACGCAGATTTGGCCTGCGTTGGAAAAGCTGGACCAGAATAGCTGTTCCGCAACCTTGGACACATCGGCATCGGGCAGAACGATGGAGGCATCATTGCCGCCAAGCTCCAGCGTGATGCGCTTCAAGTCCTTCGATGCGCCTTCCATGATCTTCTTGCCGGTCGCGGTGGAGCCGGTGAAGGTGATCTTGTCGATATCGGCATGTTCGGTGATCAGCGGGCCGAGCGAGTCTTCGCCGGTGATGATGTTGACCACGCCAGCTGGTACGATGTCCTTGATCAACTCGGCAATGCGCAGGGTGGCGAGCGGGGTGAAGGGCGAAGGCTTGAGCACAATGGTGCAGCCCGACAGGATCGCAGGCGCAATCTTCTGCATCGCCATCATCACGGGGAAGTTCCACGGCACGATGCCACCGACCACGCCAACCGGCACGCGGCGGGTGCGCGACAGGCGCGTGTCGCTATCTTCATTGATTACATCGTCGAGGCTGAGAGTGGACTGCGCGGCCATCATGCCAGCGGCGCCGTAAATCTCGCCCTTGGCCTGATCATGCGGCTTGCCTTGTTCGCTGGTCAGCAGGCGGAACAGCTCGTCGGCATTTTCCTTAATTGCCGCAGACATATTCTGGATCACTGCGCGGCGGTCGTCGATGGGAGTCTTGGACCATGTCTTGAAAGCCTTGCGCGCAGCAGCGACCGCGCGGTTGAGTTCATCTGCGCCGCATGACGGAACGAGGCCGATGACCTGTTCGGTCGCCGGGTTGAGAACTTCCATAGTGCCGGATGTTTCGACAAGTTCGCCGTCGATGAGGTTGTGATAGCTCTTGGTCATGGAAGTCTCCGGTTGTTGTGGCCGCACGGCTGCCGCGCGACTCGTTTCTGTTTGAAATCTACCATGCGCGTTGCGCCAAAGTAAGAGTGTTGCTGGGCTACCTCGCCGCCATCTCCAGCGCCTTGTCTTCATTGGCGCGTTTGAGGAGATATTGGCGGATCGCCTCGGCATCAGCGGCGTTTACGTTGCGTTTGAACGAAACCATGCCGTTATGCTTCAGCGCGCCGTCGATCACGATTGACCGAATGGCTTCCTCGTTGGCGATGGTGCCTGAATGGCGCAAATCGGGATTGAGCCGTCCGCCAATCGCAGCATCGCCGTGACAGGCCGAGCAGTTGAGAGCGTAGAGCCTTCCGCCAAGCGCGGCCTGCTCTGCGGTGCCTTTAAATGCAGGCGGGTCGAGCACCAACTCGTTCATCGGCGGGGGCGGCGGCAGTTTTCCGTCCGCGCCTAGCTTGAAAACAAGCAAGCGGCTGATGTTTGGCGCGCGGCCGGACTTGTCCGATAGCAGCCCTGAATTGAGGTCCCACAATCCGCCCCAACCGGCCAGAATGGCGACATATTGCTCGCCGTCGATGCTGTAGGTCATGGGTGCTGCGATGATGCCGGTCTGTGCCGCGAAGGACCACAGCTGCTTGCCCGTGTCGGCGGAATAGGCACGGAACTCGCCGCCCGCTGTGCCTTGGAATACCAAGTTGCCAGCGGTCGATAATGTGCCGCCGTTTGACGGGCCGGGATAGGGCACACGCCATGCCTCTTTCTGCGTCACAGGGTCCCATGCCAGCAGCGCGCCGGTTGTGGCATCAATCGCAGCCTGACGTGCAGCTTTATCGGCTGGCATAGCTACGGTGGAGGTGTCGAGCCCTAGTTGCATGCCCATTTCGGTGCCGGTGAATTCCTTATCTGCGAGGTAAGGCATTAGCGTGTTGTTGATGGGAATATACATCAGGCCGGTCTTCGGGCTGAAGCTCATCGGGTGCCATGTGTGGCCGCCATAGTAGCCCGGCGTACCGAGGAAGACTTCGCCGGTTTGCTCATAGCGCGCCTCGGGCAGTATCATCGGGCGGCCCGTTTCAGGATTGAGCCCGCTCGCCCAATTGACAGGCACGAAATTCTCGCCGGAGAGGAACTCGCCCGTCTTGGCGTCGAGGACATAGAAGAAGCCGTTCTTCGGCGCGTGCATCACAACGCGGCGCTGTTCGTTCTTCACCTGAATATCGGCGACCGTGATTTGCGCGTTGGAATCGAAGTCCCAGCGGTCTTCCGGCGTCTCTTGGAAATGCCAGGCATACTTACCGGTGTCAGCGTCAACCGCAACGATGGATGAGGTGTAGAGCGCGTCGCCCAAACCGCGATCATTGGTGTTGGGGTTCCACGGTTCGGCATTGCCTGTGCCGAAGTAAACGAGGTTTGTGCCGGGGTCGAAAGTGATCGAATCCCACACGGTACCGCCGCCGCCAAATTCCCACCACTTGCCTGCCCATGTCTTGGAAGCGCGGGCCATGGCCTCATCCTCGAACCCGTCGCGCGGATTGCCGGGCACGGTGTGGAAACGCCACAGCTCGTCGCCAGTTTGAGCATCGAAGGCGGCGATGGAGCCGCGCGCACGGTATTCTGCGCCCGCGCTGCCGATTAGCACCTTGCCATTGGCGATGCGGGGCGCGCCGGTGATGGCGTAACTTTCCTGATCGGGCACGATGGTCTTGGCCCAGACTTCCTTGCCGGTCGCCATGTCGACTGCAATCAGGCGCCCATCGAGCGCGGCGACATAAACCTTGTCACCATATAGCGCGACGCCGCGATTGACTGCGTCACAGCAGACGCGGACCAGAGTCTCGCGCGGAACCTCGGGATCATAAGACCATTTGAGCGCGCCGGTCTTGGCATCATAGGCCTTCACCATGCTCCATGCGGTGGAGACATAGATCGTGCCGTCATACATCAGCGGCGTGGCTTCTTGCCCGCGCGCGGTGTCGAGATCGGCGGACCATGCAAGGCCGAGTTCGCCAACGTTTTCAGCAGAAATTTGGGTGAGGGGCGAGAAGCGCTGTTCCTCGTAACCGCCCCCATAGGTCAACCATTCATCGCCATTGCCAGCGGCCAACATCGCATCGGTCACGCCTTCTGTGGCGAGCGGCGATGGTTCAGGCACCTCCGACCCGCAAGCGGCGAGCGCGAAAATGGCAAATGCGGCGAAGCTGGCGCGGATGTTCAAGGCGGTCTCTCCCGTCAGTGCGCCTTAGCGGCGCATCTGGTTGCGTATGCTATTTGCAAGGTGGTGTTTGCAACGTCTTGGGCAGATTGTCCATTGCGTCAAAGCGCTTGGCGTATATCCTTACCGCCAACCGACCCCCATCAGGAGCCAAAGCCATGTGCGATAGAAACAACCTCGAAGAAATGACCCGCAAGACGAACGGCTGGCGTGATGTCAGCCGCCGCCAGTTCGGAGCCATTGGAGCGGTGGGTGCAGCGACAACGCTTGCGGCATGTTCGGGCATGGAAACGGCCTCCGCCGGTGATGCGGATAGTGCAGCGGCTCTGACCGAAACGGCTGTCAGCATTACCACTGCTGACGGCACAATGGACGCCGTTCTAATCGCGCCCGCAGCAGGCAAATACCCCGCCGTGATCCTTTGGCCCGATATCGCGGGCCTGCGCGATGCCAAGAAGATGATGGCGCGCCGCACCGCTGCCGAAGGTTACGCCGTGCTGATCGCCAACCCCTATTACCGCGACGTGCCTGCGCCGCAATTCGCCGACTTTGCCGATTTCGTCAGCAATGGCGGCTGGGAGAAGGTCGGACCTTGGCGCGCGAAGCTGGACGCCGAGGCGATCATGCGCGACACTAAATCGCTCGTCGCTTGGCTCGATGCACAGGGTAGCGTCGACACGGCCAAGGGGGTCGGCACGGAAGGCTATTGTATGGGCGGCCCGTTCACTGTGTGGAGCAGCGCGGCAGAGCCAACCCGCGTCAAGGCAGCCGCCAGTTTCCACGGCGGTGGTCTGGCAACCGACAAACCGATGAGCCCGCATAAGGTACTGGGCGGGGCAACCGCGTCCTACCTCATCGCCGTCGCCCAGAATGACGATGCAAAGGACCCACAGACCAAGGTGACATTTGGCGACGCTGCAAGGGCCGCCGGACGCGCTGCCGAGGTCGAGGTCTATGCCGCCGATCACGGCTGGACCGTCCTCGACAGCCCGGTTTACAACAAGGCTGAAGCCGAGCGAGCCTATGCCGCGAAGATGGCGCTATACGGCGCGATGTAAGCGCATGCGGCTTGCTCCATTCGCGCTGGCACTGGTGGCGGGGCTTTCTGGCTGCGTCACCAGCGAGGTCACGAATAACTACACCTCCGCCACTGCCGAAAGCGCGTCAGGCGTCACTCTCGATACCGTCGGCATCGACGCGGCGCTGGCGGGAATGGTGGCAGATGGCCGCACGGTCGGCGCATCGGCGCTGGTGTGGAAAGACGGACGCGAGGTCTATTTTCATGCCGCCGGTCAAGCTGACCGCGAGGCTGCAAGGCCCTTCGCCCGCGATACGCTGGTGCAGATATTCTCCATGACCAAACCCGTCACCGGCGTGGCGTTGATGACATTGTGGGAGGATGGCAAGTTCGGCCTCGATGATCCGCTGGGCGATTATCTGCCCGAATATGCCGCGCTGCAGGTCTATGACGGGATGGATGCAAGCGGCAATCCGGTGCTGCGCGCGCCGAAGCGGCCCGTGACCGTGCGCGACATCATGCGCCACACGGCGGGCTTCACCTATGGCGGGGGCAGCCGCTATCCGGATCAGGTGTGGGAGCAGCTTGAGCCGCTCTCGGCGGACAATACGCTGGCCGGTTTCTCGCAGAAAATGGCGCAGGTTCCGCTCGTCAACGATCCGGGCACGGCGTGGGAATATAGCGCAGGCGTGGACGTGCAAGCGCGGTTGGTTGAGGTGCTTTCGGGCCAGCCCTTCGCCGATTACGTTGCGGCGGAAATTTTCGCGCCGCTGGGCATGGCGGACACAGGCTGGAAGCGCGATGCCGCCGACCTGCCGCGCCTTGCGATGATATATAATCTGGCGGCGGATGGCGGGCTGGAGCCGGTGCCTCGCGGCGATTGGCTGGAGGTGAACTTTGCGGGCAAACCGATGACAATGGGCGGTTCGGGTATCGTCACTACGGTGGACGATTACATGCTGTTCGCGCGGATGCTTTTGGGTGAGGGAGCGCTGGACGGCAAGCGCATCCTGAAACCCGAAACAATCCGCATCATGGCGACCGACCATCTCGACCCCCGCATGACCGAGCGCGCGTGGTTACCGGGCAAAGGCCAGATGGGTTTTGGATTAGACTTCGCAGTGCGCGTGGCCCCGCCCGCCAGCCCGGACGAAATGCGCGGCACCGTGGGCGAGTTCTTCTGGGACGGCTATCCCTCGATGCTGTTCTGGGTCGATCCCGCCAATGACATGGCGGTGGTGTTCGCGACACAGAGAATCCCGTTTAACGCGACGCTGCACAAAGATATCCGCGCGGCGGTTTATGGGGAGTGAAGCCCGCCGCCTAATCTCATCATTCCGGCGAAAGCGGTATGCGCCGCGCAGTCCGCCTAGCAATGTGACGCGCGGTTCGCGGAAGGTCACAGGTGCTGATGTCTGGAACAATGCGGTGGAGGGCCGTTTCCAGCCTAGCCTGCGGCGCGAGCGCTATGCTGGATCGGTCTATAGGCCGCAGAACTCCGAGCTTCTTGCCTATCTAGCGCAGATCGAACGCAGCTTCGCCGGGAGCGCGAGCCGCTGCTCCGCAAGCTAAGTTCACAGACACAAACGGGCGGTTCAGCGTCACTTGGCGGGGGCGACAATCTCAAGTAGTATGCCGTCAACATAACGGAGGGTTTTATGGAATTTTGGGTGCTTTTGCTGGTCATCGTACTGGTAGTCGTCGTGCTTTTCTCGATGGTTCGCGTGGTCAAACAGGGCTTCGTCTATACGATCGAGCGGCTGGGCAAGTTCACGCT
>JBBKVP010000027.1:0-3265 GCA_037968495.1 Pontixanthobacter sp. | reverse complement strand
CCGCTGCTGGCTGCAAGCCCTTCGACCGTCTCGTCATTCAGGCCGAGATTGAGTACGGTGTCCATCATTCCGGGCATCGAAACGCGGGCACCGGAGCGGACGGATACGAGCATCGGATTGGTCTTGTCGCCGAAGGGCTTACCGACCGCTTTTTCGACATGTTCAAGAGCGCTTGCGACATCGCTCCGCAATTTGTCGGAGAAGTCCGCACCGCCTGCCAGATAGCTAACGCATTCTTCAGTCGTGATCGTGAAGCCGGGAGGAACCGGTAGGCCGATGCTGGCCATTTCAGCGAGGTTCGCGCCCTTGCCGCCGGTGACATTCTTG
The DNA here is from genome assembly GCA_037968495.1 of Pontixanthobacter sp. Classification (GTDB taxonomy): domain Bacteria; phylum Pseudomonadota; class Alphaproteobacteria; order Sphingomonadales; family Sphingomonadaceae; genus Aestuarierythrobacter. Next base: position 2,938 of record JBBKVP010000027.1, on the reverse strand, counting down.
TCCTTCGCGCGGGGATCGGTGAGGGGCGCACCGCCACCAAATGGATAGACTGTCTGGTTCATCTAACTGACCGCTTTTCTTTCAAAGTGACACATGTGACAGGGTCATAAGAGAAGAAGCTCCTACCCCTCGATCCGCGCGAAATCAGCCACGGTATGGACGGCATTGCAGAACCGCAGGAGCAAATTGAGGCGTGCAGCGCGCTTGTCCTGATCATCATCATTTACTGTCACATCCTCGAAAAAGGCATCAATCGGTGCGCGCAGGCTGGCCAAAGCCGCCATTGCCGCGCCGAAATCTTCGCTCTCGATTGATGCAGCCGCTTTTGGCTCCGCTGCATCGAGTGCACCCAACAGCGCCTTTTCGGCCGGTTCGGGCGTGTAGGACAGAGATTTATTCTTCTCGCCGGACCAGTCTTCCTTCTTGAGGATATTGGCCGCGCGCTTGTAACCCGCGAGCAGATTTGCGCCGTCGTCGCTTTCCATAAAGGATTGGAGCGCATGGACACGGGCGAGCAAGCGGACGAGGTCGTCTTCGCCGCCGAGTGCGAACACGGCGTCGATAAGGTCATGGCGGACGCCGGCTTCGCGTTGCTGGACTTTTAAGCGGTCAACAAGGAAACCTGTAACTTCCTCTCCATCATCAAAAGCCAAGTCCTTCGAACTTGATCTAGCGTCCATTTGAGCAAATAAGTTGCCGGTCGCGCTACGTACTGCTTTTGCGAAATCAAACCGCAGTCCCAAGTCCAATAGACGCAGAATTCCCAATGCCGCGCGGCGAAGCGCAAACGGATCTTTGGAGCCGGTCGGCTTTTCATCGATAGCAAAAAATGCCGTTAGCGTATCCAGCTTGTCAGCCAAACTCACCGCAACCGTTACCGGAGCAGTCGGCACTTCATCGCCCTGCCCGACCGGCTTGTAATGATCGCGGATAGCGTCGGCGACGGCATCCGGCAGGCCTTCGGCGCGGGCATAATAGCCGCCCATCAGACCTTGTAATTCGGGAAATTCGCCGACCATTTCGGTAACGAGGTCGGCTTTGCATAGTTCAGCAGCCTGACGCGCCAGTGCAGGGTCGCAATCCGGCACGATGCCTTCGCTCGCGAGCCATTCGGCCAATTTGGCTACCCGCTCGACTTTGTCCGCGACCGTTCCAAGCTTCTCATGGAAGGTTATTCGCTCAAGGCCATTGGCATGTTCTTCCAAAGTCTGCTTGCGGTCGACATCCCAGAAAAACTTCGCATCGGACAGCCGCGCGGCGAGGACCTTGCGGTTGCCTTCGACGACGACAGCGGCGTCCTCCGCCTCTATATTAGCAGTGCAGATGAAGGCGTTGGCCAGCTTGCCGTCTTTCTCGCAAACGAAATACTTCTGATTCACGCGGGCGGTCAACTGGATCGTTTCGGGCGGCACTTCCAGGAAATCATCTTCGAAGCGTCCGAGCAGCGGCACGGGCCATTCGGTCAGTCCGGCGTTTTCGATCACTAGGCCTTCATCCTCAACCAGCGAGAGGCCCGCATCCTGTGCAGCCTTAGCCGCGCCGGTGCGGATGATGTCTTGGCGCTCTTCGTGGTCCACGATCACGTGGGCCGCGCGCAACTTCATCGCATAATCGTCGGCACTGCCGATGGTGATGTCGCCCGAATGGTGGAAGCGGTGGCCCAGAGTAACCGCGCCTGACGTAACGACGTGCACTTCGCATTCGACGATTTCATTGCCGAGCAATGCAACGATGCCAGATAGCGGGCGCACCCAGCGGATGCTTTCGGTGCTGATCGATGCTGCGCCCCAACGCTGTGATTTGGCCCATGAGAAGTCGCGGATGATCGTCGGGATAGCCTCGGCAAGAACGCCCGTGACCGCCCTGCCCGGCTTATTGATTTCGGCGAAGTACGTCTTCCGCCCTTTAACGTCGCGCACTTCCAACTGGTCGCGGGTGACGCCATTCTTGCGGCAGAAACCGTCGATGGCGTGATCGGGAGCGCCCTCTGGCGGGCCTTTCACTTCTTCGCTAACAGCCTCTGTTTCCAGCGGCAGGTCGCGCGCAATCAGCGCAAGGCGGCGCGGCGTGGAATAGACTGTGATCTCACCAATGGAGACACCGGCAGCGTCCAACTCGCGGCGGAACAGCTTTTCCAGCTCGCCGCGTGCGCCCTTTTGCATGCGGGCGGGAATTTCTTCGCTGCGGAGTTCTAGGAGGAAATCGCTCATGCCGACCACTCCGGATATTTCTCGGCCCAGCCGGCTTTTTCCTTCTCCATATGCGCTTCGCAGGAACCGCGTGCCAAATCGCGTACGCGGCCCATGTAGCTGGCGCGTTCTTGCACGCTAATCACGCCGCGTGCTTGCAGAAGATTGAAGATGTGGCTGGCCTCTACCGCTTGCTCATAAGCAGCGATTGGAACTTCTGCAGCGAGCGCATTCCGGCACTCGGCCTCAGCCTTATTGAACAGGTCGAAAAGAGCATCAGTGTCAGCGACTTCGAAGTTCCATTTCGACATTTGTTTTTCGTTTTCGAGGAATACTTCGCCGTAGCTCACCCCTCGTCCATTGAAATCGAGGTCGTAAACACTGTCCACGCCTTGGATATACATGGCGAGGCGTTCGAGGCCGTAGGTCAGTTCGCCAGCGACGGGCTTGCAGTCAAAACCGCCCATTTGCTGGAAATATGTGAACTGCGTGACTTCCATCCCGTCACACCAGACTTCCCAGCCCAAACCCCATGCGCCCAGCGTCGGGGATTCCCAGTCATCTTCCACGAAACGGATGTCATGCTTCAGCGGATCGATGCCGATTACGCGCAGGCTTTCAAGATAGAGGCCCTGAATGTCTGGCGGACTTGGCTTCAGGATTACCTGATATTGGTAGTAATGCTGCAGCCGGTTGGGGTTTTCGCCGTATCGGCCGTCGGTCGGGCGGCGGCATGGCTGCACGAATGC
>JBBKVP010000026.1:0-49243 GCA_037968495.1 Pontixanthobacter sp. | reverse complement strand
AATGAATGTTGCGATAACTAGTTGCTGTCTGATCATAGAAATCCCCCTTTAATCCAACGTGGAGATTATGCGGCCAGATCGACTTTGTCTAATTAAGAGGCTGAAAGGCCCTGCGCGTCCGCAATTGGGTCGTTAGCTGACAGACTGCTTTTGTCTGAAATGCTCGGAAAGCTGCCAGTCCGCTCTTAGTGCAATGTCCGCAAATGGCTCTATCGCCGATTAACGCGACGCAAAGACACCCTTGAAGTCATGAAAAAGGCCCCGCATCCTGCGATACGGGGCCCTTTACATGTCGTTAAACGCGCTTAGAAATTGATCGCAGCCGACACTCCCCAGACGCGGGGTTCATTGATCAGCGCCGTCAGATTATTAAAGTCGATTGCGCCAACAGCGGACGCGTCATCGGTAATGTTGCGCACAAAGGCAGCCACCTCGAACTTGTCTGTCTTGTAGCCTGCGCGAACGCCGCCTTCGAGCTGGCTTGCATCCTGAAATTCAAGCGCTTCATACAGAAAGAAATTGATGCGCGAGCGGTAGGCCCAGTCGGTGAAGGCATAGATTTCGCCATCGCCAACTGGGATGCTGTAGCGCGCGGTCCAATTTGCGATCCAGCGCGGAGCCTGTGGCAAAGAATTGCCATTGATACTCACGATCGCTGCCGAGAATGGGGCCGCGGGCGTCACGATCGGATCAAGGATTGTACACAAAGAGACATCCGGGAAGGTGTCAACGCGCACCGCGCCGCACGCAGCGGTGGTTAGTCCTGCATCTTGTATCTCGGTGTGATTGTAGCTGAGGCCGGCTGTCAGAAACAGATTGTCTGTTGGCGCCAGTTCCGCGTCCAGCTCAAAACCATATCCGCGCACATTATCGGCATTGATCAAACGGTTTGCGTTAACCGAGCCCCCCACCGCGGTGAGTTGGGCATCGTTGAGATTAAAGTAGAAACCCGAAAGGTTCACGCGCGCCCGGCCATCAAGAAACGTCGATTTGATGCCGGCTTCATAAGAAGTGATCGTCTCGGAATCGCCGATGGTCACGCCGTCTTCGAGCGGGGTGGGCGTTGCAGGCGGAAACAGGACGCGGCCCTGAATACTCGGCGCGCGATATCCGCGCGCTACCTTTGCGTACAGATTGACGTCGTCACTCGCCGCGTATGTCGCGCTCAGATCCCATGTGATCGTATCATCGCTAACCGAGCGAGTGACCGTCCCGAGCGGGTTTTGCAGAAATGTCGGGAATTGCGTGTCCTGACTGCGCACGACCACGAAATCGCGTGAATCGTCATTGTAACGGACCCCGCCGCTGATGCTGAGCTGGTCGGACAATTCGTAAGTCAACGAGCCGAAAATACCCAGGGCCTCGCTCTCTTGCTCTTGCGATACGACAATGTTGATGCCGCCCGGCGCGTTGAGCGGATCGCCTAAAGTCGAGAAGTTGTTGCTGACGATCTCCAGCGACTCGTCAAAATAGAAGATACCCGCCTGATAGCTCAAAGGGCCATTGCCATTGCTGGCGATCCGCAGTTCTTGCGTAAACTGGTCAAGGTTAGGAATCGTATCCTGCGTTTCCGCAGTGAAAGGTATCTGTCCGGGGCCTGTCAACGCAGGCGGCAAGAAGTTCGCTCCAAATCCGCCATCGACGTCGCCAACGGATGCGGCGCGGCCATTCCAATAGCTGGTAACCGCAATGACCGAGACCGGTCCCACATCCCATGTCGCGCGGGCCGAAGCATTGCTTGTTTGAACTGTTTGCTCATTCTGGCCATCGACCGAAACAGTGCTGCGGCTGAAGTTTTCGTTCAGGCCTGACTGCCCGCGCGTAAAATTGTTCGCCCGGAAAATCCGGGCTGTGCCGTTAAGATCGCGCAGCTGCCCTGTCAGAAGCAGATCAAAATTTTCGGTCAGTTCAAAATCGAACTGTGCGCGGAAGGCGAATTCGTCAAAGCCGCCCAGCGCGTTCTTGGTTGTGCCGCCGGGAAGGACATTGTCGACATAATCATCCTGGCGCTGGTACAGCGCGGATAGGCGGATATTGACCTGCTCACCCAACGGCCCGCCGACAGCTGCTTCGGTATTGATATTGCCAAACCGGCCCACGCTGACGCTTGCATAGCCATCGGCGTAATCACGCGGTTTGACCGAATCGAACTTTACGATGCCGGCAGGCGTGTTGCGACCAAAGAGTGTCCCTTGCGGGCCGCGCAAAACCTCGACCTGCTGGACGTCAAAGATTGGGAACCCTTTGAGGATCGGATTTTCCAGAACGACATCATCAAGAACAAGGCTGACCGGTTGCGAGGCGTTGAAGTCGAAGTCTGTATTGCCCAGGCCGCGGATATAGAAGCGCGGAAAGGTCCGGCCAAAGGAGGATTCGACAATCAGGCTGGGAACGCGGGCGGACAAGACGCGAACGTCCTGGCCGCTGCTGTTGATTGCAGCCAGCGTGTCCTGATTGATGGCTGTCACCGATACGGGAACGTCCTGAATGTCCTGCTCGCGCCGCTGCGCTGTGACGATGATGGTGCGAACACCGCTTTGCTCGGCAGCCTCCTCTTGCCTTGAATCTGTAGATTGCGCGGCCGCCGGTGCAGCGACTGTCAGCATTGCTGCAATCGGGACGATCGCAGTAGTGGTAAAAAACCGTGCCAATGACATTATGTTTGCCCTCATTCAATTTTGCGAACCACTTATGCCAAACCCCAGAAGGGTGAATTTCTCGCCGAGCAGTCAATCACGCAGCGAACACATAAGCGAATCAAGTCATGAAATTGCAACCTCGGCCTGCATTTGCAACGAAGTGCACCGGGGTCAATTTAGTGTTCAGGGAAACTTCGAATTCGCGCAGCAGCCGTTGCCGATCAGCAACGAAAATGGCAGCACTCACAAGCGGCGGGCTGAAGGTAAGCGGCTCCGCCAACTTCAGCATACCAATCAGCGTAGATAGAAGTCTTGGCCATCCGCTGGTTCAAATCGGGTGCGCCATCGTGCCACCAAACGGGGCCGCGTTCTCCCAACTCATGCTTGGCCGCATCGACGCGCGCACGGGCCCGCTTCATATCGCCGGGATTGTCCTTCGCTGCACGGACAGCGCGGCGCGCGGCCATCAATACATCAACCAACGACTGGCGCTTGTCTTTCGGTAGAGCAGGATTGGCTGCGCGCCATAAACGTCCGCGCACAATGATATAGCGCCCATCTGGCGTAGTGAGCGGGTTACTCAGCTGCTTCTACCCGCTGGTCCTCATCATCGCGCATTCCAAGCTTGTCGCGTGGCTGCAGATACAGATCCATCGGGCCAATGACGCGGTCATCATGGGCGCGGATTGAAATTGGTCCGATGGGCATCCGATCACGTTCGTCGACCAGCACGGGGTCTTCGATAACTTCGAAGCCGTATTTCTGGCCCCATTGGCGCAGCGCCAACATCGCCGGAAGCAGGTCGAGACCCTTTTCCGTCAGGCGATACTCGATCCGGCGGCGATCATCCGCGCATGGCTGACGGTCGAGAATTTCATGTTCGACCAATTTGCCGAGGCGGCTCGACAGGATGTTGCGGGCGATTCCAAGCTCGCTGAGGAATTCTTCGAAATGATACACGCCGTTGAACGAAGCGCGCAGGATCATGAAGGACCAACGCTCCCCCATCACTTCCAGCGCTTCAGGCAGCCCGCAGGCTGTCAATTCACGTAGCGGCTCTCTTAATTCACCCATCAATCACCTTCCCGAAGACCTTTCTAACGACAAAACCCAAGCCTACAAATTTAAACTAAGTTTTAGGTTGCAACTTAATACTTATATAAGTAAGTAGTGATTCGCAACTGGTTGTTAAATGCAACTAGGTTTCGCATCTTGAATAACAAGGAAACGAACCAATGACCCTCCCCCACACTGCTCGCCCACTCCGCTCATTCGCCATCACCGCCGTTGCCGGTCTGATAACCCTCGCCACCTTCGGTGCGACCGTCTCCCCGGCTAATGCCGCTGGCGGCGTCTATTACCGCGCCGAACTGGCAACCCCGGTTGAAAGCACCAAGGAAGTAGTCGGCGGCATCCTTTGGGTTTGCGAAGGCACATCCTGCATCGCCGGAAAAGGCGGAGCCCGCCCCACATCCATGTGCAAGCGTGTTGCCCGTGAATTCGGTGACATCACCAGCTTTACGGCCGGCGATGAAACGCTTGCAGAAGACAATGTCGCCAAGTGCAACGGTAACTAAGCGAAACCAGTCCCCCGCCCGGCCCTCTCTCATCACTCCAAAAAAGCCGGGCACACTGTAGCCTCCGTTCCCCCAAGGAACGGGGGCTCTTTTATGTCAAAAACCCGTGGGCCTTCAGGGCAGCCTCAAGCTCGCCGGCATCGCGGAAAAGATGGGCCTGCCACCCGCATTCCAGGGCAGCGATAACGTTCGGCTCGCTATCGTCGATGAAGTACAATTCATGCGGCTCGCGGCCGAAGCGCTGCTGAGCCAGCCGGTAGATCGCATGATCGGGCTTCACGAGCTTTTCCGTGCCAGACACCAAGATGTCCTGAAAGTCGCCAAAGACAGGCTGAGTCGGGCGGAATTCAGCCCAGAATTCTTCAGCGAAATTAGTCAGTCCGAATAGCGGCGTTCCGCCAGCCGCCAGCCGCCCGGCCAGTTCATGCGTCCCGGCAATCGGCCCCGGGATCGTCTCAAGAAAGCGCGTGGCATAGGCATCGAGCAGCGCGGCATATTCGGGAAACTCGGCCTTGCGTTCAGCCACCAGCTTGGAGACTGCCTCACCCGCATCAGCGCGGAAGTGCCATTCAGGTGTGACGACGTTGGATACAATCCATTCAAGCTGAACCGGATCGTCGATCAGTTTGGCAAACAGATGGCGCAGATCCCATTGGACCAACACCCGGCCCACATCGAACACGACACTGTTTGGCTGGCCCTTCGTCATGCGTTCAAATCCATCACCAAGCTAAAACGGAAACGGCCCGCTCCCCAAAAAGGGAACGGGCCGGTTTCAGAAACGGAGTAGCCGAGGCACTCCGGTCACAGGGTCAATTAACCCTGGCGCGCCTTGAAGCGGCGATTGGTCTTGTTGATCACATAGGTGCGACCACGGCGACGAATCACGCGGCAATCGCGGTGACGGGTTTTCAGCGACTTGAGGCTGTTACGAACTTTCATGATACGGCTTTCGGTGTTTGTGTGCGCTGGAGATATATTTCCCGCGCTGAATTGCAAGTCCGGCCCTCTATGGTTGGCCCTCCTGCAAGTCAACCGTTTAGGCGCTTTTCGGACAAAATCCGTTCCCAATTAAGCGCATGGGTCACGATCTGGTCCAAATCGGCGTATTTCGGCTCCCATGGTAGAGTGCTGCGGATGCGCGAAGGGTCCGAAATAAGCGAATCGGGATCGCCCGCACGGCGGCCCTCCATTACGCGTTTGATTTTGTTGTTCGTCACCCGGTCGACTGCGTCGAGCACTTCCATCACGGAGAAGCCCCGGCCATATCCGCAATTCATCGTCAGCGAGCGTTCGGGCTGTTCGATCAGCGCCTCCAGCGCGAGCACATGGGCCGCTGCCAAGTCAGCCACATGGATGTAATCGCGCACGCCCGTGCCATCAGGGGTATCGAAGTCCGTCCCGAACACTCCTACCGATTCGCGCGAGCCAAGCGCTGCCTCGACAGCGACTTTAATCAAATGCGTTGCGCCGGCAGTGGATTGGCCAGTGCGGCCTTGCGGATCGGCGCCTGCAACATTGAAATAACGCAATACGCAGCAATTCATATCGCTGACGGCAACCGTGTCGCTGAGCATCTGCTCCGTCATCAGTTTCGACCAGCCATAGGGATTGATCGGCACCGTCGGTGTTTCCTCGGTGACCTGAGCGACTTCGGGGATGCCATAGGTCGCAGCGGTCGAGCTGAAGATCATATGCGGCACGCCGCCCGTCACCAGCGATTCGATCAACGCGCGGCTCTTCACTGTGTTGTTGCTGTAATATTTAAGCGGATCGGACACCGATTCCGGAATCACGACCGATCCGGCAAAATGCATCACTGCCTTGATGCCCTGCTCCTCGATTATTCGCGCCACCAGATCACCGTCGGCAATGTCGCCTTCATAGAAGGCCACATCATCCGGCACTGCAAAGCGGAAACCGGTCACAAGGTTATCGATCACGGCAACCGGATAGCTGGCATCGCGCAAAGCGAGCACAGCGTGGCTACCGATATAACCGGCACCGCCGGTAACGAGGACAGGACACTTTTCATTCATGCCGCGCCGGTTAGCAGAAACCTACAGCGATTTGGTAAACTAAAGCGCTGTTCTTGCTACTTGGCCTGTGAGGGGCCAGATTGAAGCAACATTATGCCGGTCGCCATTTGGGAGCATGACCAATGAAATTTCCGACACTCGCCGTAATCACCTTGTGCGCCGCGGCATTGTCCGCCTGCACCACGCCGGTCGGGCCAGTTCAGGTGACGCGCTTCGTGGCTGAGGACGCCCGTGCGAAACTGGCGGTCGGCACTGTCTCCGTCGTGAGCGCGCCGGGCCTCGGCGATCAACCGCTGGCTCTGCAAAGCTATAAGGCAGCAGTAGCGCGCGAGCTTGTCCGGCTTGGCTATAGTGAAGTCGGAACCGATACGGGCGACCAAATCGCCGAAGTTCGGGTCGAGCGGTTCACCGAACGTAAAGGTGGCCGCCGCGGCCCCGTTACCGTGGGCGCTGGCGGATCGACCGGCTCCTATGGTTCGGGCGTCGGGCTTGGCGTTGGCATTAATTTGGGCGGAGGCAGCGGCGTAAAAACCGCGACCGAAATGGGCGTTATCATCCGCGACCGGACAACCGGCAAATCCATCTGGGAAGGCCGCGCCAGTTTCATCGTCGACGAGAAGTCGCCGCTTGCTGGAACCGACTTAGGGGCCGCAGCAATGGCCGAGGCTTTGTTTGCGGACTTCCCCGGCAATGATGGCGAGACTGTCCGTGTCGAGGTGGCTGACTGATGGGCAATACCAGGGGCAACATCATCGTCACATCCGCTTTCGACAGCGGCAATATCGACGTCCTTTCCGTCAATGGCGACACCGCCCGCCTCGCGATCCGCAAGGATGAGAATTCGGATTTCAAACAGTGGTTTCACTTCCGCGTTTCGGGCGCAGAGGGCCGCGAAATGACGCTGGTGATCGAAGGGCTGAAAGACTCCGCCTATCCGGCTGGCTGGCCCGGATACCGCGCCTGCGTGTCGGAAGATCGCGACTATTGGGGCCGCGCCGATACGTCCTATGAAAAGGATAAGGGCGAGCTGACGATCAAATATGCCGCCGCCAGCGACATCGCGTGGTTCGCCTATTTCGCGCCCTATTCCATTGAGCGTCACCACGATCTTGTCGCTGAAGCGGCGGCGAGCGAAGGCGTGTCCTATCGCTGCCTCGGCACCAGCATCGAAGGTCAACCCATCGACTGCCTCGAAATGGGCAATGGCGACAGGCAGGTGTGGCTTTATGCCCGCCAGCATCCCGGCGAAAGCATGGCCGAATGGTGGATGGAAGGCGCGCTGGAAGTGTTGTGCGACGAGGCCAACACCGTCGGCCGCGTGCTGCGCGAAAAATGCCGCCTGCATCTGGTACCGAACTGCAATCCCGACGGATCATGCCGCGGCCATTTGCGGACAAATGCGGTGGGCACAAACCTCAACCGTGAGTGGGATAACCCCACGGCTGAAAAGAGCCCCGAAGTTCTCGCCATCCGTAATGCGATGGACGAAAGCGGGCTGGATTTCGCCATGGACGTCCACGGCGACGAAGCCATCGCCGCCAACTTCATTGCCGGTTTCGAAGGCATCCCCAATTGGACCGAAGAGCTGGGTAACGAATTCTATCGCTACCGCGCGATCCTCGACCGCCGCACGCCCGACTTTCAGACAAAGAAAGGCTATCCCGTCTCCCGCCCCGGCACCGCCAATCTGGCGATGAGCACCAACCAAGTAGCACACCGGTTTAGCGCTCCAGCGATGACGCTGGAAATGCCGTTCAAGGACAATGACGACTGGCCCGACCCCGACCAAGGCTGGAGCCCGGAACGCTCTAAGATGCTTGCGCGGGATTGCCTCGCCGCCCTGGTGGAGTGGTTGGAGGACTAGAGAAGCGTCATCCCACCGCGGGCTGGTAGAAGCGGAATTAATCATGGCGCGGGGATGCTTTGCCGCAACCGCAACCTATATTTGGAATATGGAAAAGCTGATTGTATGGCATGATGGCGGCTGCCCGCTGTGCCGAAAAGAAATAGCGTTTATCCGGCGGCTTGACCGCTCGGACGCCATCCAGTTCGTCGACTTAACCGATAGCCAAACCAACTGCCCGATCAATCGCGACGAAATGCTCAAACGATTCCATGCAAGCGAAAATGGTGTCCTGCTGTCAGGTGCAGCCGCTTTCGCAGCCATGTGGCGCGCTGTACCGCTGCTGCGCCCGCTCGGGCTGGCCGCACGTATCCCGGGTATTCTGCCGCTGCTCGAATGCAGCTACCGGATATTTTTGCGCTTCCGTCCGGCATTACAGCGCCTTGTTTCAGGAGAACGAGCATGATGAGACCAAAGCCAGAGCCTGTCCGCTCCGGCCAAAAAAGCGTCTGGTCTTACCCTCGCCCGGCGATTTGCGAGCCGGAATCGGCGCGTATCATGATAGAACACAGCGGCATCACCGTCGCCGATACAAGCAGCGCCATCCGCACCTTGGAAACCAGTCATCCGCCCAGCTATTACTTCCCCCCCGATGATATAAAACCGGGCTTGCTGCGCCGGGGATCTGGCGCCTCCTTTTGTGAATGGAAGGGCGCAGCGAAATATTGGGATGTCGTGATCGGCGATCTTGTCTTGTCAAACGTGGGCTGGAGCTACCCATCGCCCAGCGCTGCATTCGAGCCGCTGAGGGATCACGTCGCATTCTATCCCGGAGCGTTCGACCGTTGCAGCGTCGATGGCGAGACAGTGGTCCCGCAGCCAGGTGAGTTTTATGGCGGCTGGATCACCTCCGCTGTGGCCGGACCTTTCAAGGGAATACCGGGCAGCCGCGGTTGGTGAAGCCTCAGATCAAGTCGGGTGCGTAGCGTCTATTTGTAATGCTCGCGCCGGTCGCCAAACTCGCGCACGCGTTTGCGCCATGTCCGGTAACTGGATGGCTTGAGCGAGGTCCGCATTAACGCTTTGACCTCACTTTCCGGCAGGCCGTATTCGCGCTCGATATTAGCAAAGCTGACGTGATCGCTCAGCGCCATTTCGATGATCGCGCTAATGTCTGCTTCGCTTAAGGCGACCTTAGGCCGGGGCCGATGCGTCATTAAACCAAGCTATCCGGCCCGAACGCCATCGGCAGCAGCTGTGATAACTTCACCGTGATCACTTCATCCGCGCCTGCGCAATGAACATCGGGGTCGGTTCCGCCCAGTGCCGCCAGCTCGTTCAGCACCTGACGGCAGCGGCCGCAGGGGGTGATCGGATCATGCGCCGGGCCGGTTACGGCAATAGCGTCCAACCCGCCGCGCGAGCCGCTCGACATAGCCTTGGCCACGGCGACTGTTTCCGCGCACAGAGCCAAGCCGTAGCTGGCGTTTTCGACATTCGCGCCGGTTACCACGCTGCCATCGGCGAACAGCAGCGCTGCGCCGACTTGGAAGTTTGAATAGGGCGCATAGGCGGTGCTTGCGGCCTCGCGTGCAGCGGATATTAGATCGTCCATATTGCTCACCTTACCACCACCCATCGCACCGGCGTTTCGCCTGCTTCGTTGCGCAAGCCTTCATTGGCTGTCCATAGCGCCCATGGACGCCCCGCATAGGTCGGCTCGAACCTTGTTCGGGTGAGCCACAGGTTTCGCTCGAACCGGCCAGCGAAATCGAAACGCTCTTCAAACTCCGGCGAAATTTTCAACAGCGCTGGCTTTCCGACATGGTTTTGGACTTGATTTACCAAAGTCATCAGCTCGCTTTCCACCGAAGCATCATGCACCTTGGTCTCGCAGCCGTCAGTGTTCTTGGCGAGCTCGATCGCGGGCGGCAGCAGATCGGCCACGCGCGGCACGATGGTGACGAAATTGGCGGATTGCCCGTCTGCCGGAACGCATGGATCGAAGGCATGAACCACGCCAATCCGCAGCCCTGCCTTGCGCGAGGCCGCGTAATTGCGGGCAAACGACGCGTCCTGTTCGCCAGTGCCTGAACTTGCCTCAAGATAGGCGAAATCTGCGCCAATCGCTTTGAGCGCGCGGAAGTCCGGCTCGCCATCGGCTGCCCCAATCAACACACCTTGAACCGGATATTCGGCGCGGTCCGGCGTCCAGTTGACCAAATGCCACCAGCCAAATCCTGCGGCCAGCAATGCGAGCAGAAGTACCGCAGCTGCCCAGCGCATCCGGCTGCCAAGTTTTGTCTTACGTGCCATGCGACCCAGCCCCTCATTCAGCTTTTGATATGCAGCACGCAGATCAAAGTGAACAGCCGCCTTGCGGTGGCGAAGTCGGTTTCGACCTTACCCTCCAGCCGCTCCATCAGCAGCTCGGCCGCGCCATTATGCACGCCGCGGCGGGCCATATCGATGGTTTCAATCTCCGCAGCGGTGGCCTGCCGAATCGCCTGATAATAGCTGTCACAGATCGCGAAATATTCGCGGATCGGGCGGCGGAAGCGGGCCATGCCTAGGATCAGCGTCTCAAGTTCATTTTCCGCCTCGTCCGAAATCACCAGCGACAGGCGGCCCTCGGGTACGGACAGATCCAGCCTGTAAGGGCCATCGTGCCCCGCCTCGGCAGAACGCACCGGTTTGAACGTATTTTCCTCGATCAGATCGAACATGGCGACGCGCCGCTCCTGCTCCACGTCAGCACTACGCCACAGGATAGTCTCATCGTCGAGATTGATATGGGAAATGCGGTATTCGGACATGTGGTTGATGCCTTCGCAGATGCGCGGGGTATGCGGCAAGCTTTCTAAAGCAAGTTGATCAGGAAAAATTCTTTTGGGGTTTTGCACAAAGCTGTCCGCGCTTGTGTTTCAAGACTGCCTTCCCCTTGCCGCACTCATCACGCATTAGAACCGGCATGCCTGACCAAGACCTGATGATCCGCACCCCCGAAGCTTCCAGTGATACGGGAGCCGACAAATCCGAATCAAAAGATATGGTGGGCCGCACCCTGCCCGCAAACGTGGAGGCGGAGGCGGCGTTTCTGGGCGCGGTGCTGATCGATAACCGCGTGATCGAGGAACTGCCCGTGGCGATTCGGCCCGAGCATTTCTTTGAACCGGTGCATGGCCGCGTGTTTGAGCGGGTGCTGACTTTGCTCGACCGGTCAGCCGTGGTCACGCCGGTCACGCTGAAGCCCTATTTCGAGGCGGATGAGGCGCTGAAAGAGCTGGGCGGCATCACCTATCTCGCGCGCCTGACAGCTGACGGGCAAGGCTTGCTCGCCCCCCGCGAATTGGCCCAGCAAATTTACGATCTCGCCTTGCTACGCGAGCTTGTTTCCGTAGGCCGCAATCTGGTCGAAGATGCTCTGGATACGTCGGAAAGCGTCGCACCTTTGGAGCAGATCGAACAGGCCGAAGCTGACCTATTCCGCGTGGCCGAAGGTGCCACCACGGGGACCGAGGCGAAGAACTTCAAGAGCGCGGCGATCACCGCAATCCAGATGGTCGAAGCGGCCATGAATTCGGGCGGCGGCGTGTCGGGCAAGACCACTGGCCTCGTCACAATCGATCAGAAAACCGCCGGCCTGCATGATAGCGATTTGATCATTTTGGCCGCCCGTCCGGGTATGGGCAAGACGTCGCTCGCCACTAACATCGCCTTTAATTGCGCGGAAGAGCATTTGAAGTATCAGGCGGATGGCGGACCCAACAATTACGGCGCGCCGGTCGCATTCTTCAGCCTGGAAATGAGCGCCGACCAGCTGGCGACGCGTATTCTGGCCGAGCAATCAGAAATCTCGTCCGAAAAACTGCGGTCGGGTAAGCTTAGCCGTGAAGAGTTCCAGAAACTTTCCTTCGCCAGCCAGCGGCTTGCGGAATTGCCCCTGTTTATCGACGACACACCTGCGCTGACCATCGGCGCGCTGCGGACAAGAGCGCGGCGGCTGAAGCGGCGTCACGATATCGGCATGATTGTAGTCGACTATTTGCAATTGCTGCAGGGTAGCGGGCGCGCGAATGACAACCGCGTGAATGAAATCTCCGAGATCAGCCGGGGTCTTAAAACACTGGCGAAGGAACTTGAGGTTCCCGTGATCGCGCTGTCACAGCTCAGCCGTGCAGTGGAACAACGCGAAGACAAGCGCCCGATGCTGTCGGACCTGCGCGAATCAGGTTCGATCGAGCAAGATGCGGATATGGTCTGGTTTATCTTCCGCGAGGATTATTATCACGCCTCGTCAGAGCCGGATAAACCCACGGCGGAAAGCTCGCCCGGCGCCATAGAAAAATACAAAGCGTGGGAAAACACGCAATTAGACATCAATAACAAAGCGACCCTGATCGTGGCCAAGCAGCGTCACGGTTCGACCGGCAATGTGCCGCTGTTGTTCCAGAGTGAGTTCACCAAGTTCACCTCGCCGAATATGAAGGATTATTCGGACTACGGTTTCGAATAGAAACTGGATTACAGACCTAGGTTAAGCCTGCGGGTGACGGTGTAATCCACGACCGTCACCAGAAACCAGCTGATCGCCCATTTGATGCGCTTGCCGAAAGTCGCATTGCGGCGATGACTTTCTGCAGTAATGTGCTCGCTCGCTGTAACATGCTTTGCCAGATATGCGCGCATCGTGTCGGCGAGCTGCTTGTCCTCGATCCGAAGGACCAGTTCCAGGTTCAAAAACAGGCTTCGCATGTCGAAATTTGCGCTGCCTACATACACCGCATCATCCAGCACAATCATCTTCGCATGCAATTTGCAGGGTTGGAATTCATAGATCTGGGCATCGCGTTTCAACAGATAACCATAAAGCGCGCGCGTTGCGCCCAGCGTCGCGCCATTGTCCGACTTTCCGGCCATCACCAGCCGAGCCTCGCCATATTTCGAAATCCGCCCGATGCGGCGCAGCAGGCTGGGTGACGGGCTGAAGTAAGCCATCATCATATCAAGCTGCTTGCCCTGCCGGAGGTCGTTGCCAACGCATTTGGCCCAGCTGGACCAGCCACGTGTCGGCCCGCCGATCAGCCAGCGCACTGACCCCGACCCCGCATCCCATTGTCGGATCATTCGGTACATGGCGCGCCAGTTGGCCTTGGGGTCAGCCGTCCATTGCTCCAACCGATCGAACCAGCTGACCAGCCCCTCCACGGCATCGCCCTTCAGCGTCAGGCCAAGGTCGTGCCAGCCGTTTTCCTCCGGCGGCGCAAAGTAATCATGTTCGACGTTAAAACCGCCGATCATCGCTGTCTTATCATCCGCGATCACCATTTTCTGATGGTTGCGGATCAGATAACGCTGCGACCAGCGAGGGCTGAATCTGGTATAGCGGCCGCCGGCATCAGCGAGTTCTGCGAAAAAGCTATCCTCGGCTCCCGCACCGAAGCCGTCGACGATTAGCGTCACCTCGACATTGCGATTTGCCGCCTTCACCAGCGCATCACGGACTGCTTCACCCGCATCGTCATTTGCGAAGATATAGAAGCAGAGCTTGAGCGAGTCTTTCGCACCATCGATCAGGCTGAGCAGGCGTTCTAGCCGGTCTTTTCCAGAGGGATAGAAGGTAAAAGACAAGCCTTGCGCATCAGCCTTAAAAGGCACTGGATCTTCCCAGATCGCGATATCGGCATTGGCACCCTGCGCTGCAGGTTCGGTTCCGGTCATACCAAGCCTGTAGGGTGCAGGGCGCAGGCGGTGCAAGCCCATTGCCTGCATCCTATGCCGACACGCCCGAATTCCCCGAGATTTTCTTGACTCTGAGGCGTGCGAACCTTATTTAGCAGTCAATCCTGCAACACCAGAATTATCGGAGTGCCCATGGCGCGCGTTACCGTCGAAGATTGTGTCGATAAGGTTCCAAACCGTTTCGACCTTGTTTTACTTGCTGGCCAGCGTGCCCGCGAAATGTCCGGCGGTGCCGAACTCACCATCGACCGCGACCGTGATAAGAACCCGGTCGTTGCTCTGCGCGAAATCGCCGAGCAGACAGTGAAGCCGAAAGTTTTGAAAGAAAGCGTCATCCTCGGCCTGCAGCGCGTGCTGCCTGACGATGAAGAAGATGCGGATGAAATCGGCTCGCTCAGCCAGTCGGCAGAAGCATTGCGGATCACCGCGTCGGCTCCGGCCCGTTCGACTTCGATCGGTTCCGATTACGACGGCTAATTTCATTTGAACATGTGAATTTCGAAAGGGGCCGCAGCGATGCGGCCCTTTTTTGTTGTGCCTACCCGTTGCAAGCCAGTCGCCGCACTGGCATCCCGTTCGTCAAGCGAACAAATGGCGAAAGGGGCAGGCATGAGTGACATTCCCGAAGCAATAGGCGGATTGGTGCAAGGCGCCATGACTGCTCGCGCAGTGGAACCTAACGCTAATGGCGCGAAACCCGGCGAGGATGGTCATACGGCGGAGCAAGCCTGCCTCAACTGCGGCACCGCCTTAGTTGGCGCGCACTGTCATTCCTGCGGGCAGCGCGCGCATATCCACCGCACGCTTAGCGCGTTCTTCCATGATTTGCTCCACGGTGTGTTGCATTTCGAAGGCAAGCTGTGGCGCACTTTGCCGGTGTGGCTCGTCCACCCTGGCCGCCTGACGCGCGAATATATCGATGGGAAGCGTGCCAAATATGTCTCGCCGATTGCACTGTTCCTGTTTGTGGTATTCCTGACTTACGCGATGTTCAGCGCGTTGGGCGGCGCGATCCAGTTTGACGGCGTCAGTGATATAAATGCTTCCGCTGAGTTGGAGGAGGCTTATACCGCTGCCGAACTTGAGTTGGCGCAAGCTGAAACCAAGCTCACGACGATTGCAGAGGGAAGCGAGCTTCAGGCGGAAACGCAGGCTCAGATCGAACGTCTGACCAATCAGAAGCAGGCCACAGCGGCGCTACTCGAACTTGCCGGAGTGGACGTCGAAGACACGACCCCCGAGATCGATGTCAACGGCCCCCTCTCCTCTTCCGCAATTTCTACAGTCGATGCTGCATGGCAGAAGGCAAAGGCGAACCCGCAGCTGCTGATCTACAAAATGCAGACCAACGCCTACAAATTCAGCTGGATGTTGATCCCGATCAGCGTACCCTTCATCTGGCTGCTTTTTCCATTCAGCCGTAAGTTTCGAATGTATGACCACACGGTCTTTGTGACTTACTCCATGTCATTCATGATAGCGCTCATCGGACTGATCAGCCTGTTTGCTTATCTTGAGCTCGGCTTCGGCGCAGTATTGCTGCTGTACGCTCCGTACCACCTCTATCGCCAGCTTCGCGGCACTTACAACCTCAGCCGGTTCGGAGCGTTGTGGCGGTTGATTGCCGTCAGCATCTTCACCTGGATTGCGATCGCTCTGTTCGTCATCGGGGTTGGGCTGGCTGTTGGCGCGCCGTTAAAATGAAAAAGGGGCCCGCTCGCTTCCGAGAGGGCCCCTTAAGTTACCGCTTAGGATTCTGCCAAGCCGCTTAGCCGCCTTGCGGCGCCGCATCTCCAGCTCCTCCGAACTTTTTACCGGCCTTTGGCACGGCACTGCCATGTTTAGGCACGTTGATAACAGGACCCTTGGGCTCAGGACGGTCGATCTTGCCGCTTTCCATCAGCTCGTTGATTTCGTCACCAGTCAGCGTTTCATATTCCAGCATTGCCTGCGCGAGAAGGTGGAGCTTGTCCTCCTGCTCGGTCAGGATATCCTTCGCGCGATTGAGTCCACCTTCGACCAGCGCCTTGATTTCGGCGTCGATCAGCTTGTTGGTTTCCGCGCCGCCCATCGTGCGGCTGGTCTGGCCCATGCCGAGATAGCCTTCTTGGCTCGCCTCATACTGGAGCGGACCAAGCTTGTCCGACATGCCCCATTTGGTGACCATATTGCGCGCAAGGTCCGTCGCATATTGGATGTCCGAAGACGCCCCGCTCGAAACCTTGTCATGGCCGAAGATTACTTCTTCCGCCACGCGGCCTCCCATGGCGACAGCAAGGTTGGCGTGCATTTTGTCACGGTGATAGGAGTAATTATCCCGCTCCGGCAGACGCATGACCATGCCCAGCGCGCGGCCACGCGGGATGATTGTAGCCTTGTGGATCGGGTCAGACGCTTCCTCGTTGATAGAGACAAGCGCGTGGCCAGCCTCGTGATAGGCAGTCATCTTCTTCTCGTCGTCGGTCATGACCATACTGCGGCGTTCTGTGCCCATCATGACCTTGTCTTTGGCGTCCTCGAACTCCTGCATCGCGACCAGCCGCTTGTTACGGCGGGCGGCCAGCAGTGCAGCTTCGTTGACGAGATTGGCGAGGTCGGCCCCTGTGAAACCAGGTGTGCCGCGCGCGATCGTACGGGAATTGACGTCAGGCGCCAGCGGAACCTTCTTCATATGGACGGCGAGGATTTTCTCGCGGCCCTCGATGTCGGGGATCGGCACAACGATCTGACGGTCAAAACGACCCGGACGCAGCAGCGCAGGGTCGAGCACGTCAGGCCGGTTGGTCGCCGCGATGATAATGATGCCTTCATTGGCTTCGAAACCATCCATCTCGACCAGCAGCTGGTTCAACGTCTGCTCGCGCTCATCATTCGAATTGCCAAGCCCATTACCGCGCGAACGGCCCACAGCGTCTATTTCATCGATGAAGAGGATGCATGGCGCGTTCTTCTTCGCCTGTTCAAACATGTCGCGCACGCGGCTCGCGCCAACGCCAACGAACATTTCAACGAAGTCGGAACCCGAGATAGTATAGAACGGCACCCCAGCTTCGCCAGCGATAGCGCGGGCGAGCAAAGTCTTACCCGTACCCGGAGAGCCGACCAGCAGCGCGCCCTTGGGGATTTGTCCGCCCAGCTTGGAGAAGCGGTGCGGATCCTTCAGAAACTCGACGATTTCTTCAAGCTCTTCGCGCGCCTCATCTATGCCTGCCACGTCTGCAAAAGTTACCTTGCCTTGCTTTTCAGTCAGCATTTTGGCCTTCGATTTGCCGAAGCCCATCGCGCCGCCCGCGCCGCCGCCCTTCTGGACCTGACGCAGCGCGAAAAACGCAATGCCTAGGATTAACAAAAATGGCAGGGACTGAAGGAGGATAAACAACAGCATGCCGCGCTCTTCAGCTACAGCACCGGCGAATTCGACCTTATTGTCTTCAAGCAGCTTCGTCAGCGACGGATCATCCGCCACTGGAATGGTGGTAAAAGTCTCACCATTTTCGAGCGTTCCGGTAATCTTGTCAGGCGCGATGGAGACAGTCTTCACTGTCCCTTCGGCAACCTTATTGCGGAACTGCGAATACGGCAGCTCGGTACCCGGGGCGGCGCCTTGATTACCGAACATGGTTACGACCAGCAGCAGCGCCATAAATATGCCGCCCCAGACCATAAGGCTCTTGATCCACGGATTGGGTGCTTGCGGTTCGTTGTCGTCATTCATCGGCTAGGATTCCTTTTCAGGCACTAATGTAGGCGCGCGAGGGTGAATGGCAAGATAACGCCCGTGATTCAGGTTCCGCGAGTTTTCAGACACCATAGGCCTTCAAGAAGACATCAACGCTGCCCTCGATACGTTCGCGATTACGCTCATCGTCGATTCCTGCCCCGAAGCGGCGCTCCAGATCACCAAAGCCCTTGCACATCGACACGAATTGTTCGGCAGCGAGCGGTAGATCGTCAATGTTCAGACGCCCGCACTGGACCTCGTGGCCCAGCATTGCTGCAAATTCGGCCCTCATATTGCGGGGGCCGGCATCCAGAAAAGAGCGGCCAACTTCGGGAGAATGTTCGGTTTCAGCGGCAATCCGCAGCTCGAAACGGGTCATTTCGGGGCGTCCGAGGAAAGCGCTCATCGCTTCTCCGAGTGCCAGAAGGCGGTCACGCAGGTCTCCCGTTTGGGTCAGATCAAGCGTCATATGCTTGCGCATTTTTTCGCATTCATGTTCAACAGTAGCGATAAACAGGCCGCGCTTGTCGCCAAAGTGATTATAGACTGTAACCTTGGAAACGCCTGCTTTTGCAGCAACTTGCTCAATTGCAGTTGCCGCAAAGCCGACGTCAAAGAACATCGCAGACGCAGCCGCCACAATAGCGTCACGCTTCGCCTCATCGGTCGGACGGCCGATTTTTACGACATTTTGGTCAAGATGATCGGTTGACAAAGTGAACGGTTCCGTTCAGTTAAACGCTACCGTTCAATAATGGGGTTTTCAGCCAGTTTTATCAACCCCGCCCATTCCAGGAGGTTCCGGCATAATGATTTGGATGTCTGTATGATCTGGATTGCGATCAGAATGCTGACCGGCGACAAGCAGAAGTTCTACGGGCTGCTGTTCGGCATCGCATTCTCAACCCTGCTGATCACCCAGCAGCTGACCATCTTCGTCAATCTGATCGAACGCGGCGCTAGCGGCGTTTATAACGTGCCCACCGCTGATGTTTGGGTGATGGACCCTGTTAGCCGGACCACCGATGTCGCTTATGCCCTGCCGTCCACAGCTCTCGACCGCGTGCGCGGTGTGGCAGGCGTCGAATGGGCCGTACCGCATCTGCGCGGGCAAGCTTCCGTGCGAACAGGCGAAGGCGACCTGGAAGGCGTGGCAATTATCGGTGTCGATGATGCCAGCCTGATCGGCCTTCCCAAAAACATGCTGGAGGGGAGCCAAGATGTCCTTTCGCAGCCCGATTCGGTCATAATCGACGATGTTGGCGCGACCCGCATGTTTCCGAATTTCAGCCCCATCGGTCAGCGACTGGAGCTGAACGACCAGCGCGCAGTCGTGCGAGGTATGGCCGATTCCATCCCCAGTTTCACGAGCACAGTGGTGCTCTACACCAAATACAGTCAGGCGCTGCGCTATGTGCCCGGAACGCGTAACCGGCTGAGCTTTGTGTTGGTGGGCACGTCGCCCGGCATACCGGCCGAACAGGTCGCCGCGCGGATCGAAGAGCAGACCGGCCTAAAGGCACGCACACGTGACCAGTTTGCTCAGGACGGGGTTGATTTCATTATCGAGAACACCGGAATTCCGTTCAATTTCGGGATTACCGTGGTGCTGGGCTTTATCGTCGGGGTGGCCATCGTGGGCCTGACCTTCAGCCTGTTTATCCGCGACAACATCAAGCAATTCGGCGCGCTCAAAGCCATCGGGGTAACCAACCGCAAGATCGCCGGGATGGTTGCCGTCCAGGCCGGCATGGTTGGCATCATCGGCTATGCCTTGGGTGTTCTCGGCACAGTCGGCTTTATCGCGGGCTTTGCCAATAATCCGACATTCAAGGGCTTCTATATCCCCTGGCAGATACCGATTTTCTCCTTCCTCGCAATGGTACTGATCATCGTTCTGACCGGCTGGGTCGCCCTGCGCGGCGTCATGAAAACCGAACCGGCGGCGGTATTCAGATGAGCGACCAAGCCCGCCAACCCGCCATCCGGACGCGCAATGTCTCGCGCGATTTCACCGCCGGCCAGCAGACCATCCGCGTGCTGCACAATATCGACCTCGATGTCTGTCCGGGCGAGCTTACCTATCTGGTGGGCGAAAGCGGTTCGGGCAAAACCACCATGATTTCGATCATGTGCGGTATCCTATGGCCGACCGAGGGCGAGGTCGAAGTATTCGGGACTGATATTTACTCACT
Organism: Pontixanthobacter sp.; assembly: GCA_037968495.1. Taxonomy (GTDB): domain Bacteria; phylum Pseudomonadota; class Alphaproteobacteria; order Sphingomonadales; family Sphingomonadaceae; genus Aestuarierythrobacter. The sequence goes on along the minus strand of JBBKVP010000026.1, from coordinate 29,487 downwards.
TACCGATACGCAGCTGGTGAATTTCCGGCTGAACAACATTGGCTTTATCTTCCAGCAATATAATCTCATACCCACAATCGACGCAGCCTCTAACGCCGCAGTTCCACTGATCGCGCAGGGTATGCCGCGCAAGAAAGCGCGGGCCAAAGCGGTCAAGATGCTGGAAAAACTCAACATAGCTGATCAGGCGAACAAATTGCCCAACCAGCTTTCGGGCGGCCAGCAGCAACGCGTCGCCATCGCCCGCGCCTTGGTCCACGAACCGCGCCTTGTCGTGTGCGACGAGCCGACCGCAGCGCTCGACGCCAAGTCAGGCCGCCGCGTGATGGATTTGCTGCGCGAAGTTGGCGTGGCGGAGGGCCGCTCGGTCATCATTGTGACCCACGATAACCGCATTTTCGATCTCGCTGACCGCATTCTCGTGCTCGAGGACGGACGGATTATTCACGACGGCACCGAAATGCCGGAAGAACATTAGGACGTTTGCCATGGCCCTTTTTTCCGAAGACTTCAGCTTCAGCCGCCGGATACTGCCTATTGTCGCAGTTATCGGCCTGATTGTGGCGGCAATCTCGATCTGGAACGGCATGCCCGACCGGGAGCTGGAACAGCCCGAACAGGAACCGCCCCGCGCCACGGGTGCGTTGGCGGATAGCGCGCGAGTTGCCGGTGCCGGTGTGGTCGAACCATCGAGCGAAGTCATCGACATCGGCACGGCGCTGTCCGGCCTCGTCACCGATCTGCGTGTGCAGCCGGGCGATTATGTTATCAAAGGCCAGCCGCTGTTTACCGTCGACGACCGGGCAGCCCGTGCGCGCCTGACGGAAGCGAACGCCGCAATTGGCGAAGCGCGGGCCGCGATTTCCGAGGCGCAGTCGGCACAAAGCACAGCGCGTCAACAGCTCACGCTCTATCGCAGCGTCGATGATCCCGCCGCTGTTAGCCGCTCAGAAGTAATTCGCGCTGAAGGCGAGGCCAATGCTGCGAACCAACGCCTAAATCTTGCACGTTCGCGCCTGCAAGCCGCACAGGCCAGCGCAGGCAGCGCGAATACGGAGCTGGGCCGTTTGACCGTCCGCGCGCCGATCACCGGGGAAATTCTGGCCGTGAACATACGCCCCGGGGAATATGTCACCACGCAAGGCGGCAGCGGTGAAGCGTTCATCCAAATGGGCCAGACTCGTCCGCTCTTTATCCGCGTGGATATTGACGAAGACGAAGCGGCGCGCGTCGAGATGGGCGCTGCGGCCATCGTTTCCCCGCGCGGTGCGGCTGACCGGCAAGTTAGCGCCAAATTCGTCCGCGCTGAGCCGCTGATCGTTCCGAAGCGTTCGCTCACCAACAGTGCGGCCGAGCGGGTCGATGTGCGGGTGTTGCAGATATTGTATGAACTGCCAGAATCGGACGGCTTGTTCCGCGTAGGACAGCAGATCGATGCCTTTATTCCGGCGCGTAAAGCGGAGGCTGCAAAGCCAGCGCCCGCTGCCGAAGAAGGTGCGCAATAATGCCGCTGCGCTCGATCCTGCTTGCAGGGCTGGCCAGTCTGGCGCTGGGTGCCTGTGTTGCAGGCCCGCCTGCCGAGATTGCGACGCCGACACCGACTTTGCCTGAAGCATTCTCTTATGCGCCGACCAGTAGCGAGGCGGCGACGCTTGCGGCGCTGCTTCCGTCGGATGATCCGGCGTACGATGCGCTGTCCGAACTCGCGCTGGCACAGTCGCCTACATTGGGCGAGGCGCTGCTTCGGATCGACGCCGCTCGCGCATCCGCCGACCGTGCCAGAGCGAACCGCCTGCCCACGATTAGCGCCGGGGCCAGCGTGGAAGGATCGCGGACCAATCAAAGCCAGATTGCCAATGCACTTCCCCCCGGCGTCAGCATCGACACCGAACAAGTCGCCTATGGCGCGAGCCTGAATGCAGGCTGGGACCTCGACCTGTTCGGCCAATTGCGCGCGCGGGAACGTGCCGCAATTGCCCGAATCGACGCGGCGGGTGCCGATGCGGCTGCCGTGAGGCTCGCCCTGCTGGGTGAAATCGCGGTTACAGTCATCGACTGGCGCACATTGTTGGCAAGGCAGGGCGCGCTGCAATCCGACTTGGACGCAGCGAATGAACTCGCGCGCCTCGCTGGGTCGCGAGAGCGCGCAGGTATTTCTCCGGGCTTCGACCGGGTTCGCGCCGAAAGCGCCGCTGCCGCATCGCGCAGCCGCCTGTCGGCTTTAGATAGCGAACGGGCGCGTCTAGTTGGGCGTCTGGTCACCTTAACTGCAACCTCGGGACAGGCTGTCCGAACAACCTTGCAGCTAGACGCGCCGAATGCTGGCTTACCCGCCGCACCTGCCGCTACGCCTTCGATCTTGCTCGCAAACCGCCCTGATGTACTGGGCGCCTCAAGCCGCTTGGCTGCATCAGATGCAGACCTCGCGGCGACAGCAGCAAGCCGCTTTCCCAACATCAGCCTGTCAGGCGCATTGGGCCTGCTCGCTTTCAGTCCCGGTGATTTGTTTGACGAGGAATCGCTCGTTGGGTCGCTTGGCGCAGCCATCGCCGCGCCGCTATTCGACTTTGGCCGCATCGAAGCGGATATTGCCAGCACCGAAACCGGTAAGCGGATCGCGTTCCAGTCCTTTCGCGGTGCGGTGTTCACGGCCTTGGGCGATGCGGAGGCAGCCTATGGCTTGGTTGCGGCGGCCGATGATGAATTAGCCGCTGTGACCGACGAAGAAGCGCGCAATGCCCGCGCTGCTCGGCTCGCCGATGTGCGATACCGCGCAGGCCTCGCCGATTTCCTGACTGTTCTGGATGCCCGCAGAGCCGCTGATGCCTCGGGCGAACGGGCCGCTGCGGCTAGAGGCCGCGCGGAACGTGCGCGCGTATTGCTGTGGCAGGCGCTTGGCGGGGATTACCAGCCTGCGAGCCGGTCCAGTAACCAGTAGGCGCCAGTGATTCCGATGCCGTAAGTTGCAAATTTGAGGAGTGCCGCTTCGGTTTTTGGAGCCCATTTTTTGAGCGCGAAGCGAATTGCCAGAACCGCAGCGATCACGGCCAACTGCCCCGCTTCCACGCCAAGGTTGAAGGAAATGAGCGCCGCCGGAATTTCGCCTTCAGGCAGACCGATCTCGCGCAAGGCACCGGCAAAACCGAAGCCGTGGATCAGGCCGAACAGGAACGCGACGAGCCACGGAAGCCGCTCCGTAAGCGAGGGTTTATCGGACTTAGCCTGCCGCGCCAGTTCGACCGCGAGAAAGACGATGGAGAGTGCTATCACGGCCTCGACAGGCCGCTGGGCCATGCCGACAAAGCCCAGCACCGTCGCTGCCAAAGTCAGCGAATGCGCGACCGTAAAAGCGGTGGCAGCTTTGATTACAGCCCAAGGCCGCGCGACCAGCAGCACCAGCGCGATTACGAACAGCAAATGGTCCCAGCCCTTCAATATGTGTTCGACACCGATACCGAAATAGCTGCGCCAAACCTGCGCAGCCGAGGGTTTCTCTGCAATAGTCACGCGCGGCTCGGCAGCGCTTAGGCGCAACGTCTGTACGGGGCGGTCCAGCGGCTGAACGCGCACCAAAACATCCGAATTGCCGAGCAGGCCCGCCATGCCGATCTGACCGCCTGCGACATTGCCTGCGCACTGGACCTCAGCGCTCCCCAGCAAGGCCAATGGCGCATTGCGTTTAACCGGCTCGCCGACAACCGCGCAGCTCTTCGGCAATTCCGGTACAATGAGCGGCGCGGGCCCGGGCGCGGAGAGCGACTGCTTCCATGCCAGCGACCAATTTGTCCTATCGCGCTGGATCAGCTCGATAGTTCCTGGCCGAAGTTCATCAGCCAACACTGGTGACGTCAGCAGCAAGGCAATCAGACACAGGAAAGCGCGGATCATTTCTCCAGCGTCACGTCATAGCTGTCGCGCAATATCCGGAATGCTTCGTCGCGGCGCTTCGCCATAGTCGCGGCGCGCCAATTGTTCTCAACTTGCCCGCGAATTTCGGCGAGTGGCGGAACCGGACCGCTTGTTGCATCGCGCAAACGGATCAGATGGAAACCAAAGCCCGACCGCACAGGCCCCTCCCATTCGTCCTTGGCCGCGCCTTCGAGGTTCGTCACGAACTCGCTCCCGAAACGAGCGGTCACATCGCTGCTGCTTGCATCATCCAAACTTGGCGGCAGGCTGATCCGCTCGCCAAGATCCTGCCATCTGCCCTCGGCATCCAGCCTGGCCTTGGCGGCATCGGCGGCTGGCCTTTCCGCGAACCACAATTGGTCAAATGAAAGCTGGCTGTCAGGCGCAAACCGCACGGGATGTTTTTCAAGCCACGCTTGCAACGTGGTATCGCTTGGTTGCTGGGTTTCTGCGCGGCTAGCGGCGAGATAGTCCATCTTCTGCGCCATGCGCTTGCGGACCACCGCGTCGTCATTGTTCAGGCCCAGCCGCAAAGCCTCGCGGTAAAGCACTTCCTCGCGGATATATTGATCGACCAGCACATCGAGCTCGCCATCCGTCGGGGAGCGCTGCATCGTCTGTTCAAACTGCAAGGCAATCCGCGCCTGCTGCTCACGGCTGATGTCGATGCTGCGGCTTGCCGGATCGACATCCTCCCCGCGCCACGCGAAGAAGGCGAAAAGCAGCAACCCGCCAATCAGGAAATGGACGAGCGGTTCGCGCGTCCAGCCGGGGATTTTCACCGCTGCCTAGGCTCCCTTTTTTGCAGCGTTCAACCAGACTGGTGAGCTGTAAGCGCGTTCCTGCGAGACTGAATTGGCAGCGGATTCTGCGTTCAACTTGGTCCCGAAACGCACCGCATCGAACAAAGTCCAGCGCGGTGTGGGAATTTCCAGCACTCGAACATAGTAGAACGCGTTCTGACCCGGCAGGTAATCAGGATCAGTCCAGACAGTGTTCAGTTCTGCTGCACCGATGGAGTTTTCGTAAGTCGCCTTCGCCCGGTCCACGGTATCGCCGACCGCTGGCAGTTTTCCGCCCGCAGTCTTGCGGCCTTCCATGTCGCTCCACGCAATGTCATAGACGCGCTCCTGCGTGTTGCCGCTGGCGTCCACCCAGCCCTTCACGATCTGCACGCGGTCGAGGTTCGCACCCTCCGGGTCCTTCAAAGCCGATACGACAAAGCGCGGCGCCTTGCCTTCACCCACCAGCGATCCACCCATCGGCACGCCGTTCGCATAGCCGTCGCGGACCCAGTCACCGTCAAACGCATTGTCGGCAAAGTCGAAGCCAGCAAACAGGCGGAGAGTCATGCGTGATCCGGTCGTCGCATAGACCTCGCGCCGGGCCATTGCGTCAAAAATTTCCGCCCGGGTGTTGGCCCGCGCCCATACCGCCGCATAGCCGCTGGCAAGGTAGTTCCAGCCGAACCTGCCCACTCTGGTGCCAAGGTTCTGCGCTTCATTACCGCGTTCGGCGCGTGGTTCGTTGCCGGTGTGCTTACCGAAGAAATTATCCTCATCCGCCGTCGCCAGCGCGGTGTGACTATCGGTCGAACCGATCATACCGAAGTGATAAGGATTGACCCCGATCTGCTGCTCAATCGAAAGCCCGCGCTTCAAAGCCTCACGAATATATTCGCCGGCGAACATTTCGCTTTTCTTTGCGCCGCTCATATCCAGATTGCCCAATTCCCAGCCCGCATCACCAAAGCCTGCGAACTCGTCATTGGGCGAAAGAAACGGATGCGCTTCGCTGTCGCCCTTGATTTGGGTGACTTCGACAACCGGTTCATGTCGCGCGCGTCGGCGGGCATATTCGGCTGTCATCGGGCCGCCATCAGGGCCGGTCAGTTCAAACATCAAGCCATTGGAGATATTGGAGTTATGCGGGATCGCTAGCGCCTTCCCGCCGGTGGCCTTCTCATAAGCATCCATATAGTCCCACAGGCCGGTGACTTCCGTGGACAACGCAGGATAGGGCAACACTTTTTTGGTCCGGTCGCTGCCATCGCGAAACATCACGACGCGGTGAAGATTGTCGCCGCCCGGCATCAACGTATATTCAAAGCCGGCAATCGCGGTGAATTTGCCAGGCTGGTTGAAATCGTCGAGCGTGTCGAGATGGTCGTTCCAGATCGTCGTCGTCGCTTCTTTTTGTCGCTCCGGGTCCGTCAGAGACTTCGGCAGCGAACCATCCGCTGCCGCCGTAATCAACTCGGCAATCGCCAACTGCGACTGCTCGGGACTTTCGTGCATCATGTCGTACCAACGCAGCAGCGTTTCGTCCTGAATCATAACGCGCGGCGCATCATACAGCCGCCGCGTAGAACCAAGCGCGTCGCTGTGATCCGCGATCACGAGGAAATCGAGCGGACGGTCCAGCTTGGCCGTTACGCCGGTGGTCGAGGTTACTTCCTCACCGCTGGCAAAGCGTAATGCGTCGTCCGGGCCAAGACGAACGCCGAAACCGAATGCGTCGATGGAGTTATCTGTGTGAAGATGCGTGTCGCCCCATAGCGGGCGTTCCGGAAATTCGGCCAGTGCAACCGTGTCAGTGCCGTCACCGCTTGCCTCTTCCGAGGCGCCGCCGATCATATCGCAGCCCGCCAGCATAGACATCATAGCCAGCGCCGCTGCGCCAAGCACCGAATTCCGCATATTATCTCTCCCACAAGCGGGAGAATGGCACGTGGATAAAAGTTTCGTCAAGCCACTGACTTTCTCGCAAAGCCAAACCAGAACGTCAAATTGGCCGCAGCGAGCGCAATAATTGCTCCTAAGAAGGCAGCAGAGACCTCACCCGATGCAAGGCCGAAGTTCGAGAACAACAGATATGTCGCCACAACGCAGGAGAACAGCGACACAGCGGTCGGCACAGCCCATTTCCAGCGTGTCAGGTCGACGCCATTCACTGGCGTAAACTGCCATGCCTCGGCGCGCGGTGCGATCTTACCGGCGGCCAGCATGATGGCGACTTCAATGATAAAAAGTACGGCATAGAGGTGCAGGAAGTGCAGCGTCACCACATCAGCGAGTGCAAATTTGATCAGCCCGTAAGCGATAACGTGAAAGACGATCACGATCTTCGCGGCCAACGCCGGAACCCGCCGCGTGAACAGGCCGACCACCACAATGGTTATGACCGGAATGTTGTAGAAGCCGGTAAAGATGCGGATGATCTGCCACAGCCCCTCCGGCGCGAGAAACAGCAGCGGGGCAACCACGAAGGAGAACAGCGCGATAACGGCGCTGACCAGCTTGGCAGTCCGGACCATCGCGCGGTCGGAGAGTGGTATTTTCCGCATCGGCGCGAGTATATCGAGGCAGAACAAAGTCGCTGCGCTGTTCACCAGCGAATTGAAGGAACTGAACACTGCGCCGAGCAGCACAGCTAAGAACAGGCCCATTAGCCAATGCGGGAGCAGGTCGCGCACCAGTTGCGGATAGGCGAGATCGATGGTCGCAAGGCCAGGACCATAAAGGTGGAAGGCAATCACGCCCGGTACCATCATCAAGAACGGCACCAGAACTTTGAAATAGCCCGACAGCAACACGCCCTTCTGTCCCTCGGCCAAAGACCGCGCCGCCAATGTGCGCTGGATCACATATTGATTGGTGCACCAGTAAAACAGATTAGCGATAATCATGCCGGTGAAGATCGTGCCAAATGGCGTCGGATCGTCCGCACCGCCAATGGCGTTCAGCTTTTCGGGGCTTTCCTGAACCAGCCGCGCCACGCCGCCCGCAATGTCTCCGCCGCCCAACGCCATCAGTCCTAGCACGAGGATGAGCACGCCCATGAACAGCAGGCCGACACCGTTAAGCGTGTCCGACACCGCAACCGCCTTCATCCCGCCAAACACAGCGTAAATCGCGCCGACCACACCAATGACCAGAATTGTCGCGACCAGCGCGGGAAACTCGCCAATGCCAAATAAAGCCGGCACATCGAATATCTTCATCACGGCGATAGAGCCGGAATAAAGCACTGAGGGGATTGTCACGAGGCCATAGCCAAGCAGGAATAACACTACCGACAGGCGCTGGACCCCAATGTCATAACGGTCGCGCAGAAACTCGGGCAGTGTGGTGAAGGCGCCAGCAAGGTACCGGGGCAGGAATACGAACGCCATTGCAATCGTGGCGACCGCGGCAGTCACCTCCCATGCCATGCTCGACAGATTGAACCCATAAGCCGAGCCATTGAGGCCGATTAGCTGTTCTGCGCTGAGGTTCGTCAGCAGCAGCGAACCGGCAATAAACACGCCGCCCAGCCCGCGCCCGGCGAGGAAGTAGCCGTCCTTCGTATCCACCGATCCGCGCGCTTGCCGCCATGCAATCACCGCCACCAGCGCCATAAAGGCGATGCAGCTTGCCAGCGTGAGTGCCAGTTCGGCTCCGGTCACAGACGTCCTCTTCCCATTGTGGGCGATTGCCAGCTTGCCAATGCTTCGGTCAACCGCAACAGATGGCCGGGTGAGTGAGACCAAGCCCCAAAAGCGCGCGCCGATCCTGCTAGCGGGCGGCGGTCATGCGCATCTGGGCGTGCTGGCTGACTGGATTGCAAAGGGTCCGCCTGCGGAAGGATGCGTGATGGTTTCGCGGCATCCCAAGACGCTCTATTCGGGAATGGTGCCGGGCTGGATCAGCGGCGATTTTACCATTGGCGATGCGACAATCGCGCTGACGCCCTTAGCCAAGAAAGCAGGCGCGGAATTTGTGCAGGGCGACGTCGCGGGCGTGGATATGCAGGCGAAGACGGTCGCACTGGCTGGCGGCGAAGAGATCGCTTTCGATCTGCTGGCTCTCGGGACCGGCGGGACTGGACGGGCAAAGGATGTCTTTGGCCCCACAGAAACTCCCGTCTTCGATATCAGACCGATGGAGGGTTTCGTTGAACGCTACGCCAAATGGCGAGACGAAAACTCAGAGAGCGAGGGTCTGACCATCGCAGTGATCGGCGGCGGCGCTGGCGGGACTGAACTCGCTTTCGCCCTGCGCTCAGGCCACGGACTGACGCATAAACCACGCGTTCGTTTTGTTACCGGAAAAGCTGGAGTGTTACCCGGATTTCCGGCCGGGGTGCGCCAGCATGCAGAGGAGGCGTTGGATGCGCGCGGTATTGAAGTGATCGCAGCAGACGCGCAGCTTGCAGACGGCAAGCTGATCATCGGCGGCGACGCATCCGACCAGCCAGACCTAATCGTCACTGCGCTCGGCAGCGGCGCACCCGAATGGCCGCGCAAGGCAGGCCTCCAGACTGACGCACAGGGCTTTGTCGAAGTCGATGCGCAGCACCGCTCGCTTTCCCACCCCGCAATCTTCGCTGCAGGTGACATATCCCGGCGCACCGACCGCAATCTGCCGCATTCAGGTGTACACGCCGTTTTTGCCGGGCCCGTGTTGGCCGATAATCTACGTGCCGCACTATCAGGCGCCGGCTCCATGCGCCCTTACAGAGCGCGGGGCAGGAACCTCTATCTGCTCTCAACCGGCGACGGGTCGGCAATCCTGACTTATGGCCGTTTCCATGCAGAGGGCGTTTGGGTCTGGCGATTGAAGCGCTGGATCGACATGCGATGGGTAAACCGGTTTCGCAATTTGGCTCAAAATGTGTAACCAATCGCTTGCGCAGCCCGAACAGGGTGCGAGTAAGCGGTAGAAGCCGCAGTCCGGGGACTCCTTAATGAAGAAAATTCTGATCATCCTGGCGCTGGTTGTCGCCATCGCCTCCTATTTCCTGTTCGACTTCGGTCAATATCTCTCGCTCGAGGGTATCAAGGGCGTCGCGGCGAGTGCGGATGCCATGTATCAGGACAATCCCGCCCTTGTGATCGGGCTGTTTTTCCTCGCCTATGTTGCCGTAACCGCTGCCTCGCTCCCCGGCGCGGCGGTCATGACCTTGGCAGCTGGCGCATTATTTGGCGTCGTCACCGGCACCATCGTGGTCAGCTTCGCCTCCACCATCGGCGCAACGCTCGCATTCCTCGCCAGCCGCTTCGTCCTGCGCGATTCCATCGAGAGCAAATTCGGCCAGCGCCTGAAGACCATGAATGAAGGGCTGGAGCGCGACGGCCCCTTCTACCTCTTCACGATCCGGATGATTCCACTGTTCCCGTTCTTTGTGGTAAACCTGCTGATGGGTCTGACCCGCATCAAGACGTGGACCTACGCTTGGGTAAGCCAGATCGGTATGCTGCTGGGCACCATAGTCTATGTGAACGCCGGCACTCAATTGGCGCAGATCGACAGCCTCTCAGGCATCGCATCGCCCACCGTCATCGGCAGCTTCGTTCTGCTTGGTATTATGCCGTGGATCGCTAAGGCTATCATCGGCTGGCTCCAGCGCCGCCGCGTTTACAAGGGCTTCACCCGCCCCAAAAGCTATGACCGCAATATGGTGGTGATCGGCGCAGGCTCTGCCGGTCTCGTCTCCGCCTATATTGCCGCCACGGTGAAGGCCAAGGTGACGCTGGTTGAGGCTCACAAAATGGGCGGCGACTGCCTCAACACCGGCTGCGTGCCGAGCAAGGCATTGATCAAGACCGCACGCGTGGCTGCATCGATGCGCCATGCCGATCGCTACGGGCTGAAAGCGCACGAGCCCGAAGTTCCCTTCCGCGAAACAATGAAGCGCATTCGCGGGGTCATCACCGATATCGAACCGCATGACAGCGTCGAACGCTTCACCGGTCTCGGCGTGGATGTCGTGAAAGGCTATGCGAAGATCATCGATCCTTGGACCGTCGAAATCGCGCGTAATGACGGCGAGACCCAGCGCCTGACAACGCGCTCTATCGTGATTGCATCAGGTAGCGGACCCTTCGTGCCCCCGCTGCCGGGGATTGAGGAATCCGGTTTTCTCACCAGCGATACGATGTGGGATGCCTTTTCCGAAATGGACGAAGTTCCGGCCCGAATTGCGGTTTTAGGCGGCGGCCCGATTGGTAGCGAATTGTCGCAAGCCCTGCAGCGACTGGGCGCACAAGTGACACAGGTCGAGATGACGGGCCGCTTGCTTGGTAAAGAAGATGCCGAAGTTTCGGAACTGGCGAAAACCTCGCTTGAAGCCTCTGGCGTCGGGGTTTTGCTGGAACACAAAGCTGTCCGCGTAGAAGGCGGTGACCAGTTGATCCTCGAACATGCAGGCGGCGAAAAGACGGTCCAATTCGATACGCTGATCGTCGCGGTCGGCCGCAAGGCGCGCCTGACGGGCTATGGCCTCGAAGAGCTTGGCATCGACACCGAGCACACCGTCGTAACAGACGAGTTTCTGCAGACGAAATTCCCCAACATCCTCGCCGCAGGCGATGTCGCAGGCCCGTACCAATTCACCCATGTCGCCAGCCATCAGGCGTGGTTTGCGTCGGTCAATGCGCTATTCGGCCAGTTCAAGAAATTCAAGGCGGATTACCGCGTGATCCCTTGGACGACTTTCATTGATCCCGAGGTCGCGCGCGTTGGCCTGAGCGAAGCCGAGGCCAAGGAGCAGGAAACGCCTTATGAAGTCACGCGGTATGATCTCGACGATCTCGACCGCGCGATCGCTGAAAGCTCCACCGCAGGCTTCGTTAAAGTGCTGACTGTTCCGGGCAAGGACACAATTTTGGGCGTCACTATCGTAGGCGACCATGCGGGCGAATTGCTGGCCGAATATGTGCTGGCGATGAAGCATGGGCTGGGGCTCAACAAAATACTCGGCACCATCCACTCCTATCCGACATGGGCGGAGGCGAATAAATATGTCGCGGGCCAATGGAAGCAGAAGAACAAGCCGGAGCGATTGCTCGGCCTTGTAGAGAAATATCACAATTGGCGGCGCGGTTGACGCTGGCCAGAGGAGAATTACCATGAAGGCATTCTCAATCGCATTTCTGCGCGTCGCCACCGGCCTGATGCTGGTTGTTTGGGGCGTAATCCGCCTTGGTTCACCCGAAGCAGGGTCAGGCGTGGCGGAGAAGTATTACGGCGGGCTAGCCTCAGCGCAGTCTTTGCAAACCGCGTGGGGTGCAGTGCTGCTGATCGTGGGCGTTCTTTGCGTAATCGGCCTGTTCCGCAAATACGCCTTTCTGTTTCAGGCCCTGGTTCTGGTTGGTGGTGCACTGGCAATCTGGAAGTACTTGCTCGACCCGCTGGGCCTCTATTTGCTCAACGAAGAAACCCGGCAGGTTTTGTTCTTCCCGTCACTAGCATTGGCTGCTGCCACATTGGTGCTGATCGCGTTTTTGGACGATGACGATTTCAACATCGACACTTTGATCGCGCGTAAGAAAGCCGCTGGCTAGCACGTGGAGTACTTCCAGCAGCTTCAGGGCTTCATTGGCATCGGGCTGCTGCTCCTGCTTGCGTGGGGCATTTCAGAAGACCGCAAGGCACGGCCTAACTGGCGCTGGATAGGCGCGGCGCTGGGTGTGCAATTGCTGCTCGCGGTGCTGATCCTGCGCGTGCCATTTATTTGGGACGTGGTGACGCTGGCCAATCATGCCGTGATGGCAATCGAGAAGGCGACACTCGTCGGCTCCAGCTACATGTTCGGCTATCTCGGCGGGGGCGAACTGCCCTTTGCGTTGAAGAACCCCGACGCAGCCCCGCTCGTCATCGCCTTCCAGATATTGCCGCTGGTGATCGTATTCTCTGCACTTGCGGCGCTGCTGTGGCATTGGGGCGTGCTGCAGTGGCTGGTGCGCGGATTGTCTTGGGCCTTGCAACGCACACTCGGTGTCAGCGGTGTAGTTGGCCTGTCGGGCGGCGCGAATATGTTCCTCGGGGTCGTGGAAAGCCCGCTAGTTGTGCGCGCCTATTTCGAGAAAATGAGCCGCGCAGAATTGTTCGCGGTCATGGTGCTGGCGATGTCCACAATCTCGGGTGCAATCCTGATTCTTTATGCGACGACCCTGTCCGCGGTGGTGCCTGACGCGGTCGGCCATATGATCTCTGCCTCGCTGATCTCGCTGCCCGCCGCCGTGCTGCTGGCCAAAATCATGGTTCCGGGCCACGGCAAAACCGCCGAAGACCGCGAAGAATCGGGCCTCAAATATGAAAGCTCCATCGACGCTATCGTTAAGGGAACGATGGACGGGATGCAGCTGTTCCTCGCCGTGATCGCGATCATCATCGTAGTTTTCGCGCTGGTGGCTTTGACTGATCAAATCCTGACCGTGTTGCCGTTCGTTGGCGACGAACCCATCACCATCAAACGCATCTTCGGCTGGATATTCGCGCCGATCATGTGGACGCTGGGCGTGCCGTGGGAGCAATCACAGGCCGCAGGTGCGCTGATGGGCACCAAGTCCATCCTCAACGAATATGTCGCTTACCTTGAGATGGCCGCCCTGCCGGATGGCACATTCGATCCGCGTGCCAAACTGATCGTGACTTATGCGCTATGCGGCGTCGCGAACCTCGCCAGTGTCGGCCTGCTGGTTTCGACTATCGGCACGTTGGCCCCCAGCCGCCGGGCGGAAGTCGCTGGTCTTGGCATGAAAAGCTGGATCGCAGGCAATTGCGCCTCCGCCATGACGGGTGCCTTCATCGGCATTATCACCTTCGTGTGATAGGCATCTGATATGTTCGATGCCAAACTCCGCCCGCTGATCGATCCGTCGCTGAATACGGTTGGCCGCGCTCTGGCGAAGGCAGGAATTGGCGCGAATAGCGTGACATTTTCTGGCCTGTTGGTTGGCCTGACGGGGGCAGCCGCTGTCGCCGTCGAACAATATTGGCTCGGCCTCGCTCTGGTCCTCGCCAATCGCATCATCGACGGGCTGGACGGCGCGGTCGCCCGGGTGAATCGCCCAACCGACCTAGGCGGATATTTGGATATCGTGGCTGATTTCGCATTTTACGTCTCGATTCCGATCGCTTTCGGAATAGCAAATCCTGCAAATGCGCTTCCAGCATTGGTCCTCACGGCGAGCTTCGTATTGACCGGCACCAGCTTCCTCGCCTTCGCCACCATCGCAGCCAAGCGCGGTAACGAGACCGAGGCTCATGGCCGCAAAAGCTTTTTCTATTCGACCGGATTAGCAGAAGGAGCGGAGACCATCGCAGTCTTTTCCGCGATGTGCATTTTCCCAGCGTGGTTCGCGCCGATTGCCTATGGTTACGCCGCGCTATGCGTGCTTACGGTCGTCCAGCGCAGCCTGATGGCCCGCGAACACTTCAAGGACTAACCGCCGGCTTCGACTTTCTCGCCAAGCTCCAGCCACTCCGCCTCCACGGCATCCAGTTCGGCACCTAGCTTCCCGCGTCGCTCGGCCAGATCGCCCATCGACAGCTTTGCGAATTCCGGTGCAGCGCTATCAGGTTCGAACATCGCCTGATCCAAAGCCGCACATTGCGTTTGCAGCTTCGCCAATTCCTTTTCAGCCACCTTCATCTTTGCTTGAAGCTCACGCCGCGCGGCCCGCTCTTTGGCTGCCGCCTTCCGGTCCTTCTTGGACCCTTTAGGTTTGTCGCCGCCTTCTTTCGGCTGGTTCCGGCCCAGCACGAAGTCGATATAGTCTTCCATGCTGCCATTATATTCGGTCGCGAGCCCTTCATCGACGAGCACCAACCGGTCCGCGGTTAGCTCGACCATATGGCGATCGTGGCTGATCAGGATAACAGCGCCCTCATAGTCATTCAGCGCCTGCACCAAGGCCTCGCGCGCATCGACGTCCAAGTGGTTGGTCGGTTCGTCCAGGATCAGCAAATGCGGCGCGTCGCGCGTAATCAGCGCCAGTGCCAGCCGCGCCCGCTCGCCGCCTGATAGCTTGGTGACTTCCTGAATGGCGCGGTTTCCGGAAAAACCGAAACGCCCCAATTGCGCCCGCACTGCACCGGGCGTGGCGCCCTTCATTGCGCGGGTCATATGTTCCAGCGGGGTGCCGTCGCTTGCCAGCTCTTCAACCTGATATTGCGTGAAGTAACCAACCTTCATTTTGCCGGAGGAGTGCATGTCACCCTCCATCGTTGGCAATTGCGCGGCGAGCAGACGGGCCAAAGTGGTCTTACCGTTGCCGTTGCGGCCCAGCAGCGCGATCCGGTCATCGGGGTCAATCCGCAAGTTTAAGCGCTTGAGGATCGGCGTGTCCTCGACATATCCAACCGCTGCCAGATCAAGCGTGATGAGCGGCGGTTTGAGCTCGTTGGGGTCAGGGAACTGGAAACTGAGCGAAGGATCCTCAGCCAGCGCCGCAATCGGCTGCATCTTGGCGAGCATTTTCGCGCGCGACTGCGCCTGTTTGGCGGTCGAAGCACGTGCGGAATTGCGGGCGACGTAATCCTGCAAGCGCTTGCGCTGCATATCCTGCGATACGGCGGCGGCCTCTAGCTGAGCGGCCCGTTCCGCGCGCTGTTTCTCGAATGCGTCATATCCGCCGGGATACAGAGTAACCTTGCCGCCCTGCAGATGCAGGATATTGTCGACAACATTGTTGAGCAGATCACGTTCATGGCTGATCACCACCAGCGTTGCGGGATAGGCTTTGAGGAAATTCTCCAGCCACAGCGTCGCTTCGAGATCAAGGTGGTTCGACGGCTCATCGAGCAGCAACACGTCGGGCTGCGAAAATAACAGCGCCGCCAGCGCGACACGCATTTTCCAGCCGCCCGAAAATTCACTCAGCGGCTGCTCCTGCATTTCCTCATCAAAGCCGAGGCCCATCAGAATGCGCGCTGCACGCGAAGGCGCGCTGTAGGCGTCGATGGCCATCAATCGCTCATGCACATCGCCGAGACGGTTGGGATCGGTGCAAGTTTCGGATTCGGCAAGCAGCTTTGAACGCTCGGTATCAGCGGCCAGCACCGTCGCGGCAGGCGTCGCCGCGCCATCGGGCGCTTCTTGCGCAATATAGCCCAGCCGCGTGCGCTTGGGCATGGTGATCGCCCCGTCATCGGGATCGAGCTCACCGATCATCGCCTTCATCAGCGTGGACTTGCCCGCGCCATTCCGCCCGATCAGCCCGACGCGGGCACCTGCAGGGATCGTAGCCGTGGCAGAATCGAGGATGGTGCGGCCGCCAAGCCGGACAGTCAGGGAATCAATTGAAAGCATGGCGCGCCGCCTAACAGGATGATGGCCGAACCCCAAGTAATTCGGTAGGTGAACCGAATTATGTCCAAACTGATTGCCTTCAACAAACCCTTCGGTGTCCTATCGCAGTTCACCGATAAGGGCTCACCCACCAGTAGGCCCACCCTGTCAGGATTTATCGACTGCCCCGGTGTCTATCCGGCGGGCAGGCTCGACCGCGATAGCGAGGGGCTGTTGATGCTGACCGATGATGGCAAATTGCAGGCGCGCATCGCCAATCCAGCCTTCAAAACGCCAAAAACCTATCTGGTGCAGGTCGAAGGCGAGGCAGGCGAGGATGCGCTGGACCAATTGCGCAGCGGTGTGCGGTTGAAAGATGGATTGACCAGCCCGGCTGATGTCGAACGCATCGACGAGCCTGATCTATGGCAGCGTGATCCGCCAGTCCGCTTTCGCAAGACTGTGCCCGATTGCTGGCTCAAAGTGACCATCCGTGAAGGACGCAACCGGCAAGTCAGGCGGATGACGGCCGCCGCTGGCCATCCGACGCTGAGGCTGGTGCGCTGGAGCATTGGCGAATGGACTCTGGACGGGCTGGATCAAGGCGCGTGGCGCGAGGTTTAGTTTTCCTGCTCGAACGCCAGACTGCCCTGGCTTATTAGTGTGACAAGCAGTTCGAGCGATTCGGCGTCTGTCGCTGCGCCGGACTCAAGCTCGATCCGGTCCGAAGCGCAAATCGCCTCCGCCAATGTGGCGGTCTCGCCATTGCAGTCATAGCTTATCCCATCGACAAATAGGGTCACTGCGCGGCCCTCGCCCCGAGCGAATGAGCAGCGACTGGCCGGGTTACGAAGCAATGCCGCGCCCGTTCCGAGCAACGATTTGACACCATCAGCCGCAATCACCTCGTCCGGTTGCCAGTCGACTTCGGGATATTTGGGCGATGTGCAATGTTCCCCGAACCAACGCGCGAAAGCGGCGCGATCGCCTAGCTTTTCGGTCACCATTGCATGCAACGCATCAATCGCGGCAGGCGCAATCTCGCCGGGATTGGTCTGAACCGCCAAGGTAGGGTCGCCGTAGCGATCATCCTCCGCCATTTCATCGATCAAATGGTCCGTCCAATGAGCGACAAGCTCGCTGCGGGCCGGGGCGCGAAAACCAATCGAATATGTCATGCAGCCATCGCCCACCGCTATGCCATCGTGAGCATAGCCCGGCGGAACATAGAGTATGTCACCGGCCTCCAGCACCCATTCGTCGGTGGCTTCGAAGCCGTCGATCAACATCAGTTCGTTTCCGGCGACCAGCGGCGTCGTTTCGTCGCATTTCGCGCCGACCTGCCAGCGCCGCTTGCCTGCGCCCTGCACCAGAAACACATCATATTGATCGTAATGCGGGCCAACACCGCCGCCATCCGCGGCGCAGCTAACCATGACATCGTCGATCCGCCAATTGGGCACGAAGCGGAACGGTTCGAGCAATGCGGCAACTTCGGGCACATGGTGATCCACAGCCTGCACCAGCAGCGTCCAATCACTCGTGGGAAGTTTACCCAGACGTTCGCCGTCCTGCGGCCCATGTTCGACCGACGGGCCGCTCTCACCCTGGATGACCAGACGGGATTCCACACCCTGATCCATCGACAGGCCCGCAAGCTCGTCGGCATCCAGCGGATCATTCCACCGCTCGAACCCTCCACGAATCAGGAGCGGTTTTTTCTGCCAGTAATCACGCAAGAACCCTGCCAGGTCGAAGTTTGTCAGTTGCATCGGAATTGGCCCATTTCGCAAGATTGTCACGCGCGCCCTACGCTACCCTCGCGATGGCCGGAAGCGGCGAAGTACCCTCGGAAAAACGCAACGCCCGAATTTGGTTTCGCAAATTCGCACCAAATGGTATCTAATCCGTAATAATTTGCCGAATAGTTCGGGGATCAGCATGATGGCTGCAAGGTAGGATAAGCCGGTGACTTCGCTCTCTTCTTCACCGCGTCTTGCAGGCGCCGTCGTTACCGCCCTGCTAGTTGCCGCAGCGCCTGCCCTGATCTGGCGGCAGGAGTTGATCGGCCTGCTCGAAGCTAAGGCAGCGGCATCATCAAACGTACTTTATCCGGTCCGCATCGCTCTGCCGCTTGCTTCGAATACTACGTCGGCACCTGTTGTTGTTGAAACGGACACCAATCCTGAGACCGAAACTGATATCGATGAGGACGCTGATAGCAGTGGCGTAGCCGGTCCCGAAATTGATGTACTCACTTCCGCCGAAAACAGATCAGTAGGCTCGGCACCGAACCGCACTGCGGTCAGCCAAAACGGCGTTCTGCCGGTCGAATACAATCTCGCACGCGGAGGCGACAGCGAAGGCGCGATCGAGGTAAGCAAATCCTTGGTGCTAAATGGCAAAAACGTCGCTCCGCTGTCCGTCAAGATCGTCGGCGGCGCGACAATTCTGGTATCACGGTCCGACTTGCTTGGCCGCATGAAGGCAGCAAATATCGAGCTCAGCGGTGCGCGAATGCTGCCCAATGTCGAACATGTCAGCTTCCGCCAGTTGCGCGATGCCGGATTGGAAGTGCGCTACGATCCCGTCGCAGATTCGATTACTTTGAAGGCCGAGAGCTAGGTGGGAAGGTAGGCCATAAGATAGGTGAGAGAGCCTATTATGCTTACCCTTTTGTTTACCAACCCCGGAAACCAGAAATTGAGTTTCGCCATGCATTTGGGGCAGCATGGCATGGAAGACATCATCTAAAGCACACGCTTTTGGCGCGGCCTGCATTTCGCTGGCGAGCCTTGCTGCGTCAACAAACGCGTCGGCGCAGGGCTTCACCGCGAGCCTTGCTTTGCCGACCGCTGCTTCAATTGTGGTGAAGACCGCTTGCGGTTCTTCTGATGCTGCCAGTGCCAATCTTGGCGGTGCACCGGGCCATATGCAGTCTGCTGCTGCAACCATATCGAAGAGCGCAGCGATTAGCGGCGGGGTTAGCAAGCTCGAGCAAATGCGCCTCGCGCAGATGGGGCATGTCGCCGAGCCGATAGCTGCGGCTGTTCCGGCAGAAATACAGATTATCCAAGCGGCTCCAGCTCTGGCAGCGATTCAGCTATCCGGTTGCGCGTCATTCGGCATCAGTGGCGGCGCATTGGAACGCATCACTTCTGCGCAAGTGCGAACGGGTGACATTCTCGACAGTCGCCGCGTCAAAATCGGCAAGACCGTGTTTGACGATGACTGGAACCGTGTCCGCAATGCAAATGTCAGCATGCGCGAAGCGAAGCGTTTTGTCGGTCGCCGTTCGAGCGACAAGCTGGCGATGCTGGCGCAGGTGAATAGCGCCGTGAACCGCAAGATCGCCTTCGTTGAAGACCGCGATCTGTTGGGCGTCGCCGATCAATGGGCGTCGGCTGGGTCGACACTTCGCAAGCGCAAGGGTGACTGCGAGGATATTGCGATTGCCAAGATGCAATTGCTTGCTTCGCTAGGGTTTGACCCGTCGAAGATGACCCTGACGATAGCGAAAGATCTGGTTCGCGGACGGGATCATTCGATCCTGTTTGTGGAACATGACGGACGCAGCTATCTGCTCGACAATGAGACTGACGAATTGCTGGACGGCTACGAAGCCCACGATTACCGCCCGATCATGAGCTATAGCGGCATGAACAAATGGATCCACGGCTACTCCCAAGGCTAAACTTACGGCGCTAACTAGCGCTCGGTCAAAGCTTCGCCGAACGCCTTGGCGACCGGTTTGAGAAGATAGGCCAAGATCGACTTGCGACCTGTCAAAATCTCTACATCGCAGATCATACCCGGCACGATCGGCAGCTTTTGACCTGCCCGTTCGATGTAGGCTTTGTCGGTTTCGACCAGCACCAGATAATATGCCTCGCGTTCAACCTCGTCATAGATTGAATCCGCGCTGATCTGCTGGACCTTGCCTGACAGCCCGCCATAGATCGAAAAATCATAGGCTGTTACTTTGACATTGGCCCGGTCGCCAACCTTGATGAAGGCAATGTCGCCCGGCCGCACCCGCGCTTCGACG
Organism: Pontixanthobacter sp.; assembly: GCA_037968495.1. GTDB lineage: Bacteria > Pseudomonadota > Alphaproteobacteria > Sphingomonadales > Sphingomonadaceae > Aestuarierythrobacter. The sequence goes on along the minus strand of JBBKVP010000026.1, from coordinate 9,473 downwards.
AGCAATTTATCGCCCACCGGCACAACCTGCATCAGCTGTTCGCCAGCGCCAACGAAGCCGCCAACGGTAGTGATCTGGACGTCGTTGACGATGCCCGCAGACGGAGCGCGCAATTCGTTGCGATCCTTGCGCGCTTCGGCGCCGCGGATAGTTTCCTGATTAACCGCGATCCGCGTGTTGATTTCGCTGCGTTCGTTCAGGGCCTGCTGGCGGAAATCCAGTTTGGCAGAGTTAAGCTCGGACTGGGCCTCGGCCACGGCAGCGCGCGCTCTTCCCACGCCCTGCCTAGCAGCGGATAAACGTCCGCGTGTTTCCACTAGTTCGCGCTGCGCAGTCATCAATTCGGTTTGCGGTATGATACCTTTGGCGCTCAGCGGTTCGAGCATTGCGACCTGTTCAGCAGAAATGCGAACGCTGTTTTCCAGTGTCGAAACAGAGGCTTGTCCTTCGCGCAAGTCACGGCGGCGCTGCTCGATGGCCGAGCCCAATGCGCTCTCGCGGCTACGCGCGGTTGCTTGGCGCACCTGAGAGAGCCGGCGCTCGTCGGCACAGAGGGTGCCGGCCCCGCAACCAACGGACCGCCCCGATGCTTCGCTGTTAAGCCGTCCGGCGCGCACCGAAAGGCGCTGGTTTTCAGTCTCAAGCTGGCCCAATTCTGACGAAGCCTGCGCATCGTCGAGCCGTACCAGCAACTGACCCTTTTCCACCGTTTGACCGTTGCGGACAAGAATCTCGCTTACAACTGCTGCTTCTGCGGGCTGCACCAACTGGGTTTTGCTGGTCGGGATTACTTTACCCATCCCGCGTGTAATCTCGTCGACCTGTGCGAAACTGCCCCAGATAATCAGCAGCAGCATGCCCACGGCAGCAACGACAATCAGCCGCGTGCTCGCGTCCCATCCTGCCAAGCGATCTCGGAAAGTCATTGCGGGGTTCCAGTTTCTTCAAACGCCAAATCAGCCACCCGTTCCGCCTTTTTTTTGGCAGCGGGCGCGCCCTGGTCTGCCAAGGCGGCCCTGTAGGCTGTGCTGCCTGAGGTGGGATCAGGAATGCTCGGACGCCATGCTTTGGTGGTGTCTATCCTGCCGCCAACATCAGCGGCGGCATGCCGATCCTTCACGTCCGGCACTACGGTCAGGCCAGGAACGGTTTCGATCTCTGCCATTTCAGCAAGTAGTTCTTCGCCCTCTTCAAGCGCTTTTTCGAAACGGGCATAGTCGATCTGCGGAATTGCCTCGCGGCCCGACCACGCTTTGGAAAACGCACCGGATGATCCCCAGCGGCCATTAAACCGATAAAAAATGTGCGTGCCGACGACCTGCACTTTCGCCAGCTTATGCGCCCAATAAGGCAAAACATAATCTGCGTGATAATGCGTCGCTGTGCCGACAGATGGCTCACGCGCGCCGGACAAAGATGCCGCAGCGACTGCGCGCGATGTAGCCCATTGCCGCGCCATTGGCTTGCGCAGCAGCGACCCGTCGCAAGTGAAACTAAACTGGCAAACGCGCTTGTTCGAACCTTCGTAAACCACGCCGCATACCGAGTTTGGATAGGCGGGATGCTTAAGCCGGTTGAGAATAACCTGCGCCACGCCGCGCTTGCCCTGAAGGGACTCGTTCGCCGCTTCGTAATAAACCGCTTCCGTCATGCATTGCAGCGCGGACTTATAGGCGGAGTGATCAGCCGAAAGGCGGAACATCCCGGTTGGCGATTCCAGCGGATCGTCCGAAATCGGGATCAGAGCGTTGCGGTCCTGAACAGATGCCGCATCTTCCGGATCGGTCAAAGCGGGTTCGACGGCCATGCTTGCCAATTCGGCAATTTCAGCCAATTCGGCTGCCTCAGCCTGTTCCGACTTGGCTAGCGCGTCGGCCCTGCCTGTCGCAAACCAAATGCCCGCAACCATGATCGCTATCAGCGCAAGAGCAAGGCTCAGCAGCATCCAGAAGCCGATGCCGAGTTTCGAGGTTGCTGTCTTTTCAGCGGTCATTGCAATTGCATCCCCGCTGCGCTGCCAATCGTGGCCTTGGGCCCGTCAGCAATAATCTTGCCCTTATCCAGCACGATAATTCGGTCGCACATCGACAGCAAAGCCGGGCGATGCGTCGAAATAAGCAGTGTCTGTCCTTCGTTCATGGAAGCAGACAGGCGGTCCACAAACAGCTTTTCGGTCTGGCTGTCCATCGCGCCCGTGGGCTCGTCCAGAAACAGCAACTTTGAGGGCGTAACAAATGCACGCGCAAGAGCGAGGAATGAACGCTGACCGCCGGAAAGCTGGCTGCCCTGCTCACCCACAGCGCGGTCGAAACCGCCTGCATCGCGCGACAGGAACTGATCCGCGCCCGTATTATTGAGTGCAGCAAGCATCGCGGCATCGGTGGCTTCGCGCCGGCCCAGCGCTAGATTGTCTTTCACCGAACCTGTAAAGACTGCAGCATCTTGGCCGACGAAGCGAAAGTTCTCGCGAATGTCCTGCGGGCGGAATTGGCCGCTATCGATCCCGTCGATCATCAGCGTGCCGCCGGTGGGTTGGTACAATCCGCACAGAACGCGGCCCAATGTCGATTTTCCCGAAGCAACGCGGCCGATGATGGCGACTTTCTCGCCAGGCTGGATGGACAGGTTCATATTCGCCAGCGCTGGAGTGGCAGCATCAGGATAGCTGAATTCGAGGTTCTCAGCCTTGATTGTTGCGGAGCGCACTTGGGCTGGCACGCTGCTGCTGCCCTGCCGGCGTTCGTCCTCGGCATCGAACAATTCTTCGATACTGGTCAGCGTTTCGCGCGCCTGCCGTCCCTTGGTCAGGATGAAAGCAAGCTGCCCGGCGGGGGCCAGTGACCGCGACGAAATCATGACAATCGCAATGATCGCACCCATCGTGATCTTGCCCGCATCGAACAGGTAGAACCCGCCAATGACGAGCGAGATACTGGACACTTGCTGGAAGGACGAAGCGAGACTGACGGCGACTGCGTTGATTTTCTTGAGGCGCTGCTGCGACTGGGTGCCAACCTCTGCAAGGCGGTGCCAGCGGCCGACCATTCCGCCTTCGCTATTGGTGCTCTTGAGCGTTTCGAGACCTGCAAGCGATTCCACCAGAAGCGTCTGCTGCAATCCGTAATCGGCCTGCGCGTCCTGCGCCGCCTCTGTCACCTTGCGCTGCAAGATGAAGCCAGACAGCGCCATTAATATGATCGCAGTAAGCGGAACCAAGGCGAGCCATCCGGCGATATAGGCAATCGCGGCGATAAACAGGACCAGGAAGGCCATATCCACCATCAGAACAATTGTGGTTGAAGCGAAGAAATCGCGGACCATCGCATATTCGGACACCCGCGCGGCGAGCGAACCGGTATGGCCGCGTCTCGCGCTGAGCGGAGTCACAAGTAGGCGGCCAAAAATCTTCTGCGACAGCTTCAGATCGAGCCGCTTGCCGATATCATCGACCACATTGGCTCGCGCAGTCCGCAACGCAAATTCCAGCGCAAACGCCAGCAGCACACCGACGGCGAGCACCCATAGGGTCGAAACCGCCCGATTGGGGATCACCCGATCATAAACATTCATCGAAAACAGCGGTAGCGAAAGCGCCAGCGTGTTGATCAATAGCGATGCCAGCAGGACGGGACGAAAGGCGCGCCTTTCCTTATGAACCTCGCTCCAGAACCAATGGCGGCGGCCCTTGCGGTACCACGGCGTGCCTGTCTCGCGCAGGCTGTCAGGATCGCCGTAAACGCGCAGGAAATCGCCTTTAAATTCAGCCGCGATCTGTTTGAACGGCTCCCACCGCGCTTCGCGGGCTTCCGGCCTCCAGACCAGCAGCTCCCCTTCGCGCAATTCGTGCAGCACGACCGGTCCGCTGGCGTCCAGCTGGACCAGTGCGGGGTAATCATCTGCTGTTCGCGAAAGCTTGGACCCCGGTCGCGCAAGAAAGTTCATGCCGGTCGCCTCGATAGCGGGACCAGCCTGATGGAACGGCAAAAAGCCGTCAGGATTACGCGCAAGTATGCTGATCTGCGCCGGGGCGAGCGCTAACCCGAAACGGCTAGCGAGCTCCCCGACGGCATCGACCAGCGGATCACCCGCTACCCTGCTATCACTACTTTCTTGCAACACGACCAGTTTGCCTTTCAGGCGTTCCTATCACTCAGGCCTATCACTCAGGATAGACGCGGCGCTGGAGTTCGGCAGGCGGCGGCGGGCCATAGTCATATTCGCTCCGCTCGTTTTCGCCTGCACCATCGCCCGGTGCCAGTTGCAACGCTTCGAGCAACCGGTTGGTAGCTGCCAGCGTCTGATATTCCGCAAACATTTGCGAGAAGCGCGATGTTTCCAGCCGGACCTGCGTATTATAGCGGGTATTCTGGGCATCGAGCACATCCAGCAGCGACCTGCGGCCGACATTGAACTGGCTGCGATAGGACAACAGCAAATCGTCGCTCACCTGACTCTGCCTTGTCAGCGAGTTGGTGATCGAATCCTGCGCTTCCATCGCGGTCCACGCTGCACGCACATCTTCTTCCGCTTCGCGCGTTAGCTGATGAAGCTGGTAACGGGTTTGGCTCGCCCGGCGAACCATTTCCTGCAGCTTCGCGCGGTTGATACCGCCATCGAAGATATTCCAGCGTAGATAGACGCGCGCTTGCACATCATTGGTATCGCCATTGAAGCCATCAATGTCTTCACCAACGCGGCCAACAGCGTCGACGCCGATGGTGGGGTACAGATCGCCGCGGGCTGATTTCACCAAGCCATGGGATGCATCAACATCCGCCCTGGCTTCTTGAACGCGGGGGTTGTTTTGGCGCGCTGCGCCAACAGCCACATCGAGGCTCGCCGGAAGCATCGCATCCAGATCAGGCGGAAGGACAACTGCGTTAATGTCGAGGCCGGTCAAGCGGCGCAGAGTGATCTTGGCATTGTCCAAGTCCTGCTTTGCTTCGGTCTGACGAACCACTGCCGATTGCAGCCGCTCTTCAGCCTGCTGCTGATCGGCAACGCTGATTGAACGCTGGCGAACTCCTTCGGCGAGATCGCCGGCGAGTGCCTGATGGAATGCCACATTATCTTCCGAAGCCGCCATCACGCGCTGCTGCAGGATGATATCGAAATATTGCCGCGCAACCTGCAAGGCAATGAATTCGGACCGTTCGACAACGCGCAGTGAAGCGCCGTCCACACGGGCAACCTGACGTTCAACTTCGCCGCGGCGGCGACCGAAATCGATGGCGGTCCAATCGCCGCGAATATTCGCTTCGAGCGGATAAAGCTCGTCATCCGAAATACCCAATGTTCGGCGGGTAGTATTTTCCAGCCGTCGAACACCGGCAGATGCCTCGAAATCGACGCGCGGTGCATAGAGCCCTTCGGCCTGCTTGCGTTCGAATTCGATCGCTTCCTTGTTCATCTGCGCCTGAATGATTTCCGGGTTCGATGCGACAGCCACTTCAATCGCCTGTTTCAAGGTGATCGGTGCCTGATCTTGAGCCATTGCCGAGCCAGCCGCGCTGGTCAGCAGGAAAGTCGCGAGTGCCAATTTGGTCTTGAACATATCGCCCTCCTTACTTCGCTGTAATTTCGACACGGCGGTTCTGCAGATTGCGAACCCCGTCTGCGGTCGGCACACGCGGTTCGCTCTCGCCCTCGGCAGAGGTCGAGATCATTGAGCGTGCAATTCCCATGTCAGCAAGGAAGTTTGCGACAGCCTGTGCGCGGTCTTCGGAAAGGCGCTGGTTATAATCATCACTGCCCGAACGGTCGGTGTGACCAACGGCGGCAATTGATGTCCAACCGCATGGCTCTGCATTCTCACGCACAAAGGCGAGCGTTTCGGAAGCCGATGCCGGTACTTCAGCGGAATCGAATTCGAAGAAGACCATGCCGGCAACCTGGTTATCGCAGAAGTTGCCGCGCGGTGCCGGTGCCGGTGGTGCGACGACAACAGGAACAGAGACTACTTCCATCAAACGTGCAGCCAGCACGCATTTGGAAACGCTCGAGCGGTCCTTTGTCGAAGACTTCAGGAAGCCAAGTGCAATGCCGCATTGGACCTTCGCCTCGTTGGCCCACATGAACCGGTTGTCATCCGCAGAGACGACCGTGTCATCAAGGCTTAGTGCGAGACCGCGATCATAGCGGCTCTGCATCTCGCCCCGAAGGCTGTCGACGCCCATACCCATGAGCGCCTCCGTGTCATCTTGGGCGAAGGCATGCACGGGCGCGAACGCCGCTAGGCAGACCATGCCGCTAATCATTGGTATCCGTAGTTTCTTCATGTCTATCCCCCTCAGGACGTGATGATAATTAACCGTTTGCCCCGGCAGCGGACATATCGTCAGCCATGTCGAGTTCTGGCATTTGGCCAAAGAAAATGTGCGGGCTGGCTACGCCCTGATCGAGAATACTGGCGAGATCGCCAGAGCCTGCGTTCGCCGCCACGGCGTCCGGCATGTCACCTTTGAAGTGATCAACAATCGCGCTGATCGCTTCTTCTGCGGTTACATCGGAAACAGCTTCCCGAACTTCGGGCAGGTCGAGTGTTGCCTTGTCAGCACCCTCATCACCTTGCGCGTTTTCTGTTACGGCGGATTGCTCCGCCAACACAAGCATCGCTTCCATCGTGGTTGCTTCAGCCGAAGAAGCGCCAGCGCCGTGTTCGCTCATGAAATCAGCGATGAAGTCATAAGCAGGCTCTGACGCCCTATCGGCGGACTGCGAGGACACTTCAGCGAGGCCCTCGAACTGCTCTTCCGAGGCAGTTGCGCGCCCGCTGTCTGGTTGTGTTTGTGCAGCATCGAAGGTGAAGGTGCTACCAGTGGCTTCGCTAGTTCCCTCTGCCAGACCTTCTGCAGAACGCAGCATCTGCGCGTCAGCTACGCCAAACTTGGCTTCATAAGCATTCTGGCTTGCCATTGCCGGAACAGCGAGCCCGGTAGTTGCCGTTGCGGCCACCAGATAGGCCCCAGCAGCGGCCGCGACGTTAGCCATTTCGGCCGTGCGTTGTTCAAGCCGAACTGATGCGTCCGTGCTAAACGTCGCATCGGCTAGCTGGCCAACCGATCCGTCAGCATTTGTATAAGTGCCGGTGCCATGAACCGATACATCACCATCCGCTGAAGCATAGGATTGTCCATCAGTCGTTAGATCGATGGAAACAATGCCGGCATCGGTTAGGGACGTGAATTCGCCCGCATCGACGACGCCATCACTATCGGCATCTTGCCACACGCCAAATTCGGCGAAGGCCACATCGCTTGCGTCAAACTTACCATCACCATTGCTGTCATAAGCAAGGGCCAAGCCTTCAAGATCGGTTCGCGCGCCCGCAGCATCGTCGGTGAAGACAATATCCAGGAGACCGCCTTCCGTTACGCGGGCGAGTAAGCCGTCATCTGCGCCAACCCATGCTGTGGCTACGCTGCCATGGCCATAATCGTAGGTTACGCCTGCGTCCTGGCCAAGGAACTCGGCCCCGTCTCCATCAAGATCGAGCACAATCGGAGCGGCAGGAGCAAGCGGGACCAGCCCGTCGGCGACACGAACAGTAAAATCGTTGGTTGCGGTTAGGTCGTCATCACCATCTGATAATTGGACAGAGAATTTCAACGGAACATCTACAATGGTTTGCGCCACACCAACTGAGGTCAGGCTTACCTTGCCGCTACCTTTTGCATTTGGCGTATAGACGTCGATCCAATCGATGAGTTTGCCGGGATCAGCCTCAATAAGGTAACCAGTCCTAGAACCATTTACAGTGTAGGAATCAGAGCCGCCGCCAACATAGTGAACAACGAATTGGAGTGTGTCTGCACTGCTGTAATTGACCAGATTGAACGTTGCATAACTAACTTCCGGCAAGCTCGATGGCGGCGGAGAATATGGGCCACCAGCAAGATCAAAATCATCTTCTGGCGCGCCAAAGTCGAATCGCAAGAATTCGCCTTGAGTAAAGTTATTGTTGCCGTTCACTCCCCAACCGGGCGTCGAACCATTGACGCTGGAAAATGTTAATCCAGTGGGCAGTGTATTCGCGCCGCTAAACCATGTCGCCGCATTGAACGTGCCGTCGTTAAGCCAACCGGAAACAATTGCCAAATTAGTCGGCGCCACGGCGCCATCGGTAAGGATTTGTAGCTGCTGGTTCGACGCACCGAAGGACGATGAGCCGCCGATTGGTGCAGGAGTTGTGACGCCATCAAGCGGTGCTATAAGATCGAACGTATAAGTGCCGGATGTTCCTGCATTCGGGTCGACAGTGACCTTAAACACAGCAGTATCATCGCCCGAAAATCCATTGCCGGTAAGATCGGCATATCCGGTTAAGACATTTCCGTTCTGGTTAGTAACGATCGATTTACCGCCCGATGTGACTCCTACACTATTGTATGTGATCGAGATGTCGGCACCAGCTCCATCAGCGCCAGCTTCAAAGTGCAGCGTGCCAACTGCCACTGTCTGAGCCGGATCATTGCTAGTCTGCTGGTTCTGCACGATGCCGAGTGTCGGTGCATCGTCATCGAACGTGATGTTGAGCGTTGATGCGGCGGTGGAGCCGTCGCTGTCGGTGACCGTGAAGCCGATTGCTGCTGTCGCATCGGTTGCTTCGTTGTTGGGGCCGCCTGCGTTGAGAACATTGTCCACCAACGTTACTTTGTAGGTGCCTGCGGCAGCATCGGTGATCTCAACCGTGAACAGCGGACTGCCATTTCGTGGGCCGCCAGTAACTGTGGCCGTCAGTGTGGAGCCTGCAACCGTATAGGTCACCGTCTCAAGGCCAACCGTAGCGGTCGAACCATTAACGCCAGCCGCGAAGCTGATGCTCGCAGGCGTATCGCCGCCAGGTGTGAACGTCAGCGTACCGGAGAACGTGGCTTCATTGTTGTCCCCGTCGGTATTTGGAACCACAAGATCGCCAATGGTGCTTGCTGCATTGCCGCCTGCCAGACCGTCATCATCAACCGAAGCTTCAGCCGTACCGCCTGTCGGAGCGTTGGCATCCGTAATCGTCAGCGTGATCGCTGCGGTTACTTCATCGCCGTCACCATCGGTGACAGTAAAGTTGGCGTTAGTGGTGGCTGGACTGCTGACCGATGCGTCGACCGTAAACTCGTAAGAACCATCCGCCTTCACCTTGATCGTGCCGTTCTCAACCGCAACATTCTGGCTAAAGCCGTCGAGGCCAAAGCTCAGCACAATACCATTGATCGCCGTTACAGATGCGCCATCTGCGCCTTCCACAAAGTCCAGCGTGCCGGTCAGAACCGCGCCTTCTGCAACAGAGCCAGTCTCGGCAGTCGCAGTCGGTGCATCGTCATCGAACGTGATGTTGAGCGTTGATGCGGCGGTGGAGCCGTCGCTGTCGGTGACCGTGAAGCCGATTGCTGCTGTAGCATTTGTTGGTTCTTTGTTGTGTGCGCCTGCGTTTAGAACTTTTTCCTCAATCGTTACTTTGTAGGTGCCTGCGGCAGAAT
>JBBKVP010000025.1:0-26947 GCA_037968495.1 Pontixanthobacter sp. | reverse complement strand
GCCGAAACCTACACCGGCGACCGGCGCTGGCGGATCGAACATGCGCAAGTCGTGTCACCATCCGACATCCCGAAATTCGGCAAGCACGGCATTGTCGCTTCGATGCAGCCTGTCCACCAGACATCGGACCGCACAATGGCCGAGGCGCGGCTTGGCCTTGACCGGCTGAACGGTGCCTATGCATGGCGGACCATCGCGGACACTGGCGCAGTCCTGGCTTTTGGGACCGACGCGCCGGTAGAAGCGCTGCCGCCTTTTGTGGGCCTTGCCGCAGCAATCACCCGCACCGACGCCAATGGCGAACCCTTTGGCGGCTGGTTTCCCAACGAAGCCGTATCGCGGGCCGAAGCACTTGCTGCTTATACTGCGGGCGCGGCCTATGCGGGGTTTGCCGATGGAAAGTTCGGACGGCTGGTCGAGGGCGAGTGGGCCGACTTCATCTTCGTCAACCGCGATCCGCTGATGGTCTCACCCGAGGAACTGCGTCAGACGGAAGTCCTAGAGACATGGGTTGCCGGACGCCGCGAATATGCGGCAAAGCCTGAACAATCTTCCGGACCAGGCCGTTGAAAGCGAACCGTTCATTTGGCCATTCACAAGCCTGCAACATTACGCTGATTAAAGCCTTACCAGACGGGGTTCATTGCCGCCCCAACGCCATTTCTCTCAGGAGCACTTTGATGACTTTCAACAAACTTGCCGCAAGCGCCGCCGCCCTCTCCTTGGTTGCACTGCCAGTTGCCGCACAAGCCGCAGATGCGCAGCGCGCTTCAAAGCCTGCTGCTGCCACCAGCTCGATTGGCGGCGATTCCAATCAACTGTTCCTCCTTGCAGCCCTCGCCGCGATCGCGGTCGGCATCTTCCTGATCGCAAATGAGGACGATTCTGCGCCCACCAGCCCTTGAGGCATTTTTGGGAGTTTTCGATGCTTTTTCGCAAACTGACGTCAGCCATTGTGGCGCTTACAATAGTCGCTGCACCTGCGGCAGCGCAGTCTGCTTCGGCAGGTCGAAGCGCTGAACCGGCGCCTGCTCAAAGCGAGTTGGGCGGTAGCTCTACCCTGTTGCTGGTCGCAGCGATTGCCGCTTTCGGTATTGCGGTGCTGTTCCTGACAGACAAAGACGAAGATCAACCCGTTAGCGCATAATCGCTGACACAATTGCTGACATGAAAACGGGGCCAGACGGCCCCGCTTTTGTGTCCAGTGTTGAAGCGGACTAGGTCTCGCCATCAGCTTCAGCTTCGGCCTCTTCCTTCAGCTTCGCTTTGCGGGCCTTGCGGTCCCCCCACCACATCAACATAAGCGAACCTTCGAAAAGGATCAAAATCGGCACGGCCAACATGATCTGCGAGATCACATCAGGCGGCGTAATGATCGCAGCCACGCCGACAACGCCCACGATAATATAGCGCCGCGCCGCCACTAGCTGTTCGCGTGAGACAATACCCGCCTTGTTCAGAAGCAACAGCAGCACCGGCAGCAGGAAACTGACGCCAAACGCCAGAATGAAGTTCATCACCAGCGACAGATAGTCGCCAATCGCTGGCAAAGCCTCCTGCGTCAGACCGCCCCGGTCGCCCTCAAAATTGAGGAAGAATTTGAATGCGGTGGGCATAACGACATAATATGCCAGCGCCGCGCCGGCGGTAAACAGGATCGGCGTGGCGAGCAGGAATGGCAGAAACGCCTTCTTTTCCTTCGCATAAAGCCCAGGCGCGATGAAGGCCCACATCTGGTTGGCAATAATCGGGAAGCTTACGAAAAAGCCCGCAAACAGCGCGACTTTCACTTCGACAAAGAACGCCTCGTACAGCTTGGTATAGACCAGCTTGCCCTCGCCCGGCGGGAACGCTGCGGTCAGTGGGCGGACAAGAAATCCGAAAATCTCGTCGGCAAAATAGAAGCAGACTGCAAATGCAACGATCAGCGCCAGAACAGCGCGCACTAGACGCCCGCGCAATTCGATCAAATGATCGAGCAGCGGTGCCTGTGTATCGTCAATATCGGAAAGTTTGATAGCCATGGCGCCTTACGAACCCTTCTTCGGCGGATTGCCGAAGGGCAGCGGCGGCTGGTCGATCTCTGCGGCTGGCGGTGGTACCGGAGCGGGAGCCGGAGCTGGTTCAGCGGGAGCTTCTTCAGCGTTCAGCGTAGGCAGCGCTGCTTCGGCGCTCACATCACTGGGCACACCACTGGGCGCGGAGTTTTCCGCATCAGGCAGCGGACCCATCTCGCCCGGCGGGGTCGCCTTCATGATCTCTTCGTTCTTATCCTTCCACTTCTTCTCCATCTCGTCCATTTCCGCCTCGCGGATCATGGTGTCGACGCCAGAGCGGAAATGTGCGGATACGCGGCGAATCTTGCCCATCCATTTGCCCGCAGTGCGCAAGGCAAGCGGCATGTCTTTCGGGCCGATCACAAGGACGGCTACGACCACAAGGAGCAGCAGCTCGGTGGCGCCGATGTCAAACATGATGCGGCGCGTCCTCTAAATCAGCTTGAGCTGTCGGAACTCTTGTCCTTCACCGTCTCGCCTGCAGGCTTGGCATCATGGCCAAGGCGCGGCGCGGGTTCGGCGGGCTTATCCGTATCTTCCTCAGCCATTCCGGTCTTGAAGCTTTTGATACCTTTGCCGAATTCGCCCATCATTTCGGAAATCTTCCCGCGCCCGAACAGCACGAGGATTACGACTGCGACGATCAGCAATTGCCAGACACTAAGTCCCATGGCTCATTCTCTTTCACTAGGGTTCTATCCGAGATATAGGCGCTTCGTTCGGGCTTTGCCAGCAATCACTACCTCAATCCGTATTTTCCTCGTCAGGTACGGGGTCTGCCTCATCATCACCGGAACCGATGAGCTCATCATAGGCGTCATCGACAGGATCAAGCAGCCCTGCGGCGCGCAATTCGTCGATACCTGGCAGATCGCGGCGCGACGCCAGACCGAAATGATCGAGGAAATCAGGCGTCGTCGCGTATATTATCGGCCGTCCCGGCACATCGCGCCGCCCTGCAGCGCGCACCCATCCCGCTTCTAATAAGACGTCGAGCGTTCCTTTGGCGGTTTGCACGCCCCGAATGCTCTCGATTTCGGCGCGGCTTACCGGTTCGTGATAGGCGACGATTGCAAGCACCTCGGTACCGGCACGCGAGAGGCGGCGCACCTGTTCCTTCTCACGCCGCAGCAGATGCGCGAGATCTGCTGCGGTTTCAAAGTGCCAGTGCTTGCCGCGCTCCACCAAATTGATGCCGCGCTTTACGTAAGCTTCGCCCAATGTAGTCAATGCATCGCGGATCACGCCCTTTTCAGCATCGCCCAAGTGTTTTGAAAGTTCATCGACCGTCATCGGCTTTTCCGAGGCAAACAAAGTCGCTTCGACGGCCCGCTCCAGCTCCGAAGTCATGCCGGTATGCGCCTAAGCCTGAGCGTCCCGAATGCCTTGTCCTGTGCCAGTTCTGCCTTGCCCAGCCGCGCCAGTTCCAGCGCCGCAACGAAGCTGGAGGCCATTGCCGACCTGCGCAGTCGTGGTTCCGCATGAGGCGGAAGAAATTCCTCGATCGTCATCCAGTCGAACGTAACGCCTAGCATGGACGACACTCGCTGCAGCGCGCTATCGAGCGTCATCACGGGGCGGTCGCGGACCATGTGGACTGCGGGCGCAGTGCGTGCCTTTACTTGGCCATAGGCCTGCACCATATCGAACCAATCGCATTGCCACTGGTTCTTGCGGTCAATCCTGAGGCCTTCGGGTGCGCCGCGCACAAACACATCGCGGCCCTGCCGGTTGCGCCCTATCAGGCGCGCTGCTGCCTCGCGCATTGCGCCTAGCCTCGCGAGGCGAAGTTGGAGCCGCAGCGCCAGTTCTTCCGGCCCGGGCACCTCCTGCTCTTCCTTCGGCAGCAGTAGCGATGATTTGAGATAGGCGAGCCATGCCGCCATCACGAGGTAATCGGCGGCCAGTTCCAGCCGCATGGATTCGGCGCGGTCAATATAGATCAGATATTGGTCAACCAAATCGAGGATCGATATCGAGCGAAGATCGACCTTTTGCCTCCGCGCAAGATCAAGCAGCAGATCGAGCGGCCCTTCCCACCCGTCCAGTTCCAGATAGAGCGCGGAACCGTCGGTTTCGGCGGCTGCTGCGCCTTCCCAGCCTTCTCGCGCCTGGTCCGGGGCTTGGAACAGAAGGCCGCTTCCACTCATGCGTTGACGCCTGCTGCCACGATCAGCGCATCGCGCTTGGCAATCAGCTCGCCAAAGTCAGCCTGCGCCGGAGCCAAGTCAACCGACCCCAAGGCCGCATCCAGCCGCTCCTTCGCGCGCGGCGAAATATCCGGGCATCGCTCTACAATGCCGGTCATATCATCCATCTTCGCCCAGCAATTGAGCACGATATCACAGCCCGCCGCAATGGACCGCTCGGCGCGTTCGGGCACTGTACCGGTCAGCGCTTGCATATCGATATCATCTGTCAGCAACAGGCCATCGAACCCGATCTGCTTGCGGATGATCTCTTCAATAATGAAAGGCGAATGCGTGGCGGGGTTTTCCTTATCCCAGGCAGTGAAACGAATGTGTGCACTCATCCCGATGGAAGCGTCCGACAATGTGCGGAACGGTTCGATGTCTGCTTCAAGCTCTTCCGCGCTTGCCTCGACATGCGGCATTTCCTTGTGGCTATCCGCCATTGCCCGCCCGTGGCCGGGCATATGCTTCAAGCAGCCAACCACGCCAGCGCGTGAGAGCCCATCAAGTACGGCGCGCCCGATAGCCGCCACTTGCATAGGATTGCTACCCAATGCGCGGTCGCCAATTGCGTCGTCCGTTTCGGGGCGGCGCACGTCGAGCGGCGCATGGTAATCGACAGTGATACCGGACTCGGCCAGCTCCATTCCCATTGCCTGCGCGCTAACCCGCGCGGCCTCAATCGCTGATGCGGGAGCGATTTGATACAGATCGTCGAAGACTTGCCCCGCTGGATAGGATGTCCACACAGGCGGGCGCATCCGCGCAACCCGGCCGCCCTCTTGATCGATGGAGATAAGCAGCCTGTCGCGCCCTTGGATATCCCGCAGCGCATCAGTCAATCCGCGCAGCTGATCCTTGGTTTCGCAATTACGGGCAAACAGGATGTAGCCCGCCGGATCGACCTCACGAAAGAAGTCACGCTCCTCGGAGGTTAGTGCCGGACCGACGATCCCGAAAATGGCTGGTGTCATACCCTGCGTAAATCGCAGGAATAGGGAGGCGCCGCAAGCCACGACGTCCCCCTAAATGTGCAAAAATCAGTTCTTCTTCACGGTGCAGGGAAGACCATCAGCCTTCATGCCTGCACAGATCTTGTCCGCTGCGGCCTTGCTGCCCGCAGTGACCTGAACGCGGTAGACCTTGCCGATGTCGGCCTGACCTTCGACGATCTGGTAGTTGGCGCCCTTCAGTGCGTCAGTCCGTCCGCGAATGTCATTCCAGCCGCGCTGTGCCGCTTCCTTGCTGGCGAGTGCTGCGACCTGAACTACATAGCCGCCGCTGGATGCGGTGGAAGCCGCGCCCGCATTGGTGCCGGTTTTCGTCGCTCCGCCGCGCGTGCCGGAATTGGCAGTCGTTGCCGCATCGGCACTCGGCTTTGGAGCGCTTTTGTCAGCCAGCGTACCTTCGCTACCCTGACCTTCGCCCACTTTGAAGCTGCTGTCGCCAGTGCCTTCAAATTGCTTGCCGCCAGGATTCTCGGGCTTCTCTTTATAGTCGCCTTCGGGCGCCTCGATTGTGCTGCCATCGGCAACCATGTCCGAATCGGGGCCGCGATTGCTGGCCCACCAGATCGCCCAGATCAGCAGCGCAAGCGCCAGTAGACCAAGCAAAAGGAAGCCGATCATCCGGCCTGCACCGACGCCTTCATCCTCATCATCATAGTCGGATGATTCCAGCCAAGGCAGACTTTCATCGTCTTCATCGAGGTTTAATTCATCCGCATCGACTGTCTCGCCGGTTTCAAATTCTTCGACCGTTTCGTCTCCATCCGCATCAACCGGATTGCCGTTATCGTCGATATCGCGCGGATCATTCGTCATCATCACTTACAATTCCTCAACCGCCTCTACGCCCAAAAGAGCGAGCCCATTGCGGATGACCTGCCCGATTTGAGCCGCCAAGAAAAGCCTACCGCCAGTTAGTGCATCATTCTGGGCCACAATGAACCGCTTTTGCGGGTCATCGTTTCCAGCGTTCCAGTACGAATGAAACGCTCCAGCAAGCTCATAGAGGAAAAACGCGATGCGGTGGGGTTCGCGGGCCAGCGCTGCCGCCTCCACGATGCGCGGGAATTGCGCAGCCTGCTGCACCATCGTCATTTCGGCGCTGCCGAGTAGGTCTATACCGGCTACGTCTGGCTTTAAGCCCTCCTCAGCAGCTTTACGCATCGTCGAAAAAACGCGCGCATGGGCGTATTGGACGTAAAAGACGGGGTTATCCTTCGACGCCTCCACCACCTTGGCGAAGTCGAATTCCATTTGCGCCTCGGGCTTACGGGTCAGCATTGTGAAGCGAACGACATCTTTGCCAACCTCATCGACCATTTCAGCCAAAGTAACGAAATTACCCGATCGCTTCGACATTTTCAGCGGTTCCCCGTCGCGCATCAACTGGACCATCTGGACCAGTTTCACGTCGAACGGGATCGTCTTATTCTCACCTTCGGCTAGTGCAGCAACGGCTGCTTTAATCCGCTTTACAGTGCCAGCATGATCCGCACCCCAAATGTCGATCAGCGCATCAGCCTTCTCGGCCTTTTGCATATGATAGGCGAGATCTGCCCCGAAATAGGTCCATTTGCCGTCGCTCTTCTTGATCGGTCGATCCTGATCATCACCGAACTTGGTCGAGCGGAATAGCGGTAATTCTACCGGCTCCCAATCCTCGGAAGGAGCTTTGCCTTTGGGGGCCTCAAGCACGCCGTCATAAACAAGATCATGCTGCCGCAGCCATGCCTCGGCCGCTTCCGGTTTACCGGCGGCTTGCAGCGCCGCTTCGGAGGAGAAAAGGTCGTGATGGACGCCCAGCAAGGCCAAATCCGCCTTGATCACCTCCATCATCGCATCGACTGAATGCGCGCGGAAGATCGGCAGCCATTCAGCCTCCGGCTCGTCCGCAAAGCGGTCACCCAACTCGCTCGACAGTGCTTCGCCGACAGGGATCAGATAGTCGCCGGGATAGAGCCCCTCGGGGATTTCACCAATATCGCGGCCCAGAGCCTGAAGGTACCTAAGATGCACAGAACGGGCGAGAACATCCACCTGACCACCAGCATCGTTGACATAGTATTCGCGTACGACCTTATGTCCGGCAAATTCCAGAAGGCTCGCAAGCGCATCGCCAACAACAGCGCCCCGGCAATGGCCCATATGCATCGGCCCGGTTGGGTTGGTGGAGACATATTCGACATTCACCACCTGACCGCCGCCCATGTCGCTTTTGCCATAATCATTGCCTTGCTGTGCGATAATGCGGATTTCGTTGCGCCAAGCGGAATCGGCAATTCGCAGATTTATGAAACCGGGTCCGGCAATTTCAGCGCTTTCGATGGTCGGGACTTTTAAAAGCTCCGCAACCAATGCTTCAGCCAAGGCACGCGGGTTGGTTTTGGCAGGTTTCGCCAGCACCATCGCCGCATTTGTCGACAAATCGCCATGCGACGGATCGCGCGGCGGTTCGACTGCCACGTTCTTGCGCGGCGAATCGGCAGGCAGCGTTCCCTCAGCTTCGAGCCGGTCTAGCGCGTCGTTAACATGAGCCGCAAATGCAGCGTGGATCGGTAGGTTGTCAGACATGAGCCGCGCCTAGCGGTTTTCACACCGCTAGCAAAGCGCCGCCATGTTTGATTTAGCGAGTAACGTTATAAGCGAACTGTTCCTGATTGAGCTGGAAGCCCACAAGCAGTTCAAAGTTTGCGCGTGCCAATGCCGCCCGAACTTCGGGCTTCGCCAGCGGATCAAGAGCGGCATCATCATCACCGGCCTTACGCTTACGGGTGATCTCGCGGCGGATGTCCTCGGGCAAGGTTGCTGCGGCCCGGTCAACAAATGCGCCAGCCTTGCCGCTTCCCTGTGCGCGTTCTTGCCCATCGGCGAAATCGATAACGACGGTGCCAACACGCTTACTGACCACGGCCGAATTGCCGCGAAGGACTGTTGCGAAATAGGGCAGTTCAACCCGGCGAGCGCCGCGCGTATCGGTGCGGCGGGCCAGCACGTCGAATTCAGCTCCGGTATAAACCTTTTCACCCGTGTCGTCGCAGGTGCTGCGGACATTGGTAATGGTGGCCGTTACGTCAAGCGCCTCTGACGTCGTTGCACCGCCGCGGAATGTCGTGATGTCGCCAGTATAGTCGGGCACACCAACCGGCGGGCAGACAGAACGGATCGCGGTAATGCCCACACCGTCGCTCACCACCAGATCGCCGCTCTTCGAACAAGCGGCCAATACCGTGACCATGGCCACGGTGGAAAGGATACGGAGGGGAGCATTCATTGGGTCGGTCCTCAAGTCTAGCCGGAGCCTTCAAACAACGCATTCAATCAGCTTTGCGCCTCTAGCTTGGCGCGATGCAAAGCGCTAGGGGCTGAGATATGAACGCTCCATTGCACGATAGCCCAACCAGCGCGACCCGCCCCGCAATTACTCTGTTGATTGCTGCGCCGCGCGGTTTCTGTGCCGGTGTCGACCGGGCCATCGAGATCGTTGAACGCTCGCTCGAGCGGTACGGTGCGCCGGTTTATGTCCGACATGAAATCGTTCACAACAAATATGTCGTCGACGGTCTCAAAGACAAAGGCGCAATTTTCGTCGAGGAACTGGATCAAGTTCCCGATGGCGCACCGGTCGTCTTCAGCGCCCACGGCGTTCCCAAAGCTGTCCCTGCAGAAGCAGAGCGCCGGGGCCTTGATTATCTCGATGCGACTTGCCCGCTGGTAAGCAAGGTCCATCGCCAGGCCGAACGCCAGCTTGAAGCGAAGCGGCACATCATTTTTATCGGGCACAAGGGGCATCCAGAAGTCATTGGCACCTTCGGGCAGGTTCCCGAGGGTCAGATGACTCTGGTTGAAACCGAAGAAGACGTCGCAGCGCTGGCATTCACTCAGGATGACGAGCTGGCATTTCTTACCCAGACTACGCTTTCGGTTGATGACACTGGCCGGATAGTCGAGGCATTGAAGGTCCGCTATCCGCAGATCGTCGGACCTAAAGCAGAAGACATTTGTTATGCGACGTCGAACCGCCAAGCGTCAGTCAAGGAAATCGCGCCGAGCTGCGATCTGGTTCTCGTGATTGGAGCGACCAACTCCTCCAATTCGGTGCGGCTCGTCGAGGTGTCCGAACGCTGCGGCACCACAGCCAAACTCATCCAGCGAGGGAGCGATATTGATCCCGAATGGCTCCAAGGTGTGGGCACACTCGGCCTTACCGCCGGTGCTTCGGCTCCTGAAACCCTCGTGCGGGAAGTCGTCGACCGGATTGCCCTACTCCGCACCGTTCATGAGCGCACTGTGACGACCACGGAAGAAAAGATGGTCTTCAAGCTGCCGCGCCAGCTAACCGACTAAGTAACGCGCAGTGGCGGTTTACACCCATCTTGGCGCCGAGGATCTCGCAGCCCTAATCGCGCACTATGACCTCGGAACTTTAAAATCGGTGAAGGGCATTGCTGAAGGTGTATCGAACAGCAACTGGCTGATCGAGACATCAAAAGCGCGTTATATTCTCACCATGTACGAGCGCAGGATCGAGACTAGCGATCTACCATATTTCCTCGGCCTGCTGGACCATTTGGCTGCAGCGCATTGCCCGGTGCCGCGTACGATCCATGACCGCGAGGGCGCAGCATTTCGTATGATGGGCGACAAAGCTGTTGCCTTGATCGAATTCCTGCCCGGCGTTTCGCCCGATCAACCGACGGTGGGGCAAGCCTGTTCAGTAGGGGCTGCGCTAGCGGAAATGCATCTCGCAGCGCAGGACTTCCCGTTCCAACGTGCAAACACGCTCGGCCCCGGTTCTTGGGCTGACGTATTAGAGAATTGCGGCGCCGATGCGCTTGCCAGTATTGATCCAGCTCTGCCAGCCACAGCAATTGCGGCGCGCGAAGTCGCGAACAACTGGCCTAAAGGGTTACCTGAAACAATAATCCACTCGGATCTGTTTCCCGACAATGTCCTGATGCTGGATGGGCAAGTGACCGGAATGATCGATTTCTACTTCGCCTGCACCGGCGCAGCGGCCTATGATCTGGCAGTCACCCATGCGGCTTGGTGCTTCACAAATGACGGATCGCAGCTGCGCCCTAAAATCTCTCGGGCGCTGATCGCTGGGTACGAAACACTCAGGCCGCTCGAATCGGCTGAGCGGACAGCGTTGCCAGTCTTGGCGCAAGGTGCATGCTTGCGCTTTATCTCGTCGCGAGCAGCAGATTGGCTGGAAATGCAAGACGATGCATTGGTTTGTCGCAAAAATCCTATAGAATTTGTGAAACGCTTGTCACAATATAGAGATATGGGCAGTAGAGCTTTCCAATAGATATGAAACACGTTGAAATTTACACTGACGGTTCCTGTAAGGGAAATCCCGGCCCTGGCGGCTGGGGCGCACTGCTGCGCATGGGCAAACACGAAAAAGAGATGTCGGGCGGCGATCCGGACACCACCAACAATCGTATGGAGATGTTGGCCATCGTCCGCGCGCTGGAAGCGCTGATCGAGCCTTGCATTGTAGATGTCTATTCCGACAGCAAATATGTGCTGGATGGAATGACACGCTGGATCGAGGGCTGGCAGGCACGCGGTTGGAAAACCGCAGCAAAGAAGCCGGTCCGCAACACCGATCTGTGGCATGAATTGATTGCTGCGGCAGGACGGCACGAAATACACTGGCATTGGGTCAAGGGCCACAATGGCCATCCCGAAAACGAGCGGGTCGACCAGCTTGCAACTCAGGCAGCCGACGAAGCAGCCCGAGCAATCGAAGACGCCGACTAATGCCCTCGATCACTCGGTTAGTAATCGGGAATTAGCTCTCGTCTTCGGTCGGCGCACCCGGGCCGTTTTTCTTGACGGATTCGATAGCGTTCTTCGCGCTGGCTTTGCTGGAATATCCTTCGGTCCAGAAAATCGCTTCTGAATTGTAGTAGAAATAGGCGACGAATTCGCCGGCCTTGTTCTTCTTGATCTTAAAGTGGTGAGCCATTCGCGTTTCTCCTCTCGCGTTAAATATTTGCACCAAGGTAACAAAAAATCGCCTGCTGACTAGGCAAACCTTGCAGGTGTGTAGATTGCAACATCAATACCGCGCGTCCGCGCATCTGCCGCAATTCCATTTGAACCGGCACCTTGAAGCAGATGCGCAGCCAATGCTGCCGCCGCTGGCGAAGTCTGGATTCCAAACCCGCCCTGCCCCGCAAACCAAAATAAGCCGCTGACATTTGGATCAAATCCGTAGACCGGTAGGCGGTCGGGCGCGAAACTGCGTAGTCCCGCCCATTTGCGTTCAACCGCTTTCACCTTCCAATCCATGACCTGTTCAAAATGATCAATTGCTTTGGCCACGGCGAGTTCTTCCGGCGCGGCATCACAAGGCGGAGATGGTTCCTCGTCATGCGGCGACAGCCAAACTCGGCCGGTTTCGGGCTTAAAATAAAATCGCTCGGATATATCGAGCACCAGCGGCTGATCTGGCTGAGGCACAGGATCAGTTCGCAATTGCGCTACTGTTCGCCTGAGCGGCGTGATGCCGACCGGCTTTGCACCAGCCATTGTCGCAACCTCGTCTGCCCACGCACCCGCAGCATTCACCAGAACTTCTGCTGATAAAGCGGTGCCGTCGGCTAGCTCCAACGCCCAGCTTTCCGTATTCCGAATCGCACCGATTAGGCGAGCGTTTGTCTTGAGCACTGCGCCGTGCTGCTTTGCGTTTGCGAGATAACGAGCATGGAGCCCGGCCACATCGATATCGGCACAAGCAGGCTCCCATACCGCGCCAGTCCAAGCAGGCTTCAGCCCCGGCAGCATGGTTGAAAGGCGTTTCCTGCCGATTCGCTCAATATGCACCTCGGTAGCCGCAAACCGCTCCATAAATTCGTCAAGCGCAGGCGCATCTTCGCCTCGCCCTATATATAGGGCCCCGCGCGGGGTCAGAAATCCGCCGTCCTTAAGAAAGGCCCCCGACGCAAGCGTGAGCGGCACGATGTCCGGCCCGCCGTAACATTCCTCCCAGAACGCAGCCGAACGGCCCGTTGCGTGATATCCAGGTGCACTTTCAGCTTCGAGCATAACGACAGAGCGCACCCCTGCGATCTCAGCAGCGAGGCTTGATCCGGCGATCCCTGCGCCGATAATTGCAATGTCGAAATGCGCGGCCATCGGTCAGTTCTTGGCAGGAGCCACCCGGTCAAGAAATTCGGCGGCGCCCGCCATCGCCCGGTCACGAACAGCATTTACTTCGCGTAGTATTTCATGACGCGCCTCATCACCGAACTGCAGCAGCTCACCATTTGGAAGGCGCCGGACCGCATCAGCGATAGCCTCAAACGCCACTAACTTGTCATTAGTAGTGGCGATCATATAGATCGGAGCTTCTACTGATTCGAGAACGCCCGGTTCGAACAGCGCGCGGGTCGACGCATAAGATCGTTCCACCCAGCCCCAGCTGCCCGGTCCCATTACGAGCTGCGGACGTTCCTGCCGCCAGAACAGCTCATCCGCATAGCGATCATCATCATGCGTCAGCAGCCTTTCGCGCCCTTCGGGGATCTCGCCCGGCTTCTCGCTCCATTTCCACGCCGGCGTCTTATTGCCCTTTAGTTTGGTGAGCAGCCGTGCTCCGCCATGCATCACACCGGTAGGCAAGCGCCCGATGAAACCAAGCATCGGAGCCGACAGGACCATCGCATCAGGATCGACATATTTTTCGGCGAGCCCGCGTAAAACAAGATGCCCGCCCATAGAATGTCCGGCAAGAACGTGTGGCCCTTCGCGTTCTGATTTCCAGAGCTTCCAGAAATCGCCAAGATCGCGCAGCCAAGTTTCAAAATCATCGATATGACCGGTCACAGGATCACCAGCCAACCGCCCGGATCCAGCCTGACCGCGCCAGTCAGCGGCGGTTACTCGCCAGCCTCCCAGCGCCCATTCTTCAAGCGATTCCAGATACTTTTCGTAATTATCACCGCGTCCCGGGAAGAATAAAAGCGATCCGCGCAAGGTGCCTGTGCGCTGCGGCCAGTCGATCCGGCGGATTTCATGGCCGTCTGCAGCACGCCAAATTGTTTCCTCAACGCCAGCAGGAATTTCTCGCCGATTGATGGGGCTATTAATAGGGTTATTACGGGATTTTCCTGATTGGCTAATGCCATCCTCCTGCGGTTGGTTACTATTTGGTAAGCCATACTGTGTAGCACAGCCTCCAAGGGGACCCTGGGGGCTTAAATGCAAGTTGAGAATTTCCAATACGGACTGCTTATTGCCTTGGCAATTGCGCTGCTGTTTGCAGCGTTCACCGACATCCGTCGGCGCCAGATCGACAATTGGCTGAACCTTTCGATTGCGCTTGCTGCGCCGCTGTTCTGGTGGGCTAGCGGCCTGTCGCTATGGCCTGAAGTCGCCATGCAGTTCGGTGTCGCAATTGCGGCATTTGCAGTGTTCGCCGGTCTGTTCGCAGTTGGCTGGATGGGCGGAGGCGACGTGAAGTTGCTGACCGCGCTCGCTCTGTGGATCGATCCCAAGTCATTCTTAACCCTGCTGTTCGTGATGGCAGTTGTTGGCGGCATTCTGACGATTGTCGTGGGCGGCTGGCACATCATGCGCCGCAGGAAAGACAAGATCGCCATTCCTTACGGGGTGGCAATCGCATCGGGCGGCCTTTGGGTGCTCGGATTTAACTACTTCCCGGCAGCAACTGGCAGCGTTTGAATTTGCACTGAGTTGTCGGGGTGAACCTGATTTTAACCACTTTGCTCTTACTGAGGGCATCAATCCAATTCCGGCACGGGGCCGGTGAATTTAAGGGGGCTTAAGGGCCATGGACAGGAAGAAGCTGATTTTGTTGCTGGGGGCGCTGGTCATTGCGATCGGTACAGCCTTGGCTGCACGGAGCATGTTCGCCGGAGCTTCGGCTCCTACGGTAGAAGCCGCAGTGTCAGGGGGGCCCAGTGTCCTGGTTGCGCAGCGTGCGTTGCCGGTCGGCACAATCATTACGGCAGATGCCATCGGGTTCCAGAAATGGCCTAAAGAGATGGTGCAGGACGCCTACTTCATCGATGGCGAAGCAGATATGTCCAAGCTGATCGGCACGGTTGTCCGCTACGGTGTGACTGCTGGTGAGCCTGTAACGCAGGGCGCACTTGTTCAACCCGGCGACCGCGGGTTCCTTGCTGCGGCGCTTGGCCCAGGCATGCGCGCCGTTACGGTGCCGGTGTCGGCCAAGACCGGCGTTGCCGGCTTTGTCTTCCCGGGTGACCGCATCGACCTCGTCCTTACGCAATCTGTGAAGGGTGACAGCGGCGCGGCGCTCAAGACATCCGAAACCGTTCTTCGCAACCTTCGCGTTCTGGCGACTGACCAGTCGACCGAACAGGAAATCGTTGAAGGCAAGACCGTTGTTCGCGCTTTCCGCACTGTGACGCTCGAAGCTACACCGCGCATCGCTGAAAAGATCGCCGTGGCCCAGACCATCGGTACGCTCAGCCTGTCGCTACGGTCGTTGGCTGATAGTCAGGTGGAATTGGAACGTGCCATCGCTGCGGGTGAAGTATCCGTGCCCGAAGGCGCTTCCAAGGAAGAAGAGGAAGCTATCCTTCGCGAGGCTATGGCCCGTCCGAATGACAGCAAGTCGACTTATGTAACCGGCGGTGATGTTTCACGCTTCCAGCGCAGCACCATTCCAGCTGAGAAAAGCGAAGCGCCTCGGCAGACATATACACAGCCTGCCATCGGCGTCCCGGCTGCTCGTACAACCGGTACACAGAGCACGCCTGTCGCACGGACACCAACTGTCCGCGTGACCCGCGGCAAGCAGACCACCGAAGTACCAGTGGGGGGCAAATAAGATGGCTATCCGTAACGAATTCGTCAGCGTCCACGCCGGTAATACCCAAAGGGGCAAGTCAATGAAACGCCTGTTCGCAACCACGCTGCTCGCCAGCATCGCGATCACACCGCTTTCCGGTTTTATAACCGGCACAGCACACGCACAATCCGTTCGTAAGCCGGCTCAGGACCTCGTCCTATCAATCGGCCGCGGCGAGCTAGTCACAGTACCAGGATCAATGGCCGACATCTTCGTCGCCAATGATGCCGTTGCGGATGTGCAGGTAAAGTCGCAGCGCCAGCTGTATATCTTCGGCAAGGCGGGCGGTGAGACAACTGTCTACGCCAGCAACTCGGCCGGCGATATCATCTGGTCAGCAAATATCCGCGTCGGTTCGAACCTCGACAGCGTGGATCAAATGCTGAACCTGGCAATGCCCGAAGCGAAAATTTCGGTAGCCACCATGGGCACGAACACTGTTCTGCTGACTGGCACTGTTGCCGCACCAGAAGATGCAGCCGAGGCCGAGCGCCTTGTCTCTGCATTCGTTGGTGAAGACACCAACGTGATTAGTCGCCTGAAAATGGCGACACCGCTGCAGGTCAACCTGCAGGTGCGCTTCGCTGAAGTCAGCCGCTCTTGGATCCGTGAAATCGGTTCCAACTTGGCAAGCTTCGATTCAACCGGCGGCTTCCGTTTTAGTGTTGGAACGGGCCGCGGGGCCTTCCCGCAATACAGTGTCGATGGAGCTGGCAACACCGCCGGTGTTGGCGGTGCATGGGGTGGAGTGACCGAAGGATCCGAGGGCACGACGGTAGTAACTGCAAACAGCACCGGCTCGACGATTGCTGGCCTTGGACGTTTTCTTGGTCTCGATCTGGCCGGCGCGCTGGATCTTGCGGAACGTGAAGGCTTGGTAACGACGTTGTCGCAGCCAAATCTGACCGCTCTGTCGGGCGAAACAGCAGACTTCCTTGCAGGCGGCGAATATCCCATTCCGGTCAGTCAGGGCCTCGGCACGACATCGATCGAATATAAGAAATTCGGTGTCAGCCTGGCATACACGCCAACAGTTTTGGCCAATGGCCGCATTTCGATCCGTGTTCGTCCGGAAGTGTCGGAACTCTCTAGCCAAGGCGCAGTAACGCTCAACGGCTTCCAGGTTCCAGCACTTACGATCCGCCGCGCAGAAACGACCGTTGAACTCGGCTCCGGCCAGAGCTTCATGATCGCTGGCCTGATGTCAAACAATGCGCAAAACTCGATCGACAAGACCCCTGGCGTTGGCGACCTGCCAATTCTGGGCAATCTGTTCCGCTCGACGTCGTTCCGCAGGGGCGAAACCGAGCTGGTGATCGTGGTTACGCCGTATCTGGTAAACCCGGTCAATGCGAACGACATAAAACTGCCAACCGACGGGTACAACGCCCCGACTGAATTCCAACGCTCCATCCAGTTCATGGATCAAGACGGTGAAACAGGCGGCGACCGGCCCAAGCCCACAGCAAGTTCGGACAATGCGCCGAACCCTGAAGTGAGCGCGGCAGATCAGGACGCGGACCGTCAGGGTGAGCCCGAGGACCGCAAAAAAGACCGTCAAGCGGCAGCTAAGCCTGCCACTCCCGGCTTTAGCTTCTAATTGGAAAGGTGAACATCATGATCGCTATAAAAACTAAAGCGGCGACTGCTCTCGCCATTTCAATGGGGCTAGTCCTTAGTGGCTGCAACGGCGGAGCTGCCATGTCTGCTAACCGCAGTGTTAACAGTGTTAACCAGCCGGTTGTCGAACGCACCAATTACACGCTCGACGTGCAATCGGGTGCCGGCGGCCTGCCGATTAGCGAACAGCGCCGTTTGGCAAGCTGGTTCGAAGCCATGGACCTTGGTTATGGTGACCGTATCGCCATCGATGATCCGATGGCTAGCGGTTCCACCGTTGAATCAGTTCAGGCATTGGCTTCACGCTATGGCCTGTTGGTCAGCGAAGGTGCGCCCGTAACGGCAGGTTATGTCGATCCCGGCTTCACCCGCGTTGTCGTGACCCGTTCGACCGCATCGGTCCCGGGTTGCCCCAACTGGAGCAAGAAGTCCGACCGCAATTACAGCAACAAGACCTCACCCGGTTACGGCTGTGCCATCAACGGCAACCTTGCTGCGATGGTCGCTGATCCGGAACATCTGATCAATGGTGCCACCGGCACCGGCGAGACGGTAATCATGAGCTCGAACAAAGCCATCCAGACCTATCGCGACAAAGCTCCGACCGGCAACGGTGAACTCAAGGCACCCAGCTCCACCGAAGGAGGTAGCTAATCATGAACGCTCCTTGGAAACCAGGCGCAGCAGGCAACCGCGATCCATTCGCTGCCTATATCTGCGACGAAGCGGCACTCGACGTTTTGCGTCCAGTCGCTATCGAACTCGGCTGGCAGCCTGAAAAGTGCAACAAGGGCGGCCTGCGTAACGCAGTCCAGTCGCTGTCCGTCAGCGCCAGTCCTAACATCCTGATGGTTGATCTGTCGGAGAGCGGTGATCCGCTGAATGACATCAACGCGCTGGCAGAAGTCTGCGAGCCGGGTACGGTGGTTATCGCCGTGGGCCAGGTCAATGACGTACGCCTTTATCGCGATCTGGTTGCCAGCGGCATCCACGACTACCTGCTTAAGCCGCTTTCAGCTGGCCAGGTTCGTGATGCGCTTACGCAGGCTCAGGCTGTATTTTCGGCCCCTAAGAATGCCGATCCTGATCAGGCTAAGAAGCACATTTCGACAGCTATCGTCGGAACGCGCGGCGGCGTCGGGGCATCGACCCTTGCGACATCGCTCGCATGGCTCTTTAGCGCCGATCACGGCATGCCAACCGCATTGCTGGATCTCGATGTGCACTTCGGCACTGGCGCATTGTCGCTCGACCTCGAACCGGGCCGCGGCCTGACCGATGCGATCGACAATCCCAGCCGGATTGACGGCCTGTTTATCGAGCGCGCCATGATCCGTGCGAACGATAATCTGGCGATCCTGTCGGCAGAGGCACCGATCAATGCACCGCTGATGACCGATGGTTCGGCATTCATGCAACTGGAGGAAGAATTCCGCCAAGCGTTTGAAATGACGATCATTGATATGCCGCGAAACATGCTGATCAATTTCCCGAACTTGATGAACGACGTGAACGTTGTGATGCTGGCAACGGAAATGACGCTGGCCTCCGCCCGTGACACGATTCGTATCCTGTCATGGCTGAAGACGAACGCTCCGCATGCAAAACCGATCATCGTGGCCAATAAGGTCCAGTCGGGCACGGCCGAAATCAGCAAGGGTGACTTCGAAGCATCGATCGAACGCAAAATCGACTTCTCAATTCCTTACGACGTAAAGTCAGCGTCGAATGCAGCCAAACTTGGCCAGACATTCGCCGATGCCAACCGCTCGACCAAGGCTGGCGGCGAGATCAAAAAGATCGCCCATGCCGTGCTCGGCGCGTCGGAAGAAGGTGAGAATGATGCGCAGCCGGCCAAGAAGTCGCTGCTCGGCAGCTTCGACCTGAAGTCGTTGCTTGCGAAGAAGAAGGACAAGGCTCCAGCTGACGCCTGATGATTTCTGCAAGGGTGCCCGCCGGCTAATCGGTGGGTCACCCGAGCGGGCATCATGGGACCAGCGAGCTAAGGAAAGGCGAGACCAAGAGCATGAGCATTCTACAGCTATTGCTGATCGGCGGCGGAATCATGGCCATTCTGGTCTTGTGTTTTGTGGCCTTTGCAGGCCCATCCGCAGGCAAAGAAGCCCAACGCCGGCTGGAGGCTATGCGCTTCCGCCATTCCGATAGCACCGACACCAAAGTCGAATCGCAGCTTAAGAAGGCGATTGCCGCTCGTAAGCCAAAAGCGCGCACTGTCGCAGGCTCGGGCTCGCGTGTTGACGCGCTGGCGGTTCGTCTTGACCGGACCGGCAAGTCATGGACCGTGTCGCAGTATATATACGCTTCGCTCGGCATTGCGCTGACAATCACTGTCATCATGTATCTGAAATCTGGCGCCGTATTGCTGTCGCTCGGAGTTGGCGCCATATTCGGCGCGGGTATCCCGCATATGATCGTGAAGTTCCTGATGGGTAAGCGGACGAACCAGTTCAACGCAAAATTCCCCGATGCCATAGAGTTGCTAGTGCGCGGCCTGCGCTCCGGCTTGCCGGTGACCGAGACACTGACGATCGTATCATCCGAAGTCGACGGCCCCGTGGGCGTGGAATTCAAACGTATTACCGAACGCATCCGGATCGGCCGGACAATGGACGAAGCCCTCCAGGAGACCGCCGACCGCTTGGGCATTCCAGAATTCAACTTCTTCTGCATCACACTGGCAATTCAGCGCGAAACCGGTGGTAACCTCGCCGAAACGCTGTCGAACCTCTCCGATGTGCTGCGTAAACGTATGCAAATGAAGCTCAAGATCCGCGCGATGAGCTCGGAATCCAAAGCGTCTGCCTACATCGTAGGCGCCCTGCCCTTCATCGTGTTCATCATGATCTGGTGGATCAACCCCAACTACATTGGCGGCTTCTTCTACGAGGATCGTCTGATCGCAGTCGGCCTTGGCGGGATGGTTTGGATGAGCCTTGGCGCATTCATAATGGCCAAGATGGTCAGCTTCGAAATCTGAGTGAGGACAGGTACGTATCATGTTTAATACAGAACCAGGCCCCACACTTCTCGGGTTCGACGTCATCTTCGTCGGCACGATTATGGCCGCGGTGGCAGCATTTGCCATCATGGCCGCG
This sequence comes from Pontixanthobacter sp., assembly GCA_037968495.1. Classification (GTDB taxonomy): domain Bacteria; phylum Pseudomonadota; class Alphaproteobacteria; order Sphingomonadales; family Sphingomonadaceae; genus Aestuarierythrobacter. The sequence continues at coordinate 7,102 of JBBKVP010000025.1, read as the reverse complement.
GTCTATGCCGCAGTCACGATCAAAGATCCGATGGCCAAGCGGGTCCAGGCACTCAACGAGCGCCGCGACCAGTTGAAGGCAGGTATCGTCACATCGACCGCTAAAAAGCGTGCCAGTCTCGTCCGTAAGAACGACAAGACGGAGAAGATAAAAGATGCCCTGTCAGGCATGAAGGTCCTGCAGGAATCGCAGGTCGCGATGATTCAGCAGAAACTGGCCTGGGCTGGTTTCCGGAACAAGGAAATCGCGGTTTACGTTATCGCCGCACGTATGGTTGCTCCGCTCGTTCTGGGTGCCATCGGCTTCGGTGTCTTATACTGGTCAAATTTTTTCCCGGAATGGGGCGATTTCAAACGCTTTATGGCCTTTGCTGCAATGGTCGGCCTTGGTTACAAGGGGCCTGAGATCTATCTAAAGAACATCGCGACAAAGCGGACCAACGAAATCCGCAAGGGCCTTCCCGACGCGCTTGACCTTTTGGTCATCTGCGCCGAGGCCGGTTTGACCGTCGACGCTGCCTTCAACCGCGTGGCTAAGGAACTGGGCCGGGCCTATCCCGAGCTTGGTGACGAATTTGCGCTGACGGCAATTGAACTGTCATTCCTGACCGAACGTAGGATGGCCTTCAACAACCTCGCCTACCGCGTCAATCTGGATGCAGTTAAGGGCGTTGTCACCACGATGGTTCAGACCGAACGTTACGGTACACCGCTGGCATCAGCACTGCGTGTGTTGTCCGCTGAATTCCGCAACGAGCGTATGATGCGTGCCGAAGAAAAGGCTGCACGCCTTCCGGCTATCATGACCATTCCGCTTATTCTGTTTATTCTTCCGGTGCTGTTCATCGTGATCCTCGGCCCTGCGGCCTGTTCGATCAGCGACGCCTTCGCGAATGGAACGCCAGGCAGCTAGGCGGCGGCATATACCGGCCTGAGTTCAGGCGGGCGTTTGCGGTCAATCCCTTTGACCGAATTCGTCCGCCTGTTGTCTTATGCGGGCCAGCAAAGCTTTGAATTGGGTCTGCTCCTCGCCGCTCAGCGCGGTGAACAGCTGGCGCTCCATGAGCTCGGCCAGCGGCATGATCTCATTATAGATACCCCGCCCGGCATCGGTCAGCTCAAGATGATGCGAGCGCCCGTCGCTAGCATTGGGAATTCGGCTAGCGAGCGCCCTGCCTTCCAGTGATTTGCACGCGCGGTTAACCGCCACTTTGTCCATTAGCGTCTTGTCAGCCAGCTCGCGCTGTGTTGCGCTATCAAGCTCGCCAAGCAGAGCCATTACGCGCCATTCGGTGATCTTTAGCCCGAAACGAGTGTGATATTCCTGCGCGATGCAGTTGCTTACCGCATTGGATGTTACCGAAAGTAGATAGGGTAGGAAGTTGCCGAGCCGCGTGATCTGATCGTTTTTCTGTGCCATTCGGTAATCCCTAATGCGTGCAAGACCTTTGGCAAGATCGCAACAAATCGATAGCCAGGCGGTTAAGCAGCGCCCAGCACCCTGCCCGCCACTGCACCAAGCTTTGCGAGCAACACCGGATCACGCTTTGCCGCTGATGTCACAATTGCTCCGTCGAGCGCTGTATCGATTGGCGACGGATCGCGAGTTTCCGGAAGGCTCTCGGCCAGTTTAAGTATCGTGCCGCGCGCCAGATTTGCATTGGCATCCATGACCGACAAAACGTCCTTTGCGGTAACGCCAGCCTCATCTTCGCGCCAACTGTCATAATCTGTGACCATGCCGAGCAGTGCGTAGGGCAGCTCCGCCTCACGCGCCAAACGTGCTTCGGGCATGGCAGTCATTCCGATCACATGACCGCCGAAATCGCGGTAGAGCTGGCTTTCCGCACGAGTCGAGAATTGCGGCCCTTCGATAGCGACATAGCAGCCGCCAGCATGAACATTCGCGCCCGCAGCTGCAGCTGCAGCTGCGGCCAGACTGGACAAACGCTCGCAAGTGGGATCGGCAAGCGACACATGTGCCGTCACGCCTTCACCGAAGAAGCTCGACGGCCGTCCGCGTGTTTGGTCGATGAATTGATTTACCGAAACGAAGTGCCCCGGCTCAAGCGCCTCGTTCAGCGAACCGATCGCCGAAATCGCTAAAATGTCAGTCACATTGCAGCGTTTGAGCACATCGATATTGGCGCGGTAATTGATGTGAGAGGGAGGAATCCTGTGCCCCGCCCCGTGCCGCGGAAGGAAGGTGAAGCGGACATTGCCGATAAGGCCTGTCGTGACCGGGCCAGACGGCTCGCCGAATGACGATTCGACAGGGATTTCCTGACGCTCATCAAGCTCGCTGAATTCGTAGAGGCCCGATCCGCCGATTACGCCGATATGCCAAGGCCCGCTCATGATAGCATCTCGCTCACTAATCCGGCCTCAATCCTGCCATCACAAATTCGGTAACATGGTCACGGTAGCGGTCGCGCAGTTCTTCGGTCAGGGTATCGCGGTCGAAACAATGTTTCAGCACCAGCCGTGCAGCAAAGAATCGGTCGGCAGCTCCGGTCACGGTAAAGTAGAAAAGCTGCGGATCGACCTTGCGAAACACGCCAGCCTTCACGCCATCTTTGATGAGCTGATCATAGGCCCGGTGCAGCGGGACCAGATGGTTTTGAGCAATCCGCTCCGCCTCCGCCGCATCACAATCGCGGACCATCCGCATCAATAACCGGTTGAGATACGGGGTCGCGTAATAGGTATCGACGACTGCCGAAATATGCCGGCGCAAGCGTGCTTCGGGGTCCATATCCTTGCGCATCAGAGCTTCGACGGAATGGACAATTGCCTCCATATCGCGGTCGAGCAAGGCCTTCATCAGGCCAGCCTTATTGCCAAAATAATATTTGACCAGCGCGGAATTGAGGCCCGAGCGTAACGACAGTTCGGAGAGAGAGATATCGACAGTATCGCCGTCACGCATGATCTTGGATGCGGTCTCGAGCAATGCGCCGCGCGCGCCCGCGGGAACGTCTGGATCAGCTTCTGGTTCTATTTTTCTCATTCGCCTCCTACTCTACTCGAAACCCGGCTCATCCCACCATGGATAAAAGTCAGGCATATCCTTGCTGACCGTATCGGGGAACTGCGGAGGCCGTTTTTCGAGGAAACTCTGCACACCTTCCTTGGCGTCTGCTCCACGCGACATCCGGTAAATCGACCGGCTATCGACGCGGTGGGCGATCATCGGATGCTCGGCAGGCGAGAGCCTCCACAGCATCGCGCGAGTCATAGCGACCGATACTGCGGAAGTGTTATCGGCAATCTCATGAGCGAGCTTTTGCGCTTCGGCCATCAGTTCGCTTTGCGGGTGGACGGCGCGAACCAATCCCCCATCAAGTGCTTCGTGCGCGTCAAAAATTCGGCCCGTCATGCACCATTCCAGCGCCTGCGAAATACCGACAATCTTCGGCAGGAACCAGCTGGAACAAGCCTCCGGCACGATCCCGCGCTTCGCAAACACGAAGCCGAAGCGCGCATTGTCGGACGCGAGCCGCATATCCATCGCCAACTGCATCGTTGCGCCCACACCAACCGCAACGCCGTTGCAGGCGGAGATCAGCGGCTTGGGCGACTGGAATAACCGTAATGTCAGTCTGCCTCCGCCATCGCGCACGACATCGTCAGACAAATCATCAACTTCGGTAGTGCTGGAGAACGGGCGGTCTCCGCTTTCAGGCGTCAGATCGGCGCCCGCGCAAAAGGCCCGCTCTCCCGCGCCGGTAAAAATGATCGCACGGACATTATCATCCGCATCCGCTTCATCCATTGCCTGAATAATCTCACCCATCATGAAACGGGTGTAGGCGTTCATCTTCTCGGGTCGGTGGAGCGTGATGGTGGCGACCCTATCGGTCACTTCATATTTGATCTGCTCAAATCCACTCATCACGCTCTTCCTATTTTTGGACCGGTTTGTATCAATCGGCGGCTCCAGATTAGCGCGGGGCCATCCGGATTGCGCCGTCGAGACGGACATCTTCGCCATTGAAGTAGTCGTTCTGGATCATCGTCAGCGCCAAATGCGCATATTCATCAGGCTTGCCCAGGCGTTTGGGGAATGGAACCGACGCGGCGAGTGCTTCTTTCACTTGAGGCGGTGCAGCGTTCATCAACGGGGTTTCGAAAATGCCCGGCAGGATCGTGTTTACGCGAATGCCTTCGCTCATCAGATCGCGCGCGATTGGCAAAGTCATACCCACAATACCGCCCTTGGATGCAGAGTACGCTGCCTGACCCATCTGGCCATCTTCAGCCGCAACCGATGCTGTGTTGACTATCGCGCCGCGCAGGCCGTCCTCGCCTGCATCCAGCGTCAGCATCCCTGCAGCCGATTTGGCGATGCAGCGGAATGTGCCGACGAGGTTGATCTGGATGATGAAGTTAAACGCATCTAGCGGGAAGTGTTTGATCGAACCGTCCGTCTTGGAGCGGCTGGCCGTCTTCATCGCATTACCAACGCCCGCACAATTGACGAGAACGCTTTCCTGCCCATGGGCTTCACGCGCCTTGGCGAAGCCGGCATCGACGCTGGCGTCTTCGGTCACGTTCACTTCGCAGAAGATTCCGCCAATATCCTTGGCAACCGCTTCGCCCTTTTCTTCCTGAAGGTCGAAGATAGCGACTTTGACGCCCTGTGCGGCCAGAGCGCGGGCGGTGGCTTCACCGAGACCGGATGCACCGCCCGTGACAACTGCGGAGACTGAACTGTCGAGTTTCATGCGTATTTCCTTGTTGAACTGAATTGTAGAATCGAGAGGGGGTTTAAAGCGCCTCAACGATAGTGACATTGGCGACGCCGCCGCCTTCGCACATCGTCTGGAGGCCGTATTTCTTGCCGCGCGCGTGAAGTGCGTGGACGAGCGTAGACATCAGCTTCGTGCCTGACGCGCCGAGCGGATGGCCCAGCGCAATTGCGCCGCCATTCACATTCAAACGCTCCGGGTCGGCGCCCGTATGCTTGAGCCAAGCGAGCGGCACCGGCGCGAAGGCTTCGTTCACTTCGAACAAATCAATGTCGTCAATCTTCATGCCTGCACGTTCCAGAGCCCGGTCAGTAGCGAACAGCGGCTCTTCCAGCATGATTACCGGATCGCCAGCCGTGACGGTCAGATTATGGATACGCGCAAGCGGGGTCAGATTCTGTTCCTTCAGTACTTTCTCCGAAACAATCAGAACCGCGCTGGATCCGTCGCAAATCTGGCTGGCGCTGGCAGCCGTGATGGCGCCCTTTTCGCTCAGGAGCTTAACGCCCGCAATACTCTCTAATGTCGCATCGAAGCGGATGCCTTCGTCGAGCGTGTGCTGTTCCTCCCCATTAGGAGTTTCGATCATAATAGGAACGATTTCTCGAGCGAAAGCACCCGAATTGCTTGCGGCGATAGCTTTCTCGTGACTGGCGAATGCGAAGCGGTCCAGATCATCTTTGCTGAAGCCATGCTTCTGGACGATCATTTCCGCGCCCATAAATTGCGAGAACATGATGCCGGGATATTTCACCTCCAGACCGGGCGACTTATAGTGCCCCATACCTTCCTTCATATGGAAGGTGGCATTGGAGCCCATCGGAACGCGGCTCATGCTTTCGATCCCCGCGGCAATCACCACATCCTGCGTGCCGGACATAACTGCCTGTGCGGCGAACTGGATCGCTTGTTGGGAGGAACCGCACTGGCGGTCAATCGTCACTGCGGGCGTCGACTGCGGCAAATGCTTCGATGCAAGCACAGCATTGCGGCCCACTTGCATCGCCTGTTCGCCCGCTTGCGTCACGCAGCCCATTATAACGTCATCAACGCTCTCCGGATCAATTCCCGACCGTTCTACTAGGGCGTCCAACGACGCTGCCGCCAGATCAACCGGATGAACACCTGCGAGTCGCCCGCCTCTGCGACCACCGGCGGTCCTAACTGCATCAACGATATAGGCTTGGGCCATGACACTCTGACTTTCTAACGGAGGGCTGAGCGGACAAATTTAATCGAACGGTTAAAGTCGCGGCGGTTCCGGGTCAAGCAGGGTCGACGCCAGCTTTCGCAAATGGCCACTTCAATGCACCCAAAAAGCAAGATCGTTACGTCAGTCAGAACTTGAAGCAACTTTATGCCGCACTGCATCAATTTTGTTTCAGGTGAAACCAGATTAGAGGTAGCTGCATCCGATGTAACCAATTTGTCACACCGAAAACCGGAATTAGCGCCACAGCTTCAATTCCTTTGCATCGTGCGAAGCCATCGCTAATCCGGTTCCATTCCCCGTCCGTTCGTAAGAAGGTCGGTGCATAGCGCAAACGGGGCATGCGCGGATCGGTTCGCTGATCCGATTTCTTGGTATAAAGGGACTGCAATGAATAGCACAAATTTCCGCAAGCAAATGCTTGGAGCCAGTAGTGCGCTTCGCGTATTGGCCATGGTCGGAGCCGGCGTCGCCGCCTCCACCGTAGCCATCACGCCAGCCGCTGCTCAGGACTACACATCAGGCGCCATCACGGGCACCGTAACTGACGACACCGGCGCGAATGTTTCGGGCGCAACCGTAACGATCACGTCGCAAGGGCAAGGCTTTACCCGCGAATCGACGACGACCTCGAACGGTAATTTCCGTTTCGGTTCGCTGCCTACAGGTAGCTACGACATCGAAGTTTCGAATGGCGGCCAAGTAGGCTACCGTGCCGAGGGCGTTTCTGTTCTCGCCGGTCAGTCCAACGCGATCAACATTACGCTCGCCTCAACCGGCGGAAATGTTATTACCGTCGTCGGCGCGCAGATCGACAACGCTTTCGAAGGCACCACACAGGGCTTGAACGTCGATCTGACAGAGCTTGTAAAAAGAACTCCAATCAGCCGCGACCTGACATCGGTTGTTCTGCTGGCTCCTGGCACAGAACAGGGCGATTCGGCTTTCGGCAACCTCGCATCGATCGGCGGTTCTTCGGTTGCTGAGAACGCTTATTACGTAAACGGCCTCAACCTCACGAACTTCGATAACTATCTCGGTTCGGCACGTGTGCCTTTCGAATTTCTTCGCAGTGTTGAAACGAAGACCGGCGGCTATCCAGCTGAATTCGGCCGCGCTACCGGCGGTGTTGTAAACTCCGT
>JBBKVP010000024.1:0-44954 GCA_037968495.1 Pontixanthobacter sp. | reverse complement strand
CCCCAGCCGCCACCACTGCCGCCGCTCATTGCGCCGCGGGCGATGGCTGAACCGACTTCCCAAAGGATGATGTTACCGACCGCGCTATTCCCGCGACGGCCGCGTCCGCCGCGCCGCATCATTGGCAGGATGAAAAAGAAGAAGATCGCTGCAATCCAGATCAGTCCGCCAATCGGGAAGCCGCCACCGGACGATTGCTGCTGATTCGCTTGCTGTGCGATCAGTCGGGCCTCTTCTTCTGGTAACTGAAGCTGCTGGATAATCGAGTCTGCGCCAGCCATGATGCCGCCGGGATAGTCGTCTTGCTTGAAACGCGGCAAAATTTGCTGCTGCATGATTAAGGAGGAAAGACCGTCAGTCAGATAAGGCTCAAGGCCATACCCCACTTCAATGCGCGCTTTCCGCTCGCTGGGAGCAATCAGCAGGATGGCGCCGTCGTTGCGCTCGGCATCGCCAAGCGCCCATTCGCGCCCAAGTTGGTAGCCATAGTCCGAAATCTCGTAACCCTGTAGGTCGGGGACCGTCGCTACGACTAGCTGGCGCTGTGACTGTGTTTCCAGCGCCTCCAGCTTCGCCTCAAGAGCAGCCTCTTCGGCAGGCGGAATGATATCGGCATTGTCGACCACCCGGCCTATAAGCTCGGGAAAAGTCTGCGCGCCTGCCGGCACTGCGCTGAGCAGCACCAAGCAGGCGGCAAGTTTTGCAAATAGGCGCATTATGGCGCGGTCTTTCCGATCAATTATCCGACGACATATCCAGTGTTGGCGCGACTTCTGCGCCTTCGGTTACGCTTTCATATGGCGTCATTGGTTCGGCGCCGTGAATGATGTTCGCGCCGATTGTATCGGGGAACGTGCGGATCGTGGTGTTATATTTTCGGACTGCTTCGTTGTAGTCGCGAATGGTGATACGAATGCGGTTCTCGGAACCTTCGAGCTGGCTTTGCAGCATCTGGAAGTTCGTGGTCGAGGCAATCGTTGGATAGGCTTCGAAGCTGGCGAGCAAGCGGCCTAGACCTTGGCTTAGCTGGCCTTGCGCAGCCTGAAATTCCTGCATCTTGGCCGGATCACCGAGTTCGTCAGAGGAAATGTTGACGCTGGTTGCCTTCGCGCGTGCTTCAACAACATCAGTCAGGATCGTGCCTTCACGCTCGGAAGCGGTCTTCGCGACTTCTGCGAGGTTCGGGATCAGGTTTGCGCGTTCCTGAAATGCTGCCTGCACATCGGCCCATTTGGCCTTGGCATTTTCTTCGGCGGCTGGAACCGAGTTGATACCGCAAGCGGCAAGCGCGAGCGATGCGGCCGCCGCAAAGGCGAGGCGGAAGGATTTAGTGGCTGACATTGGTGGTCCCTCATTCAAAGTGAACTGTATTATCAAGATAGCACGGATAGCGCGCCAATCAAGGAAAGTCGGGTCATCTTGCGTAATTGCGGGGTTGGTGGCAGCAGTCCGACTCGAGGCTAAGCCCGAGGAAGAAATGTAACGTTGTCAGAATTTAGGGAATTCATCGCCAAGGGTAATGTGATGGAACTGGCCGTCGCGGTCATTATCGCCGGGGCGTTCGCAACTATCGTGTCGTCATTAACTGATGATCTGATCATGCCTGTCGTCGGTGCACTTTTTGGCGGTGCGGATTTCTCGAACTATTTCTTTCTTCTCAGCACTCCTGCCGGCTACGATGGTTCGATGACGGATTATGCGGCGCTGAAAGAAGCAGGCGCAGCTATGGTGGGCTATGGCGCCTTCATAACAGCCATCATCAACTTCCTAATTCTGGCCTTCATCATCTTTATGCTGGTTCGTTACAACAACAAGGTTACCGCGCGCCTGAAGGGGCCGAAGGAAGCTGCAGCCGCAGGACCTACCGATACAGAGCTGCTCACGGAAATCCGTGATTTGCTGAAAAAATAAGTAGAGAAAATAACGGAAAACCAAGCGCCTGATGCTTGGTCACTTCCAATTAATCCGGCAGCGTCTATATAGGTCCTGCCGGATTTTTCCGGATATGGCGATAAATGGCCATGTGTAATAGACGCAGCGGACCCGGGGGCAGTACCCGGCGGCTCCACCACCTAGACCTTTATCGGGGTCTAAATGACGGGGCCGAACCAGGATCGACGTGTGTTGAAAGACATGGTTTTTGCCCAGGCTGAGTAACCTGTCCAAGGCTCACAAACCATAAGTGCAAACGATAATGAAGCACTCGCTCTCGCTGCGTAATTTGATGGCCTAACGGCCTGAATTTACAAAGCTTAAGCGCGGTTGGACCGACCGGGCAACAGAACGGATTCCGGGGGCCTGAGGGGGCCTAGCAACAGAACCCCTCACCTTATTCCCTCAACTATAGTAATCGACCTTGGTCGAAGCTGATCGATGTCAACGGTGCCGTGATGGAGCGGGAAGTGCCCTTCGTCTAACATAACGGGCGACGGCGTTGTCAGTCAGCTCGGTGCACTGCATCTGGATTGAAAGATCAGGGAGGGCAGTTTATGATAGTTAGTGAAGATAAAAATCGAAAATCGGCGCTGATTGATTTATTGCTCGTCGTGGCGGTGCTGGTGATCGTGAAGCAAAGTGTGCTGCCGTTTTCCGTCGCGTTCGCGGGACCTGTATCGACTTTCAGTGTGATGGCCGTGGCAACGACGCTGCTGTATCGGCGCAATTCCTCTTGGGCCGATTTGGGGCTTCGGAGACCTGACAGCTGGTTGCGAACGTTCGGTTTGACTGTCCTAATTTTTGCGGCGTTCTTGGTGACTGTGGCAGTCCTCAATCCGCTTGCAGGTATGTTTTTTGAGGACGTTGGGGCTAGCGGAAGATTTGATTTCATCAAAGGAAACCTCGGCGCCTATCTGCTTATAATGGCATTGGTGTGGACGCACGGCTCGTTTTTCGAAGAACTGCTTTTTCGCGCATTCATCATCACCAAATCCAGCGACGCGCTAGGCAGCACGAAAGCCGCCAGTCTGATCGCAGTGATTTTAGCGGCAGCCTTTTTTGGATACAGACATTATTATTATCAGGGAATGCATGGTGCATTTGTGACGGGGGGAATCGGACTGGTTTTCGGGCTGATCTACCTGAAAGTCGGAAGGCATAACTTACTTCCGCTCATCTTTGTCCACGGGATTGCGAATTCAATATCGCAGACCCAGCGGTTTCTCGGATAGTCGCGAACTAAGCTGAGAGATTGGCCTCTACAAGCTCGGCTTCACGCTTTGCCTGTTCGAACCTGATACAGTCCAAAATCTTCGCACCTGCCAAAAACACAGCGCCCGTGCAGGCGAGGAACAGCAGCTTTCCGCCAAAGCCGGGATATTGCGTGAGATATTCGGATCCGCGTGCGGTTGCACCCAGGGCGAGGGCATAGATGATGAGATAGGCCTCCCACTTCGTCTTGATGACGAATAATCGGCCAATCTTAGAAAACATTCGAACCCTTTCGTTAACACTTCTAAACGCAAGCACCGTGCCAAGCACGGTTTTATGCGAGAGACGCTGGTTAACGCAAGGCCCACCTGTAAGCGGGACCGACATGCTGCGATATCCAGCGCTTCAGATGGTTTTTGATCAGATTAGTTCGGGCAGTTCCAGCATTTGAAGCAAGTTGTTCCGTGCTGCTACAACTTCTTCAGCCAGCTTGCGGGAAGTCAGATCGGCTGGGTCGATCTGTTCGGGCCACAGATTCTTGATCGCAATTGCCATTGCGTCGGCCTTCGCATTATCAAGCATGAACCGCTGATCCACGGTGGCTGGATCGGCGACGACGCGCAGGCGCAGACATGCCGGGCCGCCGCCATTGGCCATGCTCTGGCGTACGTCGACCGGGATGACCTTGCGGATAGGGCCGTTCCCGCTGAGCATCTCATCGAGCCATTTGCGGACGGAGGGCATTTCCCAGGCCTCTGTCGGAATGACGAGCGCCATAATGCCATCGGGCAGAGTGATCAGCTGGGCGTTGAAGATGTAGGACTTGATCGCTTCCTCCAGCGATACTGCGCTGGCAGGCACCTCGACAATTTCAGCGGAGGGGATCTTCGCGCGGATCGCGTCATAAGTACCCTGGCGGTCGGCAAAGGCGAGTTCATGGGTGAAGAGCACCTTTTCATTCGCAACGGCCACAACATCATTGTGAAACGCGCCAGCGGCAATCGCATCGGGGTTTTGTTCGACAAACAGGATATTTTCGGCGTCAAGCTGGTGGAGGCGGGCAACCGCGCGGCTGGCTTGCTCGTGCTGGCGGGCGGGGAATGCTCCGCCGCTGCGGCCATAGACGTAGATCTCCAGCCCCTTCTCGCCGTGACCTTCGGTCATCCGCATATGGTTTGCCGCGCCTTCATCACCGAAGGTCGGCAAGACAGGCGTGTGGATCACGAAATGATCCTGATTGCCGAACGCGACGGCGAGCATCCGCAGCGTGTCGGGCCATTCATGCGAACGGTGCGGCATGGCGACCAGATTGGCAGGGGTGAGGTGACACTTGCCATCAGCCGTATCGGGCGCAGGCGATACGGTCGCCGCATTGGCAGTCCACATGGAACTCGCCGACCAGGCAGCAGCGGTCAGGCGCGGATCGGTATCGACATCACAGCCCAGCGCCGCGGCAAACTTCAGGTTCGGGCGGGGCAGGGGTAGGAAGAAGCCTTGAGGCAAGCCAAGCGCCATATTGGCGCGCATCTTCTCGATACCCTGCAACGCGGCGGCTCGGGGATAGGAAACTGCGCCAGCACTCTTCGTCGCAGCCAGATTGCCTAGGCTGAGGCCGGCATAATTATGGCTCGGACCAACGACGCCATCGAAATTAATTTCCTGCAGGCTCATCGCGCTACGCTCCGCACAGTGTCACCCACGGCGACACCAAGTGTAGCCGCCGCATTTGCATCTATCGCGATCCCGCCTTCGGCTGCGCTGACATCGGCATAACAACATTTAAAATCCGTTAGCTGGCCGGTTGCTACCAGCGAGCGAACACCGTCGCCGTTTTCGGTACTTTGTATCTCGACCTCGACCGCCTCAGCGATGCTCTTCACGCTGTCGGTACGCGCCGTCATGCTGGGACCGCCGTCGAATATGTCGACATAGCCTTCGTAAGCAAAACCTTCGTTTTCAAGCATCCGCATGGCAGCGCGGCCCGACGGGTGCGGCATGCCGATTGCAGTGCGCGCGACCTCTGGCAACATGGCGATATAGATCGGATGTTTGGGCATCAGATCGGCAATAAACTGGTTGCCGTTTACTGCGTTGAAATAGTCCGCTTCCTGAAAGCTCATTCCGAAAAACCGGCCCGCAACACCGTCCCAAAAGGGTGACCCGCCGCGTTCGTCGATAATTCCGCGTAGCTCGGCCAAAATCTTGTCAGCAAAGCGCTGGCGATGCGCGGCGATAAATAGGTAACGGCTGCGCGCGAGGAGCAAGCCGAGGCCGCCCGCACGTTCCGAAGGGTGCAGGAACAGCCCGCCGACTTCGCTTGAGCCCTCAAGATCGGTCGTGAGCTGCAGCATCTGCGCGCTGAAGGTTCGGTCCAATTCCTTCGAGTGCTGGGTCAGCGTGTTGTGGCGGTAGGAGTAAAACGGCCATTGCTTGCCGACCTGCGTGAACAATTGGCAAGTGCCGCGCACTTCGCCCGTATCGGTATTTTCGAGGATGAGGACGAATTGATCGTCGCTCAACTCGGCGTCCCCGGCGCGCTCGAAAGCGGCTGCGCTGCGCTCCAGCTTGGTCGTCAGCGCCTTGCGGTCGGCTGGCAGATTGGTGAATCCGCCGCCTGTCAGCTTGGCCATTTCATACAGCGGTTGAAGATCTTCGGACTTCGCGGCTCGGATGATGAAACTCAAAGTGCTTTCCCCAAAGCGAGACGATTTAAGACTAAGGTGGACAAGGCCGCCCGTTCCGAAAGTGACGAGACGATCATGAATTCGTCCGGCGAATGGATTGATCCGCCGCGCACGCCCATTGTGTCGACCACAGGAACGCCCACGCTAGCGATATTGTTGCCATCGCACACCCCGCCGGTCGATTTCCAGCCGATAGTCTGGCCAAGCATCGCGCCGCAATCGCGCACGAGATCGAACAGGGCTTGAGCTTTGCGGTCCACAGGTTTTGCCGGGCGACTGATGCCGCCATGGGTGCTGATTGAAACGTCGTGCGACTGCTTCACGTCGCCAATGAGCGCCTGCATTGCAGATTGGAAAGCCTCCGCAGCAGCGGGGTTTTTCGGGCGGATATTGAAGCGTAAAACGGCATGGTCGGGCACGACATTGTTCGCTGCGCCGCCATCAATCCGCGCCGGGTTTACGCTGATGTCGCCGGTTTGCAGGTCCTTGAGCGCCACAGCCAGAACCGCCGCCGCGACAATCGCGTTGCGTCCGTCTAGCGGATTGCGCCCTGCATGGGCGGATTTGCCGGTGATCGTGAGCGAGTAATTGCCGCTCCCGCCGCGTGCATGGGCCAGCGTGCCGTCTGGCAGAGCAGATGGTTCGTATGTCAGCGCCGCTGCTTTGCCGCGCGCGAGCCCCTCGATCAGCGCAGACGAAGCCAGTGAGCCTGTTTCCTCGTCCGAATTAATCAGCACGTCATAGCCTACGCCTGCCGCATGTTCGCCGCGCTCGAATGCCTGCAAAGTATGCAAAATGATCGCTAGGCCGCCCTTCATATCGGCAGTCCCGGGGCCATTCAGCGTGTCATCATCGAGCCAGGTCAGGTCTTGAAACGCATGATCGGCGGGAAAAACGGTGTCCATATGGCCGGTCAGCAGAAAACGGCGCGGCGCCTTAGGGCGTACACGCAAGACCATATGTTTGCCGTGGTCACGCTCGACTTCTCGGCCATCAGGCGCAATTGCGGTGACAGGTGCCGGATCGATCAGTTCGACATCGCCGGGGAGGGCCGCAAACGCATCGCTTAGCTGGCCTGCCATTAACTTAAGTCCAGCCAGATTGGCAGTGCCTGTATTGACCTTCGCCCAGTCCGAAACATCGACCAGCATTGCCTCTTGGTCGATGGCGTCTATTTGGCCGCGTTCTTGATTGGTAGGTTGTTTCATATGCAACGGGGCTTAGCCGCGCTAACCGGTCCAGCCAACCCCGCCGCTAACTCCATTGCAAAAGCCGGAAGGGCGGGGCATAGGGACACTTCCTCCCCGGGATACAATTTGCCTAAATCGCTTTGCGGTCTATGCCGCGAACTCGTATCTTTGTGAGGACTTAATGAGCAATATGATTGAACGCGCCGGCCTGCAGGTTGACGAGGCGCTGTCGCTTTTCGTGGATGACAAAGTTCTTGCACCGCTGGGCCGTGATGCCGGTGAGTTCTGGACCGGTTTTGCAAAGCTGCTCGCCGATTTTGCGCCGCGTAATGCTGCCCTGCTGCAGAAGCGCGAAGACCTTCAGGCGAAGATCGACGTGTGGCATATCGAGCGCCGCGGTCAGCCGCATGATGCCGCGGCCTATCAGGCTTTCCTGCGCGAAATCGGTTACTTGGTCCCTGAGCCGGGTGACTTCACCATCGGCACGCAGAATGCCGATCCCGAGATTGCCACGATGGCTGGGCCGCAATTGGTTGTACCGGTGCTTAACGCTCGCTTCCTGCTCAATGCCGCCAATGCGCGCTGGGGCAGCCTATATGACGCATTCTACGGCACAGACGCGCTCGATGCCCCGCCTACAAAGCCCGGCGGTTATGACCGTGCGCGCGGTGATGCGGTGATTGCGCGAGGGCGCAAGTTCCTCGACGAAGCACTGCCGCTGGTGGACCAGAGCTGGGCCGATATCGAGGGCGACCATGATGGCAAGCTGGCCGATGAAAGCCAATATGTCGGCAAGACCGAAAAGGGCCTGCTATTCAAACATAACGGCCTGCACATCGAAGTCGTTTTCGACGCAGACAGCCCCGTTGGCAAAACCGACAAGGCAGGCATCGCGGACATCAATCTCGAATCCGCGCTGACGACGATTGCCGACATGGAAGATTCGGTCGCGGCGGTCGATGCCGAGGACAAGCTGCTCGCTTACAGCAATTGGCTAGGCGTAATTCGCGGCGATCTGTCGGAGAGCTTCGAAAAGGGCGGCAAGACCATGACCCGCGAGCTGGCGGGCGACAAAGCCTACACCGACGTATCCGGCACAGCGCACAGCCTCTCAGGCCGCAGCATGATGTTCGTCCGCAATGTCGGTCATTTGATGACCAATCCGGCAATTACTCTGCCGGGCGGCGGCGAAATCCCTGAGGGCATCATGGACGCCGTCATTTCCGGCGCAATCGGTGCCCACGATGTCACCGGCCTCGGCAAATATGGTAACTCGCGCGAAAAAAGCATCTACATCGTGAAGCCCAAGATGCACGGTCCGGAAGAATGCACCTTCACCAATGATTTGTTCGATGCTGTCGAAGATCTGATGGGCCTGCCGCGCAATACGATGAAGGTCGGCGTGATGGATGAGGAACGCCGCACCAGTGCCAACTTAGGTGCTTGTATCCATGCGGTCCGCGACCGGATCGTGTTCATCAACACCGGCTTCCTTGACCGCACGGGCGATGAAATCCACACTTCGATGCAGGCGGGGCCAATGGTCCGCAAGGGCGCGATGAAAACGCTCGACTGGCTGACCGCCTATGAGAAGCGCAATGTCGGTATCGGCCTGAAGCATGGACTATCGGGCCGCGCGCAAATCGGCAAAGGCATGTGGCCTGCGCCCGATTTGATGAAGGCGATGATGGTCGAGAAAATCGGGCATCTGAAGGCAGGCGCAAACACCGCATGGGTGCCTTCGCCGACTGCCGCAACGCTGCACGCGCTGCATTATCATCAGGCCGATGTGTTCGAAATCCAGAAAAACTTGGGCGACGTGCCGGGCCTCGAACCGTTGCTCAGCATCCCGCTCGCCGATGGGATAAACTGGAGCGAGGCGGAGATCGCCGAGGAACTCGACAACAACGCACAAGGCCTGCTGGGCTACGTCGTGCGCTGGACCGAACATGGTGTCGGCTGTTCCAAGGTTCCCGACATTCACGATGTCGGTCTGATGGAAGACCGCGCGACACTACGCATCTCCAGCCAGCACATGGCCAATTGGCTGCTCCACGGTGTCTGTACAAAGGATCAGGTTATGGACGCGCTCCACCGCATGGCCGCCAAAGTCGACGCGCAGAATGCAGGCGATACGACCTACAAAGCGATGTCAGCGGATTTCGATAACAGCATCGCCTTCAAGGCGGCTTGTGATCTGGTGTTCAAGGGTGTGGAACAGCCAAGCGGCTATACGGAGCCCTTGCTGCACCAATGGCGGCAGGTTGCTAAAGCGGGTTAATGCGTAGCCGATCATAGACGTGTCCCGCAGTACTTTTGCTGCTTTCCGATTACTTGAAGCGAGCCAACAATGACCGACACTGTAATCCAAAAAGGATTCATCCTTGCCGGCCTAAGCAATATCTTAGGCGTACTGCTATGCTCCAAGTTTTTTACCAATCAGACCATGCTGACAACTCAACCTGATGTGATGGGCTATTTCGGCCTGCTTGCGATCATCTTGTGGGGACTGGCCTACATAGCGGTCAGTAAAACATACACTCATGCCAAGTGGCTCGTAGGCGTGTTTGTTATCGAGAAGCTAGCATATGTGATTGCTTGGCTGGCATTTATAACAAATCAGTCGCTGAGCGCCGTTTACGACAAGGACGTTCTCGCAGGTATTTTCTATACAATCTACGGCGCCAATGATCTCATGTTTATGTTGTTCTTTGGCTTCGTATTTCTCAAAGCGGGAAAGACAACTGTCTAGGGCTACGGAATGCAATCCACGCAAGTAGTGCCCGGAATTCATAGCTAGAATCTGAGAACGGAGAAAATGGCAGAGTTTAGCTAAGCTTCTTCGCGATGTTCACAAACTCATCAATCGTCAGCGTTTCCGCCCGCCTAGTCTGCTCAATCCCGAGTACCTCAAGTGCATCAATTGCCCCGGGCAAGCCCTTCAAACTCTGACGCAGCATCTTGCGGCGTTGGCCGAATGCAGCGGCGGTTACCCGTTCTACGATCTTGGCGGACACACCCGCTGGCATGGCGGTCGGTTCGATATGCACGACCGCGCTTTGCACCTTTGGCGGCGGGGTGAAGGCACTGCGGTGGACCTTCATCGCCAGTTTGGCCTTGCTGCGCCACTGGGCGAGGATCGCGAGCCGGCCATAGGCATCGCCATAGGCCGACCCGACGATGCGCTGGGCGACTTCATGCTGGAACATCAGCGTGAGCGATGTCCATTTGGGTGGCCATTTTTCTCCGCCGAGCCAGCCGGTGAATAGCGCCGTGCCGATATTGTAGGGCAGGTTGGCGACGATGGCATAGGGTTCATCAAACAGGCTCGCATGGTCGATCTTCAGCGCATCGCCTTCGATCACTGTCAGCATGCCGGGGAAGGCATCTGCCACTTCGGCGAGCGCAGGCAGGCAGCGCGGGTCGCGCTCGATTGCCGTGACGCGGGCACCGGCGCGGAGGAGCGCGCGGGTTAGGCCGCCGGGGCCGGGGCCGATTTCCAGAACCGCGTGGTCCTGCAAATTGCCGGGAATGGCGGCAATGCGGTCCAGCAGTTGCTCGTCGAACAGGAAGTTCTGACCGAGCGCTTTCGTGGCTTTTAGATCGTGTCGTGCGATAACTTCGCGTAACGGAGGGAGGGTCACTGCGCCGCGCGCCTGGCCGCAATTTCGCCAGCCATCTTGATGGCCGCGATGGTCGCTCCCGCATCGGCAATACCCTTTCCGGCAATGTCGAAGGCAGTGCCATGATCGGGTGAGGTGCGCACGATGGGTAGGCCGAGCGTCACGTTCACTCCGGCGTCGAAATCGAGTGCCTTGAGCGGGATCAAAGCCTGATCGTGATACATGCACATTGCTACATCATAGCCAGCGCGGGCACGCGGCGCGAACAGCGCATCGGCAGGATGGGGGCCGGTTACCTCGATGCCAGCAGCGCGCAAGGCGTCAATCGCTGGCCCGATGGTGGTGGTTTCATCGTCGCCGAATGCGCCTTCTTCGCCCGCATGGGGATTTAGCGCGGCAATAGCGATACGCGGGCTTTCAATGCCAAAATCTTGTTTCAGAGCGTCGGCCACTATCCGCGTGCGCTGTTCGATCAGTTCCGCAGTCAGCTGCCGAGAGACATCGCCCAAAGCGCAATGAACGGTAATCGGCACCGTGCGCAGTTGCGGTCCTGCGAGCATCATTACAGCGTCTTGGACTGGCAAATCGCAAGCCGCGGCCATGAATTCGGTCTGGCCCGGATGTGCGAAACCGACCTCGACAAGGCGGGCCTTGCTGATTGGAGCAGTAACAACGCCGGACGCGCCGCCCGAAACAGCAAGGTCAGTCGCCCGCTGCAGCGAATGGAGAGCGAGTTTTGCTCCGGCTGCGCTGGGCTTGCCCGGCTGATAGTCAGCATCGAGAGCGCCCAATATCGGCAAACCACCAGCAAATGCCGCGGCAGCATCGGCAGGGTCGGTAATCGGTCTCATCGAAACCTTAAGCCCGCAGGCCTTGGCAGCAGCAGCCAGAACTCCAGCACCACCAACAACGAAGAAAGGCATCAGCCGTTCGTCATCGCGCGCAAGCCATGCGCGGCACAGCAGTTCAGGCCCAATCCCCGCTGGATCGCCCAAAGAAACCGCCAGCGTGGCGGCTAGGGGGGCGGGGGTCATGTTGCCGAAAACCTAGTTGTAGCGGATCAGAGCGTCATTGCGCAGGTCGCGCAAATAACGTGTGGCACGCTTGTTGATCCTGTCTTCTTCCAACTGGTTCTTCAGCTGGTCGAAGCTGGGGCCGCTTGCAGCCTTGGGATCGTCACGGCCGCAGAGCATCAGCACCCGAATGCCATCTTCAATCGAACCGAATGGCGGCGTGACCTGACCAAGCTGCAACTGCAGCATCGCCGATTGCAAAGCGTCGGGCAGCGCGCGGACTTGCACCTGATCATTCGTGACGATGTCCGCGCCCATTGCTGCAGCCGCCGTTTCAGCCGCACCGCAACCTGGGATTGCATTCACGGACTGCGTGAATTCCGCAACGCGCTGCTGCGCTGCCGTCTCACCCTGGGCTGGATCAATTTTGATGGAGATTTGCTTGAGGCTGAGTAAGGCGTCGCGCGGATCGGACATTAGCACCTGGCGTTTATCGATCATATAAAGGATCGACATGCCGCCGGGAATGTCGACCGGTCCGACAAGCTGCCCAGGCTCCATTTCGCGGGCAACAACACCGAGTTCGGTGGGTAATTGCGGCAAGCGCAGCCAGCCCAAATCGCCGCCGACAGCGGCGGTCGATGCTTCGGAAAACTGCCGTGCATAGGCAACAAAGCTGCCGCCTTCGCGTAGCTGATCGATGATTCGGCGCGCATTTTCCATAACCGCTGGGCGCGTTTCCGTGGTCGCTGAAAGGTAGATTTCGCCGAGGCGATACTCTTCCGTACCGCGCGAAGCTTCGAGCCGCTCGAGCAACTCGTTTACTTCGTCGAGCGAAACGTTGATGAACGGGCTGATCGTGCTGCCGAGCAGATTCTGCCAAGCCAGCTCGCCTTCGATCTGGCGCTTCAGTGATGCCGGCGAAGAACCGATTTGCGCGAGATAAGCATCCATCTGAGCAGTATCTTGCCCGAAGTTTTGAGCCGCGACACGGTTGTAACTTTGGTCGATTTCAGCCTGCGAGATAGTGATATCCTGAGCCTTGGCTTCCTGGATTTGCAGTGTTTCGTCGATCAGATTACGGAGAACCTGCATCCGCAAACGCTCCAATTCGTCTGCGGGAACCTCACCTTCACTGGCTGCAACCAGCAGCGCCACGCGTTGTTCGACGTCGGTGCCGGTGATGATCTGACCGTTTACGACCGCAGTTGCCTTGCGGTTATAGGGATCGTTTTGGCCGAGCAGGGTCACATCAGCAGGGATGTTGAGCGTGTTCGCTCCGCCGCCAGAAACCTGAGCGGCGCCTGGCGCTGAAGCAAAGGCTGTGCAGGCAAGGGCCGCGCTGGCAAGCGCAATGGCGCGCCAAGAATTGGAAGTTTTGAGTTTAATGAACCCGATCACACGAAAAATCCTGTAAGCGGCGCAAAGCTGCACCTGTCAAATTGTTGTCCGCTATTTGCCTAGCGGTGTCTTAACCCTAGCTGACATCTGCGCCGATAGCTGAAAGCATGGCCGCTGCCAAATGTATCTGTGGACGGCCCAATCTATCTCAAAACGGTCAGTAGGCCGGTCAGAAGCCGAGATTACGCAATGCAAAGAAGACCTGAAAAGTGTTGCCGCGTTCTGCATCGCCCTGAGTGGCGTAATCGCGGCGCCAGGTCAGGCCCATTTCAAGGCAATCGTCCGTGTAGGCGACGCCGACGCGTGTGCGCAGTGGCTCGAAACCGTCAGAGGTCAGGGTGGGGTCTTCCTCTTGGTCGGTGAGATTGATGACCCCTGATCCGAAGAGCGAGAAATAGCGCGCGAATTTCACGCGGCCGGCCAGCCGCAATTCTTCGCGGTCCTGCAAATCTTCAAATTCCTGAATATCGCGGTTGAGCCGCAAATATCCGATTTCGAGGTAGGTCTTGCGCGAACCCACCGTAACATCGAATTCGTTGCGGCGGACGGCGAGATTATCTTTGTCGAGCCGGAAGCGGTGCGTCAGCGACACAAAGTCCTTGTAGCGCACTTCAGTGCGGCCAACGAAATCAGACCAGCGGTCTGACAGACCCGTGCCATCGGGCAGAATATCGCGGAAATTGGTCAAGCGGTAAGACTGGCCTACGGTGGTTTTGACGCGTAGCCCGGGCCGGGTCAGTTCCCAGTCCAAGCCGTAGGTCAGCCGGGTGCCATCTTCGACCCGGTCATATCCGGGGAAACGGTTGAGCGCGAACAAATTGCTGTCTTCCAGATCAACCGCGCGCGCATCCTCATTCGGAATAGCGAGGTTTTTGATCGCGGGGGAGGCAACCACTTGCAGGCGCGGGGTAAATATCTGCGTTCCGCCAAAAGCTTCGCCGACGAACGGCCATTTGACGTCGACCGCTGCAAGCCCGATTGCCCGCGCTTCCCAGCCTTCGTTACCCGCGTAAACGGCGGTTTGCGTCAGCGCGGTATCATTCGCATGGTATACATCACCGCGCGCGAGGGCTGTTAAGGTGATTTCCTGTCCAGCGCCGGTCAAACGCCGCATATCCCAACGCGCCCCGGCAAACGCCCTTTGCGTGTCCTGCCCGACTGCGCGATAGAGAGCGAGCGTGTTAGCTTGCAGTTCAACCCTACCGCCCATGACAGGATCAGCCAGTCGGCGGCGATAATCGATCAGGGGCAGCGCAATCGGCTCGTCAGATTGGCTATCACCCGGCCGCAACGTTTGCGTGGCCCAACCTGCAATGGAGAGATAGGAATCTTCGTCGATCCGCTCGATATCGATCATCGAGCGCAACCGGTCGTCATTGCTGATGTCATAGCGGCGCAGGAACGTGCGGTCAGTAACTAGCCGCGTTGAAGTCGTCAGACTCCATTCCGGGGTAAATTGGAACGTGCCGTTGACTGCAAGATAACCGCGAAATTCCTTGTCGCCATCACCCACTCCGGCAATCTGGGACAATTGCTGGCTGCGGGTGGCATAGCCGGTGATTTGGAGCGCGCCATCATCACCCAAATGGCGGTAATGAGCGTTCAGCATCGGCGCTGCTTCAGTATAGAGCGATGCGCCGATTTCTAGATCGCGGTTCTTATCGAGCTTGAAGTAATAGCTGCCGTTGATCTCGACGCCGTTGGATTCCGAGATCCGCAGACCCGGCACCATGATACCCGAGACTGCTTGGCCATCCGTCCTCACTGCGAGACCGGGCAACGGCAGAATGCGCGCGCCAAATAGCTCGAGGTAAGCGCCTTTGAACCGGATCATACTGCTCGCCGGATCGTATGAAACGCGGTCTGCTGTAATCCGCCAGCTAGGCGTTTTGGAGCAGCCGTCGGCGTCTTGCACCGCGCAGGCGGAATATGCCGCGTCGGTTAGCTGGATCGCGCCATTTTCATCGCGCAGGCCCGACCGCGCTGCCAACCTGCCGCCTTCGCGCATGGCGAGTAGCAAATCTTCCATCGCACCAGCTTTAAGCTCGTCAGTAAGCTCGAGGCTTTCTGTGAAGAGCTGGTTGCCGTTCTCATCAACAAAGCGGACGTTGCCGCTGGCCAGAATTGCACCGCTCTTGCGGTCCCAGCTGATGTTATTGGAGCGCACCGACTGGTCGCCGCGTTGGAGAATTACATCACCTGATGCAGTAACGATGTCGCTTTCCGAATCGTAGGAAAGCTCGTCAGCCTCAAAGGCGATTTCGCGTTCTTGTTGCGGCGCCGCTTCGACTGGCGTGTCTTGAGGCGAGGGCAGCTCATCCTGAGCCAGCACCGCAGTCGGCGCAAAAGGCAGGGCCAAAGCGCCGATCATCAGCGCGGCGCGGGTCGTCAATATTGTAGGCAAGCACCGCTGAGTGGCTTGCAGCAAGGACTGCGGACGGGGGAGCATGGCTTGCCTATCGCACCGCGCGCACCTAACTGCAATGCTATGAACGCAGCATCGGGCGCTTGCCCTCAATTGCTGCACAATCGATCCCGAAACGGAGCCCACATGCAAATCACTTTTTCCGACGTCGCCCCCGCCGATATCCGCCTTGTCGCCTGCCCCGTGTGGAAAGATGCAATGCCGGATTTGCCGACCCACATAACTTACGGTGCGGTTTCCAGCCGGTTCGATGGCAAGGTCGGGCAACTCTTCGAATTCTGGGACCAAGACGGTGATCAGGGCCGCCGCAACGCCTTGCTCGGTTTGGGCGCAAAGGATGCAAAAACGCTAGCGGCAAATCTCGAAAAGGCTGGCGCGGCGCTGACGGCGAAATTCCTGACTTCGGGCGAGAAAGCCTTGGCCATCAACCTGACAGATAGCGGCGTGGATGCCGAGGGTGCGGCGGCCTTACTGATGGGCGCACGTTTGCGCGGCTGGCGGATGGATCAATACCGCACCACGCAGAAGGAAGATCAGAAGAAGACCCTCAATGCGATCACCGTCGTCGGCGCGCCTGACGGCGCTGAAGCCGCATGGGCCGATGCCGCCGCTGTTGCAGCAGGCGTCGAATTTACTCGCGAGCTAGTGACCGAGCCTGCCAATGTCATTTACCCCGCCAGCTTCGTCGAACGTTGCAAGGAGCGAATGGACGGCATGGGGATTGAATTCCTGATCCTTGAAGAAAAGGAAATGGAGGAGCTTGGCATGGGCGCGCTGCTCGGTGTCGGGCAGGGGTCCCGCAAGGATTCCAAGATCCTCGCTATGCGTTGGAAGGGCGAGACCTCCGCCGCCAAGCCGACTGCCTTTGTCGGCAAGGGCGTAACCTTCGATACCGGCGGTATTTCGATCAAGCCGGGTGCGGGCATGGAAGACATGAAGTTCGACATGGGCGGCGCGGGCGCAGTTGCGGGCACGATGCTCGCGCTGGCAGGCCGCAAGGCCAAGGCTGATGTTGTCGGCGTGGTTGGCCTCGTCGAGAATATGCCCGACGGTAACGCCCAGCGCCCAGGCGATGTGGTCAAGAGCATGGACGGCCAAACCATCGAAGTGATCAACACGGATGCGGAGGGCCGCTTGGTACTATGTGACGCGCTTTGTTGGACGCAGAAGATATACGAACCAGCCGCCGTGGTCGATCTCGCCACGCTAACCGGTGCGATTATCATTTCGCTCGGCCATGAACATGCAGGGTGCTTCTCGAACGATGATGATTTGTCGGACAAGCTGGTCTCGGCGGGTAAATCTACCGGTGACAAGCTGTGGCGGATGCCCATTGGTCCCGCATATGACAAGCTGATAGACAGCCCGATTGCCGACATCCGCAATGTCGGACCGCGCGGCGCAGGTTCAATCACTGCGGCGCAGTTCCTCCACCGCTTCATCAAGAAGGGCACTCCTTGGGCGCACCTCGACATTGCTGGCACAGTATGGACCGACAAGCCGGGCGCAACTTGGGACAAGGGCGCATCAGGCTTTGGCGTGCGTTTGCTCGACCGCTATGTCCGCGACGTGCTGGAGGCTTAAGCACAAAAGATGGGTCGTATGCGGCAAAAGGCGGACCTTCCATCGAAGGACTGCGCCGCATGCGGCCTGCCATTCACTTGGCGTAAGAAATGGGAGCGCGATTGGGACAATGTGAAGTTTTGTTCCGATCGTTGCAGGCGCAATAAGGGGACGGAAGGTAAGGCCGAATGAAAGTCGATTTCTGGCAGCTAAGCCGCGACCCCGCCGAAAAAGTTGTCGCCATGATTGCCCAAAAAGTGCGCGCTGCTGGCGAGCGTTTGCTAGTTGTTTCCAAGGACAGCGAACAGCTCGACCGTATCGGCAAAATGCTTTGGGAAACCGCGCCCGAAGCCTTTCTCGCCAATGGAAGGGCGGATGCTGTGGGAGCAGACCAGCAGCCTATATTGCTGTCCGCGGATTGCGCCGCAGCCAATAAAGCCAGCCACGTTGTATTTGCTGACGGCGAATGGCGCGATGGCGCGTCTGGTTTCGACCGGAGCTTCCTGCTGTTTGGTGAGGGTACGGTCGAAGATGCGCGCTCGACTTGGCGTTCGCTCGACGGCGGCGAAGAGCTTGAACGCAGCTTCTTCCGGCAGGAAGACGGCAAATGGGTCAAGGTGGCCTAGGGGCCGTCTCCGCTTGCCCAAACCTGCGTTCCCCGCTAGGGGCGCGCGCAACAGATTCCCCTCTATAACATTCAAGGAAATACTCATGGCCGCTAACCGCACATTCTCGATCATCAAGCCTGATGCGACCAAGCGCAACATGACCGGCAAAGTCACCCAGATGCTGGAAGACGCCGGCCTTCGCGTTGTTGCCTCCAAGCGCATCCAGATGACCCGCGAACAGGCCGAAGGATTCTATGCGGTTCATAAGGAACGCCCTTTCTTCGGCGAACTCGTCGATTTCATGATCAGCGGCCCAGTCGTTGTACAGGTTCTCGAAGGCGAGAACGCCATGCAGCGCAACCGCGACATCATGGGCGCAACCAACCCGGCTGACGCGGCACCCGGCACGATTCGCGGTGAAGTAGCCGAGAGCATCGAAGCCAATTCGGTTCACGGTTCGGACAGCGACGAAAATGCCGCCATCGAAATCGCATACTTCTTCAACGAAGATGAAATCGTCGGCTAATTCGCCTCAGGCTGCAGTTTCTGCGGCCTCGAATTCTTCCAAATGCGCGCCGTGCTTCGTATGAAGTGCGCGCGCATTTGTTTTTTGTTCTGCGGTCATGGCCGCAAGCGCTTCTGCGCTTAGATCAAGGCCTATCGTCGCATAAAGCGCCGTGATTTCGGCCTCCCAGTCCTCGCCGAGCCGCGCGAAGTCGACTTCCGCGACAGGGCCAGTGAACTTTGCGAGCGCTTCTTCAGTGCGCGCCTGTCGTAAAGTAGCTTTGCGCTCCCACTCTGTCTCGATTGCGGCCAAATCCGCAGCATCCGACTGGATAGTCATCTGATTGGCCACCAACGACGCAGCGCTGCGGGTAACTTTGTCAGGCGCACGGCGTGAGACGACCACGCGGGCATCGGGGAACTGGGCGAGCAATTCCGCCAAATCTTCGCCGAATTGCGGGACTTTCATCACGCGCGGCTGGTGGGCGTTGCCATGATTGGCTGCATCAGTTGCTAGGGTGCGCGCGAACTCGCGATAGACTGGGGCGGAGTCCCGCTGCTCACTAAATCGTACGAAGGACGGAATTTGCCACTGGGCTTCATAGGCGCAGTGGTCGAATGCCATAGCCAGCCAGCCGAGCTCTTCATCTGCTCGCGCTGCACCGAAAGGGTGCAGCGTATCGAGCCAAGGGTCCAGCTTGCGCGCCAGAAACAGCTTCAACCCGCCGCGTATTGGCCGCAGATCGGGCTTTTCCGGAACGGGATGCCAGCTATCGCAGAATCGCGTCGCCGAGTGCGCTGGGTCTGCGGCCAGCAGACGGTGGATGCGCGTGGTACCTGACCGCATCTGGCCAACCACAATGATTGGCGGTGCTAGCTTGGTTTCAAGCAGTTCAGGCCTCTTGCGCCACAATTCGCCGAGTGCAAATCGTTGTTGGATGGCCCTCGTTATCAGGCCATAGGCGAACGCCTTTCCGATCGAATTGAGCCGCGCTTCGTCTGTGACCGAATAGCAGAGTTTTTCGAGCCTCAAGCGCCAGTCGGCGATGTCCTCGCCGCTTCGTCCACCAGCCTCATCACCAGCCTGAAAGCCTTTGCTGCCAGCGGCCAGCAACTCATGCGGATCAAGCGATACTTCGTCAATCCAGCCGCGTTCCCAACCCTTCGCAATCCAGCCGTCGATCCGGTCGACTAGCGGCGCGCGGGCCAAGGGGTGTGGGCGGGGAGGGATCGGCATGGTTCTAGGAAGGTCTACCGATCCATAGTGACTTAGCGCTGAACATCAAAATTCGTCCGCGATGTCGATCAGTTTGGTCAGGCGTTTGGGCGCAACCGCTTGCCAACTGCGCTGCAACCAATGGGCGACTTGATCCCAATCGGCATCGGTGCGGTTGAGGATGATCCCCACCCACCCGCTCGCGCCGTAATAGGCCGGGCGGAAAAATGTGTCCGGATCGCGCTCGATCAGCGCCGCCATCTCGTCAGGCCCGCTCGTCTTTGCGAGCAAGGCGACATGCGGTCCGCCGTGATGGCGGTCGTTGAAATATGCGAAGTACTTGCCGCTTTGGCTGCCGGTGCGCCAGCCGGGCGCTCCGTGAGATTCGCGCTCTTCGGCCTCAGGCAGGTCCAATGCCAAGGCGCGGACCCGTTCAAGTAGCCAGTCGGCATCATATGGCCGTCCAGCATACTCGATGAGCACGCGGGGATAGAGCTGATGTTCGGCGATTTTGACGCGGGCCGCTAGCGTTTCGACGGTATCGCCCGGAAGGATCGCCACTTCGGCCTGGCCAAGCACTTCTCCGGCATCCAATTCTTCAGTTACCAGATGCACCGACGCGCCGCCGTGGCTGTCACCAGCTTCGATGGCGCGTTTATGCGTTTCTAGTCCGCGATATTTGG
This sequence comes from Pontixanthobacter sp., assembly GCA_037968495.1. Lineage (GTDB taxonomy): Bacteria > Pseudomonadota > Alphaproteobacteria > Sphingomonadales > Sphingomonadaceae > Aestuarierythrobacter. The sequence goes on along the minus strand of JBBKVP010000024.1, from coordinate 24,897 downwards.
GCAGCAGGGAAGGGTGCACGTTCAGCATCCTCCCGTCCCAACTGCGCACGAAATTCGCGCCCAGCACCCGCATATATCCGGCGAGCGCAATCATCTCTGCGCCGCTTTTGCGGATGGCTGCATCCATCAATACATCATGATCGGCGCGTTCTATGCCCTTGTGAGACAGCGCGAAGGTCGGGATACCTTCAGCCTCGGCAAGAGCAATTGCACCGGCATCTGGATTGTTGCTGGCGACCAGCACAATTTCATACATCGCACCGGGCTGGCGGCTGGCATAGAGCAGGGCGGCCATGTTGGTCCCGGTGCCGGAAACCATCACCGCAACCCGCGCGCGATCAGCCAAGGTGGCTGGCTTTCCAGTCAGATTTTGCAGACCATGTTCCGGCGGACCCTGTCACAGTGCAACCCTGGTCGCCCGCTTCGATGGTACCGATTTGCATGGCCGTTTCGCCGCTTTCAGCCAGCATCGACGTTAGTTCGCCGACTTTGTCAGGATGTACGGCGAGGACCATGCCTACGCCGCAATTAAATGTGCGCGACATTTCCTCGGGCTCGATATTCCCCTGACCCTGCAAGAAAGCCATCAGACGCGACTGTTCCCAGCTATCGGCATTGACCACCGCATGTGAGCGATCGGGCAAGATACGCGGGATATTCTCGAGCAGGCCACCGCCGGTGATATGGGCGAGAGCATCGACCAGACCAGCGCGGATCGCAGGCAGCAGCAGCTTCACATAAATGCGGGTCGGTTCGATCAAATGGTCGATCAGCAGCTTGTCGGGATCAAACAGAGCGGGGCGGTTTAGCCGCCAGCCCTTGTCTTCGGCCAAGCGGCGAACCAGAGAATAGCCATTGGAATGCACTCCCGAACTCGCAAGTCCCAGCAGCACGTGGCCCGGCGCGACCTTCTCGCCCGTTAATTGCTCGCCGCGCTCGACAGCGCCGACACAAAAGCCAGCTAGGTCATAGTCGCCAGCGGCATACATGCCGGGCATTTCCGCTGTTTCGCCGCCGATCAGCGCACAGCCCGATTGCAGGCAGCCATCGGCAATCCCCGCGACAACGCGCTCGGCCACGCCATTGTCCAATGCGCCTGTGGCGAAATAATCGAGGAAGAAAAGCGGTTCCGCGCCCTGAACGATCAAATCATTGACGCACATGGCGACCAGATCGATGCCGACCGTATCGTGCCGGTCATGCTCGATGGCGAGTTTCAGCTTCGTGCCGACCCCATCATTCGCCGCGACGAGCAACGGGTCTTTGTACCCCGCCGCCTTGGGGTCGAAAAACCCGCCAAAGCCGCCCAATTCGGATGTGGCACCGGGCCGAGCGGTCGATTTGGCGAGCGGGCCAATGGCTTTTACCAGCGCATTTCCGGCTGCAATCGAGACGCCCGCGCTCTCATATGTGTAGTTCTTTGGAGGGGGATTATTTGAAGTCATTCGCCGCTCTTACGCTTTCGCGCTTGGAATTCCACGCCGTGCCATGCAAAAGGTACCTCGTTTTCCCCATGACCTTTGCAAAAGCCTCTTCCACGCCCCTGATGCGCCGCTTCGTTCCCGCCCTTATTGCCGTGTGCGTGCTGGCGATTGCAGGTGTGCTGGCGTGGCAGTCCCTGACGGCGCAAGTCGCGGGCGACCGGGGCATTGCGCCTTTGGCGAGCAGCACGGATATTGAAGTAAGCGACCTGAAAGTCGACGTTACCGGCAAGAATGCCGAAGTTGCGCGCCAAAATGGTTGGAAAGAGGCTCAAAGGCTCGGTTGGAAGAAGCTGGGCGGAGGATCGATAAGCGATTCGCAGCTTGAATCGATGGTTTCCGCCGTGGTGATCGAGCGCGAGCAGATCGGCCCCCGCCGTTACATTGCTACGTTGGGCGTGATTTTCGACCGTTCGCGGGCAGGGCGCAGCCTTGGCGCGTCGGGCCGCCAAACCCGTTCCGCGCCGATGCTGTTACTGCCCGTGCTCGAATCGGGCGGCGTCAACACGATGTTCGAAATGCGTAATCCGTGGCAGCGAGTATGGGCCGAGTATCAGGCCAGTGCGAGCGCGATTAACTATGTCCGTCCCACTGGTGCTAATGGCGATTCGTTGCTGCTAACATTCGGCCAGACCAGCCGCCGCAGCCGCACATGGTGGCGCAATATTCTCGACCAATTCGATGCCGCCGATGTGCTGGTGCCCGTGGCGAAGCTGCAGCGCCAATGGCCGGGTGGGCCGATCAATGGTGAATTTACCGCCCGCTATGGCCCCGACAATCGCTATCTTGGCAGCTTCAAGCTGACTGCGGAAAACGAGGAAGGGCTGACCGCGATGATGCTGGAGGCGCGTGGCCGCTTCAATGATATGTTCTCGAAAGCGCTTTCCGACGGGCTGCTGAAACCTGATCCGACATTGAACTTTGGTGGCGGGTCGGCTGATCCGGCCATCCAGCGCCTCATCGAAATCGGACGGCAAATCCAAGCGCAGGAACGGTCCGACGCGGCTGCTGCCCGTTCAGCTACCGAACGCACCGTTTCACCTGAACCGACGCCCACACCTACTGCCACGCCAACGGCAGCCGTTGTCGCGTCTTATGTTGTCCAGTTCTCCACGCCGGATGCGCCTTCGGTCGATGCAGCCCTGTCCGGCGTGCGCGGCACGGCTGGCGTACGCGGTGTTGCGACCAGTTCCATCGCTATCGGCGGCACATCAGTCATGCGGGTCAGTTACGCCGGCACGCTGCCTCAACTGGCTGCAGCCCTGCGGGCGCGAGGTTTTGCGGTGAATGAAGGCACGACCGGCCTCGGCATCAGTCGCTGATTATGACGCAGATTGCCCTGCCTTTGGCCAAGGGGGATGATATCGGCCCCGAAAGCATAGTGGTCGGTTCGGCGAATCAAGCAGCGGTTGACGCACTGACGCAGCCCGATGGCTGGCCCTATCGCACTGCAATTCTCACTGGTCCGCCGCGTTCGGGCAAATCGTTACTGGCGCGCTGGTTCGCGGAAAATGGCGGCGATGTGGTCGACGATGCGGATGCGCTGGAGGAGGACGGGTTATTCCACCGCTGGAACCGTGCACAACAGGATGGCGTGCCGCTGCTGCTGATCGCCAGCGACGAGAATTGGGAAATCGCTCTGCCGGATTTGCGTTCGAGGCTGGAGGCGGCGCTCCATCTCGAAATCGGTGTACCGGATGATGAGATGGTCGGCGCGTTGATTGCTGCCCATGCAGCCCACCGAAACCTGACGCTAAGCGACGATGCCCACGCATATCTAACACCGCGGGCAGAGCGCAGCTTCGCCGCAATCGAGGCATTGGTGGCGGCTATCGACCGCATCAGCCTTGAACGCAAAGTTCCGGCCACCATGTCTGTCTGGAGAGATGCGTTAGAAGCTGTGCACGGCGTGGCCCAAACAAATCTACTCTGAGTGAAACTTGCCTTGCCGGGCGTTTGGTGGAAGAATCTCTTCATGTTTGACCGTCTGACCAAATATCTGGACTCGATCCATACGCGCGATCCCGCACCGCGCAGCCGGGCAGAGATAATGCTCTATCCGGGCGTTTGGGCGATGGGATTCCACCGGATGGCGCATTGGTTCTACGGTGGGAAATTGTATTTTCTGGCCCGCGTAATCAATCATTTCAGTCGTTTCCTGACCGGGATCGATATTCATCCCGGCGCGAAGATCGGCCATAATCTGTTTATCGACCATGGGTTCACCGTGATCGGTGAAACCGCCGAAATTGGCGATGATGTGACGATCTACCAATGCGTGACACTGGGCGGTACAAACCCCACAAACGGGATTCCGGGCAAACGTCATCCAACCCTGTCTGATGGCGTAATCGTCGGTTCCGGCGCGCAAATTCTCGGGCCTATCACTGTCGGCAAGCGCGCCCGCGTTGGTGCCAATGCCGTGGTAACAGACGATGTGCCCGAAGGCGCGACTATGGTCGGCATGAAAGCGCGCTCGACTCTGGTTCCAGTTGAAACATGGATCCGCGAGTTCATCCCTTACGGCACGCCATGCGATGATCCATGCGAGCCCGGCAATGCCAAGGTTGTGGAGTTCGAAGAGCGATTGGCGCAGCTTTCTGCGGAAATCGAGGGGCTGCGCAGCGCGCAAGATAGCGTGTCCGGCAAGATGCCCGAGCAGATCGAGACTAATCTTAGCGGGCCAAAACTTAACGGCACTGAAGATTGATGGCGGCAAATACTGCAGCGCAAGTCATTCCGTTTCCGGGCAGAAGCGCGCACCAAGTCGGCTTTGAACGCACCGAACTCCAGAAAATCCTCGACCTCTATGGCCGCATGGTCGCATCCGGCGAATGGCGCGATTACGCGATGGATTTCACGAAAGATTTCGCCAGCTTCTCCGCCTTCCGCCGCGCCGCTGAAAAACCGCAAGCGCGGATCGAGAAACGCCCGTCGCTACGTAATAAGCAAGGCATGTGGACGCTGTTCGGGGAACACGGCCAGGCACTAAAGCGCGGGCATGAACTGGCGGGTGTGCTGGCACCGATGGAGCGAAGGCTAGTAAAGGCTGTGGATGCATAGGCGGGCAAAAGCCGACTATACGAACGTCCGCTAACGACCCAATAGCGGACATTCACGCTGATCCAGTTTTACGGCTGCTTCGCAACACTCGCGGTCTTGTGTAGTCAGTTCTTACGCTTGCGGAGCCGGGCTTTCTGCCCCTTGATACTCGAAACGCGCATTGAAGTTTGCTGTATCTAAAGCCGCGCTGCCTGATAGGCTTACGGGCGATGTTTCCTACACTCACCTCTTCGCTTGGCAGTATCCGCACACTCCTGCTTGCGATCTTCTTGATTATGGTTGGCGGCGGTTTCCTGTCCACGTTGATTGCTGTGCGTTTGGAACAAAGCGGAGCGTCTGCGCCCGTTATCGGTCTGGTCGCAACTGCCTATTTCGCAGGCCTTACCGCCGGTTCCCTTCGCGCGGTGAACGTAATCAAGCGAGTTGGCCACATCCGTGCATTTGCCGTTTTCGTAGCGGTCTTGTCAGCCAGTAGCTTGGCCTATGCACTTGGAAGCAACGCCGTCTTCTGGATCTTTCTACGGTTTATCGACGGATTGATGACCGCAGGCGTATTTATCTGCCTTGAAAGCTGGCTAAACGATGGGGCCGAACCGCACAGGCGGAGTAGTGTGCTGGCGAGTTACATGGTCGCCCTTTACTTGGGTCAAGCCGCCGGACAATTTCTGCTTACCGCCGGACAAGACAGTCACGCTCTGCCCTTTATGTATTCCGCCATTGTGCTGTCGCTTGCCGCTCTTCCGGTCTTGCTAACAAAGATCGATCAGCCGCACATTGAAGGTGCAAAGTTACTAACGGTCAAACGCCTATATGCCATCTCGCCGCTAGGATTTGTCGGCGTTAGTGGAACAGGCATGATGCTAGGCGCATTTTATGCTCTTGGGCCGCTGTTCGCGCAGAAACTTGGCATGGGATTGCCGGGCATTGCTCTATTCACATCGTGCGTGATTGCTGGCGGGGTCTTATTGCAATGGCCGTTCGGCATGATGTCAGACAAATATGATCGCCGTGTGGTTATTATCGGTACATTTAGCGCCGCGATGATAGTTTGCGGCCTCATTGTCAGTTTTGCCAGTTCAGGCATTTATGTATTCGCATTCGCCGCTCTTTTCGGGGGAATGAGCTTTACGCTATATCCTATGTGCGTCGCACATTTTAACGACCGGATTGATGGAAGCGAGCGTGTCGGAGCCAGCAGCGGCCTAGTGCTAGCCTATTCAGTCGGCGCGATAGTTGGCCCGATGTTGGGAGCCGTTGGTGTGGCAATTGGCGGCCCTGCCGGATTGTTTGGAGCGATTGGATTGACGGCCTTGCTGGTTACCATATTTGGCCTGTGGCGCATGTGCGCCACCGAAGCTGTGCCGAACGAGGAACAAGGTGCGTGGCAAAGCCTACCTCGTACAACTCCAATGGCTACTCTTGACGTCAGTTCGGAACAAGAAGCGTAACTAACATCGATTTTGGTTTGTCATGAGCTTGGATAATTCAACATTCTCAACTGTTGCCGATTAGGGCACGGCAAGAGCGAGCATGCGAATTGCCAAGTATTTGTTTATCACGCCGCCACTGGCAACGTATCAGGGCCGCAAAGGACTGGCACCTTTTTCCGACTACGTTTGATCCTGCGCACAGTAGGAGACACGAATATATCCATCTGTGGTCTAAGGTATGCTATATAGGTCCGATCACCGGATTTCGATCCAGGCTACTTGTGACTGAGGGATAAATCGCGCCCCCGCTTGATGTGGGATAGGTACGATGAGCGCAAACCGGCTTTTAAAAAATGAACAGATAACCCTTATGCGCCTCGCAGCAGCTACCGATGTAGCCGAGATCAAAGTACATCAGCGTGCGCTCAAGAAAGTTGGGAGAAGGCTTGATACTCTTCCCTATGCTCACCGCCCATACTGTCCATCAACAAGTCGGCCAATAGAACGTCGTGCCGCCTTAAGTGTCTGGGAGAACGAGGGCGGGCACGTCATCGGCCTTGATAACGATATGTTGCTTACATCCGTGTGATGCGACCAACCTGATTTCATATTCCGGGAGAATAGAATGGCCGATGTCTCAGACATAAAAAGCAAGCTTGATGCTGCCCGACAGTTTGCAATCGAAGACGGAGCAGTAGAGGCGCGCATCCGTTCGCTTGATGGGGTCGAAATGTTGTTAATCGAACTGATCAGAGAGATGCGCGATATAAATGAAAAGTTGGACTTGGCAGCCGCTAAATCTTCTTAGAGGCAAACTCTATGGTCGGATGCCCAGATGTCCCACCGGATAAGGCCCGCTTTCCACCCAATTGCGGACGTTCGAGGGCCTTCCGATGCCAAAGGTTGCTAGCGAGGTTAAGCGGACAGCATGGCTGCAGTGATCATTGTGATGCTAATACTCGCTCCGCTTCATTTCTCATGAGAATCTTGCCAAAAACCCAGCCGCCAAAGGCTCCTGCGACCATCTGCGAGAGAAAACCTAACGCTGAACGAGCACCGCTAATCGGCACAGTTTGAAACATGATATACATCAGCCCCAAGGCCATTCCTATTCCCGCAGCACCCGCGATCGGATAGGCAATGCCGGATAGCTTGGGTAAAAATCGCTTCAGCACGGCGGCGATAAGAAACGCTATCAAAAACGCGATCAATATGATGACGAGATAGAGGAGCATATTGGCAACATCGAACATGGTCATGTTCAGCCTGTCCCCGAAACTAACCGAGACGGGATGTGCGTTCATCACGAATTGGGAGTTAAGGACCGAGCCCAAAACATATGCCGCTATACTGCCGACGATCAGCCCTAATAGGAATCTTAATGTTGCGGCCATTGCTTATCTCCAGTTACGAGGCCACCTCTAACTGGATCGACGAACTGATCAAGGCTACGGAAACGCGGTGCACCAAATACGGCGTCTGATCGAAATATTGAGCCATGCTCGGAGAATAAAATATGCGCCAATCTCTTCTCGTATTTCCGCTTCTTGCCCTTGGCTTGACCGCAAGTTCATGTTCCAATCATGGTGCGTCGGATTCTGGTGAAAAGACAAGTCAGCTTGCCGGTAGAATGGAAGCTGCGCCGATTAGTTATCTTCTGGAAACGGTTGCTGATGGCTTGGACCACCCTTGGTCGTTAGCCTTCCTGCCAGATGGCAGCATGTTGGTAACACAGCGCACCGGAAAATTGCTGCACATCGATGCAGATGGAACGCAACAAACCGTATTTGACTTTAACAGCAGTGATGGTCTTGCTCCGGTGCATTTTGGCTCTGGCATGCAAGCGGGGTTGTTCGATGTTGTTCTGCACCCCGAGTTTGAAACTAACAATTTGATCTACATCTCATATGCAGCAAAGCAGGAAGGTAACACCAATACGCTGGTGCTAATGCGTTTCGAATATGAAGATGATGAGGCAGCTGGCGGCGCGGGGCCCCGTCTGCAAAACGGCCAACAATTATTCGCAGCATCGCCTTCGCGCATACAAGGCAATCACTACGGAGCGCGGATAGTATTCCTGCCCGACGGAACATTGTTGATGCCTGTGGGCGATGCCTTTCATTTCCGTGAAGAGGCCCAAAATCTCGATAGTCACTTCGGCAAAATCGTGCGACTGAACGATGATGGCTCGGTGCCAGCAGATAATCCTTTCGTCGGCCAGGAAGGCGCTCTGCCTGAAATATGGTCTTACGGTCACCGCAATCCGCAGGGCATTATTCTGGCAGCAGATGGGCGCGTGTTGGAAAACGAACATGGCCCGGCGGGCGGCGATGAAATAAACGACATCAAGCGTGGGGCAAATTACGGCTGGCCCAGTGTTACCTACGCGCTCGATTATTCAGGTGGGCGGGTGTCACCATTTGAAGCTCTGGACGGAACAGAACAATCGCTTATTCACTTCACTCCATCCATCGCGCCATCGGGCTTTGCGCAATATTCCGGTGAGGTATTTCCCGATTGGCATGGAGATTTGTTCGTTTCGGCGCTGGCGCTCAAACATGTCCGTCACATAAAGATGAGCGATGACGGGTCACTTGGTAAACAGACCGAATTGTTCGGCGAGCTGGATACACGATTTCGTGATGTCAGGTCCGGGCCCGACGGCTACCTGTATCTGCTAACGGAAGATCAGGGCGGACCCACCAGTAAGGTGTTGAGGGTAATTCCCAATTAGGTTTTGCGGTGATCCTGTGACGGTGTCTGCCGCATAGCCGCACCATATCAAGTCACATTTGTAGTTTCGCTTTCAGGATTCTACGACTATTCTGAAGGAGATGATTGAATGTCTGCTAACCACCCAATAGCGGACGTTAAGCGAGAAGTTCATAAGGCCTGCAGTAGCCGATAGTCCCAAGCAAAAACCGCCCCATCCCATGTTGCCGGAAGGGGCGGCTGATCTGCTAGTGCCGCAATCACAGCCTAAAAACGCTCAAGTTAACCCCGCGCGGACGAAGGCGCGCCGTCTGTGCCCAGAACCTTCTGCATGGCTTTCAGGATCGCGCCGCTTTGTTCTGCGCCGGATTGCGGTGCGATCAGATTGCTCTGCTCCGAAATCTTGTCCCAATTGGCTGCGAAGCCTTCGACTGTGCGGTCTTCTTCTTTCAGCCAAACTGCGTCGTTCATTGTGATCCATGCCGAGTGGAAGCCGCCTGCGCCCGCGCCGACGATGGCGTTCGACGGGGCATCTTCGCTCACGAGGAAGAGCGCTGCTGGAGCGACGTTCTCTGGTGAGAACAGCGCGAATGCTTCAGGCGGGAACAGATCTTCGGTCATGCGAGTGCCGGCCACTGGCGACAGCGAGTTGCACTTGATGTTGTATTTCGCGCCTTCGAGGTGAAGCGTCTTGGTAAGTCCGGCGAGGCCAAGCTTGGCAGCGCCGTAATTTGCCTGACCGAAGTTGCCGAACAGGCCGGTCGAGCTGGTGGTCATCAGGATGCGGCCATAGGCCTGCGCGCGGAATGTTTCCCAGCATGCTTTCGTGGCATAGGCCGAGCCCAGTAGGTGAACGCGGACGACGAATTCGAAGTCTTCCGGGCTCATCTTGGCAAAGCTTTTGTCGCGCAACACGCCGGCATTGTTGATCAGGACGTGGACGCCGCCCCATTTTTGCTTGGCGTCGGCGACCATCTTTTCCATCTGGTCATATTCGGTGACCGAAGCGCCATTCGACATGGCCTCGCCGCCGGCCTTTTCGATTTCTTCAACGACTTGCAAAGCTGAGTCGGAATGACCGGTGCCGTCGCGCGATCCGCCAAGGTCGTTCACAACGACCTTCGCGCCTCGGCGTGCGAGTTCAAGCGCATATTCACGGCCCAAGCCGCCGCCAGCGCCGGTAACGATTGCAACGCGGTCCTTGAATGAAATGGTCATAAAGAATCTCCGTATGAAGGCCGCTCGCGATATGTTCGTCTGGGCCGGTTATTTGCACAAGTTGTAGCGGCAAATGGCAGGTTTGCGGAGGGCTTTCAACTACGCTGCGATTAGGCATGCATGCCGTAGCGACACTTGCGGTCACGCCCACCACATCGTTTGTCACATAGCTGTCATTTTAACGCCATAGGGGCATCGTCAGATCACAACTTAAACGAATCGGATCAGGCAGTCTCATGAATAAAACTCTCCGCATTTCCGCCCTTGCAGCAGCTGTTACCCTGGGATGGACGGCACCAGTGCATGCACAAACGGCTTCTGATGCCGAAGCTCTTCGCGCCGAGATGGGAGCGATGCGCCAGCAAATGGCTGCAATGGCAGCCAAGATCGACGCGCTTGAAGGCGAGCTGGACGCGACCGAAGTGAAGGCCGAACAGGCTACTTTGGCAGCGACCACCGCAACCGAAGTGGCGGCAGCGGCGACCGAAGCCAAAAGCGAAGTCAAAGTTGCCGAGCTTGAGAAGAAGGATGGCTGGAGCTTCAAGCCGTTTGGCCGCCTGATGGTCGATGCCGGAACGGTCAATGCGCCTGATTCGATCGTCGATCCCGGCCTTGGCTTCGCCAATGAGGTCCGCCGCGTGAGGATCGGTGTAGAGGGCAGCTTGGGAGGCGGTTTTGGCTACAAGACCGAGCTGGAATTCGCTGACAATGCCACCGAACTTACCGACGCGATCATCACCTATAAGGATGGCGGCGCTACATTCACCGTGGGTCAGCACAACAATTTCCAGGGCTTGGAAGAACTTACGTCCAGCCGCTTCATCAGCTTCATGGAGCGTGCCGCCTTCACCGATGCATTCGGATTTAGCCGCCGGATCGGTGTGAGCGGCCAGTACGCGGTTGGCGACGCGACGATTCAGGCCGGTATCTTTACTGACAATATCGACGAACTCTCGAACGACGAGAACAACAGCTACAGCCTTGATGGCCGTATCGTGTTTGCGCCGAAGATGGGTAACACGCAGCTGCACCTTGGTGCTTCGGCCCACTACCGCGATCTGAACGACGCGGCCGACACGGTGCGTTATCGCCAGCGTCCTTCGGTTCACTTCACCGACACACGCTTCATCAACACCGGCAACATTGACGCAACCAGCGAAACCGGTTTCGGCCTCGAAGGCGCGTTCATCGCCGGACCATTTCACGCTCAGGCAGAAGGTTACTGGCAGACGGTCAGCCGTCCGGGCCTCGACAATCCGACCTTCTTCGGCGGCGCGGTGGAAGCGGGCGTGTACCTGACAAAGGGCGATACGCGCGGATATAAGGGCAACAAGTTTGACCGTAACAAGCCCAAGAATCCAGTGGGCAGCGGCGGCATGGGCGCGGTCCAACTGAACGTGCGTTATGACTATCTCGATCTGGTCGATGCAGGGGTCGCGGGTGGGATGCAGAACGCTTATGCATCATCGCTGATTTGGTCGCCGACCGCGAATACGCGTTTGACGCTCAACTACACGCGCAACGAATATGACATGGCGAATGTCGCTGCAGGTCTCGACACCGATTACAATGTGGATACCTTTGCAGTACGCGCAGGGTTCGACTTCTAGGCTGTCAGCTTACAGCCCCTCCAACGTCTCGATCAGGGCGTCGAAGCCGGTAATTACGGCATCGGCGCCCAATTCGTGTGGCGGCTTGTCGCAATAACCATAAGCCGCGACCACCGATGGCACACCGGCGGCCTTGGCTGCGGCAATGTCGTAAGAACTATCGCCGATAAAGACTGTGCGCCCGCCGCCAAGCCGCTCGATCATTTCGATAATCGGATCGGGTTCAGGTTTAGCGCGACCTTTACCCATAGTATCACCGCCAATGATGGTCTTGAACCGGTCAGCCAGCCCAAGCTCGATAAGGATCTTGGTGGCGAAACTTTCGAACTTGTTGGTGACGACGGCCATCTTCACGCCGCGTTCGGCCAGTCTGTCCAGCGCCTCTACCACGCCTGGATAGGGCCGCGAATGCACAGCGTTATTCTCGGCGTAATAGGCGAGTAGCGCCTTATATAGCGGGCGGAACTCGCTCTCGGCGATGCCGCCAGTATCCTCCAGCGCTTTTTTTAGCATGATCTTCGCGCCGCCGCCGATCAGGCTTTCTATCTGGCCGATTGGCACTTCTGGGCGACCCGCAATGCCGAGCGCATGATTGACTGCCGCGCCCAGATCCTGATGTGTGTCGAGCAGCGTGCCGTCGAGGTCGAAACCGACGATATCGAATGGAAATTTTGTCATATTCACTCGCCGTGCCTCGTGGTTCTGGAAGTTGCAACAATTTGGTGGCAGAGGCTTTCATTATGACAACTCACAAAACCGCCATCGCCTCCATCATTCTTGCCGCTGGCAAGGGCACCCGCATGAAGAGCGACCTGCATAAGGTCCTCCATCCTGTCGCGGGGCGGGCTATGCTTGACCACTTGCTTGCAAGCGTCGACGCGCTCGAACCTGCACGGCAAGTTGTGATTGTGGGCAGCGGGCGAGACCAGCTCGAGACGGCGCTGGATGGCCGTGCTGAACTTGCGCTTCAGGAACCGCAGTTAGGCACAGGCCATGCGGTGCAACAGGCAGAAGAAGCGCTTGGCGACTTCGATGGTGATGTGTTGATTCTCTATGGCGATGTCCCGTTTGTGCGGCCACAAACGATGCAGAACATGCTTGATCGGCTGCACGGCGAGGGCGATCCGGCGGTCGTGGTGCTGGGCTTTGAGCCACAGGATACGCTGCAATATGGCCGCGTGCTGACCGATGGTGACCGGATAACCAAGATGGTCGAACATAAGGACGCAACCGACGAAGAGCGCGAATGCCGCTTGTGCAATTCGGGCCTGATGGCAGTGCGCGCTAAGGACCTCTTCGGCCTGCTGAACCGCGTCGGCAATGATAACAGCCAGGGCGAATATTACCTCGTCGATATCGTCAATGTCGCGAACGCCGATGGGCGGATGTGCGCTTCGGTAAAAACGGATGACGCGAATGAAGTCGCGGGCATCAACAGCCGCGCCGAACTCGCGGAGGCTGAAAAAGTCTGGCAGGAATATCGCCGCGAAGAAGCCATGGCCGATGGCGTCACGCTGAAGGCTCCAGAAACGGTGTTCTTCAGCTGGGACACCAAGCTTGGGCGCGATGTCGTGATCGAACCCAATGTAGTTTTCGGCCCCGGCGTAACCGTCGCCGATCATGCGACGATCAAGGCATTCAGCCATCTCGAAGGGGCAACCCTGGACGAATACACAGAAGTCGGCCCCTACGCCCGCCTGCGTCCCGGTGCGGTCCTGAAGAAGGGCGCGAAGATCGGTAATTTCGTCGAGATGAAGAAGGCCACCTTGGGCGAAGGCGCGAAGGCGAACCACCTGACCTATCTCGGTGATGCGGAAGTTGGCGCAGGCGCGAATATCGGCGCAGGCACAATCACATGCAATTATGATGGCTACTTCAAACACAAAACCACCATCGGCGAGCGTGCCTTCATCGGCAGCAACAGCGCACTGATCGCTCCGCTTAATATCGGCGCCGATGCGATTGTCGCAGCGGGCAGCGCGGTCAGCCGCGATGTGGCGGACGGCGAACTGCGCATGGTGCGCGGCGAGCAATTGGTGAAGCCGGGCTGGGCTGACCGTTTTCACGACACGATGCGCAAGAAGAAAGAGGCGGCGAAGAAATGAAACCCTCTCAATACTCATCCGCTGCGCTGGCGGTCTTTGCACTCGGCGCTTGCACACAGGCTGGCGGACAAAGCGCAGATGTACCGGCAGATAAGCCAACAGACATCGCCGCTGCCGACAGCACATCCGAGGAAGTGAGGGCCGATGTCAGGAAGCCAACCGATCTCGTTTACGGTTTAGGGCTGTGCGCCAAGGATGAAGGTGTTGCTTTCTCCTGCACGGTGAAGGGCGGGAAGACCGTATCAATTTGCGCAAAGTCAGGCGCTGACGGCAATGATTTCGCGCAATACCGCTTCGGTCAGCTGGGCGAGCAACCAGAGTTAGTCTGGCCCGCATCAGCCAGCGAAGGTGCGCTCGATTTCGCCACAGTGCCCTATTCCGGCGGCGGTGAGGGGCAAATTGCGTTCACGCGCGGCGAGTATCAGTATGTCGCTTACTCAAGAATGGTGCGGACAAATTTCGAGCCGGGCGAACCCAACTATCCGGCGATCAACGACGGCGTCATGGTGCTGAAGGATGGCAAGGTTGCGCAGGTCAATGATTGCGACGGTGCTGACTTGATGCCGGTTCAATACGGTCTCGCAGAAAAGCTGATGGGACGGACGGATGAATTGTTCACTTACGAAAGCGAGCGCGCCGATCCTTGACATGATATCATAGAGTGATATCACAACGGCCATGCGAACGCTGGTCGAAATTCCTGATGACGATATTAAATGGCTCGACCGTCAGGCGGAAGAGCGCGGCGTTTCGCGGACTGCCATGGTCCGCGATGCTGTGGCGCAGATGCGCAGCGGAACATCACGCAAGGCGGTCGATGAGTTCTTCGGCATGTGGCGTGACCGGTCCGATGTCGGCGATGGCACCAGCTTCCAGCGGCGTATCAGAATGGGCGACGAGGTTTGACCCCGGCGCTGTTCGATAGTTCGATATTGGTCGATGCTTTGGTTGGGCTGTCGACTGCCCGCACGGAAATCGTTCGCACACCGGAACGCTGGATCACCCGGCTCGGCTGGACCGAAATTATGGCCGGCGCGAAGGGGAACGCGGAACGAGTTTCCGAATTTCTCGATCACTTCAAAGTTGTCGAATTGACCGAAGACATAGCCCGGCGCGGGGCATCTCTGCGCGAACAACGCGCCAATCTGGCGCTGCCCGATGCTATCACGCTGGCGACAGCGCAGATCACCGGACGAATTCTCGTAACACGAAACACTAACGCTTTTCCGGCAGAGATGCCCGGGATTCGCATTCCTTATACAATCTAATGCCAAGGTACTGACTTATGTGCGGAATTATCGGAATTGTTGGCAAGGATGCTGTTGCGGACCGGTTGGTGGATGGATTGCGCCGCATGGAATATCGCGGATATGACAGCGCCGGTGTTTGCACGATGGACGGGGGCAAATTGATCCGCCGCCGTGCAGAGGGCAAGCTTGCGAACCTCGTTACAGAACTATCCGGCAATCCTGCGGCCGGTAACGTGGGCATAGCGCACACGCGCTGGGCAACGCATGGCGCGCCCACGGCCAACAATGCGCACCCGCATGCGACCGAGCACCTTGCGCTTGTTCACAATGGTATAATCGAGAATTTCAAAAGCTTGCGCGAAGGCCTGCAGTCGCGCGGACGCACCTTTGAAAGCGAAACCGACAGCGAAGTCGTCGCGCATCTAATCTCCGAACAGGTTGAAGGCGGCGCTTCCCCGCAAGAAGCGGTGAAGGCCGTACTGCCCCAATTGCGGGGCGCATTTGCGCTTGCCATCGCCTTTAAAGACCATCCCGACATGATCATCGGCGCGCGGCTAGGTTCGCCTTTGGTGGTCGGTTACGGCGAGGGCGAAACCTTCCTTGGATCGGACGCTTTAGCGCTTGCCCCGTTAACCCAAAAAATTACCTATCTCGAAGAAGGTGACTGGGTTGTTGTGTGCGCCGATGGTGTCGAGATTTTCAATTTCGAGAATGAGCCGGTGAAGCGCGACATCGTGGCTTCGGGCGCATCCGCTGCTGCGGTAGAGAAGGGGCCTTACCGCCACTTCATGCAGAAAGAGATTTTCGAGCAGCCAACTGTGGTCGCCCAGACGCTGAATTCCTATGTCCGCCAAAGCGACCGCAGCGTCGCCTTGCCGCAGATGGATTTCGATCTTTCAGCGATTAAGCGGATCACCATCGTTGCCTGCGGAACCAGCTATTACGCTGGTTTGGTTGCGAAATATTGGTTTGAGCAATTCGCGCGCCTGCCGGTCGATATCGATGTGGCGAGCGAGTTCCGCTACCGTGATCCTGTTCTGGAACCGGGCGGTCTTGCACTGTTTATATCGCAGAGCGGCGAGACAGCTGATACGCTCGCGGCGCTGCGTCATTGCAAGGAGAATGGCCAGACCATCGCGGTTGTCGTGAACGTTCCGACCAGTTCGATGGCGCGGGAGGCGGATTTGCTGCTGCCTACCCATGCTGGTCCGGAAATCGGCGTTGCATCGACCAAGGCGTTTACCTGTCAGCTGGCTGTTCTGGCCGCGCTGGCTGCGCATTTGGCGGTTCGCCGTGGGCGGATGGACCGCGAAGAAGAGGCTGAAATCGTTCGCCATCTGGTCGAGGTTCCAGCCGCACTCAACGCTGCGCTTGATCATGACGACGATATTGCAGCCATGGCGCATTTGATCGCACCGGCCCGCGATGTGCTGTATCTGGGCCGCGGCCCCGACTATCCGCTGGCTATGGAGGGCGCACTAAAACTGAAAGAAATCAGCTATATCCACGCTGAAGGCTATGCCTCGGGTGAAATGAAACATGGCCCAATCGCTTTGATTGACGAGAATGTTCCGGTGATCGTGCTCGCGCCGTCGGGTCCGTTGTTCGAGAAAACCGTTTCAAACATGCAGGAAGTGCGGGCGCGCGGCGGCAAGATCGTTCTGATCTCCGATGCGGCTGGTCTCGAAGAAGCGGGCGATGGCTGCATGGCAACCATCGAAATGCCCAAAGTTCATCCGCTGATCGCGCCCATCGTTTACGCTGTCCCCGTTCAGCTGCTTGCCTACCATGTGGCCGTGGCAAAAGGCACAGATGTGGATCAGCCTCGAAATCTGGCAAAATCCGTTACAGTTGAATGATTTGGTTTGGCGGAGGTCGCTAGGCTGATTCCCCGCCGCACCAGTAATTTTCTAAACACGCCAAATTAACCACCAAATTTACTAGGCTATAACCTTTCTACCCTAGTCGCGGGGTGTGAGCGACGAAGAACCAATTGCACCAGTGCTGCCGAATCGGATGCCGATTATGGCGGTGCTCGGTTTTAGCGACCCTGAAGAGGGTGACTGGTCGCGCCTGCGCGGTCTGCAATATGCGCAGCTCGCCAAAGTCAGTTTCATGCGTTTGCTGGTCCACGCGACCGCCGCTGGTTTGGTGGTGGCTGTGTTCTTCCAGACAGTGCACCTCGCGGCTCTGGGAGGTTGGGGCGCGGCGCTAGCTGGAATGCTGTTCTATAACCATAAATCTGACGTCAGCATGCGCGATGCGGACCAAAGAGGTGTTTCCCGATCTGAGATCCGGGCCCAGGGCATTGGCTCTTCCCTTATGGCGCTGGTGTGGTGTGTGCCCATGGCGGTGTTCCCGCTCTTTGCCGGCCCATTTGAACATGCCGCAATGTGGTCCATCGCAGCCTTGCTGATTGCCAGTTCGGCCCTGGTTCTGGCCGCTGCGCCCTTTGGAACAATCATCTTCGCTTTGGTGCTGAGCATAGCCGCGATGGTGACGTTTTCGCTGGACCGGTCTTTCGAGATGATTGCCGTAGTTTTCGCCTTTGTCAGCATGGTAATCCTGGGCACGGTTGAACATGCGCGCACTTATCTGACCGCGCGGATTGCCGAAGCCGGGATGGTCGAAAAGAACGAAGTCGTATCGCTGCTGCTGCGCGAGTTTGAAGAAAACGAAGCCGACTGGCTGTGGCAGGTCGATCCGTCACGCCGCGTGCGCTCGGTCAGCCCGCGTTTTGCCTTTGCGCTAGGAAAGTCGGCTGAAGACATCGAGGGCATTCCCTTCCTTCAGCTAATCGCCGGGGAGTCATGGGAAGCGGGCCAGTTCCCGCCGAGCCTGCACGATCTGGCCGAACGCCTGAAGCGCCGCGAAAACTTCAGCAACTTACTGGTCAAAGTTACAATTGGTGCAACCCAGCGCTGGTGGGAACTATCGGGCACCCAAATGCTCGACGAGCAGGGTAAGTTCATTGGTTTTCGCGGCGTTGGTTCGGATGTAACAGAGCAGCGCGAATCTTCTGAAAAGATCGCTTATCTGGCGCGCTATGACACGCTGACCGGCTTGCCCAACCGCCTGATGCTGACCGAATCGCTTGGCGATGCGATGAAGTATGCGTCGCAATGGCGCACCTGCTGCGCATTCCTGATGATCGATCTTGACCGCTTCAAGGCCGTCAATGATTCGCTCGGACATCTGGTGGGTGACCGTTTGCTCGCGCAGGTGTCAAAACGCCTGCGGTCGGCAATTCCCGAAGCCGATCTATGTGGCCGTCTCGGCGGTGATGAATTCGCAGTGGTAATCCGCGATGCGTCTGAAGCCGGATTGGTCGAGAAGGTTTCGAAATCGGTCATCCACAATCTGTCGCAGCCTTATGAAGTCGACAATCACACGCTCTATGTCGGGGCCAGTGTCGGTTCGGCAATCGGTCCTCGCGACGGTTCAACCGTTGAGGAATTGATGCGTAGCGCCGATCTCGCGCTCTATCGTTCAAAGGACGAAGGCGGCGGGGAACACTTCCCCTATGAGCCGGCATTGCATGCAACGGCAGAAGAGCGGCGCCAGCTTGAATTCTCGCTGCGCCACGCGCTCGAACGTAACGAGATGGAGCTGGTCTATCAGCCGGTTGTGAATGCCAATGGTGAAGATGTCGTCAGCTTCGAAGCACTGCTTCGCTGGCATAGTAAGGACCACGGCTTTGTCAGTCCGGACAAGTTCATTCCGGTCGCCGAAGACACTCGACTGATCGTTCCAATTGGCGAATGGGTGCTGCGCGAGGCCTGCCGCGAGGCGGTGAACTGGCCGGGTCACATACGCATCGCTGTGAACGTGTCAGGCGAGCAATTGCTTGAGACCGGCTTCAGCAGCACCGTTGTGAAGGCTTTGTCCGACACAGGTCTACCGCCAAACAGGCTTGAAATTGAGGTTACCGAGAGCATCTTCTTGCGCGATGCTACGATGACGCGCCGCGTGCTTGAGGAAATCATGGCACTGGGTTGCTCGGTCGCATTGGATGATTTCGGCACCGGCTATTCTTCGCTCGGCTATTTGCGCCAATTGCGGTTCTCAACCATAAAGGTTGATCGCACCTTCGTTCAAGGTGCCAGCAACGGCCATGCCGAAAGTCTAGCGATTATCCGCGCAGTGGTGGCGATGGCACAAAGTCTGGAGATGTCTACGACAGCAGAAGGTGTGGAGACGCTTGAAGAGGCGGAAATGATCCGCAACTTGGGCTGCGATAAGATCCAGGGCTATTACTTCGGGCGGCCGATGCCATCATCCGAAGCGCGCCAGTTGTTTGTTCACGAAGCGATGAAGCTCGCCCCGAAAACCGCATAGTCAGCCGACTTAAGCGTCAACTAACCCGCGCACCGCGCTTTCGAACATAGCCCGTCCGTCACTGCCGCCATGCGCATCTTCGATCGCGCGTTCAGGGTGCGGCATCATGCCCAGCACATTGCCTGCTGCGTTCAGGATGCCAGCAATATCGCGGGCCGATCCGTTGACCGCATCGGTGTAGCGAAATGCCACGCGGCCATCGCCTTCGATCCGGTCGAGCGTTGCATCATCCGCGAAAAAGTTTCCGTCATGATGGGCGACCGGAATGGTGATCCGCTGTCCCGCCTCGTATCCGCCTGTGAATAGCGATTGGGTGTTTTCGACCACCAATTCGGTGTCGCGGCAGACAAAGTTGATCCCCGCATTGCGCATCAAGGCACCCGGCAGAAGGCCAGTCTCGGTCAACACCTGAAAGCCATTGCACACGCCCAGCACAGGGACGCCGGCTTTGGCTGCCTTTGCAACCGAGCGCATGATCGGGCTGCGCGAGGCCATCGCGCCCGAGCGGAGGTAATCACCGTAAGAAAAACCGCCGGGCAGGGCGATGAAATCGAGCCCTTCCGGCAAATCGACATCGCTGTGCCACACGCGGAGCGGGGCGGTGCCAGAGACTTGTTCCAGCGCAACGGCCATGTCGCGGTCGCAGTTGGAACCCGGGAAAGTGATAACGGCAGATTTGAAGGCCATCAGGCGTTCTCCGATACCTTTTCGATACGGTAGTTTTCGATCACCATATTGGCGAGCAGCTTGCGGCACATCTCGTCAATCTGATCGTCGGTGGTGTTGTCAGCAACATCCATTTCGACAAGGCGGCCGATGCGGACATCGTCAACGCGATCAAAGCCGAGGCCCTCCAAAGCATGGTGAACTGCGCGGCCCTGTGGATCGAGCACGCCGGGCTTCAGGCTGACATGGATGCGGACTTTCATAGCAATCGGACCTTTGCGAAAGGGAGGGTGCCTATGCGCGCAGCCTATGCCGCCAGTGCCCGAAAGGTGCAAGCCGCGCGCACCCTGTTATCGTCGGCCCATTGGTGTAACCTGCAGGCTGTCGGCCCCGAACTATGGGCAAATAGCTCGGCATTGGAGAACACGGATGATCAAGACAGAGAAGTTCAGCTTTGCAGGCGCGGACGGGCAGATGCTCGATGGCCGGCTGGAGCTGCCACTCTATGGCCCTCCGCGTGCGGCTGCTTTGTTTGCCCATTGCTTCACATGTGGCAAGCAAAGCCGCGCAGCGACCCGCATTTCCTCAGCTTTGGCGAAGCATGGCATTGCGGTGCTGCGGTTCGACTTCACGGGCCTCGGCAGTAGCGAAGGTGAATTTGCCAATGCCGGTTTCGTTTCCAATATGGAGGATTTGACGGCTGCCGCTGCAGCGATGCGCAAGCAGGGCCTCGCGCCGTCACTGCTGATCGGGCACAGTCTCGGCGGTGCAGCGGTTATCGGCGCGGCAAGCAGCATTCCCGAATGCAAAGCCGTGGCCACTTTGGGCGCCCCGTTTGATACCACCCACGTGTTCCACCAGCTCGGCGGCGGTGTCGAGCGGGTGGAGGCGGAGGGCGAGGCAGAAGTCTCGATTGCCGGGCGCAAATTCCGCGTGGCCAAGGGCTTCCTGGAGCAGGGCCGCAATCAGCCGCAGGCAGAGCGGCTTGCCAATCTGGGCCGCGCTTTGCTGGTTATGCATTCGCCAACCGACGATCTTGTCGGCATTGACAATGCCAGCCAGATTTTTCTCGCCGCAAAGCACCCCAAGAGCTTTATTGCTTTGGACGGTGCCGATCATTTGCTCACCACCGAGGGTTCAGCGGACTACGCGGCCTCGATGATTGCCGCATGGTCCGAACGCTATTTCCCTAGAGCCAAGGATGCGGCTGCGATGCCCGCGGAGGGAACGGTTACCGTCTCAACGGCTGGCGGAAAATTCGCGCAATGGGTGCGCACTCCGCATCACGCCCTCATTGCAGACGAGCCTGAGAGTTTTGGCGGCAATGATGACGGGCCGACACCCTATGATTTGCTGCTGGCGTCACTGGGCACTTGCACATCCATGACCATCAAGATGTATGCCGACCGCAAGAAAATCCCGCTCGAAAGCGTCTCTGTCGATTTGGAGCATTCGCGCAATCACCAAGAAGACTGCGTGGATTGCGATAAGGCTGCTGCGCAAATTCAGGTCATCGACCGCTCAATCACATTGACCGGTGATCTTACCAGCGAACAACGCGCCAAGCTCATCGAAATCGCTGACAAATGCCCGGTCCACCGCACGCTTGAAGGCGAGCTGCATATTCACACGACTGCGGTGGGGTGAAGCCTTATTCCTCTTCGGGCAGCACCAATATTTCCAGTCCGTCTTCGAAGGCTAGATAGCGCGCTGCGGCCAATCTGATTGCTTCGGGCGTGATGCCGACCAACAGTTCGCGCTGCGCCCGATAACGCTCGCGCCGGTCGGGGTTGCTCTGGGCTTGATCGGTGACTGAAATCCAGCCGCCATTGGTTTTCAGCGCATTGTCGTAATTTTCGAGAACCGGACGCCGCGCGCGGTCGAGCGTGTCTTGGCTCACCGGCTCAGTCCGCAGCGCCTCTACCGTGGCGGTAATCGCTTCGCGCGTCGCACCCACTTCCTGCACATCGACCGAGGCCGAAATGGCGAAGGTGCCATAGTCGCGGAAGGTGCCGCTGGACCGGCTGCTGGCACCGGGTGAATAGGTCTTGCCCAGCTTCTCGCGAAGGCTGTCGGTAAGCTGCAAACGCATCACGCGCTCCAACAATTCCAACTCCAGCACTTCCTTCAAATTTTCATCATCGCGCGTCGGCCAAATGCGGTATAGCAGCGCCTGATCTGCTTCGCCCGTATGGCGCAAAATGCGCTGGGAGCGATCATCGGTGAAGCGGCGATCACGCCGGTCGTCATAGGGCCGGAAATCCATCTCGCGGGAGGGCAGGGCGCCGAGTGTTTTGGAGACGATCTCAATCGCAGCCTGTTCTTCGAAATCACCCACGATCGTCAGTTCCATCGCACCATTAGCAAGGCGGTCCGTGATGGTGCTGCGAAGCCGTTCAAAATTGAGCGTCCGGTAATCATCCAGCGATTGCAGCGAGAAACGCGGATCGCCGTCGCTGATGATCGCTCCCAGCGCGTTGCGCATCGCCGATGGAGGCGTCGCATTCAGACTTGCGAAGAAATTGGCGATGTTTCGCCGGTACTGGATTTCGCCCTGCTTGCGGTAACCGGGGTCGGTAATCGCCGCGGTGAGCAATTGCAGTTGTAGCTCAAAATCGGGCTTCGTAGTTCCGCCGCCCAACAGAAATGTGTCGTCGCTCGCCCCGACGGAAAAGCCAACGCTGCGGCCCGCAAGAATCGACTGAAGCTCGTCCTCCGTATGCTCGCCCAGGCCGCCAACCGGCAGGCTGCTGACGAGCGAAGTCGCGAGCGGGTCATCCTTCGTATCGAGCATTTGTCCGCCATCGACGTGCAAGCGGAATCGGATGCGATCAGCCTGCAAATCGGTCTGTTTTAGATTCAGTTTGAGGCCATTGGTAAATGTCAGCATCCGTAGGCCGAAACGATCATCGACAATATCGCTGACTACCATGCTGGGTGTGCCGAAATCAGTATAAGCGAAGGGCTTGGCGATATTCGCTGTCACGATGACAGGGGGGGGCGGCATGATAGCTTTGTCCCAGATTGCTCTCAGCGCTTCCGCGCCTCCTTCAGGCGCCTTGCGTCCCCTGAAACGGATTAGCGGATTTTCGAGTGCGACTGCGTCATTTTTCATCGCCGAAAAAACTGCTTCAGGCGTAATATCAGGCACAATCGTTTCAAAGCGCGCCAGCGATTCTTCGGGTGTCGAAGGGATAATGTCACCTTCGACCAGCGCCAAGATCGCGCCGAGATATTCACCATGCGACCGCGTAGCAGCTGAAGCGACGGCGTTCTCTCCCTGTGCGCGGATATTGGCGACCTGCTCGGCCACCTCGCTTTCTGTGAATCCGTCCAGCAGTGCGCGGTTCCAAACCATAATTGCTGTCAGAAATCCGTTCTGCCATTCGCCGTCGCCAATATCGACCACAAGATTGGTTGTCCGCCCGATTTCAAAGGTCAAGCCAGTTCCAAACCCCGCCCCGCGAAAGGCAGCATTTTCCTTGCGGGATTCGCGCTGCAGACGGCGATTGATGATGGAGTAGCCAATTCGCCGAAACAACCGCTCGCGGCGCACCGCAATGCTGTCCGGCTCATCCAGCCAAGGCCCGTGACGTGACGCCGTGACCCGCTCAGATAGGGCGGGGTCAATATAGATGTCCGTCTCGCCCGCACGGTCCAGATCAATCGGACCGGTTGCGGGTTCGGCAGGCATGGGGGCGGGCCGCCAGCTTGCGAAATGCTTCTCTATCTCAGCCTTCACAACGCTTGCGTCAAAATCACCGACGACGATGACCGTAGTGTTCGCCGGGACATATTCGCGGGCGTAAAATGCGCGCAATCCTGCGGCATCCGCAGCCTGCAATGTCTCGATTGTGCCGATGGGAAACCGCTGGATATAACGCGCACCCGGAGTCAGGAAATCAAACCGGTCGACTGTCTCTTGCAGGCCATATGTGTTCCGGTCCCGCCTTTCGGACAGAACAACGCCGCGCTCGCGTTCGACGGCATCTTCGGCAATTTTAAGCTCGCTGGCGGTCTCGCGCATCAGCATCAGAGCCGTGTCCAGCAACGCCGGCTCGTTGCGCGGCAAATCCAGTTTATATTGCGTGGCTTCAAAGCCGGTGGAGGCATTGGTATCCGCACCAAACGCGAGACCTTCGCGCTCCAGCAATTTGATCATTTCACCTTCGCGAATACGCTTCGAACCGTTGAAAGCCATATGTTCAAGGAAATGGGCATAGCCACGTTCGCTGTCCGCTTCCGATAGCGAGCCGGATCCGACATTCATGCGGACGAGCGCGGTCCCCTCAGGCGTCGAATTTTGCCGGATGGCATAACGCATGCCGTTGGGCAGCGTGCCGAAGACGTAACCCGCATCAGCCGCAATATCGCTGGTTTCGAAAGCCCAAGTTGGCGCTTCGGGCGGCGTAATTTGTGGCGCTTCGGAGATGGTCGCACACCCGGCCAGAGCAAGGGGCAGCAAACGTAGAAATAAACGCAATTTTCTCTCCGAAACTCTTAACTTTGCAGTCGCTGCTGCACTAGCCATCACACTGGCCAGCGAGGTGCGCGCAAGCAAGGCGAATTTTGCTTTTTCCTAACCGGTGCGCTCTATGGCGAACGGATGGGTAATAAGAACACCAAACCCGCGAGGCCGATATTGCGCATGATCGCCGGCCTAATTGCGTTCGCGGGCTTCTATGCCATCGCGAACCGCTTTCAGCTGGTGAACTCCGTGCTGTACCGTGCGGCGGCTGACGACTGGGTGAATGCGGGGTGGAATTTCGCCACTCTCGCGGTTCAAGCAGCGGCTTTGCTGGGCGCAGTCATCTTCCTGCCGAAAAAATGGTTCTGGGCGGCGCTTGTGCTGATCGCTCTGTCAGTCATGCCCAACCTCGGGTTCGGGCAAACAGTTGGCGGAATGCTGGGTGCTGCGGAGCTCGGCTGGTTGTTTGCGGAGGCGCGACAGGCTGGACATGCGGCAGGCGAGTTTGCCGGTTCCTTCGTGCTTGTGGCCATTCAACTGATTGCGGCGATTGCTT
>JBBKVP010000023.1:0-3358 GCA_037968495.1 Pontixanthobacter sp. | reverse complement strand
TTATATTGCTGCTGTCCGCCGGGCACGCCATCTTTGAGGCCGCCATCAGGCTGCGCACTACAAGCAGATTTGGGGGCGGTCGCTGTGGCAATTAACTGATCCTGCTCTTCGCGGCTAATGCGCTGCCAGCCATCGGGAGTGAGGCGTTCGAGCGGGCGATAGCGCACCTTATACTGCATCCTGGCTGAACCTTCGACCCAATAGCCGAGATACACATAGGGCAATGCTTCCGCTGCAGCGCGGCGGATGTGATCTAGGATAATGTAATTTCCAAGACCCGACCGCTCTTCATGGTCCGGGTCGTAAAAGCTGTAGATCATCGACAACCCGTCAGCCTGCCGGTCGGTAAGACACGCGCCGACCAACCGGCCCGGCTCTCCATCCACGGAAGGCTCTCTATATTCAATTACATAACTTGAGACGGGAGTATGTTCCACCATATCGGCAAAATCTATTTCGTCCATTGACGTCATGCCGCCGCCGGGATGCCGCACGCCGAGGTATTTTTGCAGCAATTCGAACTGCTCATCTGTCGCCCATGGGCGACATTCGGTCGTCACAAGATCGCTATTGCGGCGCAAGTTCTTGCGCTGCGTTGCCGAAGAATCGAAGTCGGTCGCTGCAACGCGCACCGACACACATGCCTGACATCCAAGACAGCTAGGCCGATAGGCGACAGTCTGGCTGCGGCGGAATCCGATCCGGCCAAGCGCGTCGTTCAGCGCATCGGCGTGCGGTCCCTTCAGCTCCGTAAATACCTTCCGCTCGCTGCGATCAGGCAGGTACGGGCACGGCGCCGGGCTGGTCACGAAGAAACGGGGGAAGCGAACTGGTGCCGTCACGGCTTTGGTTTGGTCCTTGTTCGGGGCCCGGAGTCAGGCAAATTATCGGCGGGCGAAGTCATACTATGCATGATCACCGCCCCTGACGAAACACCTTTAACCACAATTCGCGGTTAATCGCACCTTACTTTGCACAGTTGTGTCCACACCCACGCCGAAACGTGTATCAGTTGAGTTCAACCTGCGTGACTTTATATCCCTTATCTTTCAGCGCCTTGATTAGGGCATTAAGCTGATTCGCATCACGTGCTTCGCATTCGATATCGGTAATCAGCCCCTTCGCCGGTAACGTGGTAAAGATGCGTTGATGATATATCTCAATGATATTCACGTTATGCGCGTCGAATTCGCGCATCACTTTGAACAATGCACCAGGACGATCCTGCAGCGTAACGCGCAGCCGCGCCAAGCGGCCTGAACGGGCGAGATCACGCAGCAGAACGTTGGCGAGCAAGCGGGTATCGATATTGCCGCCGCACAGAATGATGCCCAGTTTCTTGCCTGCAAAGCGTGCTGGATCAGCCAGCACTGCAGCGAGCCCGGCTGCACCAGCGCCCTCGACAACAGTCTTCTCAATTTGAAGTAGCAGTGAAACGGCCTTCTCCAGAGCGGGTTCATCGACCAGTACAATCTCGTCAACGATCTCGGCGATCACTTTGGAAGTGAACTTGCCCGGCTCCTTCACCGCAATGCCTTCGGCTAGCGTATCGCCGCCGCAGGGCATAACTTTGCCCTTGAGCTTCGCGTACATTGACGGGAACAGCTTGGCCTCGACGCCAACCAGCTCGATATCCGGCTTGATCCCGCGCGCTGCAGTCCCGCAGCCCGACATCAGGCCCCCGCCGCCAATCGGAATCACCAACGTGTCGAAATCCGGCACATCGGCCATCATTTCGAGCGCCACTGTTCCCTGCCCTGCTGCGACATCGGGATCATCGAACGGATGGACAAATGTCAGGCCCCGCTCCTGCTCCAACTTGCAAGCATGGGCGTATGCTTCATCGAATGTTTCGCCTTCCAGCACAACCGTACCGCCCACGCTTTCGGTTTGCATGATCTTCACCGTCGGCGTGGTCTTCGGCATTACGATAGTGACCGGAACACCCAGCCGCGTGCCGTGATAGCTGAGACCCTGCGCATGATTGCCCGCCGAGGCAGCGATAACGCCGCGCTCGCGTTTGTCTTTGTCCATCAGCAGCAGAGCATTTAACGCACCGCGCTCTTTATAAGCAGCAGTGAATTGAAGGTTTTCGAACTTCAACCAAATCTCTGCGCCTGTAATGCTGGAGAGCGTCTGGCTGTGCAAAGTGGGTGTGCGCACGACTGCGCCTTCGATCCGTTCTGCGGCAGCGCGGACATGATCGATGGTCAGCGACTTGTCGGTCGGCTTGGTGCGGGCCTGGGCAGTTAGTGCTTGTTCGGTATTACTCATGAAAATCGCGCGTAAAGCAAAGGCTGCGATGTGGGAACAGGTTTGCCAAACACTGATGGTGATCACGTAGACTTGCCATGCGCGAAATTCCCCTTACCCATGCAGCCCATGACAGGGACAAAAAACATCGCCTTTGTCGGGCTTGGCGTGATGGGCGCACCGATGGCGGCGCATCTGGCGCGGGCCGGACATCATGTCACAGTTTTCAACCGCACTGCTTCGCGTGCCGCCGATTGGCTGACGAAGGTTGAGGAAGAAGGCTTGGGCGGCAAAACAGCAGCGACACCTGCGGAGGCCGCAAACGGTGCTGAAGTTGTTATAACCTGTGTCGGAAACGACGATGATTTGGAGCAAGTCACCCTAGCAGCTGATGGCGCTTTTGATGCGATAGCCGCTGGCGTATTATTTATCGACCACACCACTGTATCTGCCGATATGGCGCGGCGGCTGAATAAAGAGGCCGTCACACGCAGCTTCCAAGCTGTCGATGCCCCCGTATCCGGCGGTCAGGCTGGTGCAGAAAATGGCAAGCTAGCGATTATGTGCGGCGGCTCTGCCGAGTCGATGGAACGCGCCACGCCGGTTATGGACAGCTACGCTGCGCGGATCGTCCATGTCGGCGGTGCGGGTGCGGGTCAGACTACCAAGATGGCCAATCAGATGTGCATTGCAGGGACGCTAGGCGGTTTAAGCGAAGCCATTCGCCTGTCACAGGCTGCGGGACTAGACACAGACCGGGTGCTGGAAGCGATCTCAGGCGGTGCGGCGCAAAGCTGGCAGATGGAAAATCGCTGGAAAACGATGGTGCAAGGCGAGTTCGATTTCGGCTTTGCGCTCGACTGGATGCGCAAGGATTTAGCCTATGCGCTCGCCGAGGCTGAACGGCTAGGGCTAGAAACGCCCGTGACAAAGCTGGTAGACGGATTTTATAACGAATTGCAGGACATGGGCGCAGGCCGTCAGGATACGAGCGCGCTGATCCGCCGCCTGCCCAAGGGAGAATTGAAGTGAATAAAATGATCCGTCCAGCGATGACGGCAATTGCCGCCTTGGCTACGATTTTGGCAGCCCCCGCGCTTGCTGA
>JBBKVP010000022.1:0-59792 GCA_037968495.1 Pontixanthobacter sp. | reverse complement strand
TACCTCGCCGTGTCACATTTCGGCCGTGGCCGGGGAGAATGGGAAGAGGGCGAACATCCGCAATTCTGGCTGAAATATGTTGACGCCGAAGTCAGGCGCCAGAGCGAAGAAATCCGCCGTCTCTATACTAAGGGCCGCAGCAGTAAGGCGGAAGATTTGCGGGGCGACATGACCAAGCTTCTAACCACCAGCGGCCGCCGTGTTCTCGAACGCCTGTATCCGGGCGCAGTTCACACAGTGGCCGCTGGCGACGAATAAGGTTTAAGGCTTAGCCGCCCAGATCGGGCATCTTAGACAAGTCCGGCGCTTCGACGATGATCCGGTCTGTGCCGACATCTCCGCCGCGCATGAATTTGTGCATCATTCGCATTCACCGCTCGTATATCGTCAATGCGAGGCTGGTTAAGTCGCTAAAACGTGAAAGCGCGGGGACGGACCAATTGCCTATGACCGACGGCAGTCAAGTGCCTGTAAGTCGGCGTAATATGGCCAGTGTCAGGGATGCTCTAACCCGCCGCTAGCGTATCGAGGTGATATGCCTTGCAAAGCCTGTCATTGCGGCAAGGGCCCACCATGCTTAGATGGCACAGCTATGAAGCGTACACACCTGCCACTCAACGCCTTGCGCGTATTCGATGCTGCTGCGCGACACCTTAGTTTTACACGCGCGGCAGACGAGCTGGCGGTGACACCCGCCGCCGTGGGGCAGCAAATCCGTGCGCTGGAAGACCACCTTGGCACAGTGCTGTTCCGCCGCACGCCGCAGGGGTTGGAGCTGACAGACGAGGGCAGTGCGGGGCTTGATCCTCTGCGTGAGGGCTTCCTGCGCTTTGAAGAAAGCGTACAGAACATGCAGTCGGGCCAAGCGTCAGACCGTTATACAATCGCCGCGCCGCGTGAGTTTTACGCGCAATGGCTTGCGACGCGCCTCGCTGCATTCCGCGCTGAAAATCCCGACGCGAAGTTCCAGATGGTCGCTGACGACAATGCTGACTTCACCGAAGCCAATCTCGATTGCGCATTTCGGATGGTCGAAGGGCCGGGCGATCTGGAAGGCGTTGAAGTGGCCAAGGCTTGCCGCGTGACCGTCGCGGCACCGGGTGGCGCACACGACTGGATCAGCTGGCCTCAGGGCGAGCCGCCCGAGGGCGAGAAGGCAATACTGCAAGTCGCCAATGCCGGACAGGCGCTGTCCTCCGCGCTTGCCGGAATGGGGAAGGCTATTCTGCCCGCTCCGCTGGTTGAAGAAGCCATCGCAAGCGGCCGCCTGGAGAAATTATCAGGACCTGAAGAATGCCGTCTGGCCTATTGGCTAGTCGCGCCGCGGCCGCAGTGGCGCCAGAAGAAGGTCAAAGCGCTTGTCGCGTTTTTGAGCGAGCAATGAGTCTGCCGACGCCCGAGCTTGAAACTGAACGTTTCATTCTCCGGCCGATCCGGGAAGAGGACGTGGCAGCATTCTGGCCTTCATTCAGCGACGAGGATGCCATGCGCTGGTGGAGTAGAGCAGCGTTCACTAGCCGCGAGGAATTACGCGATTGGTTGCTGGATACGAATTGGGGCGGACGCACATGGATCGCCGAACCTAAAGCTGGCGGCTTGCCAGTCTGCCGCGTCGTGGCAACCTTGCATGAAGAGGGCGTCAGTGAAATCGGCTATTTGACAGTGCTGGGATTGCAAGCGCAGGGCATAGCGCGCGAATGCGTTTCGGCGGTAATTACCCATCTGTTCAAAACGGAAAACAATCGCCGCATATGGGCTGATGTGGACCCCGACAATGCCGCATCCAACGCGCTGTTAAAGCGGCTCGGCTTCGCCAATGAGGGCACCCTGCGCGAGGCATGGAAGACCCATATTGGTGTGCGGGATAGCTATATCTGGGGCTTGTTAGCGCGGGATAGAACGCCAGACTGATTGTGCCAGACTATTGGACATATGCGCGCCGCGTCTGGGTCAATGTGTAGGCCGCGTCATCGATAAACCAACTCACTAATGGATAGTTATATGTCATTGTTATCTCAATATAATTACGGCCATCGTCCGTTCCTTGGGTCACCGTGACTGGAGCAAGTTCACTTGTGCTGCCACCAAACATTGCCGCGCTTGCCTTGGTCTGGATGTCGCTTGCAGCAGGAGTAGGGTAAATAGTAGCAAACCGTGCCGCTTCGCCCGTCGCATGGTCAAGGCTCGACTGCACAAACATCACCATTCCTAATTGGACAATGGCACCAAGAAAGGCGAGAAACACTGGAATGGCAATCGCCGCTTCGATGGCCGTTGATCCAGTTTCGTCACCGATCGGATAGAACTTTCTGAGGGTCATTGGATTCTCACCTCTGCAGCGATTGAATACGGTATTGAGCCGTCATTGTTAGCCCCCAACACTGCTCCAAAAGGGCCGAATTTAAACATCGGCGCATATGCATTGTCAATTTTGATTGAAATGTGCCGGCTGATCTGTTCATCTTTGGCGCAGACAGTGTTGAAACTGGCCTGCAATACACCATCACATTCCATCCATTTGGACATGGTTACATTTTCAACTGGAACACCTGCTTCGGTCGCCGCTTCATCATCCAGACTGGAATAATCCGAACCGGCGCCACTATAGGCGAGCGCCTTTTCAACAGCCCGCTGGGCAGCTTGTTCGGTTTTCAGCCGTTCTGTAAATCCTAATGATGTATCTACCATGCCAAGCAGAAGGACTGCCGCAACCGGCGCGATCATCGCCAGTTCAATGACACTCGTGCCCTGCATGTCGCGAAGAAATTCGCCCATTTCCCTGCCCCCACTACTCATCGCCCACCTCATGACACAAGCCGAATTGTAGTGCCGCGGAAAGAGTTAGCGCCATTGGTAGGACAATTGTTTGAGATGGCGCTGTTGCCGCTAAATTCAACCTTAAAACTAATCAGTTGCACACAATCTGTGGTCATCCCGGAGTTTCCGTTAAAAATGAGAGTATCGGATGGGAAATAAAAGGAACCTTCCAGAACGGACGTGCTGTTTCCGTTGATTCTGGTCGTGGTTGATGGGGCTCTGCGATCCTTATAAATCAATACACCAGTATAGGTGCCGGAGCTGGGCGGGCTCAAATCCAATGATGCGCCGCCATTGATGCTCAATGTCGCGATTGAACTTGGATTGCTGGCCGCGGTTGCGCTGGTCAGGACGAATGTGACTTCGGTCCCGGTGACCACAGCCTGTGCTCCGAACGACAATGAGCCGCCATCGATATAATAGATGCCTGGCGCAAAGCTGACCGTGCCTTTAACGTCTATCCCTCGATAACATCCAGGGGTCAGCGATCTTGACTGGTTTGGATTGACTGTTACTTTACCTACGCAGCCGGAAGGCGAAGGGTCTGTTATGTTTGCGAACGGATCGGCTTGCCTTGTCATATAGGGAATAAGTCGGGTGTCTGGCTGATAGCTGGAACTCGGTGCCAGACCGCCAACTGAGCCCACAATGTCCGTTGTGATATTGCCGGCGCCACCGACGGAAACGCCGTTGGGTCCCCGGGAGTTGGCAAAGATTCCGCAGTTTAGGTCAATGTTTGCGCTACCTGTTGCGGTTACACCGACATCACTGCTGTCATCCAGAGAAATGACGCAAAAATTGCCGTCGTTGAGCAGTGCAGCGGTCGCTTTGGCACTCATCGTGGGACCTGTTGCGAGAAAAATGCTCGAGAACGGCAGTTTCATCTGAGAATTCAACTCAACATAAATCGCGTTCTGATCACCCGAATAGGCGCCGCTATTGGGTGCATTTTCAATAACGGGGAGGCCTGTGAGCGTGAGTTTGTTGGTTAGCGTGAGACTGTCGTTCGCACCGGCAACCGCATCGCCATCTTGGGCGATTGTATAGGCACCGGCTAGTGCAGCAGAATCTGCTGATCGTTGCAATTCACGCTTTGCAAGGGTCCATTGAATCGTGTCGGTCGCCAATCCTGCAAATCCAATGATAAGCGGCATAGAAAGGCCTGCCAGAACGAGCACGTTGCCGGCTCTTTCGCGCAGTAATTTTTTCAGTCCACTCATTTTTCAACGCTCCAATGTCTTCTTAAAATCGCGGTTAAAGCGATGGGCGGCTCTTCGACACGTCGGTTAAACCATTAAATAAATCCGGACCGCTTCTGTAAGTCTGTAGCCTCAACCCCTTAAGCGAGTATTAAAAATCAACTTTAGAAACTCGGTCGCAGCAGCGAGCAAGCAACTGAACCCTGCCGCCGGTCATCCCGGCCAGCACAACCATAGCAATCGCTGCCATGGGCATAATGTTGCCCCGATTGTTGCAGCTAACGCCCGAAACTGCCCGGTTTATCCGGGTTTCTAGCTTTCGCATTGAAGGCCCCAATCCGAATAATACTTTAATCCCAGATTGTGATTTAGGGGGCGAGCGCTAACAAACCGTTAATCTTTGCGACCAGATTTTTCAGTTATCGCAGGACCGCGTGTTCGAATCTGGGCGGCCTTCTTGTTAAAACTCGTAAGTACTTTGGCTTCCGAGGGAAAATTGGCATCTATATTCGGTGAAGACGTCTCATTGACCGTCTTTCCGGGGCGCAATTGTCCAATCAAAAAGATCGCCATCTAGCTCACTGCGGGTTTCCCCAGAGCTTGCTTAATTGAACTAATCACATCTCCTACAGTGACTTCATCAAAGTCCCGCCGCCAACAGACATAGGCTGGAAAGTCGAAACTAGGTACATTCTCCACGGCGACCAAGTTCCCGCTTGCCAAATATCGCGCAATTGAACTGGCTGGCATAAACCCGCTCAATTTTCGGTCAATCAACCAATCCGCACTTCGGGCTCCGAGATCGAGCATCAGCCCTGCCTGCGGTGCGAGATTGAGGCGCGCTGTAATCTCGACACCAAGTTGATGGCCCCATTCGATCCGCACATAATCATCGCGCCAACTCGCAGGATCACCGCCACTGACCAGGATAAGCGTATCACTGAACAACGGTTCGACACCGATGCCTTTGCGAAAAATCGGATCGTATAAGACTGCCATATCGAGGAAGCCTTCAGCCAGATCGCGGTTCAAACGGGCCGACGCTCCGGCTGTTACCCGCAATGCAAGATCGCTATGCGCTTGTTGAAGGCCTGCCAGCCAATTCATCATGGCGCGGTTCCACAACACATATTGTCCCCCGAACGCCAGCGAACGTTCAAAATTTGCCGGCAGACCAACTTCGTGCTGGGCAATCTCCCATGCGCGCACGGCCTGCTGCGCACGCGGCACAAATTTCTGCCCTGCGGGCGTTAGCCTGCAGCCGCGCTTGTCCCGGTCAAACAGACGCGCACCGATGCGTGCTTCCAACTGTTTGATACGTTCGGTCGCGCTGGATGCGCTGGTATTCACTCGCACAGCGGCAGCGGCGAAGCTCCCCTCTAATGCCGCAGCCAGGAAGGTTCTGAAGGTGGCAATGTCCATTCAATTCGGATAATCGGGATTTGAAGTCCTGACAATCCCATTTTGACGAATGAAATATCGCGTCTAAGCGAAAGTTCTACCTTTCAGGAGTAAATCGATGAATAAGTTCTTTGCCGTCACGTGCCTCGCCTTGGGCGTAATTGCTTTACCGTTGGCTGCCTCGGCTCAAGACGTCCTGCCGCGCAGCGAAATTGTCGTAACGGGCAAATATCAGAAGGATTGGGAAAAGGGCAGCAAACTGGAAGCGGAGGGATTGAAATCGCTCGAAGGCGCAAAGCGTGATCTGGTAAAATATAGTGCCGACGTTGTTGACGCGCAAAACAAGCGCGACAGCTCCGATGCGCGTTCAAACAATTCCGAAAACGAATTTCGCCGGCTGACTGGCGAGCCAATCTATTTCAGCAGTTCAAAAGAAGCCCTCGATTGGGCCAAAAGCGTCGAGAAAGCCGCAGAGGGCTGGGCCAAATATGACAATCGCGGCGAAGATGGCCGTGATGATTTGGGCGATGCAATCAAGAAGCAGAAGAAGGCTCAGGAATCTGTCAATGACGCACAAGCAAAGGTTGATCGTGGCCGCACAATGATGATCGAAGCGCAGCGTAAGAGCGCTGCTTTGTCAGCCAGCTAAGTAATCGGGGGTGTTATGCCGATGTTCGCTTTTAAAGAGAAAATCGTATCGTTGGGCGAATATCTGCCCAAACAATCTGCACCGGTTGTCGACTTTCTAGCGGTGGCCACCGGAACGCTCGTGATCATAATGGGCGTAATGCAGATAGTTGCGACACCGGTTGTTGTCCCGCTTTCCGGCTTGGGTAGCGACATTACGAGCGAAGTGATAGCGCTCCAATGGGCGTTTTTGGGTCTACTGCTGATCGTTGGCGGTATCGCAAAAACGCGGGTCATTACAGTCTTTGCCGCAGAGTTTCTGCTGTTAACCAGCTTGGCTGTGATCGCTATTCTATTGTGGCGGGAGCCCGATAGCTTTGCCATCGCAACGAATACGGTAATCGGCGCGCTCGCCTTCGCCAGCGCTGGATCTGCGCGACTAGTTGAAAATTCGGAAATAAAACGCGAGATTAGCTTTGCACGCGACCATTCACGTGAGGCTAAAAGTGATGTGAAGCTACCGGATGAGGAGATAGCGTGATGAGTAAGATGCAGCCTTCGCTTCCTATGCTGGCTTGTGCTTCATTGCTCGCAATTGCGCTGCCTGCAGCCGCGCATGCCCAAAATGGCGAGAAAAGAGAATCCGTAGGCGGTGATGTGCTAGACGCGGTTACGTCTCCGCTCGATGATCTGAACCTGAGGTCGAAAGATATTCCGCTGGTCCTCGTGAACGCGCAAACCAACGTCTATAGCATTCAAGGCCTGTCCGAATGCGCCGCAGTGCGCGCGCAAGTCGCCCGGCTCGAGGAAGTCCTCGGCCCGGACGCAGATAGCGAGCAGGATAGTGATGGCCTGATTAACAAGGGCCTGAAAACCGGCGGCAATATGCTGTCAGGCTTCATCCCGTTTCGCGGCGTAGTCCGGCAGCTTTCGGGCGCAAACGCCAGGCGCGCAAAGTGGGATGCTGCGATTTATGCCGGTATCGCGCGGCGCAGTTTTCTGAAAGGTTACATGAAGGGGAAGGGCTGCCTCGACGAGGAAGAAGCAGCGGTAGAATCTGCCGAGAACGTGCTGGGTGTCTCATTCGGGACATCGGAAGAACCGGTCGTGGTGCGAGAATCGGATGGCGCCGACCGAGATTAGGCAATCTCGTTCAGGAGCGTCCCCGCTGCAGGTTGTGTTACTTTTTTGTTACAAAATGAAATTTTGCCGGACGTATCAGCAATCGCGGCATTGTAGAGCGCCCGTAAGTGGTGACTTCCGTGGCGGAATTTGGTGGTTTCACCGCCCGGGCTTATTTGTTTGCCAGCGGCGACCGATTGCCCGAAACTGAACTCCCGAAAAAAATAATAAAGATAAGTTAGGGAGCAGGCGAATGAGAGTAACTTACAAGAAGGCGGCACTGTTTGGTGTGTCCATCACAGCAATAGTATTGGCATCGGGTACAGCTCAGGCGCAAGACGCCGACGCAGATGCCGCTGCCTCCAACGAAGATTCAATTGTCGTCATCGGAAGTCGGGGCAAGCCTCGCACGATCACAGATTCGCCGGTTGCAATCGACTCTGTCGATGCCGCAGCGATTGCTGATGCCGGGGCGACCGAAACGGGCCGCATCCTTCAGGAACTGGTTCCTTCCTTCAACTTCTCGAGCTCGTCCGTATCTGACGGAACGGATTCGCTGCTGCCTGCGACGCTTCGCGGCCTTGGCCCTGACCAGACACTGGTCTTGGTAAATGGCAAGCGGCGTCACAAGTCAGCGCTGATCCACGTCAACACATCCGTTGGACGCGGCACTGCCGGTACCGATATCAATGCCATTCCGGCCAGCGCACTAAAACAAGTCGACGTGCTGCGTGACGGGGCTGCGGCGCTTTATGGATCGGACGCAATTGCCGGTGTGATCAACTTCGAATTGCGCGATGATCCGCAGGCAGGCAATGTAACCGCTTCTGTTGGCCAGAATTACGAAGGTGACGGGCTTACTTATCAAGCCGGCCTGAACAAAGGTTTCGCGCTCGGTGATGGTTTCATCAACCTGACCTATGAATATACCAACCGCGAAAATTCCAACCGGGCCGGGCTTTCGGCACAATGTCAGTATCTCTGTTCGACAGTCGGCGGACAAATCCGCGCTGATCCATCGACCGAAGCGCGTGAGATCGCTTTTAACCGGCAAAACTTCCGCATCGGTGATTCCGATTCCGAAGGACACAGCATTTTCGTCAACGCTGGCGTCCCGCTCGGCGATGCGGCTGAGGCCTATGCCTTTGGTGGCTGGAGCACGCGCCGTAACGAATCCGCTGGCTTCTATCGCCGCGCCAACCAAGGCGGCAATACATTGCTCGCGCTCTACCCTGACGGGTTCTTGCCGCTCATCCGCCCCAAGATCGAAGATTTTTCTGCAGCTGCTGGCGTCAAATATGACGTGAACGAAAACTTCAATATCGACACCAGCCTGAATTACGGTGCGAATAGCTATAATTTCCAGATCGCTAACACCAATAACGCGTCGCTAGGCGCTGCCTCGGGTACAGTGTTTGACGCGGGCACGCTGAAACTGTCCGAATGGAGCGGCAATGTCGATGCCGTCTATCTGATGGGCGATTACAGCGCTGCATTCGGCGTTGGTTATCGCAGTGAAACATACAAGTTGATCGAAGGCGAACCCGATTCCTATGCCAACGGGGGCTTCATCAACACCGATACGTTCAACACCCCGCCGCTGTTCGGCCCAACCGCCGGCGGCGGCGGTTCGCAGGTGTTCCCAGGCTTCAGCCCGGACAATGCCGTGGACGAAAGCCGTGACAGCTTCTCGGCCTATCTCGAACTCACCGCCGATTTGGGTGAGCGGGTTAATCTGCAAGGCGCGGTTCGTTACGAAAATTACGAAGGCTTCGGCAGTTCGGTAACGGGCAAGGTCGCTGGATTGTTCACAGTGACCGAGGGCGCCAAACTGCGTGGCTCATTTACCACGGGCTTCCGCGCACCTTCGATGCAGCAGCTATATTTCAACGCCACCAGCACGCAGTTTGTGACCGTTGGCGGCGTGACTGTGGCGCAGGAACGCGGCACTTTCCGCAACGATAGCGCGCTCGCAGTCGGGCTGGGCATCCCTGAACTTCAGGAAGAAACATCGGTCAGCTATGGCGGCGGTGTAGTTCTGGAGCCTGCTGGCGGATTCGTAATCACAGCCGATTATTACCACATCGAAATCGACGACCGGATCATGATTTCGGGCGCGATCAATCCGGTTACTCCGGCAATTCAGACAGCATTTGATGCAGCTGGCGCAACGCAAGGCCAGTTCTTCATCAACGGCGTTGATACGAAGACTGACGGGGTAGACGTCGTGGCCTCATACAAGCTTCCCGGCGACATCGCCGGCGGCACAGTGAAGCTCACATCGTCGTTCAATTACAACAATACGAAAGTTACTGAACTCCCTGCTCCGGGCTTGCTTGTCGGCCTCGATCTCGTGACCGCGCAGGATATTTCGATCATCGAAAGTTGGCAGCCAAAGACGCGCTTCAACTTGGGTGCAAACTGGAAGAACGACAATTGGGGCTTCAACCTGCAGCTTAGCCAATACGGCGAATATACCGTCTGCGAAGGAGGTTGTACCGGTAACGTAACCGACACGCAGACCTTCGGCGGAAAATGGCTAACCGATGTGCAGGTCGACTATAAGTTCGACATGGGGCTGAAACTGGCGATCGGCGCGAACAATCTGTTCGATGTCTATCCCGACCTTAACAATATCGGCCAGGCACGTGGCGGCATGCTGTATGACAGCACCGGCAATCTGATCGTAGATAGCCCCGGCGTGTTCCAATACTCACGCCGCTCTGCCCCGTTCGGCTTTAACGGCGGACATTATTACCTGCGGGCCAGCTTCGAATTCTAAGCTGAGGCAGAATGCAAACGTAGGACCGGTCTGGCATTGAGCCAGGCCGGTTTTTTCGTTTCTGGGGCAGGGGAGCTAAGCAAAAACCCCAACACCCGCTTCAAGTCATCGGCGCTCAAAACCGATCACCAATGCCTACAAGCGGCAAGACGCCCACTCAGCACCAAAACACCTTGCCGACGGCCAGTATGTTCCTCCAATGTTCTCACATGCGCGATTCGACACACATGACCGACTATCAAATTGCCAAGCGTCAGGAAGTGACCCGCCGCCTTCGCCGCGCGTATGATCGCTGCGCGTATTTTCCGGAGGATCAGCCCGACGGCTGGGCGCGGCTGACCGATCTGCGGAGCGTCGTGCCCGATGCGCTGGCAGAACTGGAACGCGACCTGCCGGAACAAAGCGTCGAGGCGGCAGGCCAAAAGCGCTTTAAGTTTGGGTAAGAGTTGATAACCCAATTCGAGGATAAGGTTGCATTGAAAGTAGATCGCAAATGTCTCTATCGACGTCATTATGTCTATAGATATTTCAAAAACCGAATTGAGAAGGTTTCTCTCTTCAAATTCTCCAGAGGTGCTTTGTCTTCGTGGAGGGTGAGGCAGCGTCTGTCTCACCCTTGACCCCCAGCCAAACCATCGCTAAAGGCCCGCTCATCCAATGCGCGTACCCTCTCCACCGAGAAGCGTAGCGTTGGTCAGATAGAGCTGAACATTGGCGCTGTTGCCGTAAGGGGCCTTGGTCGTTCGACCGGGGTCTTTTTCTATTGAGTGATATGCGGGTTCGCCCGCCATATTGTTTCTTGCGGCAGGTGTCAGAGTAACCCGGTGCCTTTGGCAGTGGGTGGAGTGTTTCAGTCTCGCTTTCCTGTCCCCTTGGCGCTTGCCCGGGGTGCTTCCGGTTTCGGCCGGTATGACGGAGCTTAGCGGGGCCTTACACTGCATCCTTTGCTGAATGTGCACCACCGAATAGGTGAAGAGTACTTCATGCCGACAATTAACCAGTTGGTCCGCAAGGGCCGTGTACCGCAGAAGGTCAAATCCAAGGTCCCTGCGATGGAAGCGAACCCGCAGAAGCGCGGCGTTTGCACCCGTGTCTATACGACGACCCCTAAGAAGCCGAACTCGGCTCTGCGTAAGGTTGCGAAGGTTCGCCTGACCAACCAACGCGAGGTCATCACTTACATTCCGGGCGAGGGCCATAACCTGCAGGAGCACAGCGTTGTGCTGATCCGCGGCGGCCGTGTGCGCGACCTTCCAGGTGTGCGTTACCACGTTCTGCGCGGCGTTCTTGATACCCAGGGTGTCAAAGACCGCAAGCAGAGCCGTTCGAAGTATGGCGCGAAGCGTCCTAAGTAAGGCTGTTTAGGCCCAAGATTTTGGCCGCGCGTGGGACTTCCTGCTGCGCCGCCTGACTAAAAGGAATTCATCCGATGTCACGTCGTCGTCGTCCCGAAAAACGGGTTATTCTGCCCGATCCAAAGTTTGGTGATAAGATTCTGTCGAAGTTCATGAACAACCTGATGATGGACGGTAAAAAGTCCACTGCAGAAGGTATCGTTTATGGCGCGCTCGAAACTGTCGAAACCAAGGCTAAGACCGATCCGGTCCAGCTGTTCCACGAAGCGCTGGTAAACGTCAGCCCGCAAGTGGAAGTCCGCAGCCGCCGTGTTGGTGGTGCAACGTATCAGGTACCGGTCGAGGTTCGCCCCGAGCGTGCCCAGGCGCTTGCCATTCGCTGGCTCATCTCGGCTGCTCGCGGCCGTGCGGAAACAACCATGAGCGCGCGCCTTTCGGGCGAGCTGATGGATGCTGCGAACAACCGCGGCAATGCAGTGAAGAAGCGTGAAGACGCGCACCGGATGGCCGACGCCAACCGTGCCTTCTCGCATTACCGCTGGTAACTAAGTAAACATTTGGGGAAGGGCAGCTGGATGGCTGCCCCGACCCGCAAGACCACTAGGAATTATCCATGGCCCGCGAATATCCGCTGGAACGCTATCGTAACATCGGCATCATGGCACACATTGATGCTGGTAAGACTACGACAACCGAGCGCATCCTCTATTACACCGGCAAATCCTACAAAATCGGCGAAGTGCATGATGGCGCTGCGACGATGGACTGGATGGAGCAGGAGCAGGAGCGCGGTATTACGATTACCTCCGCTGCTACGACCACTTTCTGGCAGAACGAAGATGGCAAGGGCGAAAAGCACCGCATCAACATCATCGACACACCAGGCCACGTTGACTTCACGATTGAAGTCGAGCGTTCGCTGCGCGTACTCGATGGCGCGGTCGCTGTGTTTGACGGCGTTGCTGGCGTAGAGCCGCAGTCCGAAACAGTTTGGCGTCAGGCTGACAAGTATAAAGTACCGCGCATGTGCTTTATAAACAAACTGGACCGCACCGGCGCTGACTTCTATTACTGTGTTCAGTCGATTATCGATCGTCTCGGCGCGAACCCCCTTGTGCTGTATCTCCCGATTGGCGCTGAAGGCGGACTTCGCGGTGTTGTCGATCTCGTCAACAATCGCGGTATCGTTTGGGAAAATGACGGTTTGGGCGCTGAGTTCGAATATATCGCGATCCCTGATGATATGGCGGACAAGGCTGAAGAATATCGCGCCAAGCTCATCGAAACTGTCGTCGAACTCGACGATGCTGTGATGGAAAAGTTCTTTGACGGCGACATGCCCGATGCGGCTACCATCAAGAAATTGATCCGCAAGGGCACGATGGCACAAAACTTCGTTCCTGTGCTGTGCGGTTCCGCGTTTAAGAACAAGGGCGTGCAGCCTTTGCTTGATGCTGTTGTCGATTACATGCCTTCACCGCTCGACGTTGAAGCGATCAAGGGCGTTCTGCCCGACAGCGACGAAGTGCAAACGCGCGAGTCTAGCGATGAAGCGCCATTCTCTGCACTTGCGTTCAAGATTATGAACGATCCCTTCGTGGGCTCGCTCACCTTCACGCGCATTTACTCCGGCCATCTGGTCAAAGGTCAGGTCCTCAACTCCGTCAAGGAGAAGAAGGAAAAGATCGGCCGTATGTTGCTGATGCATTCCAATAACCGTGAAGATATTGATGAAGCATTTGCGGGCGATATCGTTGCAATTGCCGGCATGAAAGACACCACAACCGGTGATACTTTGTGTGATTTGGCTCACCCGATCATTCTCGAGCGGATGGAATTCCCGGAGCCAGTGATCGAACTGAGCGTTGAGCCGAAGACCAAGGCTGACCAGGAAAAGATGGGCGTCGCGCTCAATCGTCTTGCGGCTGAAGATCCTTCTTTCCGCGTTACAACCGATCACGAATCGGGCCAGACGATCATCAAGGGTATGGGCGAGCTTCACCTCGACATTCTTGTCGACCGGATGAAGCGCGAATTCAAGGTCGAGGCAAACGTCGGTGCTCCGCAGGTGGCCTATCGTGAATCGCTGGGCCGTGAAATCGCTGTGGATTACACCCATAAGAAGCAGTCTGGTGGTACAGGTCAGTTCGCCCGTGCGAAGGCTACGTTCACCCCGGGTGAGCGCGGTCAGGGCATTGTATTCGAAGACAGCATCAAGGGTGGTAACATCCCTAAGGAATATATTCCTTCGCTCGAAAAGGGTATCCGTGAGCAAGCTGAAAGCGGTTATTTGATCGGCTTCCCGATTATCGATTTCACCGTTCACCTGACTGATGGTGCGTATCACGATGTTGACTCTTCGACCGTAGCTTTCGAAATCTGCGGTCGTGGCGCGATGCGTGAAGCAGCAGACCGTGGCGGCATTAAGTTGCTCGAACCGGTAATGAAGGTTGAAGTGATCACTCCTGAGGATTATCTTGGGGATGTGATCGGCGATCTCAACTCGCGTCGTGGTCAAATCCAGGGAACAGACAGCCGCGGCAACGCCCAGGCCGTCGAAGCCATGGTGCCGCTTGCGAATATGTTCGGCTACGTGAATGAGCTTCGCTCGTTCAGTCAGGGCCGTGCTAACTACTCGATGCAGTTCTCTCATTATGAGGAAGTGCCGGCGAGTGTCGCACTCGAGGTCAAGGAGAAGCTTGCTTAACGGCAATCTTCAGTTTAGGGGCGGCGCCTGTTTCAGCGGGTGCCGTTTCCTCCCGCAGTTTTTAAAATTCAAGACACTAGAGGTTAGAGAAAATGGCGAAGGCAAAATTTGAGCGGAACAAGCCGCACTGTAACATCGGCACCATCGGTCACGTTGACCACGGCAAAACCACACTGACGGCAGCAATCACGAAGGTGATGGCTGAAATCAATGGCGGCGCCGCTGTCGACTTTGCAAACATCGATAAGGCTCCTGAAGAGCGCGAGCGTGGTATCACCATCTCGACGGCTCACGTTGAGTATGAAACCGCAGCACGTCACTATGCACACGTCGATTGCCCTGGGCACGCCGACTACGTGAAGAATATGATTACCGGTGCTGCCCAGATGGACGGCGCTATCTTGGTCGTGAACGCAGCTGACGGACCAATGCCACAGACCCGCGAGCACATCCTGCTTGCCCGTCAGGTTGGTGTTCCGGCTCTGGTTGTTTACATGAACAAGGTTGACCAGGTCGACGACGACGAAATCCTCGAGCTGGTTGAAATGGAAGTTCGTGAACTTCTTAGCTCCTATGACTTTGATGGCGACAACCTCCCCAACGTTAAGGGTTCGGCTCTTGCTGCGCTCGAAGGTCGTGATGACGAAATCGGCAAGAACTCGATCATCGAACTGATGAACGCTGTTGATGAGCACATCCCGCAGCCAGATCGTCCAGTCGACAAGCCATTCCTGATGCCAATCGAAGACGTGTTCTCGATCTCGGGCCGTGGTACGGTTGTTACCGGCCGTATCGAAACCGGCATTGTGAACGTTGGCGACGAAGTTGAAATCGTAGGCATCAAGGACACCGGCAAGACGACTGTAACCGGCGTTGAAATGTTCCGTAAGCTGCTTGATCGCGGTGAAGCTGGTGACAACGTTGGCGCACTTGTACGCGGTGTTGGCCGTGAAGACGTTGAGCGTGGTCAGGTTCTTGCTAAGCCGGGTTCGGTTAATCCGCACACCGACTTCAGCGCAGAAGTTTACGTGCTTTCGAAGGATGAGGGCGGCCGTCACACGCCGTTCTTTGCCAACTATCGCCCACAGTTCTACTTCCGTACAACCGACGTAACTGGTGAAGTGATCCTTCCTGAAGGCACCGAGATGGTTATGCCAGGCGACAACGTGACGATCAGCGTTAAGCTCATCGCTCCAATCGCTATGGACGAAGGTCTTCGCTTCGCAATCCGTGAAGGCGGCCGTACGGTCGGATCAGGGGTTGTCAGCAGCATCTCGAAGTAATATAGCCTTCGAACCGACCGGGTCCCCTTTGGGATTCGGTCGGTCTCAATTCTAAGGGGGCCGCCCCTTCCTGCATCTTCACGAGAGGAGCAGTGAGGCGGGGTGGTCCTTGTTTTTTGGAAATTGCCCTTTGGGGTTGTTTCTTGGCTCTTTCGCATCGGTATAGGTAATGGAAGCTCAGAATATCCGTATTCGCCTCAAGGCGTTCGATCATCGCGTTCTCGACCAGGCAACTGGCGAAATCGCGGAAACCGCACGCCGGACTGGCGCACTTATTCGTGGCCCCATTCCCATGCCGACGCGCATAGAGAAATTTACCGTGAACCGCGGTCCGCACATCGACAAGAAGTCGCGGGAGCAGTTCGAGGTACGTACTTACAAGCGGTTGCTCGATATCGTGCAGCCCAACGCCCAAACGGTAGACGCGCTGATGAAGCTCGACCTTGCCGCTGGCGTAAATGTTGAGATTAAGCTCGCTTAATCTTAGTTGTCTGACCTCGGTCAGGCCGCAGACTACGAGATACCGCCGGGTTAACCCGGGCTGCGTCTCCCGTCTCGCTCTTCTCACGATGAGCACCTAGCCCGGACGGGGCGACGTATGACAATTTGGGCTGGCAAGCACCTGGAAATGGTTCCGGGTGCCTCTGTTTAGGAGTTCTGGTCATGCGCACTGGCGTGATCGCTAAAAAAGTCGGGATGACTCGTCTCTTCCAGGAGGATGGCCGCCACGTGCCGGTTACAGTCCTCGCTCTGGAAGATTGTCAGATCATTTCCCACCGAACTATGGACCGTGATGGTTACATCGCGCTTCAAGTCGGTTCCGGCGAAGCGAAGCAAAAAAATGTAAACAAGCCTCAACGCGAACATTTCGCGAAGGCTAATGTTGGTCTCAAGCGCAAAGTCGCTGAGTTCCGTCTCGACAGCGAAGAAGGTCTTCTGCCGGTGGGCGCAACCATCAGCGCGGATCACTTCATCGCTGGCCAGAAGGTCGACATCACGGGTCACACTCAGGGTAAGGGCTTTGCCGGCGCCATGAAGCGTTGGGGCTTCGGCGGTCTTCGGGCCACCCACGGTGTTTCGATCTC
Source organism: Pontixanthobacter sp. (assembly GCA_037968495.1). Classification (GTDB taxonomy): domain Bacteria; phylum Pseudomonadota; class Alphaproteobacteria; order Sphingomonadales; family Sphingomonadaceae; genus Aestuarierythrobacter. The sequence goes on along the minus strand of JBBKVP010000022.1, from coordinate 43,414 downwards.
TCACCGTTCACATGGTTCGACGGGTAACCGTCAAGATCCAGGGCGCGTCTTCAAGAACAAGAAGATGGCCGGTCACATGGGTGATCGCCAGCGTACTCAGCAGAACCTCGAAGTCGTCCGCACGGACGCCGATCGCGGCCTGATATTCGTAAAGGGTTCCGTGCCCGGCACAAAGAATGGCTGGATGATCATTCGTGACGCAGTGAAGATCCAGCATAAGGATTTGCCGTTTCCCGGTGTCATGCGCCGTAACCAAGACGAGTTTGCTTCCGACGAAGCTAAGCCTGGTTTGGTAGAAAGCGCAGCCGAGCACGAAGTAGGTCTCGAAGTTCCTGCGGAACAGCAGGCTGAGCTTCTTAAAGAGCAGTCCGCTGGCGCTGATGTCGAGAACGGTTCCGAAACCAATAATGAAGCATCTGACGCCAAACCGGCTGACGACGCTAACAAGGAGGGCTGATCATGAAGGTCAAGCTCCAAACACTAGAAGGCAAGGCCGGTAAGGGCGATGTCGAGCTGAACGAGGCTGTATTCGGCGTCGAACCGCGCGCAGACATCCTTCACCGCGTTGTCGTCTGGCAGCTCGAAAATCGTCGCGGAACCGCTCGCGCGGCTCGCGAACGGTCGGACGTCAATCGTACCGGCAAGAAGTATGGTAAGCAGAAGGGTGGCGGCGTAGCTCGTCACGGTGACCGTAAGGCACCTATCTTCATCGGTGGTGGTAAAGCACACGGCCCACGCCGTCGTGACTTCGAACAGTCGCTGAACAAGAAAATCCGGGCGCTCGGCCTTAAGATGGCGCTTTCTTCCAAGGCGAAAGACGGTCTCGTAATCGTCGACAATCTGGACATGAAAGCCGGCAAGACCAAGGCTCTAGCTGAAAGCTTTGGCTTTAAGGGCAAGGTTCTGGTTATCGACGGTGATAGCGTGAACGAAACATTCGCTCAGGCATCCGCCAATCTGATCGGCATCAATGTGATGCCGGCACAGGGCGCCAACGTTTATGACATCCTGAAGCACGACACGCTGATCCTTACCAAAGCAGCAGTCGAAAAGCTGGAGGCGCGTTTCAATGGCTAAAAAGCAAGAAGTCGACGCCCGTCACTATGATGTGATCCTTGCGCCGCACATTACCGAGAAGGCTACGCTGCTCTCCGAGCATAATGCAGTAGTGTTCAAGGTCGGCGGCGACGCAACGAAGCCGCAGATCAAGGAGGCCGTCGAGGCAATCTTTGATGTGAAGGTGACCGGTGTGAACACCATTGTCCAAAAGGGCAAAACGAAGCGCTGGAAGGGTCGTCCCTACAAGCGCACCGATTTGAAAAAGGCGATCGTGACGCTGGCCGAAGGCCAGTCCATCGACGTCACCAGCGGAATCTGAGGGCAGAATAATGGCACTCAAGAGTTATAAACCTACGAGCCCGGCGCGCCGCGGCCTCGTCCTCGTCGATAAGTCGGGTCTCTGGAAAGGGAAGCCGATAAAGTCGCTGGTCGAAGGCAAGCACAAGACGGGCGGCCGCAACAACAAAGGTCACGTGACATCACGCGGCATTGGTGGCGGTCATAAGCAGAAGTATCGCTTTATCGACTTCAAGCGCCGTAAATGGGACATTGAAGGCACCGTCGAGCGGATCGAATATGATCCAAACCGCACCGCTTTCATCGCGCTCATCAAATATGACGATGGCGAGCTGAACTACATCATCTGCCCGCAGCGTGTTGCTGTTGGTGACAAGTTGATTGCAGCCAAAAAGACCGACACGAAGCCAGGTAACGCAATGTTGCTGAGCGAAATGCCGGTTGGCACCATCTGCCACAATGTGGAGATGAAGCCGGGCAAGGGTGGTCAGATCGCTCGTTCAGCAGGCACATATGTGCAGTTGGTCGGTCGTGACCGCGGCATGGTCATCGTTCGCCTCAATTCAGGCGAGCAACGCTACATTCGCGGTGAGTGCATGGGTACAGTTGGCGCGGTTTCAAATCCCGACAACTCCAACCAGACGCTCGCCAAGGCGGGACGCAACCGCTGGCGCGGCAAGAAGCCGCTCACTCGCGGTGTTGCCAAGAACCCAGTCGATCACCCGCACGGTGGTGGTGAAGGTCGTACTTCGGGTGGTCGTCACCCGGTTACGCCTTGGGGCAAGCCTACTAAGGGTGCTCGTACCCGCAAAAACAAGCAGACGGATCGAATGATCATCCGTTCGCGTCACGCCAAGAAGAAGAGGTAACGGACATGGCACGTTCCGTATGGAAAGGTCCGTTTGTCGAACTGAGCCTGCTCAAGAAAGCAGAAGAAGCTCAGGACGCAAGCAACAGCAAGCCGATCAAAACTTGGTCGCGACGCTCGACTGTACTTCCGCAATTCGTCGGCCTGACGTTCAGCGTCTATAATGGTCATAAGTTCATCCCGGTCTCGGTTAACGAAGACATGGTCGGTCACAAGCTCGGTGAATTCGCGCCAACGCGCACATTCCCCGGTCACGCTTCCGACAAGAAGGGCAAGCGATAATGGGTAAGGCTAAATCCCCCCGCCGCGTTGGCGAGAATGAAGCCCTGGCCGTTGGCACGCTTATTCGCGGGTCGGCCCAGAAGCTGAACCTCGTTGCGGCATTGATCCGCGGCAAGAAAGTTGAAGAAGCACTCAACATTCTGGCGTTCTCGAAAAAGTCCATGGCACGTGACACCTCCAAGGTGCTCGCCAGTGCAATTGCCAATGCCGAGAACAACCATGATCTCGACGTTGACGCTCTCGTTGTTCACGAAGCGAGCGTCGGCAAGTCGATCACCATGAAGCGTTTCCACACACGCGGACGCGGTAAATCAACCCGCATCCTTAAGCCGTTTAGCCGGCTGCGTATTGTGGTCCGTGAAGATGAAGGCGAGGAGGCATAAGTTATGGGTCATAAAAGTAATCCAATCGGCTTGCGCCTGCAGATCAATCGCACTTGGGACAGCCGCTGGTACGCCGAAGGGCGGCATTATGCTCAGCTGCTCAACGAAGACATCGTCATCCGCAAGCATATCATGAACTCGTTGCCGCAAGCCGCGATTTCCAAGGTTGTGATCGAGCGTCCGGCTAAACTTTGCCGCGTTTCGATCTATGCTGCGCGACCCGGTGTTATCATCGGTAAGAAGGGTGCGGACATCGAAAAGCTCCGCTCCAAGCTTGCTGAAATGACCGACAGCGAAGTGAAGCTGAACATCGTTGAAATCCGCAAGCCGGAAATCGATGCCAAGCTCGTTGCGCAAGGTATTGCCGATCAGCTGATCCGCCGTATCGCATTCCGCCGAGCAATGAAGCGCGCCATGCAGTCTGCCATGCGTCTGGGTGCCGAAGGCATCAAGATCCAGTGCGGCGGCCGTCTTGGCGGTGCTGAAATCGCTCGCGTGGAACGCTATCACGAAGGCCGCGTGCCGCTTCATACGCTGCGCGCCAATGTTGATTACGCCGAAGCCGAAGCCCTGACTGCCTATGGCATCATCGGCATCAAGGTTTGGGTCTTCAAGGGTGAAATCTTGGCCAACGATCCAACCGCTCAAGACCGACTAATGCTGGAAGCTCAGACTTCTGGCGTTCGTCCGGCCCGCTGATAGAATTCGAGAGTAAGCACCATGCTGCAACCGAAAAAAACCAAGTACCGCAAGGCCTTCAAAGGCCGGATCAAGGGCAATGCCCGTGGCGGCACCGACCTGAACTTCGGTTCTTATGGCCTCAAGGCTATGGAACCTGAGCGTATCACGGCTCGGCAGATCGAAGCGGCTCGCCGCGCGATCACGCGTCACATCAAGCGTCAGGGACGTTTGTGGATCCGGATCTTCCCAGACGTGCCTGTAACCAAGAAACCTGCCGAAGTTCGCCAGGGTAAAGGTAAAGGCTCCGTCGAATTTTGGGCTGCTCGCGTAAAGCCGGGCCGCATCATTTTCGAACTGGACGGCGTTCCCGGCCCGCTCGCTGCAGTCGCTTTCGAGCGTGCTGCAATGAAGCTCCCTATCAAAACCAAGGTTGTTGCCCGTCTGGGTGACACCTCGCATCTGGAGGGTTGATCGCGTGGCTAAGATCGAAGACCTGCGGACCAAGTCCGATGACGAGCTGGCAGTTGAGCTGGCCGAACTGAAGCGTGAGCAGTTTAACCTGCGCTTCCAGTCGGCCACGAACCAGTTGGAACGCCCTGCGCGCATCCAAGAAGTTCGCCGCGACATCGCCCGCATCAAGACGCTACAAAACGAGCGGGCGGCTAGCGCCACCGCCAAGGCTTGAGGACAAACCGATGCCTAAACGTATCCTGGTCGGAACTGTAACCTCCGACAAGATGAATAAGTCAGTGACCGTGAAGGTCGAACGCAAGGTGAAGCACCCGCTTTACGGGAAGATCATCCGGCGTTCGAAGAAGTATCACGCTCACGACGAAGAAAACGCTCACAAGGTGGGTGACACCGTCCGGATCGAGGAGACGAAGCCAATCTCCAAGACCAAAACCTGGAAGGTGCTCGACACTCTTCAGGCGGGCAAGGGTGTTGCAGTCGATGCCGATATCGAAGTCGAAGCGGCCGCTGGCAGCAATACGTAAGTTTTTGGAACTACCAGACTGGCTTCGGCCTTTGTTCTGGCAAGCCGTGTAAGAAGGAACTGAATCCATGATTCAGATGCAGTCTAACCTGGAAGTCGCTGACAATAGCGGCGCAAAGCGTGTCCAGTGCATTAAGGTACTGGGCGGCTCTAAGCGCCGTTTTGCCAGCGTAGGCGACGTGATTGTTGTTTCCATCAAGGAAGCGGCACCGCGCGCCAAGGTAAAGAAAGGCGACGTTCACCGTGCTGTGATCGTTCGCACCCGCAAGGAAGTCCGCCGCACCGATGGCAGCGTCATCCGTTTTGACAGCAATGCCGCTGTACTCGTGAACAAGAGCGAAGAGCCAATTGGCACACGTATCTTTGGCCCAGTCGTCCGCGAACTTCGCGGCCGCGGGTTCATGAAGATCATCTCGCTCGCACCGGAGGTGTTGTAATGGGCGCCGCTCGTATCAAGAAAGGCGACAGCGTTGTCGTGCTTTCGGGCAAAGACAAGGGCCGTACCGGCACTGTCTCCAAGGTTTCGCCAAAAGAAGGCAAAGTCGTGGTCGAAGGCATCAATATTGCTGCCCGTCACCGTAAACCCAGCCAGGCAAACCCGCAGGGCGGCATCGACCGGTTCGAAGCCCCTATGCATCTTTGCAAGGTTGCTCTTGCCGATCCCAAGGACGGCAAACCCACCCGCGTGCGCTTTGAAGAGCATGACGGCAAAAAGGTCCGTGTGGCCGTTAAGTCGGGGGAAAAGATCGATGGCTGATAAGTATGTCGCCCGTATGCGTAAGCGCTATGACGATGAAATCGTCAAAGCGATGACGGAAAAGTTTGGTTACACCAACCGGATGCAAGTTCCTGCGATCGAAAAGATCGTGCTCAATATGGGTGTTGGCGAAGCCAGCCAGGACAAGAAAAAAGTCCAGACTGCTGCCGAGGAAATGGAACTGATCGCCGGCCAGAAGCCAGTGATCACCAAGGCGAAGAAGTCGATCGCACAGTTCAAGTTGCGCGAAGGCATGCCGATCGGTGCAAAAGTAACGATGCGCCGTGAGCGGATGTACGAATTCCTCGACCGCCTCATCACAATCGCAATGCCCCGCATTCGAGATTTTCGCGGTGTAAACCCGAAGAGCTTCGATGGCCGCGGCAACTACGCGATGGGTCTCAAGGAACAGATCGTATTCCCTGAAATCAGCTATGACCGGATCGAACAGGTTCGCGGCATGGACATCATCGTAACAACAACAGCGAACACCGACGACGAAGCGCGCGAGCTGCTGCGTTTGTTCGGTTTCCCGTTCCCGGCTGAAGAGCAGGGCGAAGAAGAAAAGGCGGCGGCGTAAGCCGTGCGTAGAGGAGCTTAAGTCCAATGGCGAAACTGAGTTCGATCAATAAAAACGAGAAGCGCAAGCTGCTCGTCAAAAAGTATGCTGCGAAGTATGCCAAGCTGAAGGAAACGGCGAACGATAAGTCTCTCGACGAGGGTGAACGTTTGATCGCCCGTCTTCAGATGGCTGAACTGCCGCGTAATGCAAATCCCACCCGTGTGCGCAATCGCTGCGCCACTACCGGCCGCCCGCGCGGCTATTATCGCAAGTTCGGCCTCAACCGGATTGAACTGCGTAATCTCGCCAATAAGGGGATGATCCCCGGCGTGACGAAGTCGAGCTGGTAAGGATCAGAATATGTCATTGACCGATCCCGTAGGTGATATGCTCACCCGCATCCGCAACGGCCAGCGTGCTAAGAAGGACTCCGTCCTTTCGCCTGCGTCGACGCTGCGTGCCAACGTGCTGGAAGTTCTCCAGCGCGAAGGTTATATTCGTGGCTATTCCGAGGACGAGACAGGTGCCCATAAGGCGCTGAAAATCGAACTCAAATATTTTGAAGGCGAGCCTGCAATCAAGCATGTCGCTCGCGTGTCCAAGCCGGGCCGCCGTGTATATTCGGGTAGCCGTGAGCTTCCGACTGTGCGTAACGGCCTTGGTATCGCTATCGTCTCGACGCCTAAGGGTGTGCTTTCGGATATCGAAGCGCGCACTGAAAACGTCGGCGGCGAAGTGCTTGCGGAGGTGTATTGATGAGCCGCATCGGTAAGAAGGCTGTTGCTATTCCTGCTGGCGTTACCGCCAACATCGAAAATGGCACGCTCAGCGTGAAGGGCCCCAAGGGCACTCTCACGATGGGTCTGGCCGAAGACATAGACTATAAGGTCGAGGGTGACGAAATCCAGGTTAAGCCTGCGAACGACACCAAGCGTGCGAAGTCCTTCTGGGGCATGCACCGTACGCTGGTTTCGAACCTCGTCGAAGGTGTAACCGATGGTTTCACCAAGGTCCTCGAAATTACGGGCGTTGGTTATCGTGCTTCGACACAGGGCAAGATGCTCAAGCTTCAGCTTGGTTTCAGCCACGATGTCGATCTTGACGTGCCAGAAGGCATTCAAGTGAAGACACCCGATCAGACAACCATTGAAATCAGTGGGTCCGACAAGCAGGCCGTAGGCCAGTTTGCCGCTGAAATCCGCCGTTGGAGGAAGCCGGAGCCGTATAAGGGCAAGGGCATCAAATACCGCGGCGAGTACGTCTTCCGCAAGGAAGGGAAGAAGAAGTAAGATGGCAAAGCTTTCTCTATTCGAACGGCGTCGCCGCCGCGTCCGTACCGCACTTCGTGCGCGTTCTGGCGGTCGTCCCCGTCTGTCGGTGCACCGCACCGGCCGTCACATCTACGCTCAGATCATCAATGACGGCGAAGGCCGTACAATCGCAGCCGCTTCCACGCTTGGCGTGAAGAAATCCGGTGCGAATGTTGATGCTGCTGTAATGGTGGGCAAGGATATCGCCGCCGCCGCCAAGAAGGCCGGCGTCACAACTGTCGTGTTTGATCGCGGTGGTTTTCTGTTTCACGGCCGCGTTAAAGCGCTGGCCGATGCCGCCCGCGAAGGCGGGCTGGAGTTCTGATTATGTCTGACGAAAAGAAAACTGAAGACGCCGCTCCAGAAGCGCCGAAAGTTGAAGAGACAAAAGTAGAAGCGGCTCCTGCTGCAGAAGCTTCTGTCGTCGACAATGCAGGCTCAACGCCGACCCCAGCTGTCGCGAAAACCGAAGCGGCGACGAACCAGTCGTCAGCAGCCGGCGATCCTTCGAAGCCACGCGAAAACCCTCGCAACGCTCGTGGCGGTAACAACCGCAGCGGTGGCGGTGGCCAGAACAATCGTGGTGGCGGCCGCGGTGGCCGAGACGGCAATCGCCGTGGCGGACGCGACGACGAAGATGATGGCACGATCGAAAAGCTCGTCCACATCAACCGCGTTTCTAAGACGGTTAAGGGCGGTAAGCGCTTCGGCTTTGCTGCGCTGGTTGTGGTTGGCGACGGCACAGGCCGCGTCGGCTTCGGCAAGGGCAAGGCGCGCGAAGTGCCTGAAGCCATCAACAAGGCTACTGCAGCCGCCAAGAAGAAGATGATCCGCGTTCCCTTGAAGGATGGCCGCACGCTTCACCATGATGCCAAAGGCCGTTTTGGCGCTGGCAAGGTGACCGTTCGTTCCGCACCTGCAGGTACCGGAATCATCGCTGGTGGCCCAATGCGCGCCGTGTTCGAAAGCCTCGGCGTTGCAGACGTTGTGACTAAATCGGTCGGTTCGTCCAATCCCTATAACATGATCCGTGCAACCTTCGACGCGCTCGTGCATCAGACTTCACCGAAGTCGGTCGCACAGCGGCGCGGTAAGAAGGTTGCTGACTTGTTGAACCGTGGTGGTTCAAGCGTGGCGGAAGCTGATGCTGAAGCCGCAGCGGTTACGGAGTAAGATCAATGGCTGACAAGAAAACCATCAAGCTTAAGCAGATCGGTTCGCCGATCCGCCGTCCAGCCAAGCAGCGTCAAATGTTGATCGGCCTTGGCCTCAACAAGATGCACAAGGTTGTCGAACTGACGGATACCGCCGAGGTGCGTGGCGCAATCGCCAAGCTACCGCACATGGTGCAGGTCATCGACTGACTTTGAATGATTGACTTCAGGCGGCCCGGGCTTGTACCGGGCCGTTCCTGTTTTTAGCCCAATACCGGGCAATATAGCGCGAACCCTTCGGGGCCTAGTAAGCGAAAGCGAGTGCAAGACTATGAAACTTAATGAAATCCGCGACAATCCAGGTGCCCGCAAGACGCGTATTCGCGTCGGCCGTGGTATCGGTTCGGGCAAGGGCAAAACTGCAGGCCGCGGCCAGAAGGGCCAGAAGGCTCGTTCCGGTGTAGCCATCAAGGGCTTCGAAGGCGGCCAGATGCCGCTTCACATGCGTATTCCAAAGCGCGGCTTCAACAACCCGTTTGGCAAAGACTATGCCGAAGTGAACCTGGGCATGGTCCAGAAGTTCATCGACGAGAAGAAGCTAGACGGTAAGAAAGTTGTTGATCACGAAGCGCTTAAGGCTGCTGGCCTTGCACGCGGCGGTAAAGACGGCGTCCGTTTGCTCGGCAAGGGTGAATTGAAGGACAAGGTCAAATTCTCCGTCGCCGGTGCGTCGAAGGGCGCCAAGGCTGCTGTTGAGAAGATCGGTGGTTCGGTTGAAGTTTTGAAGCCAACCAACCTTGAAGTGAAAGCTGCCAAGGAAGAAGCCAAGAAACAGCGCTTGGTCAAAAAGGCCGAACGCAAGAAGTAAGACATTCAGTCCCGGATGCGTTCCGGGCCGCAAACCGGGCATTTTGCCTGTGGAAAGCGGCCCGTCTCGCGTCCGGGACGACTGTTTTTATGGGTGCAGGGTTCGACAATCGGCCTCGCGCACCTTATGTGACCAGCGAACGCCGGTAATCGCCGGTATAAAACCGTCTCAAGCGTAGGGCTCACACATCAAAATGGCATCACGCGCCGATAATATCGCGAGCAATTTGAGCCTCGCCAATTTCTCCAAAGCCACCGAGCTGCGGAAACGGATCATGTTCACCATTGGTGCGCTGGTCGTTTTTCGGTTCCTGAGCTTCGTCCCGCTGCCTGGGGTTAATCCTCAGGCGCTGGCCAGCTTGGCCGATCTGGGCCGTGGCGGCATTCTAGACCTGTTCAACACATTCTCCGGCGGCAGCCTTGAGCGGATGAGCCTCATCGCGCTCGGCGTGATGCCCTATATTACCGCTTCGATTGTGGTGCAGATGGCCTCGGCCCTGCATCCAACGCTGGCCGCCATCAAGAAAGAGGGCGCGTCGGGCCGTCAGAAGCTTAACCAATATACGCGCTACGGCACGGTGTTCCTTTGCGCGATCCAGGGTTGGTTCCTTGCAGCTGGCCTTGAGAGCTTCGGCGCAGCCAGCGGAATTCAGGCGGTAGTGGACCCGGGCTATATGTTCCGAGTTGGCGCTGTGATTAGCCTCGTCGGCGGTACAATGTTCCTGCTGTGGCTGGGTGAGCAGATCACTTCACGCGGTATCGGTAACGGTGTTTCGCTTATCATTATGGCGGGTATCGTGGCTCAATTCCCAACCTTTACAGCAAATCTTTTCGAAGGCGGCCGGACAGGTTCAATCGCACCGGGTATCATCATCGGCCTCGTGCTGATGGTTCTCGTGCTGATCGTGCTCATTTGTTTCATGGAGCGGGCCCAGCGCCGGCTGCTGATCCAATACCCCAAGCGCGCGACGCAGCGCGGCCAGATGCAGGCCGACCGCTCGCACCTGCCGCTGAAGCTGAATACCGCTGGCGTTATCCCTCCGATTTTCGCCAGCTCGCTCCTGCTGCTGCCGCTGACGATCAGCCAGTTCGCTGGTAACTCGGTTAGTACGGAAAGCACCGCAGGCGGCATCATCGTCACGCTGAACCAATATCTGCAGCATGGGCAGCCGCTCTATATGCTACTCTATGCTATCGGCATTATCTTCTTCTGCTTCTTCTACACCGCAGTTGTCTTCAACCCTGAGGAAACTTCAGAAAATCTGAAGAAGAACGGCGGCTTCATCCCCGGCATTCGTCCAGGTAAGAACACCGCGACCTATCTGGATTATGTCTTGACGCGGATCACCGTAGTCGGCGCGATCTATCTGACGCTCGTCTGTGTGCTGCCGGAATATATGATCGCCCAAACGGGTGTCCCGCTGTTCCTTGGCGGTACGAGCCTTCTGATTGTGGTCAACGTTACTGTGGACACGATCAGTCAGGTCCAGTCACATTTGCTGGCGCATCAGTATGGTGACTTGATCAAGAAGGCCAAACTCAAAGGCCGGACACGCTAAGCGCGATTTATCGGGGGTTGTGACGACGTGAATATAATTCTGCTTGGGCCGCCCGGAGCGGGCAAGGGCACACAGTCGCAACGTCTGGTTGAAAACCACGGCATGCGTCAGCTTTCCACCGGTGACATGCTGCGTGCAGCGGTTAAGGCAGCGACGCCCATCGGCCTTCAGGCGAAGGCGGTTATGGAACGCGGCGAGTTTGTCTCGGACGAAATCGTCTCGGCACTGATCGACGCTGAACTTGCCGCTATGGGGGATGGCGTAGGAGCCATTTTTGATGGCTATCCACGCACAGCCGCACAGTCTGAAGCTTTAGATGAAATTCTCGCAAAGCATGGCCGCAAACTGGACCATGTAATCGAGCTCGACGTGAACGAGGATGCGCTGGTCGAACGTATCACTGGCCGGTTTACCTGCGCCAATTGCGGCAAAGGTTATCACGACACATTTGAAACGCCCCGTCAGCAGGGCGTATGCGACAAATGCGGTTCAACAGAATTCAAACGCCGCCCGGACGACACGGAAGAAACCGTGCGCAAGCGGATGGGCGAGTATCGCGGCAAGACGGCTCCGATCCTCGAACCTTATGACGCGCGCGGCATTGTCACGCGGGTCGACGGTATGGCTGCGATTGACGATGTAACTGCTGCGATAGACGCGGTGCTCGCCTAACGTCTTGCCCCTCGCTTCGTAAGCCCAGCCTCGCTAAGGTGCGGTAACGGTTTTACGGAGGGCTCAACTTGAAACGCATAATTCTTGGACTGGCGGCGGGCTTTGCCTGCATCGCTGCGCAACCGGCTAGTGCCGAAGTTGTCGAAAGCAGTGCCCGTGGTTTTGAAACCCGTAACACTGCTGTCACCACAGCGACCCCCTACGAAGTATGGCAGCGGCTGATCGTGCCGGGCAAATGGTGGAGCGATGACCACACGTGGTCCGGCGAATCCGACAACATGTATATAAGCGCGCAGGGCGGGGGGTGCTTCTGCGAATTACTGCCTGCCCGTGAAGACGCACCGGAAGGTGTGCGCCGCGGAAGTGTTGAGCATATGCGAGTGTTGCAGTCGGATCCGCCGCGGGTACTTCGGATGGTCGGCCAACTCGGCCCACTTCAAAGCGAGCCGATGCAAGGCGTACTTACGATCACTCTGAAGCCCGTTGATGTTGGCACGCGGGTCCTGTTTGAATATGTGGTCAGCGGCTATTCCCGTTACGAGCCCGACGTTATTTCCAAGGCGGTCGATGGGGTAATGCTGGAGCAACTCACCCGGCTTGTCCGCTCTCTGGGCGTGGCCACCGGCGGTGAAACTCAGGGGCCAGCAGACGAAGGGGCGGCTGAGGACGCTGTGGATGGCGAAGAGCCAGATGCAGAAGAGGCTGACGACGACGAGGTTACCGACGAGAAGAAGTCTGCATCATCGCTTGATTCAGAGGATTTTCTGCTCGATCCGGGCAAATAAGGTAAATATCCCCAAGGCTGCGCGGCCTGTTTTGACCACTGGAGCGCGAGGGGCTAAGTCATACTCGATACGCCCTCTTGTAAAGGGGGATCGCCGCCCCACTTGGTGCTTCGCGATGCGTTTGCTGCTTGCCAGTTGACGCCGCGCGCGAATCATCATAAGCGGACCCCTCATTCGTCAGTTTCCGGCGTCAAATTCGGTTAAGTCCGGCAGGCAGCAGCCTTATTGCATGCCACCCGGGCTTTTTGCCGTTTTGGTCCTGCGGCTCTTCTTACGAATGATAACGCTATGAGATAGAGGCCTTTTGCCTCTGTGGAGCAGGAGATTTAAGTGGCTCGTATCGCCGGGGTAAACATCCCAACAAACAAGCGCGTAATTATTTCGCTTACCTACATTCACGGAATCGGTGCAACGTCCGCGGTTAAGATCGCAAACAAGCTTGGAATCGATCACGCCCGCCGCGTTCAGGATCTGACAGACGCTGAAGTTCTGCAGATCCGCGAAACCATCGATGCTGAATATCAGGTGGAAGGCGATCTTCGCCGTGACACTGCGATGAACATCAAGCGTCTGATGGATCTGGCATGCTATCGCGGCCTTCGTCATCGTAAGGGCCTGCCCGTTCGCGGACAGCGCACTCACACGAACGCTCGTACCCGCAAGGGTAAGGCCAAGGCGATTGCCGGCAAGAAGAAGTAAGTAGCGCCTTTTCGGCAGCAGCTTACTTCTAAATCAGGTTAGGAATAAATAATGGCACGCGAACCAGGGCGCATTAAAAAGCGCGAACGCAAAAATATCAGCAGCGGCGTTGCACACGTCAATGCTAGCTTTAACAACACTATGATCACCATCACCGATGCGCAGGGCAATGCTATTAGCTGGTCCAGCGCAGGCACGATGGGTTTCAAAGGCAGCCGTAAATCCACACCATATGCCGCACAGGTTGCAGCAGATGATGCGGGCAAGAAAGCTGCCGAACACGGCGTTCGTACGCTCGAAGTTGAGGTCAAGGGACCTGGCTCGGGCCGCGAAAGTGCGCTGCGAGCATTGGCTGCGGTGGGTTTTACCATCACATCCATCCGCGACGTTACGCCGATCCCGCATAATGGCGTGCGCCCGTCCAAGCGTCGCCGCGTCTAATTGCACCTGCCCGGTGGCCTTCGGGTCACCAACCCAAACGGGCCTGCAGTCGCGCGAACGCAGGCCAGACAGCATCGAACTCCTAGGGGAACCCTATGTCCGTCAATATGAAAAACTGGCAGGAACTGAAGAAGCCCAACCAGCTTGAGATCAAGGAAGGCAGCGACAAGAAACGCAAAGCCACCTTTACCGCCGAACCACTCGAGCGCGGCTTCGGCCTCACGCTTGGCAACGCACTGCGCCGTACTCTGCTTTCCAGTTTGCAGGGCGCCGCAATCACCTCGATCAAGATCGAGAACGTTCTGCATGAATTCTCGTCGCTTGCCGGCGTGCGTGAAGATGTGACCGATATCGTTCTGCAGGTGAAGCAGATCGCTCTCAAGATGGAAGGCGAAGGCCCCAAGCGCCTGCAGCTTTCCGCAACCGGTCCCGGCGAAGTTAAAGCTGGCGATATCGCCGTTTCGGGTGACATCGAAGTCCTCAACAAGGACCTCATTATCTGTCACCTCGACGAAGGTGCCACGCTGAACATGGAACTGACCGCAGATGTCGGTAAGGGCTATGTCCCTGCCGTGCAGAACCGTCCGGTTGATGCGCCGATAGGTCTGATCCCGGTGGACAGCCTCTATTCGCCGGTTCGCCAGGTCAGCTACAAGGTAGACAAGGCCCGTGTTGGCCAGGAACTCGACTTTGATAAGCTGAGCCTGACCATCGAAACCGACGGTACGGTTACTCCTGAAGATGCGGTGGCCTATGCTGCACGTATTCTGCAGGATCAGCTGACGCTGTTCGTCCACTTCGAAGAAGGCATTCCGCAGCCACAATCGCAGATGATTGGCATGGCTGCTCAGCCGCAGGAAGACGACGCCAACCAGCTCAACCGTTACCTTCTCAAGAAGGTCGACGAGTTGGAACTGTCGGTCCGTTCGGCCAATTGCCTCAAGAACGACAACATCATCTACATCGGCGATCTGGTTCAGAAGACCGAAGCCGAGATGCTGCGTACGCCGAACTTCGGCCGCAAGTCGCTCAACGAGATCAAGGAAGTGCTTTCCAGCATGGGTCTACGCCTCGGCATGGACATCCCCGGTTGGCCGCCTGAGAATATCGAAGAAATGGCCAAGAAGCTCGAACAAGAGCTGCTGGGTTAATTTGAATAGGGTTCCGGCGGCGCACCCTGAGCGCCGCCAGCACTGGGCTACCTAATACGGGCCCTTTACAAACGAAGGAAATAATTATGCGTCATGGTATTCGCCAACGTAAACTGAGCCGCAAGTCGGGCCACCGGACGGCCCTGTTCCGCAACATGGCTGCTGCGCTTATTAAGCACGAGCAGATCCAGACCACGGTCCCTAAGGCCAAGGAACTGCGCCCCTATGTTGAAAAGCTGATCACGCTGGCAAAGCGCGGCGGCCTTTCTAATCGTCGTCTCGCTGGTTCGCGTCTTATGGACGAAACGCAGCTTAAGAAGTTATTCGATGTATTGGGTGAGCGTTATTCCGACCGTGAAGGCGGCTATACGCGCATCATCAAGGCTGGCCTGCGCGGCAGTGACCGTGCGCCACTCGCGATCATCGAATTCGTTGACCGTGATGTCGATGCCAAGGGTCTCGACAGCGGCCCGGCAATGAACGCCGACGAAGAGTTCGAAGACGCGTAAGACGCTCTTCTCTTTAAACAATCGTGAAGGCGGTTACGACAGCTACAGTCGTAACCGCCTTTGTCTTTTTGGAGAAGTGAATTGACCCGTTTTCAGGTCCTCGCCGCTATCGCGTCCCCCATCGCCCTTATTGCAGCAACACCGGTGACCGCCCAAACAGTGACTTATCCCGACACCCGCGCAGAGCCGCTTACCGAAACGATTTTTGGCGAGCAGATCGCCGATCCCTATCGCTGGCTGGAAAATGATGTCCGCAATGACGAGGAAGTTGCGGGCTGGGTCGAGGCGCAAAACGAAGTCACCGACGCCTATCTGGAAACATTGCCCGGCCGTGACTGGTTCAAAGACCGGATCGGCAGTCTGCTTGATTACGAACGCTTCGGAATTCCGCAAAAGGTCGGCGACCGTTATTTCTACACCCGCAATTCAGGGCTCCAGAACCAGTCGCCTTTATACGTGCAAGACGGCTTAGGCAGCGAACGCCGTGTGCTGATCGATCCGAATGAATGGGCCAAGGATGGCGCGACCGCGCTCGCAGGGTGGGAACCTTCGTCCGATGGCAGCAAGATGGCCTACAGCGTACAAGACGGCGGCACTGACTGGCGCATTATCAAGGTCATGGATGTGACCAACGGCGAAAAGCTGGAAGACGAAATCCGCTGGGCCAAGTTTACTGGTATTTCATGGCTTGGCGAAGAAGGCTTCTTTTATTCGCGCTTCCCCGAGCCTGAGGAAGGCCAGGACTTTCAAGCGCTGAACTATGACCAGGCGGTGTATTTCCACCGCCTGGGAACGCCGCAAAGCGCAGACGAGCTGGTGTATTCGACGCCCGGTAAGCCCAAGCAGAGACACGGTATCGGCGTATCCGAGGATGGCCGCTGGGGCTTTGTCATTAGTTCACTGGGCACGGACTCCAAATATGAAGTCCATGTCATCGATTTTGCAAAGCGCGACACAATAGGCCGGAAGGCCCGTCCGCTGGTCACCGGCTTCGAAAATGCGTGGAACCCGATCGATACGATTGGCGACACACTCTATTTCCAGACCAATCAGGGCGCGCCCAAGTATCGGATCGTTTCGATCGACATGTCGTCCGCCACACCAGAGTGGACAGTCGTGGTCCCCGAGAGCGTGCAACCTATCGATGGCGCCTCAATTGTTGGAGACAAGATGGTGGTGTCGTATCTGAAGGACGCGACTACCCGCGCAGCAGTTTTTGACCTTAAAGGTAACGCATTACCCGATATCGAACTCGGTGAACTGGGTACGGCAGGCGGCTTCGGAGGCAAACCGGGTGACCCCGAGACCTTCTACACCTTTACCAGCTTCAATCGCCCCGGCTCCATCTACCGCCTCGACATGGCAACTGGTGAAAGCACGCCCTTCGCTGTGCCGGAGCTGACCTTCAACCCCGACGACTATGTCACCGAGCAGAAGTTTTACTCCTCCAAGGATGGCACTCGCGTCCCGATGTTCATCGCGCGCCGCAAAGACGTCGCCGAGAGCGGCAAGCCATCACCGACGCTGCTCTATGGCTATGGCGGGTTCGATATTTCGCTGACCCCCAGCTTCTCGGCTAGCCGGATGGCGTGGATGGAAGCAGGCGGCACCTACGTGCTCGCAAACATTCGCGGCGGCGGCGAATATGGTAAGGATTGGCACAATGGCGGACGGCTCGCGAATAAGCAGAATGTGTTCGATGATTTTATCGCAGCGGGCGAATATCTGAAGGCCAATGGCTACACGCCCGAAAACGGTCTTGCGATTCAGGGTGGTTCCAACGGCGGTTTGCTGGTGGGCGCTGTCGTAAACCAGCGGCCTGATCTGTTCGATGCAGGCAATGCTGCGGTGGGCGTAATGGATATGCTGCGCTTTGACCGCTGGACCGCCGGGCGGTACTGGGTTGATGATTATGGCTATCCCGACCGCGAAGCCGACTTCAAGGCTCTGCGAGCCTACTCGCCCTTTCATAACATTGGCAGCGGCGTGGACTATCCGGCCTTGATGGTGACCACGGCTGATACCGATGATCGCGTAGTTCCGGGGCATAGCTTCAAATATACCGCTGCACTTCAGGCAGCAGACCTGGGTGACAAACCACATCTGATCCGCGTGGAAACACGGGCAGGGCACGGTGCAGGCAAGCCAACCGACAAGGCGATTGAAGAGGGCGCGGATGTGCTCAGCTTCCTCGGCAAATGGACGGGGCTGGAAGTCCCAACCTCCGAGTAAGAAATCTGGATGTTCAGAAAAGTTGCTACTTTCCTGAACATCACCTGTCGGGCAAGTTCAGGCTCTACGCACAGCCCATCCTCCATAAAGGTTCCCAGAGACGAGGCATGTCGCTTCGCCCTAACGAGGACCAGAACCATGACAAACTTGAACAAAGCCCTGGTCGGCACAGTAGCTGCTGGCGCAATGGCATTTTCGGCTGCACCTGCTGTCGCCCGCGACAATGATCGCATCGATGCGGGTGAAGTAATTGCCGGCGCACTGATCATCGGCGGGATCGCCGCAGTACTGGCATCGTCCAATAAAGACCGTGGATATAATGACCGCAATTATCGTGGCCGGGACTATCGCGGCCGGGATGATCGTCGCAGCAACAATTATCGCCGTGGCGGCGGCAAGCGGGCAGCCATTGAGAAATGTGTGAACCGTGCTGAACGCCGTGCCATCCGCTCTGGCGCACGCCGGGCCGATGTTACCGATATTCGGGATGTCGAACGGACACGGAATGGCTGGAAAGTCAAAGGCCGCATCGCAGTGCAGTCGCGCAACTATCGCGGCAACCGTAATCGCGGGCAAGGTTGGGACAACGACTATCGTGGTTATAACCGCAATCGCCACGCCGGCTACGACAGCGGCAAGTTCACTTGCAGAGTCAACTATGGCCGCGTCGACAGCCTGAAGTTCAGCGGCGTCCGGATCTAGTCGCCGGAAACGAGCAAAAAGGGCGGTTCAGGCTAATGCAAGCCTGGGCCGCCTAGCTCTCTTGTGATAGGGGCGGTTTTAGTTCCGCGGGAATACACCGAAAGGGGCAGCATGACTTTTCAGAAATCACGTTTGGCTGCTACTGCGGCCTTGCTCGCAGCCACTTCATTGGGCGTTATGCCTGCAACTGCTGCCGAACTCGAAACGCCGCGTGTGAGCGCTGCTGTGCCTGCCGATCTGGGGTGGGCGAGCGCAGACGAAGTCTATCAGGACCGCCGTTATCGACGCCACCACCGCCGCCATCGTGGCGGGGTCAGTGTGGGTGACGTTCTAGTCGGTGCGTTGATCATAGGGGCCATCGCATCTGCCGTGGATTCGTCAAACGACCGCGATGATCGTTACCGCGGGCGCAACGGTGATGCGCGCAACGACCGCCGCAATGATGATGCGCGGGGCCTCGACCGCGCTGCGCAAATGTGTGTCCGTGAAATCGAACGCGATGCGCGCGTCGACAGTGTCGACAGCGTCAACCGCACCTCAGAAGGCTGGAATGTTACTGGCAGTCTCTACAATGGTGACGGCTTTAGCTGTGACATCGGCAATGATGGCCGGATCGAGAATGTAAATGTCGGTGCTGGCCGAATAGAAACGTCAGCCGTTCCGGCACAGGATAACCAGTGGGATGATGACGTTTACGCTCGCGCCCGTATGCAAAGCGATGATGCGCCAATGTACGAGGCCCCGGTTCGCAATGCTAACGCTGAAGTACCTGAAGGGCCGCAGCCCGCATATCCCGGTGGTCCGATGCCCGGTGAAGAAGGCTACGCAGACACGGAAATGGGCGGCTAAAACCTATGACGCGGCGGGCTTATCCCCGTCGCGCACATAGCTTGGTATCGATAATCCGAACCGGATTGCCGCTGCGCGCAGGGCGAAGCCTGATAGCGTTGCAACTGTATATGTGAGCGGCTTCGGCAAACCGAGCAGCAGCCCGCCAGCACAGAGCGCCGCAGCGAGAGCGGCAGCAGTGACGTAAAGCTCGGGCTTCATCAGAATGGACGGCCTGCCCGCGACGATATCGCGGATAATACCTCCAGCGCAGCCGGTAATGACGCCCAGCAACATAGCTGCCACAGGGGTCACGCCGTAAGATAGGGCTTTGGCGGTGCCGATAGCCGCATAGCCCGTTAGTCCTGCACCATCGGTGAATTCGAGTAATTTGCCTTCCCACCACCTGCTTGGCGTGAACCACGTGACGGTTGCGACACCAAGGCAGATGAGCGCAATCCACGGATCGTGGATCCAGAATGCCGGTATTCCGATGATCACATCACGGATCGTGCCGCCGCCGACACCCGTGATCAGAGCAAAAAACGCCATTGTCACGAAGGTCTGCTTCTCGCGCGCTGCGATCAATGCGCCGGACAAAGCAAAAACAGCAACTCCCCCGTAATCGAGGAAGGTGAGCAGTGGCGACAGCACCACCTCAGCAACTTCGGCTACTTCGATGGGGTTTGTTATGATTTCCACCCGCTTAGATGTGGATTGGCTTGCCGGTCACTGCCATTGCCGCTTCCTTCGTGGCTTCGGCGTGGGTCGGGTGGGCGTGGCAAGTGTAGGCGATGTCTTCACTTGTTGCGCCGAATTCCATCGCAATTGCGACTTCCGCCACCATTGTTCCGGCTACGCTGGCGACCATCCATGCGCCCAGGACCTTGTCAGTTTTCGCGTCTGCGATGATCTTCACGAAGCCGTCCGGCTCGCGGTTCGTTTTTGCGCGGCTGTTGGCCATCATGGGGAATTTGCCGATATTAACGGCGATGCCTTGTTCTTTGGCCTGTTCTTCAGTGAGGCCCACACCAGCGAACTCGGGCATCGTGTAAACGACGTTCGGGATCACTGCATGGTTTACGATACCGGTCTGGCCCGCAATATTCTCAGCGACCGCAATGCCTTCGTCCTCCGCTTTGTGCGCTAGCATCGGGCCGGGAACTACATCACCGATGCCCCAGACGCCGTCCACCTTTGTGCGGAAGTCATGGTCGATTTCGATCTGTCCGCGCTTGTTGGCTTCGAGCCCGATGGCTTCTAGGCCAAGACCGTCTGTGTTTGGACGGCGGCCGATAGATACGAGCACACAATCTGCTTCGATGGTTTCAGCATCGCCGCCAGCGGACGGTTCAACCGTCAGTGTAACCCTCTTGCCTTTTACCGCCGCGCCGGTGACCTTGGTTTTGAGGCGCAGATCCATGCCTTGCTTTTTGAAGATCTTGGCGGCTTCCTTGCGGATATCGCCGTCCATGCCTGGGAGCAGCTGATCGAGGAATTCGACTACGATCACTTCTGAACCGAGGCGATTCCAGACGGAGCCAAGCTCCAAGCCGATAACGCCGCCGCCGATCACGACCAGCTTCTTCGGCACCTTAGGCAGGGCAAGCGCACCTGTGGAATCGACGATCAAATGCTTGTCATTGTCCACATCGACGCCTGGCAGCGGAGTAACGCTCGAGCCGGTGGCGATCACGATGTCCTTGGCCGTCACGGACTTGCCATCGACATCAACGGTGTTGGCGCCGGTAAACTTTGCATGACCCTTCAGCCAATCGACCTTGTTCTTCTTAAACAGGAATTCGATCCCGCCGGTCAGCTCGCTGACCGCCTTGGTCTTTTCCGCCATCATAACGTCAAGATCGAGTTCGACTTTCGATGCCTTGATGCCCCATTTCGCCATGTGGTCGTTAGCTTCGTTGAACAATTCTGAACCGTGCAGCAGCGCCTTGGACGGAATGCACCCGACATTGAGGCAAGTGCCGCCAAGCGTTGCACGGCTCTCGACGCAGGCAGTCTTGAGGCCAAGCTGCGCGGCGCGAATTGCCGCCACATAGCCGCCGGGGCCAGAGCCGATGAACAGGACGTCGTAGTCGAAATTGTGGTCAGCCATAAATTCGTCATCCCAGCGAAGGCTGGGATCTCCTTCGGTAAAAGCGCACCCGACGGCGCGCGATCCCAGCCTGCGCCGGGATGACGTGAGTTACAAGTCGATCAGTATCCGCGTGGGATCTTCGATCGCTTCTTTGATAATCTTGAGTGCGGTCACTGCTTCGCGGCCATCGATCAGGCGGTGATCATAACTGAGCGCAATATACATCATCGGACGGATCACCATTTCGCCGTCCACCACCACAACGCGGTCTTCGATGCGGTGTAGGCCGAGGACGGCGCTTTGCGGCGGGTTGATGATCGGGGTCGACATCAGACTGCCAAATACACCGCCATTGGAGATTGTGAACGTGCCGCCCGTCATGTCGGCCATCGTCAGCGTGCCATCGCGGGCGCGGCTGCCGAAATCGGCGATGTCCTTCTCGATCTGGGCAAAGCCCTTCTTATCGACATCGCGGACAACCGGAACGACCAGACCGCCTGGCGCGCTGACCGCAACCGAGATGTCGACATAGTCGTGATAGACGATCTCATCGCCGTCGATCTGTCCGTTGACGCTGGGCACGTCCTTTAGCGCCAGATGCGCAGCTTTCGCGAAGAAGCCCATGAATCCGAGCTTGATGTTATGCTTCTTGGCGAACAAATCTTTGTACTTAGTGCGCGCTTCTATGACCGCAGTCATATCCACATCGTTGAATGTCGTGAGCAGCGCGGCTTCTTCCTGCGCGCCCTTGAGTCGTTTGGCGATGGTCTTACGAAGGCGTGTCATGCGGACACGCTCTTTATTGCGGCCACCGGCCACAGCCTCGGCAGGCGCAGCAGCCGGGGCGGAGACGGCGGCGCTGGCTGAGCCGTCCTTCTTGGCCTTGGCTGCAGCGATTACGTCTTCCTTCGTCAAGCGGCCGTCTTTGCCGGTGCCTTTGACCGTGGAGGGGTCGATGCCGTGTTCCAGCACGGCGCGGCGCACTGCGGGTGAGAGTGTTTTCGAGGCATCCGAAGCTTCGTCCGAAGCAGCCGGCGTTGGCGTTGGCGTTGGCGCGGGTGACGGCGCAGAACTGGATGCAGCCTCTTCCTTCTTCGCAGCGGGCGCGGGACCTGGTGCCGCGCCTTCGCCTTCTGAAATGGTCGCAATTACTGCGCCGACTTCGACCGTGTCGCCGACTTCAACCGCATACTCGCCCATCACGCCAGCAATCGGCGAGGGTACTTCGATCGCAACCTTGTCGGTTTCGAGGCTGGCGATGGGTTCATCTAGTGCAACCGCTTCGCCTGGCTTTTTCAGCCATTCGCCAATGGTCGCTTCGGTGACCGATTCGCCCAGTGCCGGGACTTTTACTTCGCTTGCCATATCGCTCTGTTCCTAGCCGCTCAGGACTTCTTTGGGGACTTCTTGTTGGATTTCGTAGGTTTGGTGCCGATATCCGCCAAATCCAGCGCATCGGCGACCAGCGCATCTTGCTGGGCCAAGTGGCGACTGGCGAGACCGGTTGCCGGCGATGCAGACGCATCACGCCCTGCATAGCGCGGACGCATGCCGTCATGGCCTGCATCGGTCAGCGCGTCTTCGATCTGGTTCTGTACGAACAACCACGCGCCGTTGTTCTTCGGTTCTTCCTGACACCAGACCACCTCTTCGAGACCCGTAAGCCGTTTCAGCCGCTTCGCCAGCGGTTCGCCGGGGAAGGGATAGAGCTGTTCAATGCGGACAATCGAAATGTCGTCGATGCCTTCCTCGTCACGTTTCTGCAGAAGATCATACGCGACCTTGCCAGAACACAGCACGAGGCGGCGAACCTTCTTATCGGCAATCTCGGTAGTGTCGCTGACGATCCGGCGGAAATGACTTTCGCCGAGAAACTCGTCAGCCGTGGATTTCGCCAGCGGATGCCGCAGCAAGCTCTTTGGCGTCATGATCACCATCGGCTTGCGGAACGGGCGCAGCATCTGGCGGCGCAGCACGTGGAAGTAATTCGAAGGCACAGTGATGTTGCAGACCTGGATATTGTCGTTCGCACAAAGTTGCAGGAAGCGTTCAAGCCGCGCGGAGCTATGTTCCGGCCCCTGTCCTTCGTAACCATGCGGCAGCAGCATCACGAGACCATTTGCGCGCAGCCATTTTGCTTCGCCTGACGCAATATACTGATCGATGATGATCTGCGCGCCATTGGCAAAATCGCCAAATTGCGCTTCCCACATTACCAGCGTTTTGGGATCAGCGAGGGCAAAGCCATATTCGAAGCCCAGCACGCCATACTCCGACAAGGTGCTGTCATAGACCTCGAACTTGCCGTGCGGCAGCGTGGCGAGGGGGATGTATTTGCGTTCGTCCGTCTGGTCGATCCACATGGCGTGGCGCTGGCTGAACGTGCCGCGTCCGGAATCCTGACCGGACAGGCGCACGCCGTGTCCTTCTGTGACCAGACTACCGAATGCGAGTGCTTCGGCGGTTGCCCAGTCGAAACCTTCGCCGCTTTCGAACATCTCCGCTTTGGCTTTGAGCACGCGGCCGAGTGTCTTGTGGATCGTTAGATCGCCGGGAACGGTGGTCAGCGTGCGGCCGAGGCTGTCGAACAATTTGCGTTCGATAGCCGTCTCGACATTGCGGCGCGCGGTTTCGGGATCGGCCGGCTTGTGCAGCCCGCTCCAGCGACCGCCGAACCAGTCCGCGCTGCTTGGCTCGTAATCTTTGGAGGCCGTGAATTCATCTTCGAGCAGGTCGACGAAGTCCTTCTGCATGGCCTCCGCATCGCCTTTCGCGATTACGCCATCTTCCATCAGCTTGCCCGAATAGATCACGCTAACCTTCGGGTGCTTGCGGATGCGGTCATACATCAGAGGCTGGGTGAAGCTGGGCTCGTCGCCTTCATTGTGGCCGAAGCGACGATAGCACCACATATCGATCACGATATCGCGGCCAAATGTCTGGCGATATTCGACAGCCAGCTTGCAAGCGAAAGTCACTGCTTCGGGCTCGTCGCCGTTGACGTGAAGGATGGGTGCCTGGATGCCCTTGGCAACGTCGGAAGGGTAGGGGCTAGACCGCGCGAACTGCGGGCTGGTCGTGAAGCCGATTTGGTTGTTGATGATGAAGTGGATGCAGCCGCCTGTGCTGTATCCGGGCACACCTGACAGGCCAAAACATTCCCAAACGACGCCCTGGCCGGCAAAGGCCGCATCGCCGTGGATCAGCACAGGCAAAACCTGCTCATGCTTGCTCAAATCGTCGCGGATCGCCTGCTGCGCGCGTGTTTTGCCGAGTACAACCGGGTCGACCGTTTCGAGGTGGCTGGGGTTCGGCATCAGGCTCATATGAACCGAGATGTCGTCGAACGTGCGGTCGGTGCTGGTGCCGAGGTGGTACTTCACATCGCCGGAACCGCCGACTTCGTCAGGCGTGGCGCTGCCGCCGGAAAACTCGTGGAAGATCACGCGATATGGCTTAGCCATCACATTAGCGAGCACGTTCAAACGGCCGCGGTGGGCCATGCCGTAAATGATCTCGCGCACGCCCAGTTGGCCGCCATATTTGAGCACAGCTTCAAGCGCGGGGATCATGCTTTCACCACCATCGAGGCCGAAGCGTTTGGTCCCGACATACTTCTTGCCGAGGAAGCTTTCGTACTGCTCGCCGCGGATTACGGCTTGCAGGATCGCCTGCTTACCTTCCGGAGTGAACTGGATGACGTCTTCAGGACCTTCGAATTTATCCTGCAAGAAGCGGCGCTCTTCCGTGTCCGAAATATGCATGTATTCGAGGCCGACTTTGCCGCAGTAATTGCGGCGTAGGGCTTCGTATAATTCGCCAACGGTGACCCATTCGAAGCCGAGCGTTCCGCCGACATAGACCTCAAGGTCCTCTTGTCCGGCAAAGCCATGCCATTCGAGCGTCAAATCTTCGGGCGTTTCGCGGTGCGACAGGCCCAGCGGATCGAGGTCCGCCGCCAGATGCCCGCGTACGCGGTAAAGCCGGATCAGCAACATCGCGCGAATGGAATCGTCCGCCGCCTGCTGAACGGCAGCTTCGTCCATTACCTTGCCCGAACTCGCCGCAGCTTCCTTCACCGCCAGCTGCATCGCTGACGGATCGAGGCCTTGCGTCAGATCGTCTTCGGCATCACCGCCCACCAATGGCCAGCGCGGGTTTGCCCAAGATGGACCCGCTTGAGGACCCTCAGGGTTAAAATCGTGGCTTTCGTCGCCCATGCGGGTCACCTCAATTGATCTGACTGGGAAGGGCGCCGCCCGCCTCGGGCAGCGCCGTTTCCGAAAATCAGACGAGTTCTTTCAGCAAAGCGTCGAGCGTGGTGCCAAGTTCGCTTGGTGAAGGAGAAACGCGGATGCCCGCTGCTTCCATCGCTGCAATTTTGTCATCAGCGCCGCCTTGGCCGCCCGAAACAATTGCGCCCGCGTGGCCCATGCGGCGGCCCGGAGGCGCCGTTTTGCCTGCGATAAAGCCAACCATCGGCTTGCTGCGGCCCTTCTTAGCTTCGTCAGCGATAAACTGTGCGGCTTCTTCTTCTGCGCTGCCGCCAATTTCACCAATCATGATCATCGATTTGGTGTCATCGTCGGCGAGGAAGAGTTCCAGCACGTCGATGAAGTTGGTGCCGTTTACAGGGTCTCCGCCGATACCAACTGCGGTGGTCTGGCCAAGGCCGACCATCGTGGTCTGGTGCACGGCTTCGTAAGTGAGCGTGCCCGAACGCGAGACAACGCCGACCGAACCCTTTTTGAAGATGGAGCCGGGCATAATACCGATCTTGCATTCCTCAGGGGTTAGAACGCCGGGGCAGTTCGGACCGATCAGGCGCGACTTGCTGCCGACCAGCGCGCGCTTCACGCGAACCATGTCGAGCACCGGAATGCCCTCGGTAATCGCGACGATCAATTCCATCTCGGCATCGATAGCCTCGCAGATGGCGTCAGCGGCGAATGGAGGGGGTACGTAGATGCACGAAGCGGTCGCGCCGGTAGCGTGCTTGGCTTCGGCAACGGTGTTGTAGTTTGGCAGGCCGATATGTGTCGTGCCGCCTTTACCCGGCGTCACGCCCGCAACCATCTGCGTCCCGTAATCGAGCGCCTGCTGCGTGTGGAACGTGCCGGTGTCACCTGTCATCCCTTGCGTGATAACCTTAGTGTTCTTGTCGATTAGAATGCTCATTCGAATATATCCTTATCAATATTTTGCGGCGCTCTGGACATGCCGAGCCGGTACATGATGATGCCGAAAACAAGCTGACCGATTACTACCCAGCCAAAATTACGAAAAACCGGAGAGGAGAACGCTGACATATCGCCAGCCAGGAGCCACATTACTCCGCTCATTGCAGCAGGAAGGGAAGGCAATATCGCCTGCCACCACATACGGCGCGTGCCGGACCAAAAGACAATTACGCCGTAAACTGCTGCTCCGATTAGGAGGAACACTAGAGAAACTAGTGCAAAATTCATCAGTTCAGGTTTCCATCAATGCCCTTACAAGCCTCAAGCAGTTCCTTCACCGCATCTACCGACACATCGAAGTTCTTCTGCGCTTCGGCGTTGAGTTCGATCTCGACGATCCGCTCTACGCCGCCGGCGCCGATGACTACGGGCACGCCGACATAAAGGTCGTTCACGCCATATTGGCCGGTGAGGTTAGCTGCGGCTGGAAGCACGCGCTTCTTATCCTTAAGGAAGCTTTCGGCCATCATGATCGCGCTTGTTGCTGGCGCGTAATAGGCTGAGCCATTACCGAGCAGGCCAACGATCTCGCCGCCACCGCTGCGTGTGCGCTGAACAATCGCGTCCATTTTTTCCTGTGTGGACCAGCCCATCTTGATGAGGTCTGGAATGGGAATGCCCGCAACGGTTGAATATTCGAGGACAGGAACCATCGTGTCGCCGTGGCCGCCCAGAACGAATGCGGTGACGTCTTCGACCGACACGTCGAATTCCTCGGCGAGGAAGTGGCGGAAGCGGGCGCTGTCGAGAACACCGGCCATACCGACAACCATGTTGGCGGGAAGTCCGCTATATTCGCGCAACGCCCAGACCATCGCGTCGAGCGGGTTGGTAATGCAGATCACAAACGCGTCAGGCGCGTGTTCTTTGATCCCAGCGCCAACTGCGCCCATGACTTTCAGGTTGATGCCGAGAAGGTCATCGCGGCTCATGCCCGGCTTGCGCGGGACGCCTGCTGTAACGATGATAACATCTGCACCGGCAATATCGGCGTAATCGGTCGTGCCCTTCAGCTTCGCATCGAAGCCATCGACTGGCGCGGCTTGCGACAAGTCGAGCGCCTTACCCGCAGGCATGCCCTCGGCAATGTCAAACAGGACGACGTCGCCCATTTCACGTGATGCTGCGAGGTGGGCTAGGGTGCCGCCGATCATGCCGGCGCCGATCAAGGCAATTTTGTTGCGTCCACGCGTTTGGGCCATGGGGGGATCAAGTCCTTCAGTCAGGCGGGAACGCATGGATCGCATTTGATGCAAAGCCCTCACGTCCCGCGACAGAGCCCGCACCGGATTGAACTCGGATGAGTTAGGCCGCTGGCAAAGGGATTGCAACCGGCAAGCGGCTGATTGGGTCAACAATCTTTGCAAATAGTTCGCAGTAGCATTTAGTGAAGTTACTTAGGTTATTTTGTGCCGAAAGCGGTGCAGCTTCACGCGCTTAACGTGCAGCCATTATCTTTGGCTGATCTTCGTCACGTTCCTGCGCCAGCAGCATCGCAGCAAGATAATCAGGCACAGCGCGGCTGAAGTAATAACCCTGTCCAAGCGTGCAGCCCGCCTCGCGCACAGCGCGGACTTGTTCCAATGTCTCGAGCCCTTCGGCGACGATATCCATCTCCAATGTGGAGCCCATTTCGGCCACCGCGCGGATAATTGCATTGCTCTTCAGTCCGACATTTTCGCCGGAAACGAAGCTGCGATCGACCTTGATCTTCTTGAACGGATATTTGTTAATATAGGCCAAGGACGAGTAGCCAGTGCCGAAATCGTCCATTGCAAAGCGAACGCCGACGGCTGACAGTTCATTGATAAAGTCGCCAGTAGAGTCATTGTCCTCAAGGAACAGGCTCTCGGTCACTTCCAGCTCCAGCCGTGACGGATCAAGCTTGGCTTCGCGCAAGGCGGCCAAAATACCCATAGCGGCGCCGGGCGCCTTGATCTGCATCGGTGACAAGTTGACCGCGATGGTCACATCCTCGGGCCACTGCGCTGCGGCCTTGGCGGCTTGCGCCGTGATCCAGTTACCTAGCGTGATGATTGCGCCGCATTCCTCGGCGACGGGAATAAACTCGTCCGGCTTGAGCTCGCCCTTCTCAGGGTGGAACCAACGCACCAGCGCTTCGAATGTGCGGATGCGGCCGGTTTCCAGATCCACGATTGGCTGGAAGAAGATCGACAGTTCGTCGCGGGCCAGCGCGGAGCGAAGTTCATGCTCGATCTCGCGCCGGCGCACAAGATCGCGGGTCATCGACGGATCGAAGAAACACATCTGGTTCCTGCCGTTCACCTTGGCATGATAAAGTGCCAGGTCCGCGCTTTGCATCAGCGTATCGGCATCTTCGCCGTCGTGGGGAAGTACGGCAATGCCGATGGAACAGCCGATGGTCAGCCGTTCGCTATCGACCACAATCGGACGGTTGATATCTTCGAGGAGCTTGCGACCCAGCGTTTCGCTATCTTTACGACCGTTTGTTTTGCAGAAGATGACAAACTCATCGCCTCCAAACCGGGCAACCGTCGCGTCAAATGGCGATTGCGCT
Source organism: Pontixanthobacter sp. (assembly GCA_037968495.1). Taxonomy (GTDB): domain Bacteria; phylum Pseudomonadota; class Alphaproteobacteria; order Sphingomonadales; family Sphingomonadaceae; genus Aestuarierythrobacter. The sequence goes on along the minus strand of JBBKVP010000022.1, from coordinate 14,748 downwards.
TTCAAGCGCTTGGCGATTTCGGCCAGCACGCGGTCGCCAATCGGATGGCCGAGCAAGTCATTCACTTCTTTGAACTTGTCCAGATCGAGCCAGAACATCGCGAGCTCGCTATTAGGTTCCAGCTGCATGAGATGCTCAACCAGCTCGTGATTCAAGCCTGCTCGGTTTGCGAGTCCCGTCACGACGTCTGTCCGGGCAAGTATCTGCATCCGGTCGGCGAGCTGCGCACTGGTCTGCGCCGAACCGATTGATTCGCGCAGCGTGTTGAAAATGATCATAGTGATCGACCAGATGGCCGGGATCATCAGGGCGATGCTCCACGCCAGAACATAGAATGGCAGGCCGCCAACGATGATGGCGCCGATTGCGACAGGTGCGAGCGTAAATACCAACTGCCCGATGGCGATGGCAGGGCGTCCGGCATTCCGCGCGCATGCACCTGTGCCATATCCCAAAGCGACTGCAATCATCAGCACTTCGACTGCGGTTGGCAGTCGCAAAACCAGTGTCATTGCAGCAATACCACCAAGCACGGTCGAATAGCTGAACGCACCGATTTCGTAGAGCACTTCAAGGCGGCGGGTGCTGCGCCGGTTCGTTTTACGGCCCGAGAAATAGAGCACGCTCGTGATGCGGGCTATGGCGATCAGGAACAGCAGCAGCGCAGCGGCATACATCAACGCATTGCCGCTGTAGGCGGCGGCAACAACACTGGCGAACACGCCGTTAATTGCGCCAATCGTCAGGCTGAGCGGTTTGGTATAGAGCGTTTTGACAAGCAACGACCGCACGCGCATGTCCAGCGCGTCGCGAGAGCGAAACCTTTCCAAAACTTTGTGCAGCAAGGTAATTTGCCGGCTCCCCCATACGGTATGAGAACTTGCCTTATCCGGCAGACGTCACCGTAGGGTTAATTTTAGCCTTACCAATTGAACTACAGCTGAATTTATGCAGGCCGGACAAACGCTTCTGTTGTCAGACTTTTGGCAGAAACACTGCGGCCCAGCTCTTGTGCCAGACGGCGGTCGAGTGTGCGGCAAACGCCGAGCCACATGTCGTATTTCTCGCGGTCGCCAGCGAAGAATGCTGTGTGAGCTTTTTCGCGGGCGTTTTTGGCCGCACCCAGACCGTGCTCGGCGAAATGACGCAGCGCTGCGCGCAAGATGGCGTCATGCGGACGAATCTCGCCATTATCATTGGCGGGGCATCTCAGTTCTACGCGGGTCAAGGCGCGGGCTACTGGTGAGGCGGCAGATGTACGGGCAGCGGCGAAATGAACCGTCATGGAGGGGAAATCCGTTCAAAGTGTTTGAATTGCGTGAGAACCCCATTAGCCGCAGAGGCGCTAAGCCATCGTTTGCTGGCATGGTTGCCCAATCGTAAACTTTTGGAACCTGGCGCTAATTTGCCTCGGCTTAACGTGAGGCGCGGTTTAGTTGGGTTGCGCGATCCATTTGCCCGCATTGGCATATTCGGGCCGGATGCCGCCTGATTCCGGCAGTTTGTCAGCCTTAAAGATCGCGTCGCCGCCGCGCGCTTTCACGTCGGCGGAATAACTTGGAGCAGGCGCGGCAACCGACGCCTGCGCAGCAATCTCGGCTTTGCGGCGGCCTTCTTCATAGGCGCGTTCCAGTTCGATCGGATCAGCATTTGCCGCGAAATCGTCAGCCGCCGGGTGAATATGGGGTGCTGCCATTGGCTCACGGCCATTATATGCTGCGCGGAATGCGCTGGCTGTGCCGGCCTTACCCTTCCACCGGTAGAAGCGGTGGAAGCCGATCACGCCGACTGTTTGCAGGCTGGGTGCCCAGTAGGGGTTCACGGCCAGCGTGTGATAATGCGTGGCGTAACCCACTTGTGCATAGACGTCTCCGGCCAGAGCGTTCGCAGCCACACCGCGAGCGCGATCCCAGAAAATCTTGTTTGGTTTTTTCGCGAGCGATCCGTCGCAGGTGAAGGAGAACTGGCAACCCGTGCGTCGTTCCGATCCCTGAAAAACTACGCCGCATACGCTATTGGGATATGTTGGATGCGCCACGCGGTTGAGCACGACCTGCGCCACGGCGCGCTGGCCAACATTTGCCTCGCTGCGCGCTTCGTAATAAATTGCCAAAGTCATGCATTGCAGCGCGCGTGATTTGTCGATTCCAGAGCCGCCGCCAAAGAAGGCGCGGGCGGCTGGGCCGGCCAACGGAAAAGAAGTCGCTGGTTCTTCATTGTCCCAGTGCAGGCCGCTATCCGTATCAGGCATGTCGAAATTCACTGAAACTGCGGGGGCGGGGCCGACATCGTCATCGAGATAATAGAATGCTGAGCCGGGGAAGCTTTGCCCGGCCGTTTCAAACGGCATCGTTTCTGGTTGGACTTCTTCGACCTGTGAAGTGAAGTTCTGCAATGGTTGCCAATCCCCCGGTGCAGCCATTGCAGGAACGGCGATAGCCGCTGCCAATGCGGCGAAGCGGCGGCCGCGATGTTTAGGTGCTGCCTTGTGTCCCAATCCTCCAGCCGAACGCGGCAGCCGGGCGCGAAATTCGCGCGGGCGCTGTTCAGCATCGGTGGCGAGGAGGTGGTTCAAGCAGACCTTTCAAGATCCATTGGTTAAAGCGTCAGTAAGAGCGCCATCGGCGTGTAGAGGGTGAGTGGGCGAGGCGCATCTGCGCTGTGGCGGGCGTACCGTTGCGGGACATGGCAGGGACTAAGCCCTAACGGTTAAACTTGCGCTGCAAGGAAATGCCTAATACCGGCTTACCAGCGTCATAGGTTGTTCGCGTTATGCGGACCTAAGAGGGAAGCGGAGTGAAGGAGGGCAACCTCCCCAATCCCGCGCTGCCCCCGCAACTGTGACCGGGGAGCGCCGTCTCCATCATGCCACTGGATTGCCCTCGGGCGGTTTGGGAAGGCGGAATCGGCGCATCGATCCGGGAGCCAGGAGACCTGCCAATGATGCGTCGTTCAGCCGCCGGGCGGGGTGTATCGGAGGCAATGAGAAAAGCGCATGACGGATAGTCACGCGCTTCTCCCGTTATGAATGGCATCATGTCGTTCATTGGGAGTTTTTATGCATAAATATCGGTTATTTATTGGTGTTTCTTTAGGTGCTGTTTCGCCTGCCTTAGGGCAGGGCATTCTGGGCGAAGACACTGAACTTCCGGACGCATTCTTTTCTGATCAGCCAATTCGAAAGGCTGATACTTCGATTACCGTTGTAGCCAGCGGTTTGGAGGATGATATCGAGAGATCCGGCCAGGCCGTAACAATAATCGGTTCTGACGAACTTGAAAAAGTTCAAGGCTCAGACATTACCCGCATTATCCGCCGCGCTCCCGGCGTGACTATCTCCCGCAATGGCGGTGTGGGCGGCTTTACCGGCGTTCGCATTCGCGGAGCCGAAGCTGAGCAGCTGTTAGTAGTTATCGACGGAGTGCGCCTTGCCGACCAAGCATCGCCCGGCGGAGGTTTCGACTTCGGAAACTTGCTCTCCGGCACAATCGGCAAGATCGAATTACTGCGCGGATCAAACAGCACCATTTGGGGCAGCCAGGCAATTGGCGGAGTCTTGGCTGTCACCTCCCGCCAGCCGGACGGCGTTTTCGAGACGACCGAATATGGCTCGCGCGATACGTTCTATGCTGCGCGAGCAGTTGGCATTAACAGAGACAAGTTTCACGCCTCCCTAAGCGGAAGTTATTACAAAACAGACGGTTTTTCCTCTGCCGCAAGCGGAACTGAAAACGATGGCTTCCGCCAGTGGCAGATTGGCAGCCGGCTAGCCTATGATTTGACGGACACCGTCACATTGGATGTCACGGGCCGGTTTGCTAATGGAAAACTGGACACAGATGGCTTTGCAAACACGTTTCCGTTTGGCCTCATCGATACTGATGAGTTTCAAGAGACTGACGAGGTTTCTGGACGTGCCGGGATAACTTATCAAAACTACGATCTGACACTGAAGGCGAACTACTCAGCGTCAAAAATCGAACGTGATAATTTCAATCCGGCGTTTGGCGATGAACCCGGCTTTGCCAGTGTCGGCCAATCCGAACGTGCTGAACTTCGCGGGCGTTACGACCTTAGCGAAGTGCTCTCACTCGACTTCGGCGGTGAGAAGGAATGGTCTAATTACTCGACCAACTTCGACAGCCGCCAGACGGCCAGCATCGGCGGCGCATATGCGCAGCTAGGTCTGTCTAGCGTAGACCTGACGATCAATGGCGGCGCAAGGGTGGACGATCACAGCAACTTTGGCAGTGAAGTCAGCCTCGGTGCAGATGCCTCTTATGCGCTCAGCAAAGATTGGCGTCTGCGCGCCAGCTTTGGTGAGGGTTTCAAAGCGCCAACGCTGTTTCAGCTCTTCAGCGATTTCGGCAACACTGCGCTCCAGCCCGAGCGCAGCCGCAGCTATGAACTCGGTATCGAGAAGGGCGACCGGAACGAAGCTATCCATCTGGCCTTGACCGCCTTCCGCCGCAACACGCGAGATCAGATCGACTTTGTCTCATGCTTCGGCGTGGCCAGCGAAATTTGCACTGATCGTCCATTTGGCACTTACGATAATCTCGGCCGCGCAAGGGCAGAGGGTTTTGAGGCCGAATTGGGCGCGAGAATTTCCGACAGGCTGCGTGCCACCTCGGCATACTCCTATGTGAAGGCGCGCAACCTGTCAGAGGGCGGTTTCAACGAGGGCAACGACCTTGCGCGCCGACCGCGTCATGCGCTGAGTGCCTCGCTCGATTGGACCGGACCAAAGGACGTTACGCTGGGTATCGATCTACGCATGGTTGGGGACAGCTTTGACAATGCTAGTAACACCGCCCGGCTTGATGGCTATGCTCTGGGCGATATTCGCGCCAGCGTGCCGGTCAGCAAACGGTTTGAATTGTTTGGACGGGTCGAGAATGTGACCGACACGGAGTACCAAACGGCTGCGGGCTACGCGACGGCTGGTCGGAGTGTTTACGCGGGGGCTCGGGCCAAATTCTAGACACGTCCATCTCGTCACTCCCGCGGGTTCGCAGACACGCGAAGCACAACCGGAAGCCCGGTTGGATTGGTCGTTTGATACGGCTCTGGGTCCCCGCTTTCGCGGGGATGACGATGATTGGGTGTGTCGATATGGATAGTGACGAATCAGCGAATCCGGACCTCCCAACAATCGTATCGCTCAACCCTTGCACCGATGCGATATTGGCGGAAGTTGCCGATCCGTCGCAGCTGCTTGCTCTCTCGCATTACAGCCATGATCCCAAGGCGACATCTATGGATCTGACCGTAGCGCGGCGTTTCGCACTGACCGGCGGCACCGTTGAGGAGGTGGTGGCGCTGAACGCCGATATCGTCGTGGGCAGCACTTATATGCCGGTGGCCACGCGCAATGCGTTTCAGCGGTTGGACATCAAGGTCGAAGCGGTTGGCGTGACCAACAATGTTCAGGACAGCCGCGACCAGATCACGCAATTGGCCAAGGCTGCAGGTCATCCCGAGCGCGGCGTAGCGCTCATTAAACGTATCGACGAAGCTCTGGCAAACGCTGCCAGCGACACGAAACCACTGACGGCAGTTGTCTGGCAGCAGGGCGGTATCGTGCCGGGAGAGGGAGCGCTGATTTCCGATCTGCTTCGCCGCACCGGCTTCACCAGTCACAGCGCAGCGCGCGGATTGGGGCAGGCGGACTATCTGCCGCTAGAAGCGATGTTGGCCGATCCGCCTGATGTTATCCTGACGGCGGGATCGGAAAGAGCGCAGAGGCATCCGGCATTGGCTGGCCTGGGCAGAGCGCACCGCGCTGATTTTGACCCATCCCTGGTATTTTGTGGCGGACCAACAATTGCGAAAGCTGCACAGAGGCTGGCTGAAATCAAGGCGGGCATGGAATGACACGTCCAATCCCAGCGCTACTAATTCTGATCGCCATTGCGTTCCCGCTTTCGCTGCTTGCGGGCCGCGTCTGGATCGACTTTGAAACGACCCCTAACGCCGCCATCATCCTTGCCGATTTGCGCCTGCCTCGCGGTATTTTGGCGCTGGTCATCGGCGCGGGGCTGGGCGCGGCTGGTGCGGCCATGCAGGGCTATCTGCGCAATCCGCTCGCCGATCCGGGCTTGTTCGGGATTGCTCCGGGTGCAGCGCTCGGCGCGGTGGCGAGTCTCTGGTTCGGTTATGCCGCGAGCGCCTACCTATTGCCGATATTCGCGCTGATGGGCGCGGGCGGGGCGATGGCTTTACTGGCGCTGATCGCCGGGAGAACGGGCGGCATCGCACTGTTCACGCTCGCCGGAATGATGATTGCCAGCCTTGCAGGCGCTTTGATGAGCCTCGCCATCAGCCTCGCGCCCAACGCCTTTGCGATGAGCGAAATCGTGACGTGGCTAATGGGCGCATTGACCGACCGCAGTTGGGCCGATGTCTGGCTGGCAGCACCGCTGACCTTGGCAGGTGTTGCTTGCCTTATGGCGGCACGCAAAGGCCTCGACGCACTGATCTTGGGCGATGCTGCGGCGCGTTCGTTGGGCATCAATCCGCGCGCCCTGCAGGCTTGGCTGATTGCCGGCGTTGGCCTGACGGTGGGCAGCGGTGTTGCGGTTGCGGGGATCGTCGGCTTCGTCGGCTTGATAGTGCCGCATCTGGTGCGTCCATTCACGGATAAGCGACCTTCCTCTTTGATCGTGCCGAGCGCACTTGCGGGCGCGCTGCTGGTGCTGGTCGCCGATGTAGCTTGCCGCGTTTTGCCGCTGGTTACGGAATTGCGCCTCGGCATCGCGCTTAGCCTGATCGGCGCGCCGTTTTTCCTGTGGCTGCTGCTGCGGATGCGGCGGGGGCTAGCATGATTTTAGAGGCAAAGGATCTTACGGTTCGGCTTGGCGATCAAGCAGTTTTGAGGGACGTAAGCGCGCAGCTTCAGCCGAGCAATGTTACAGCGATTTGCGGGCCCAATGGTGCAGGTAAATCGACGCTGCTTTCAGCGCTAGCCGGATTGGTCGATGCTGAAAGCGGCACAGTCTCGTTAGATGGCGAAGCTATCGCTGAACTTCATCCTCGCAAGCGTGCCCAGTACATAGGTTACCTGCCGCAATCGGCGGAAGTCGCTTGGGACGTCGCGGTACGCAGCCTCGTCGCATTGGGCCGCATGCCGCATGGCGATAGTGACCCAGCGCCAGTGGAACGCGCCATCACCGTGCTCGACCTGCAAGAATTTGCAAACCGCCCGATGTCTCAGCTTTCAGGGGGTGAAAAGGCACGTGCTTTACTGGCCCGCGTATTGGCCGGTGAGCCTAATTGGATCCTCGCTGACGAACCGCTCGCGGCGCTCGATCTGGCGCATCAATTGTCGATCCTCCGGCACTTGCGAAAAGCAGCCGATGCAGGGGCTGGCGTTGTGCTTGTGCTGCATGATCTGGCGCTCGCCATGAACCATGCCGACCGTGTGTTGGTGTTAGATAAGGGCGCGGTTTTCGCCAATGCCGCGCCAGCCGAAGCCCTGTCAGAAGCAACCATCGCGAAGGTCTGGTGCGTTTCAGCAAAATGGCTGGGTGAGCCGGGAGCAAAGGCTCTCGTCGCGAATTAGAAAACGCCCCCTCCTCGGTGAAGAAGAGAGGGCGCAATTTGTATCTAAAGTTAGCGTCTACTTCGACTTGAGCCCGCGCGCGACCAGCATCGGTTCGATCGACGGATCGCGGCCGGTGAAGTCGCGGTACATGATGCCGTAATCCTTCGAGTGGCCTTGGCCGAGGAACGTGCTGCGGATGCGGTCACCCATCGCGCGGGTCATGCCGCCATTCGCCTCAACATAGGCATAGGCATCGTGGCTGAGCATTTCGGTCCAGATGTAGGAGTAATAGCCAGCCGAATATCCATTCGCCCAGATGTGGCGGAAATACGGAGTGCTGTAACGCGGCGGCACAATGCCGGGGTTGAGGCCGATCGATGCCAGCGCATTGGTCTCGAATGCCATAGCGTCGGCCGGATCCTGTCCCGGCTGCAAGGCGTGCCATTTCATGTCGAGCAATGCAGCGGACAGCGTTTCACCCAGCGCATAACCCTGGTTGAACTTACCAGCGCGATCCATCTTTTCGATAAGCTCCGCCGGAATGGTCTCGCCGGTCTCATAGTGCTTGGCATATTGCGCAAGCACTTCTGGCAGCGTCGCAAAGGGTTCATGGAACTGTGACGGGAATTCGACAAAGTCGCGCGCCGTATTCGTGCCTGAAAGGGAAGGGTACTTCTGGCTTGCAAACATGCCGTGTAGGGCATGGCCAAATTCGTGGAATATCGTCCCGACATTGTCGAAGCTGACCAGCGCAGGCTGGCCCGCAGCGGGTTTGGGAATGTTGAGAGTGTTGTGGATCACGGGCTTGTCGCCGGACAGGAATGACTGCTCGACGAAATTACCCATCCATGCGCCGCCCTGCTTATTATCGCGCTGGAACGGATCGAAGTAGAACAGGGCCAGCTCGCTGCCGTCCTGATCGAACACCGTGTAAGTCGTGACATCGGGGTGATAGACGGGAATGTCGGTGCGCTTCTTGAACGTCAAACCATACAGTTCGTTCGCCATGTAAAACACACCGTCTTCCAGCGTGCGCGTGACTTCGAAATAAGGCTTGATCTCGCTTTCATCGAGGTCATATTTCGCCTTGCGAACCTTCTCCGCATAGAATGCCCAGTCCCATGGTTCGACCGAGTAATTGCCGCCATCTTCCTTGATCGCTGCGTTGAGCAAATTGGCTTCGCGGAGCTGCGTTTCTGACAGGGCCGGAACCATCTGCTCCATGAGACCAAGCGCGGTGGATGGCTTCTTCGCCATGCGGTCATACATAGTGTAGGTCGCCCAATCCGGCGAACCGAGTAGCTCTGCTTTCTGCGCGCGCATCTTGGCGATTTTCAGGACGTCGGCAAGAGTGTCATTCTCGCCGCCGGACGATGTGCGGCCAACACTGGCGTCAAACAGCTTCTTGCGCGTGGCGCGATTTTCCAGCTTGGCTAGATATGGCTGCTGCGTTGTGTTTTGCAGCGTCAGAAGGAACTTTCCCGCCATGCCGCGTTCAGCGGCCGATTTGGCCGCAGAAGCGATTTCGCCATCGCTTAGTCCGGCCAGCTCCGCCTTCGTATCGATGGTGATTGCGCCTTCCGTTGTTCCTGCCGTCAGCTTCTGCGAAAAATCGGTTTCGAGGCTGGATAGCTCGCCGTTAATTGCGCGCAGGACCACTTTTCCCTCGTCCGAAAGCAGCGCTCCTGCGTGAACGAAATTGTTGTAGTAAACCTCCAGCAACATCGCGTCTTCGCCCATCATCGTCATGGCGGCGCGGTTGTCGTAAATTGCCTTGATGCGCTGGAACAGTTTGTCGTTCAGATAGATCGCATCGCTGTTGGCAGCGAGGAGCGGCGCGACTTCGCTTTCGGTCTCGTCGAGCACGTCATTCGTATTGGCACCTTGCACCTGATAAAACGCCATCAGCGTGCGGCTGAGCATGGCACCAGAGCGTTCCATCGCGACCAGAGTGTTGTCGACGGTCGGCGCGGCGGGACTACCCGCAATCGCCGCGATTTCTGCCTGCTGGATTTCGATGCCCTGCTTGATAGCGGGCGCATAGTCCGCATCGTTGATCTTGGTGAAGTCCGGTGCGTGGAAGGGCAGGGTGCTTTCCTGCGCGAAATAGCCGGTGCCTTGTGGGCCAATATTTGGAATTGCCGTTTCTGCAACTTCAGCGCTTTGCATCGTTTCGCTCATCGTTGTGCAACCAGCGAGCGCCAGCGCAGCAGCGCCAGCCAAAAAGTGGGATTTCATCTGTGATTTTCTCCAAGTGTGCGACCAAAAGTCCTGGCGGTCATACGTGTCAGACAAACTGCTGCCGCCAACGATCAACTGATGGAGTAAATCAGTGCGCTTGAACAGGGGATGACTTCTGGCGATTTTGCGGAAACCTAGACGGCGTTCACGCGTATTTTGGGTGGGAGGGTTTTGTTGCATATGGTCTAAGGACAATTGTGACATGATTCTGGGGCTGTTTTTTCAATGAGTAACACTATCCGCGCCGCGATGCGTGATTTCATCAAGGGCGAAACGTCGGGCGGTTTTATGCTGATCGGCGCGGCGGTTTTTGCCATGCTTCTCGTCAACTTCGGGGGCGAGGCGCTTTATCGTGCATTGTGGAGCGTGCCAGTCGCGGTAACCGCTGGCGGCTTCGGCATCGACAAGCCGCTGCTGCTGTGGGTCAATGACGGCTTGATGGCCGTGTTCTTTTTCCTGATAGGATTGGAAGTGAAACGCGAAGTGCTCGACGGTCAGCTATCGAGCTGGTCGCAGGCATCCTTGCCAATCTACGCCGCGATCGGCGGCATGGCGGTTCCTGCGGCTGTGTTCCTGTTCGTGAATGTGGATGAGGCGGCCAATATTCGTGGCTGGGCCATTCCCGCCGCCACCGACATTGCCTTTGCGCTAGGCATACTCGCGCTGTTGGGCAAGCGGGCTCCGGTTCAACTGAAGGTTCTGCTGCTTGCCGTAGCGATTATCGATGACATCGGCGCGATTGCGATCATTGCGCTGTTTTACACAGAGAACCTCTCGCTGATGGCTCTCGGCGGCGCTGCGGCAGTGCTCGCTGCATTGTTCGCAGTGAACAGGTCAGGCGTGACGCGAGTGGCGGTATATGTCTTGCTCGGCACGATAATGTGGGTCTTCGTTCTGAAGTCAGGTGTCCATGCAACGCTCGCCGGTGTTGCGACGGCGATGTTTGTGCCTCTCAAGGGTCTAAGTGGCGAGGCGGGTAGCGAACCTACTCCATCACCGCTCATCACGCTTGAACACGCTCTACATCCTTATGTCGCATTCTTGATCTTGCCGATATTCGCCTTTGCTAATGCGGGCGTTTCGCTGGCCGGGTTCGGCCCCGCCGCGCTGATGCAGCCGCTTCCGCTCGGCATTGCTGCAGGCCTGTTCTTCGGCAAGCAAATCGGCGTATTCGGAGCGATCCTGATCGCTACCGCATTGGGTGCGGCTAAGCGGCCAGAAGGGACCACGATGCTGCAGCTTTATGGCCTCGCTTGCCTCACCGGAATCGGCTTCACCATGAGCCTGTTTATCGGAACGCTGGCGTTCCCTGGCTTCGAACAGTTGGAGCAGGTCAAGATCGGCGTGCTGGCCGGTTCGCTCGCATCAGGCCTGCTTGGTTATCTGTTAATCCGATTCTGCTCGTCGCGCGAAACACAAAGTTCCTGACGAGAGTACGCTAAGTCAATTTGGCGGTCCTGCTGGCGCTGGCGGCGGAGGTGGTGGGTTCAATACGCTTTGCTCGCTTCGAAGATGAATGGCCTTACCGGAAATATACATTGCAATTCTATCCGGTGCAGTACGAGGAATGCCGGATTCCCGTGCATGACCGTGGTCACGATATCACTCGTAGGCAGAGCTGGTGAAGAAGCGAAACTGCAGTCCGCAATGGATATTCGATCGCGAACAAACCGGTGACCCGACGTATGCTTTCCAGTTACCGATGCTTTCGGACATTTCGACCATTCGAGCCTGTTTTTGCTAACAGTCAGAATGCCGGGATCATCCCCGATGCTGGCACCTGACATTCCCCAGCCGCTAAACTCTTCGCCAGATTGCGGAATCCAGCGCCCCTCAATCTCAGTAATAGATGCACCATTTTCAGCCAGATGCCGCGCTTCGTCCAGCAAGATAAGTTCAGTTTCCGCGTCAGCTATGCGTAGCCTCCCTTCTCCAACCCTCATCACTGCAGGGTTGCTCGCAAAAAAGCGGAAGAACCGAGTGTCGCGAGCTTCTCAAACTTCGCCGCATCCCATACAGGTTTGCATTCGGTCGCCATCGCCTGTGTGTTTTAACACTCTGCCTTCGATCCGAGTGGGATTGCCCGAACGATTGCAGCCGACGGAATACGTCAGTTGGCCATTATCGATATGGACGCTCGCATTGCGCCAACCGCTGTAGTCCTGCCAGCCTGGTTCATAATCTTCGAACCGGGACACATGCCAAAAGCCTTCGATACCTTCCAATGAACTGACAGGGACGGCCGGCTTATTTCGTCGGCTGAAGTAATTTCGGTGAGCTGTTCGGATGTTGTAGATGCCCGGCTTCAGGCAGCTGCCAGAAATGTGATTACAACCAGGCTGATGACACGCATAATGGTACTTCTCCGCTATCCGGTGCTGGTGGGCACGGGCCATAACCATTCTCTAGCAATCGTTACATTGCTTTTAGCCGAACGGGTAACCACATCACTCATGCTGGTACCTGTGAGCAGTGGGGTGCGGCACCTTGACACAAGCGAACATTACCGGAACAGATCACCGCATGAGCCTTACACATATTTCCGTGCGCGGTGCGCGCGAGCATAATCTCAAGGGCGTCGATATCGACCTTCCTAGGGACAGTCTGATTGTCATTACCGGCCTGTCTGGGTCGGGCAAATCGTCGCTCGCGTTTGATACGATCTATGCCGAAGGGCAGCGGCGTTATGTCGAGAGCCTGAGCGCCTATGCGCGCCAGTTCCTCGAGATGATGCAGAAGCCTGATGTCGAGCATATTGACGGGCTGTCGCCTGCAATCTCTATCGAACAGAAGACTACATCGAAGAATCCGCGTTCGACCGTTGCGACGGTTACCGAGATTTACGATTACATGCGTCTGTTATGGGCGAGGGTGGGGGTTCCCTATAGTCCCGCTACCGGCCTGCCGATTGAGGCGCAAACGGTTTCCAATATGGTCGACCGGGTGATGGAACTGCCCGAAGGTACGCGGTTGTTCTTGCTCGCGCCGGTCGTACGTGCGCGCAAGGGTGAATACCGCAGGGAACTGCTCGAATGGCAAAAGGCCGGCTTTACGCGTGTTCGTGTGGACGGCGAGGTTTACCAGATCGAAGAAGCGCCCAAGCTCAACAAGAAGCTGAAGCATGACATCGAAGTTGTGGTGGACCGGCTAGCGGTTCGCGCGACGACGAAGGATCAAGAGGGTATTGAGGCGCGGCTGGCCGAGAGTTTCGAGCAGGCTTTGAAGTTGGCCGACGGGTTGGCCTATGTCGATCTGGCAGATGGCGTTGTGCCGGGCCGTGAGGATGACGAAGCTGCTGGCCGGGCGATGAAGGGGACGGGTATTCCGCCCAACCGCATCGTGTTTTCCGAGAAGTTTGCTTGTCCTGTATCGGGCTTTACCATTGAGGAAATCGAGCCGCGCCTGTTTTCGTTCAACTCGCCGCAGGGCGCTTGCCCTACGTGTGACGGGATTGGCGAGAAGCTGCTGTTCGATCCGCAGCTGGTTGTGCCGAATGAGGAGTTGAGCCTGAAGAAGGGCGCGGTGATGCCTTGGGCAAAGTCCAACCCGCCATCGCCCTATTACATGCAGGTATTGTCCAGCCTTGCGCGTGAATTTGGCTTCGAGCTGGAAACGCCGTGGAAGGAATTGTCGGACGAGCATCAATTTATCGTTCTGCATGGCACGAAGGGCAGGGCGGTACCGCTGACCTTCCGTGACGGGCGCAAGAGCTACACGGTCAAGAAGGCATTCGAGGGTGTCATCGGCAACCTCAACCGCCGGATGACGCAAACCGAAAGCACGTGGATGCGTGACGAGTTGGGCAAGTTCCAGACCGCGCAGGATTGCGAAACCTGTGAAGGTGCGCGGCTCAATCCGAAGGCGCTGGCGGTGAAGATTGCCAAGAGCGATATCTCACTGCCAACTCGCATGTCTGTGTCCGATGCTTACGCTTGGTTTAGCAGTTTAAACGAAAAGCTGAATGACCAGCAGCAGCAGATTGCCAAGGCTATTCTGAAGGAGATCAATGAGCGGCTCGGGTTCCTCGATAATGTCGGGCTGGATTACCTTAATCTCGACCGGAAATCCGGGACTCTGAGCGGCGGGGAAAGCCAGCGTATCCGCCTCGCCAGTCAGATCGGCAGCGGGCTTTCCGGCGTGCTGTATGTGCTCGACGAGCCGAGCATTGGTCTACACCAGCGGGATAATGACCGGCTACTCGAAACCCTCAAGCGGCTGCGCGATTTGGGTAACACGGTCATCGTGGTCGAACATGACGAGGATGCGATCCGGCAGGCTGACCATGTGGTTGATCTCGGACCCGGCGCGGGTGTGCATGGCGGCGAAATCGTGGCGCAAGGTACGCTCAAGCAAGTGCTGAAGGCGAAGAATTCGCTCACCGCCGACTACCTCACCGGACGGCGCGAGATTGCTGTGCCGAAGAAGCGCCGCAAGGGTAACGGGCACAAGCTGACCGTGCATGGGGCTAAGGCGAACAACCTGCAGAACGTAACGGCGGCGATCCCGCTGGGCACGTTCACCTGCATCACTGGCGTGTCTGGTAGCGGCAAGTCGAGTTTCACCATCGACACGCTCTATGCCGGCGCAGCGCGCACGCTGAACGGGGCGCGGGTGATTGCGGGGGCGCATGACAAGATTACCGGCCTCGAATATTGCGACAAGGTGATCGAGATCGACCAGTCGCCGATTGGCCGCACGCCGCGTTCCAACCCGGCGACTTATACCGGCGCCTTCACCCAGATCCGTGACTGGTTCGCGGGCCTGCCCGAAAGCCAGGCGCGCGGGTATAAGCCCGGGCGCTTCAGCTTCAATGTGAAGGGCGTCCGCTGCGAGGCGTGCAATGGCGACGGGCTGATCAAGATCGAAATGCACTTCCTGCCCGATGTCTATGTGACGTGCGAACAGTGCAGCGGCAAACGTTACAACCGCGAAACGCTGGAGGTGCGCTTCAAGGGCCTCTC
>JBBKVP010000021.1:0-15877 GCA_037968495.1 Pontixanthobacter sp. | reverse complement strand
ATGCAATGAACATACGCAAGAAACTTCCGTATGCTTTGGGGGGAGTGGGCATCGCAACAGCGCTGGCCTTAGTCGCGCCTGGGGTCGGAATATTTGCCGCAGATCACCTTGATCCGCCTTCACGAACCAATCCCTCGGTTGATAGCACACCAGACCGAGCTGCCGATATTGCCGATGTTTATGCATGGCACACTGACACATCGGTAATTCTCGTAATGACGTTTGCCGGCCCGCAAGCGACCACCGCTGCGGCGATGTATGACCGCGATGTCCTGTATACGCTGAATGTGTCCAACAAGGCTCCGCGCACTACTACTGACATTCCGATCCAGATCAGGTTCGGACAAGACGGTGCCAATGAGTTTGGCATCAAGGTTCAAAATTTACCCGGCGTTACCGGGGATATTTCCGGTCCCGTCGAGACAAGCTTGACCAAGGATGGCGTGACCGTTCGCGCAGGCCTATTCGACGATCCCTTTTTCTTTGATCTGCAAGGGTTTCAAGACACCGCAAGCACTGGGACATTGGCTTTCGATAATACCCGTGACTTTTTTGCTGGTCAGAATCTGACCGCCGTTGTCATCGAAATACCCAAAGATCGCATTGATCAGAGCACGCTGGTCGACGTCTGGGGTGCAACCGCTCGATTCGGAGGACAACTCTAATGAACACTGCCAATCGCAACAAACTCGGCCGCCTCGCAATGGCCGCTCCATTGGTTCTTTCTGTTGGTATGCTATCTGCCTGTTTTGATGGCAATGACGATGATGATCCGGCACCAATGCCTGCGCCTATGCCGACGCCGATGCCTACTCCGGCACCGACACCTGCCTCCTTCGATGTCACAGCTTGCCTTAATCAAGATATCCCTGGCACCGGATTTACAGTTGCTCAAGCTGTCGTACCGGACACGCTGACATTAAATCTTTCAGCTGCCTCCGGCTTCCCAAATGGCCGCAAGCTTGCCGATCCCGTAATTGATGTGACTCTGGCGGTCATTTTCTTGGATCTAGCAACCAATGGACCGGGAACACTTGCTGGATTGCCACTTAACCCAGCAGCCAATGATGTATCATTCCGCGCAAACTTCCCATATTTGGGAGTAGCGCAGGGCTCTCCGCCTCGTGCATCCACATCCGGTACGACGTTTAACTTCAGAACTGATGCGTCGTCTGGCTATACCCGCGTTGATCGTATGGGCATGCCCGCTGTTGCGACGGCCTTGATCGGTTCCAGCCGGAAGAATGCGTATAATGATGCATCGCCAGCTGACGATGCTGCCGGAACTTTTGTACCTGATCTTACGGATCAGTTGACTGGGCTGACAAATGCCCTGGCTGACGATCTAGTCGGCGCGGGTCTGACGCCCTGCGCTACCGCAAACTAAGCCTGCAAGATGTTTGAACATCTATACGTTCCGTTTGGCCCGCGCCTTCAGCAGCGCAGGCGATAATGGAAACTATGGCTTCTTCCAGAAACTGGAGTGGGCCAGGACACATGCCCGTGATGCTCAGCGCATCGCGGGCATGGGTTCATGCAATTATTGTCGCCATACTGGCTGTGGCAATCGTAGGTTTTCTCGGTTGGCGACTGGACTACACCCGCGCCGCAAATGTCGCTGAAAAGCCCTGGCGGATCGCCGGCTTCGGCCCTGCGGACTATGCCGATGCAGAAAAACAAATTGCCGGTCAGCTTGAATTGGCTCGTGAACGTGTTCGCTTGGCGCCTCGCCAATGGTTGCCGCAGGAAGGTCTTGCCCGCGCTTACATGGCGAAAGCAGCATTGAGCCCCACTTATGATGAACTCGCTTCGGCAGCGCGCGCGTTAGAGAAGTCTAACAGCCTGGCGCCTGAACGATCCGGCCCTCTGCTGACCAGTGCGGTCTTCGCCATGCGGACACATCAACTGGATGCTGTTGCCAGTCTGTATTCCGAAGCTCGGCTCAGCGCAGTTTCGCCGGGATCAGAGATAGCAGCCGAATGGGCAGCCATTACAGGCGATGTCGCATACTATCGCGGCAATGTCCGCGAAGCTAGCCGGCGGTTTGCAAACTCCGAGAAAATCGGCGGCCAGGGCGCTGCCGATTATCGCCTAGCAGTTCTGGCAAAGTCTAAGGGCGATTATTCCGGCGCGATCCGGATATTCAAACAGATTAATCAAACGCAGGTTAATAGCACTCCGTTCGAAACGGCGAATCTGGCCCTTCGTATAGGCGGCATCGAACTGGCACGCGGCAATTTCGCTCAAAGTAACGCTTGGTTCGAGCGTGCCGATGAGCAGTTCCCGGGCTTTTGGCTGACAGAGGCGCATTTGGCGCAAGGTCGTGCCTTGGATGGCGACTTGGCCGGGGCAATTTCGGACATGACGGCAATCGCCGAAAAGTCGGCATCTGCTGAAGTGATGGATGCGCTCGCCGTATGGTTGCGGGCAGATGGGCAAGCACAGGAAAGCCGAATGTGGGCAGCTCGTGCTGCGGCAATTTGGCAGGTCCGACTGCAACAACTTCCAGCTGCTGCATTGGGTCACGCTCTCGAGCATGAATTGGTGTTCGGCGAACCACAACGCGCGCTCGAGCTAGCGCGGCAGAACGTTCGCGCGAGGCCATATGGAGACTCCTACCTTCTGCTGGCGTCCGCACTAATCTCCAACGGGCAGATCACTGAAGCGTTGTCCAATATTGATCGCGCCGAAAATACCGGTTGGCGCAGTGCCTCGCTGTTTGCGCTGCGTAGTCAGGCTTTGGAACTGAACGGCAAGCACGGCTCAGCGAAGATTGCCCGTGAAGATGCGGTAGCGCTTAACCCGCATATCTTCTCGCCAATTACACAGCTTGTATGGTTTTCTCACGGATGACGGGCCGGCTTACCTTGCTGCTTTTTATGGCACTTGCTGCGTCTTTGATCTCAGGCGTGAGGCCAGCCTTCGCGCATCTGACGCCTAATTCGGAAATTAAATTGCGGATCGAGCGAAGCGAAGTGGTTGCAGATGTTGTTATTCCGAAGGGAGAGTATGCTTTCGCGACTGGCAATCCGATCGGCGAAGATACCAGATCGCTAGCTATTGCTAAACGATACCTAGAACAGAGGTTCGTGCTGCAGTCATTTGACGGAGCCGTCTGGAAGCCAACCTTCAAGACTGTCGAGTTCGTTCAAATTGCTGGTCCACCTGATCTGCATGCAATAGTCAGTTTCGCTGCTCCCTCCGTGACTGATGCGCGGCGTTTCACGATCAAATGGAACGCGGTCGTCGATCAGACTCCAAACCACTTCGCCCTATTCGTAATCGTTGACGATTATGGCGCTAAAGTGAGCGAACGGGAAATTCTCGGCGTAGCTCGTAAGGGACAAACCTCGCTCGATATTGATCGCGGCAAAGCCAGTTCGTTTCGCATTTTTGCCGGAGCGGTGAGCTTGGGCGCTCATCACATTGCACTTGGGTATGACCACATGATGTTTTTGCTGGCCCTGCTGCTGCCAGCTGCGCTGATCGCCCGGCGAGGTCGCTGGGGCCGTATACGAAGCCAGCGGAGCACGGCAATGAACTTGCTTCGCATCGTGACTGCTTTCACCCTCGGGCATAGCGTGACCCTCGTCGCCGCAAGTCTTGCAAGCCTACGCTTACCAGTGGCGCCTGTGGAAATTGCCATTGCGATATCGGTTCTCGTCTCGGCGATACATGCGATCAAACCGCTCGCACCAGGCTGGGAGCCTATGATGGCTTTGCTGTTTGGTCTGGTGCACGGTTTGGCATTCGCCACACTGGTCTCCAGTGCCGGCGTTGCTGTGGCGGGTCAGGCGCTGAGCCTTTTTGGTTTCAATGTCGGAATCGAGCTTGCCCAAATAGCAATCGTTATATGCGCACTGCCAGCGATCTTGTTTGTGGCAGCCGAGCCCGAGCTGCGAGCTCTACGAGAGGGTATCGCTGCCTTTGCAATATTCTGTTCGCTTATTTGGATACTGAATCGCGCAAGCGGTGCTGGCGATTATCTCATCGGCTTACTTGAGACCGCGATCTACTTCGTTGCCGGAGGAATTGCGTTGCTCAGTATCTATGCTGTTATGATCCATCTGCTCTCGCGTCTAACGCTGCGTCGAACCTCAGGCATGAGTGCACTCTAGATGTCTTTGCGCTCTTTCCTTTTCGATTACTTGGCAATCTTGATCGTTGTTGCATCTGCACCTGCACCTGCATTTGCTGATGTTCTGGAAGTCGGCGGCGACAGTTCGCAGTGGATATCAGGCCCACTAGTGGCGACCAAACCCCAAGCCAAAATGCTATTTCTCGCTGCTGAGCCGGTGCCACAAGGCCTGACAATTCCTGATCACGCCATAGCTCGCCCTGAACATCACACGCGCGGTATTCCCGAACAATATGCCGCAAAGGTTGCAGAATTGGCTCGCCGTTTTGACGTGAGTCCCGCGCTTATCGAGGCACTGGTGTGGCAGGAGAGCCGTTGGCGCGCCAATGCCCGCTCGCCGGTCGGTGCGTACGGGCTGGCACAGCTGATGCCGGGGACTGCCCGCGATTTGGGCGTCGATCCGCGCGATCCCTTTGCCAACTTAGAGGGCGGCGCGCGTTACTTGCGTGAACAACTCGACCGGTTTGATGGCGATCTTGAGAAAGCACTGGCTGCCTATAACGCCGGTCCCGGACGGGTAATCCGAGCGGGCGGCATACCAAATATTCGTGAAACAAAAAAGTACGTTGCGGCAATTCTTGGCCGCCTGTCCGAACACTCAAGGAGATAGTCCAATGCGCTTTCTAACCCGTTTCTCCATCGCTGCTCTGGCGTTGCTCGCCCCATCTGCCGCTTTCGCACAGCAAGTCGCTGATCCGCAGGGCTCCGGCCCGATCGTATCCGCGCTTGGCTGGATGCAGGGGACGCTGCTTGGGAATGTCGCCACGGCTGTAGCAGTAATGGCGGTCGCCGCAGTGGGCTTCATGATGCTGACCGGGCGGATGAACTGGCGCTTTGGCGCGACCGTGATTCTGGGCACATTTATCCTTTTTGGGGCTGGCTCGATTGTTACCGGCATCCAGTCCGCTTCGGCGGTAGGATAACCTGATGAGCAGCCTCCTTCGTCATCCCGTTCATCGCGCGCTTACCCGCCCGCAGATGTTCGCCGGGGTGACGTATAATTACTTTATTATCAACGCCGCGATCACGACCGAACTGTTCCTGATTACAGGCAGCTTTCTGGCTCTACCTGCAGCCTTAGCCATTCACGGTCTGGGCTATTTTGCGTGTTTGCGCGAACCCCGTGTATTCGATCTATGGCTGACAAAGGTCAGCCGCTGCCCTCGGGTGAAAAACTGGAAGCTCTGGGGCTGCAATAGCTACGCTGCCTGAAGGAGGGCGGATCATTATGGCCAATTCACGGTCGAAAGAGTCGAGAAGCAAATGGATCGGTCCCGCCGCATGGAGTGCGCGTGAGGCGAGTGCGGGCGACCGCCTGCCCTATGCTGCGCTGGAAGGCGAGAATTGCGTCATATTGCGAGACGGTTCGCTCATGATGGCGCTGCAGGTACCTGGGCTGTTGTTTGAAACTGAAGATTCCATGTCGCTCAACGCACACGCAGCGACACGCGAGGTTGTGCTCCGCTCAACGCTGGACGCTCGCTTCGTGATGTATCACCATGTCATCCGGCGCCGTGTTGAAGTCGGGTTGGATGCGGCGTTCGAAGATCCGCTTTCAGCGCATATCGACGCTAGGTGGAACGAGAAGCTGTCGAACGGTTCGCTTTTTATCAATGACCAGTTCGTGACGATCATTCGCCGTCCGGCACGTGGTAAGGCGGGTTTGGCTGAACGCGCAAGCCGGTTTTGGAAGCGCCGCAACAGGGGCGAGCCGTTAATTGCCGACCCCAAGGACTTGCGAGCAATTCGAGCTGTAGTGGGCGGTCTAACCGCTTCGCTCGGCGAATATGGCGCACGCATATTATCCGAATATGCTGGGGCGAACGACGCGGCCAACTCGGAGCTGCTCGAACTTCTGAGTGCAGTTTACAACGGCGAGATGCGCCCGGTCCGCAGGCCATCGGAAGAAACCGATATCGGTCAGATGCTTCCTTATCGCCGGGTCAGTTTTGGGCTGGATGCAATCGAATTGCGCGGCGGCGGCGGGGTGGATTTTGCCTCAATTTTAAGCTTAAAAGATTATCCCGATGCCACTTCGCCGGGCTTGTTGGATGGCCTCCTGCGCTTGCCCTGCGAAATGGTAGTCAGCGAGAGCTTTGCGCCGGCAGAGCGCCAGACTGCCCGCGAGCGGATGGATTTGTCGATCCGTAGGCTGCGCTCGGCTGATGAGGAAGCCGCCGCGGAACGCGCCGATATGCTGTCGGCCCGCGATGCGCTTGGCGCAGGATCCGTTAGTTTTGGCGATCATCACCTAACCGTTCTTTTGCGCTCACCCGAGCTGGATATGCTCGATGATGCCACTGCCGCTGCCGCTGCAGCGCTGGCTGACACGGGCGCAATCGCAGTTCGAGAGGACACCAATCTCGAGCCTGCTTTCTGGGGCCAGTTTCCGGGTAACGAGCAATATCTGGTCCGGCGGGCCATGATCTCAAGCGCGAACATGGCCAGTTTCGGATCCTTGCACGGTTTTGCTTTGGGCCAAGCAGAGGGCAACCATTGGGGTGACGCTGTGGCGTTACTGGAAACCACCAGCTCGACCCCGTTCTTTTTCAATTTCCATCACGGAGATCTGGGAAATTTTAGCGTAATCGGACCGTCGGGTTCAGGCAAAACAGTCGTGATGAACTTCCTTGCCGCGCAGGCGCAGAAGTTCAAGCCTCGCACAATCCTGTTTGATAAGGATCGCGGCGCAGAGCTATTTGTTCGCGGAATCGGCGGGCGCTATGACCGTATTTCTCCCGGCGAGAGAACCGGTTTCAATCCACTTGCCTTGCCTGATACCGCTGACAACCGTGCGTTTCTTCGTGAGTGGCTGGGAGTCATGTTATCGGCCGACGGCCCCGAAGAGCTAGCGACCATTTCCGAGGCCGTCGACGCCACCTACGCCAATGATCCTTCGTTGAGGCGCCTTCGCCATTTCCGTGAGCTTTTGTCTGGCACGCGTCGTCCGCTTCCCGGTGATTTGGCCGACCGACTTTCATCCTGGATCCAGGACGGCGAACATGGCTGGTTGTTTGACAATTCGGAGGACCAGCTGGAAATGGGCCGTCGGGTGCTTGGGTTCGATATGACAGCACTGCTCGAAACGCCGCGTCTGCGTACGCCGGTGATGATGTATCTGTTCCACCGTATCGAAGAGCGGTTGGACGGCGAACCCACGATGATTCTGATCGACGAGGGCTGGAAGGCCCTTGATGACGAAGTTTTCGCTGCGCGCATTCGCGACTGGCTCAAAACGCTGCGGAAACGAAACGCACTAGTTGGCTTCGCGACACAAAGTGCGCGGGATGCATTGGACAGTAAAATTGCCACTGCGTTGGTCGAACAAACTGCGACGATGGCATTTATGCCCAACGCCAGAGCACGCGAAGAGGATTATTGTGATGGCTTCGGCCTGACCGAGCATGAGTTGGCCGTAATCCGATCACTACCGGCTCACAGTCGCTGCTTCCTTGTTCGTCAACCGGATGCGTCGGTTGTAGTCCGGCTGGACCTGTCTGGCGCGCCTGAAGTTCTGACGATCCTTTCAGGCCGCGAAAGCTCGGTCCGTAAGCTTGATCAGATACGCGCATCGGTCGGAGACGATCCGGCTGACTGGTACCCGCTTATTACTGGGCGCGAGTGGCCGGGCCAGTCTACTGATGATGACGATTTTGTGCTTCGGACGGCTGCCGAATGACCGCAACATTAGCCTGCGATAACGCTATGAACGGTGTCGGCAGCGGCGTAGCTGCTGCCCTACGCGGTGTCGATTGCATGGCGGGCGAAATGACAGAGGCGGCGTTTGGCCGATTGTTCGGGGCTGGGGGCGCCCTTGGCCCGGCCCTTACGATCTTACTGACCTTATTTATCGGCCTGTTTGCCTTTGCCCTGCTAACAGGCCGCAGTCGGATCGGCATTGCAAGCCTGACCCCGCGTATGATGACTTTAGGGCTGGTCCTCACTTTCGCGACCAGCTGGGTTGCATATCAAAGCGTGGTTTGGAACCTGGCTGTCGGCGCACCAGACCAGATCGCCGGAATCATGACTGGGCTCAAAGGCTCGGCCACGACGGTCTTTGCGAATAAAATCGATATTGTTTTCGGCGTTATCGGGCAAATTGCCGAGCAGAAGCAAGGGCAGGAGGCTGTCTCGGCATTCTCTCCATCAGGCCTTTTATGGATGGGAGCAACGCTGCTGTTGCTTGGCACCGTTGGCGTATTGCTGACAGCAAAAATCGCTTTGGCTGTGCTCGTCGCGATCGGACCCGTGTTTGTAGTTATGGCACTGTTCAAGGGTACGCGCGGCCTGTTCGTGGGTTGGCTAAAGGGGTTAGTGATGCTTGCAATTGCGCCTCTTTTTGCCGTCTTGGGCGGCGGGCTAATGCTTGAAATCGCCGTGCCCGTGATCGCAGGTCTAGCCTCTTCACCAGGGCAGATCGATCCGCGCGCCGCGATGGCGTTCTTTTTGATCGGTGCTGTGCATGTCGCATTGATGATGCTGATCTTCAAAACTGCCGCCACCATGGTCGCGGGCTGGCGCGTGTTTGGTTTGGTTGACGAAGGTGCCGAACGCAGCGGTGTATCCACGGCCGCTTCTGCCGCACAGCTTGGAACTTCAATGCCCGCGCCGCAAGCGTCAGTATTGGCCGCCCAGGCTGCCAGCACGGCACCTGCGAGACATATCACACTCGCATCTGCGCAAGTCGCGCAAGCTGCCAACGATCATGATCCGCATCATTCGGGTTCGGGCGCAAGCGATAGCCGTGCGCGGGGTGTGGCTGCCCCAGCTCGGGCCGAACTATCAAAATCGACTGTATCCCGCACTCGCGGCATAGGGAGCCGCTTTCGCGCCGCTCCTGCCCGCTCCACGGAGAAACTCAAATGAACCGCGCATTTTGTTCCATTATTGCCCTCGGCCTGATGGCTGCATCACCTAGCTTGGCGCAGGATACACGATTAGTCGAACGGCTTTACGATCCGGCTGAAGTCGTAGTGATCAATGGCAAGACAAGTGTGCAGGCCACCATCGCATTTGGTGAGGACGAACGGATCGAAAATGTGGCCATTGGTGATTCGACAACCTGGCAGGTGACGCCAAACAAGCGAGCTAACCTGCTTTTCGTCAAACCCCTTTCGGCAAAGGCGGTTACGAATATGACCGTAGTCACCGACCGCAACACTTATCTATTCGATCTAGTAGCCAATCCGCGCTCACAGCCGCTGTATGTTTTGCGATTTACCTATCCTGAGGAGCCAGAAGCGGCCGAGGAACCAGCCTTCACCGGAAAGGTCAATGCCGACGAGCTGGCAGCTGCGACAGATCCCTATGCAGTTACCGACCCGGCTAAATTGAACTTCGCTTGGGTGGGCGATGCGGAGGAAAAGGGGGACCGTAAGTTGTTGCCTGCCCGCACGTATGATGATGGTCAATCAACCTTCTTGGCTTGGCCAAGTGGCGTTCCGATGCCTGCAATTCTGGTCAAGAACGAGGCTGGCGTTGAAGGTCCGGTGAACTTTGCCGTGCGCGGCGAAGTCATCATTATCGACGGTGTGCCGCGCGAAATAATTCTGCGGTCCGGAAAGAATAATGCCTTCCTGACAAACAAAGGTCCTGCGCGGCCTAAAGCCACGCTCAAAGCTACCGCGCTAGCGAGCGCGGCGGAGATCAAGTGATGCGTAATTCAAAAAAATTGCCCGATGCTGGCGGGCTGGAAGCAGCCAACGATAGTGACCCGCGTGATGGAATGTCAGCCGAGATTATCGATCTCGCTAGCCGCAATTCCTTTCCGGCCGTCACTCAGCGTAAGGGTAAGTCCGACGGTATGGGTCTGGCTGCAGGAATTGCCGTTGTCGGCGTACTCGGTGCAGTTACTTTGTGGAGTATGAACTCGGCCCGACTGGCTCCGCCCGAGTCAGTCGGCAAGGCTACGCCTGAAACTGTTGTCCAGCCTGCAGCAGTGAAGCTGGAGCCAGATACTCAGCCCGTGCAGCTTGCGTCTGGGCAATCCATTGCACCGCGTGCCGATCCGGGACCATCCCCGATTTATGCTAATTCTCCGGCAATCAATCTTGCGCCATCTGTGAACCCATACGCCAGTCCGACCGTCGTGTTTGATGCTAGTGCATTGCCGCTCGCGGTCGGGTCACCTGGTCTTGGGGCTGAGAGTGGCGGTGAGGCCGTAGGGGGAGGCAACGCCTCCGATTTTGCCAGTCGGATTGGCGGTATCGGGGGTGGACCAGCGCGCGCTACGGTGGCAGTCGACCCCAAAACAACGGTAACTCAGGGTACGCTGATCCCCGCAATTCTAGAAACGGCAATCAACACCGACGTGCCCGGTTATGTTCGTGCCGTCGTGAGCCAAGACGTCCGCAGTTTTGACGGCACACGCGTTCTTGTGCCGCGCAGCAGCAGGTTGATCGGACAGTATCAAAGCGGCTTACAAGCGGGCCAAAAGCGCGCTTATGTGATCTGGACACGGGTGATCAGGCCAGACGGTGTTTCGGTAAACCTTGCTTCGCCCGCAACCGGTTTCGATGGAACGGCAGGCCTGCCCGGGAAGGTCGATAACCACTTCTTTCAGCGCTTTGGTTCAGCCGTTCTGCTGTCAGTCGTAGGCGGGCTGGCAGCGGCTGGCACAGGCGGCGCTTCTCTAGTGCTGGGCGGCGGGCAAAGCGCGGCGGCAACTGCAGTGCAAGAAAACAGCAAGATTGGTCCAACAGTTCGGGTTCGTCAGGGCGAACCGATCCGCGTGTTCACCGCACGTGACCTCGATTTCTCCAGCGTCGCAACGAATTGAGCGGGCAATGAGTGCGGATATTCACAGGCTGGCAGCCGAAATCGAAACCAAGCAGACCTCTGCGCCGCCAACTGTACCGCAAAGTGTTTATCTCGATGCATATCTTGCGCCTTTCCAGCAGTGGCTGACCCGCGACACGGTGACCGAAATTCTGGTCAACCGTCCAGGCGAGATATGGATCGAAGATTCCACCGTGGCGGGTATGCAAAAGATCGCCGCTCCCGAAGTGGATGATCGGTTGCTCCAGCGTCTGGCCGAACAGGTCGCCCGCGTTAGCCATCAGGGTATCAACCGGGAGCATCCGCTTTTGGGTGCTACATTGCCCGATGGGGCGCGTGTCCAGTTTTGCGGACCCCCAGCCTCACGCGATCACTGGATAATGGCCATCAGGCGGCATCGCAGACTAGATCTTCCGCTTGATGCTTATGACACGGGACCGCTGACCGCGTCCAAAGGTGAAGACCTACCTGACGCGCAGGATGAACCGATCAATTTTCTCCGGATGGCAATTCATCAGCGCAAGACTATCCTCATCTCAGGCGGCACATCAACCGGCAAAACGACCTTCCTCAACGCGATGTTGGGCGAGATTCCTGTTGGTGAGCGAGTGGTATTGGTCGAAGACACGCCGGAGTTGAAACTGCCGGGCGAGAACGGTGTCGGGCTGGTTGCTGTAAAAGGTGAACTGGGAGAGGCCAAGGTTACTTCGAATGAACTTCTGCAAGCGGCGCTGCGTTTGCGCCCCGACCGCATTGTGCTGGGCGAGCTACGCGGGGCAGAAAGCGTAAGCTTCCTTCGTGCGATCAACACAGGTCACCCTGGTTCCTTTTCTACAATTCATGCCAATTCATTGCGCGGCGCCCTCGATCAATTGTCCCTGATGGTCATGCAAACTGGCATTGGCCTCAGCCGTTCGGACACTATTGAGTATGCCGCTTCGGTTATCGACATTGTTGTCCAACTAGGGCGCGATGGTGGAAAGCGCGGGATTACCCAGATTGCAAAATGTGGCGACATTCTAGACTAATGCACTTCAGCATTCTTTGACGGTGCTAAACCCTTGTCAAAGCACCTGCGAGCAAGATTGGCGTTGTTGGAGCCTCGTGCGTCTGCTCGCCGCGCTGCTCAAAAGTGACGGCCAGCGTTGCGCCTTCGACCAATAGCTTTGCTTCCGCTTGGCTGAGCTTGCGTTTAAACTCACCATTCCCCGGGATAAAGCCAAGTGAAACTGGCGCTCCTCCTTTAGGAACGACCCATAATTCTGCGGCCGTCGAGGCGGCATTCTCGGGAATTAGTCCGGCTATCCGAAGGCTGATCTCGTTGGAGTTTGGATCAACGCGCGACGCAAGGCTGCGACCGGTGTCAGCATCCTGCAATTGAGCGATCAACTGGGATTGCTGAACCTGCTCGACTGGCTGAATGTCTGACACGCCCAAGTTTGGTACCAAGATGTAAAGTGCTAAGGATGCAGCTGCCGCGCCCGCCAACGCACTGCCAATGCTCCAAGCGTATGGGATAGAGCGCCGCTTTTCGCTTATATCGAAAACACTGCCACCAGTTTCAAGCCTTGCTTCAATCGCGGACCACACGTCGTCGGTCGGCGTCATTCTTCCAGCATGTTCGGCCTGGGTGCCGAGGCGGTTTTCCCACCATTCGACATCGGCAGCAAAAGTTGGATCGGCAAGCATGGCGCGTCGAGCTGAGGCTAAATCGTCACCTTCCAGCACGCCAAGCGCAAACTGACCTGCTAGGATCACTGTGTCCTCGGGACCGAGATCGTCCGGGCCGATCATATCATTATCTGCCATGGCCAAGGCACCCCTTAAGCCCGGACAAGCCGCGCCGTATCCAGCTTTTCATTGTTCCTAAAGGCACGTCGAGTCGTTCGGCCAACTCGGAATGAGTCAGCCCTTCGTAGAAGGCAAGCTGGATTGACCGGCGATGGTCAGCACTAAGTTCGTCCATACAACGACGTACGGCGTCATGGTCCTCTTGGATGCACAGCAACTCGTCAGCAGCGATGTTTTCTGCGGCGATGCCGTGGAGGTCGTCATCATTACCGCTCGGCCTCCGGCCTCGCTTGCGCACTGCATCAATTGCTGAATTTCGCGCAATTGCGGCAAGCCATGTAATTGGACTGGCCCGGTCCGCTTGGAAGCGTGACGCGCGGGACCACACTTTTACGTAAACCTCTTGCAGGACATCCTCGGCCAATTCGCGGCTCCGAACAATGCGAACAATTACGCCTAGTAGCGCGCTAGATGTCAAATCGTAGACAATGCGGAGCGCGTCGTGGTCACCACTGGCGACCTGCGTCAGGGCTTTCACCAGCCGTTTGTGTGTGTCACTCTCACCCATTCAAGCCCTTCTCCGACATACGACGTAGGTCAGTCTGCAGCAGATGACTAACTGTATCCGAGACATGATGCAATAAGAGGCGAGGAAGGCCCGACTATGCAACCCGCCAAGTTGTGTTTTTCGACCGATAAACCTCTGCTTTAACCAATGCATTTTCGATTATTCGAGTATCTGGAAGAGCTGGTGTCGGATCGAGTCTCAGCGACGCTATCAGTCCTCTCACGCTCTGTAGAAAACGCCAATGATGAAGCAAATCACGTCTCCGGAAACGGATCTTCCGTTCTAGCCCCAAAAGCTGATTTTTATATCAAGGTGTCCAAATGTCCGTTTCCCACCCACTTTCTGCCGTTAAGTAGCGTTTAGCAATTCACCAAAAGCAGCCTGTCGGCTTATCGTGGGTTTTGGATAAAAGCAGACCGGCAGGAAGCGACCCAGCTGCGGACATTCCGGCAATCATCGAGCGCTTCTAAAAGCAGACACGCGCATCACGTTTCGATGATCTTCTGGAATTGGGCCGATAGCGGACTGTCGGGTTTTGATTAGTTAGTCTTGAAACTCGCAACTTCCCTGATCCACACCTTCCATTTCCCAGCAACACGGATTTTAATTCCCTGTTATGGCCGCAGGGAATTTTCTCTGCAAAACCCCAGAATTCTGGGGTTTTCAGGAACTCTGATTCGGCAAAACAGGCTGAAAAATGCAGATTTCCCTGTAAATTCCCTGTAAAGCAGGGAATTCAGTGGCGAGACGGGTTCGGTCGGGACTGGGCCATTCACCACCTTGTTCCTGTTAATCAAGAAGTTAGTGATGTCGATTTGGATGTCTAGATCACCCTGAAAAGGTGTAATTCTCCCGCTACCCGCTCCATTCCTCTGATATTCTCGACGGAAACCATGCTTTTGTAGGTCAGTCATGCATAGGTATGCAAAATATCTACAAAGCCTGTGGCCTCTTTTCAGTAATATGCTTGCCATGATGGCGGCAACTGAGTTAGTTTCCCAAATAGATCGCCAGAAAAGGCGACGGATGATGGGAGAGGACGTATGAGGGTTAAGGCTACTCTGCTCGCCGGCATTTGCGGCAGCGTTATCGCATTTCCAGCTTTTGCACAGGAGGTAACTCCTGATGCCAATGCCCAGCCAGAGCGCAGGCAGGGCAATAATGAAATCATCGTTACGGCACAGCGACAGGCGCAAAGCCTGCAGGCTGTTCCGATTGCGGTAAGTGCCTTTACCTCCGAAGCGCTGGAATCGCAGCAGATCGAAAATGCGAGCGACCTTCAGCTC
Source organism: Pontixanthobacter sp. (assembly GCA_037968495.1). Lineage (GTDB taxonomy): Bacteria > Pseudomonadota > Alphaproteobacteria > Sphingomonadales > Sphingomonadaceae > Aestuarierythrobacter. Next base: position 1,317 of record JBBKVP010000021.1, on the reverse strand, counting down.
ACCTTGCCCAACGTCTCCTTCACAAAGAGCAACTTTACCTCATCCAGCTTCACCATTCGCGGCATTGGCGACTTGTGCGTTGGCGTGTCATGCGACAGTGCCACTGCCATCCATCTTAACGGCGCGCCTTTGTTCGGCACGCGATTGTTCGAAACAGAATATTTCGATCTGGAACGGATCGAAGTCCTGCGCGGCCCGCAGGGGACTTTGTTTGGTCGCAACGCCACTTCGGGCGTGGTCAACGTGGTCAGCGCGAAGCCTGACTTGTCCGCATTCGGCGCGAAAGCGGAATTTGAATATGGCAATTTCAACAGCATCAAGGGCAAGGCAATGGTCAACGTCCCGATCGGTGATACGATCGGCGTGCGTGTGGCTGGCTTCTACCTCAACCGGGATGGCTATACCGAAAATCTGTTCGATAATTCGGATATCGATGGCCGCGACATGTATGCGGTGCGCGGTTCGCTGCGTTTCGAACCGGGTCCGGATACGACCATCGATCTCATGGGCTATTACTTCCGTGAAAACGATGACCGCATGCGGATTCAGAAACAGCAGTGCCAGCGCGATCCTACAGGGGTGGTCGGCTGTCTGAACAACCGCCGCGATTTCGACATGACCAATGCGAACTCCACCTTCACCGGCACATTGTCGTCCAGCGAATTCCTGGCCATCAACGGCCTGCCGGCCGGTTTCGGCCTCGGCAGCCTTTACGGTCCTGATGCGTTCTCCAATTTCCAGGAGCCGCAGGATGTCCGGATCGTCAACACGCCGTTTACCCCTGAATATTTCGCAGACGAACTGCAACTGCAGGCTAGCATCGACCATGATTTTGGCCCGATCAGCGTCGGCCTGACGGGCACATATCAGAAGACCACGGTTGATTCCCGCCAGGACTACAACCTGGGTTATTCAGATCGTTCGTTCTTCGCACCTGCGCTTAACCAGCTTGCGGCCTACGCCAATCCGCTGGTTGTAGGTGCTCCCGTGGCATCATACTTCCAGCCCGTTGTAGCCGGTATCATTCCCAACGGTCCAAACGGACAATTGTGCACATCCGACACTAGCCTCGACAACCGTGGTTCCTTTGAAGGTAACTCGATCTGTTCCGATGTTCCTCTGCAGTATGACCGGTCCAATCAGGACCAGAAATCGTGGACTGCAGAAGCCATCATTTCGAGCGACCTCGACGGGCCATTCAACTTCCTGCTCGGCGCTATTTACGCCGATTCCAAAGTTGCCGAGAACAGCTATTACGTAAACAGCTTCTCGATCGACTATATCGCGGGTCTGCTTGGTTCTTTCACCAGTCTGGGC
>JBBKVP010000020.1:0-69908 GCA_037968495.1 Pontixanthobacter sp. | reverse complement strand
TCCCAATGCGTAGGCCTGTAAGGCTAGCCCATGGAGGGCGTTGTTTGAAGCGAATGCGGCATGTTTCCACACCTTAGCGAAAAAGCCGGCTTAGTCCTTGTTGAGTGCTAGATAGGCTTCGTTGAGCTTTGGTTCTAGCGCCGACCAGCTATGTGTCGCGTCCAACAACGTCCCATTGAGCAGGAAGCTTGGCGTTCCTTGCACGCCGTGCACTTCCATATTGCGCGTCGTATTATCCATTAGCTGTTCGCCTATTGCTGTATCAGCAAGGCATTCTTCTGTTTCAACGCGCGAGTATCCGCGGCCTTCCATGATCGTGTAGAATTTCAGATCGGTGGCGATGGCGCGGTTTCGCTCACGGAGGTTTTCGTTCTGCCAGCGGGCGGTCTGGCCAGCAGATGCCTTGCGCGCTTCGCCCAGCCATACGTCCTGTTTCAGCATGAAAGCAGTGTGATTGCCGGGAAAATTGTCCTTGTCGCCGCACCATGCGAGCATCGCTGCGGTCAGATCGACCTGGTTCAGGATAAGATGCCGGACCTCCAGCGATCCCTTGCCCGAGCCGATATAGGCAATTTGCAAGGGTGCTTCACCCTCGCGCGCGAAAGTGGCGCAATGGGGACAGGTATAGCTGATGAATTCGGTGATTTTCAGCTCTGCATCGGGATTGCCGATAACATGGCCGCCATCGGTCCGTTCGACTGTCTGGTTCCAGCCCTTGCTCGCGCCCGTTGTCAAAACGGCGGCGGAAACCAGCAAAGTTGCCCCAAGAATATGCTTCAGCTTCATTCGTTCTCATCCTCTTTGCTGCCCATAGACCGGGCAAGCGATTCAAGCACTGTCCGTAGCTCCGGATCGCCAATATCGCGCAGGCTGTCGCCCAGTTCCATCGGAATCGGTTTTAGAGAAGGTGGTGCACTCGGCAACCTTTCAGCATGCGGCGGCTTAACCGCGCCTTGCCGGATTTTGACGCGGGCAACGGCAGCATAACCGAAAAAGCGGTTCACGCGCTCCATAATCTCGGGGATTACATGCTGGATCAGCGGAGCGTGGGCAGGCAGCACGACCAGCTGCAAAATGCCTTCGCTTTTCTCGCCGGGCGGGAAACGGATTGCCTCGGGCGAGCAAACTTTTGCGTGATGCGGACCGACGATTTCGGGCCAGCGCGTGACAACGCTCGATTGCACAAAGCCGAAGCGGCGGAATGCGGTGCGGCCTATTTGCGGCATCAGGTCGGATATCTGCCGGGCAGGGCCGCCGCGTGGGCGCTCATACTTCCGGAATAGAGCCTTCTTCTGTGCAGCTTTCTTACCCTGCATCTTGCGGACCTTCTTGGGCTTTTCTTCGCCTTTTTTGTCATCCCGTTCCATCAGGCGTCAACCCATGCCATAGGCTGCGTGTGACTGCCAGCAAACACAACATCTCCCGCGATCTTTTGGAATGGTATGATAACCACGCCCGCAGCCTACCGTGGCGTGCAGCGCCCGGTTGCGCAGCTCCCGATCCATACCGTGTGTGGTTGTCCGAAGTGATGTTGCAGCAAACGACCACTGCGGCCGTCGCGCCATACTTCGAGAAGTTCACCGAACGCTGGCCCGATGTGCAGGCGCTTACTGCTGCGCCTGAAGAGGACATCATGGCGGCATGGGCGGGGCTGGGATATTACTCGCGCGCTCGGAACCTGGCAGCTTGCGCACGAGAAGTTGCGGCGCTGGGCGGGTTTCCGCGGACTGAGGCTAAGCTTCGCAAGCTGCCGGGGCTGGGTGCTTACACGGCAGCGGCCATCGCAGCGATTGCCTTTGGGGAGCGCGCCGTTGTTGTCGATGCCAATGTCGAGCGGGTGGTGTCGCGCCTGTTCGCTATCGAGGAGCCCTTGCCGGGATCTCGCAAGGCAATCCGCGCAAACGCCGACACGATTACACCCGATGATCGCTCTGGTGATTTTGCTCAGGCGATGATGGATTTGGGGGCAACGATCTGCACCAACCGCGATCCGCGCTGCTTGCTGTGCCCGCTATCGGATGTTTGCGAGGGCAGGGTAGCGGGTGATCCCGCGCGTTTACCCGTAAGGCCAGCGAAGAAAGCCAAGCCTGAGCGCAAGGGCGCAGCCTATTGGATCGAACGCGAAGGCTCAGTCTGGCTGGTCACCCGTCAAGGCACCGGGATGCTCGGCGGAATGCGCGCTTTGCCCGATGACGGCTGGACGGCCCGCGCGGATGGCTCCGGCGAACCGCCTCTGGATGGCGAATGGCAATCGGCGGGGCTGGTGCGCCACGTATTCACCCACGCATCGCTGGAATTGGCTGTCTTCCGCCACGAAGGCGGGTTTGAACCGGCAGGCGAGGGCGAATGGTGGCCAATTAGTGCAATCGAAGACGCAGGCCTTCCGACCCTATTCGCCAAAGCTGTCCGATTGGCGCTGGCTTAGATAATGCCGCCGCCCAGTGTCAGGCGCAGTGCAGCGATTGCAAGCACAACAAGGCAGAAGTTCCGCCCGCTATTGCTCGATGAAAGCTGGCCCAGCACCACGCCGACCACGATCAGCGGCAGCGCAAACCAATTGGCCCAACCAAGTAGCGGAATTGTCGCCGGAATGACGATGACGAGCGAGATTATCCCGAGGATAAATGAAAATACGTTCAGCATGTGTATTATTTAGATAGCGCACCGCAGAAATTCAAGTCGCTCTTGATGCTTTCGCCCGCACCTGCAATCAGTGGCAAAACAAAACCATGAGGATACCGTCAGCCATGAAACCAATTCATTATTCCATGCCAGAAGTTTCGCGCCGTTCACTGCTGCGCGGCGGCGCATTTTTGGGTGCAGGGGCGGTCCTTGCTGGCGCGCCGATGGGCCGCTTTGCAATGGCGCACGGCGACCATCCGACGGGCTGGACAAACATCGCTGCCATGGTCAATTCCTATGTCGACGGGGGCAAAGTTCCCAATATGCTCGCGACATTGGGCTGGGGCCAGAGAGAGCCCGAAGTCATCGCCAAGGGCACGCAGGACGTTGGTGGCAGCACGCCTGCCGATATGGATTCGCTCTACCGCATATATTCTATGACCAAGCCGATCACGGGCATGGCTGCCATGATGCTGATTGATGATGGCAAGCTTCACCTCGACCAGCCGCTGGCGGAAATTCTGCCGGCTTTCGACAATATGAAGGTTCAGGCAACGCCCGATGGCTCGCTGGAGGATGTAGTCGATGCCGAACGCCCGATCACGATCCGTCACTTGCTGACGCATTCGGCCGGCCTTGGTTACGGAATCATCCAGACGGGACCGATCAAGGAAGCTTATGAAGCTGACGGTATCAGTCCGGGGCAGGTGACCCGTTTGAGCTTGCCCGGTGTCGGCCGCGCCGAACCTGCCGCCAGCCTTGAGATATTCGCCGACAATCTCGCCAAGCTGCCGCTGGTATACCAGCCGGGCACAACATGGAGCTATTCCGTATCGCTCGACCTGCTTGGCCGCGTGATCGAAGTTGCGTCGGGCATGCCGTTCGACAAATTCCTGCAAGATCGTATCTTCACGCCCGCGGGCATGACGAGCACATATTTCCAAGTGCCGGAAAGCGAAGTCTCCCGCTTGACCGGTAATTACGCAGTGACGGGGGGCTTCCTGTTCCCGATGGATCCAGCCAAGACCTCGATCTATCTCGACAAGCCTGCCTTCCCATTTGGCGGAGCGGGCCTCGTCTGCAGTCCGCGCGATTATGACCGCTGGCAGCGCATGCTGCTGAATTACGGCAAGATCGACGGCACCCGTGTGATGAGCGAATTGGTGGTCCGCGTTGGCACGTCCAACCTGTTGCCGCCTGCTGTCGACACTACCGGCACATTTGCTGACGGTGCCGGGTTTGGCGCTGGCGGCCGTGTGGGGCTGGGCGATCAGGCTGGTACATTCGGATGGGGCGGTGCGGCTGGCACAGTTGCGCTGGTCGATATGAAGCGCGGCCTGCGCGCGGCGCTTTTCACGCAATATATGCCGTCCAACGCCTATGAAGTGCATGGCGATTTCCCCAAGGCTGTTGTGGCTGATCTGATGGCGATGGCCACCGCAGGGTGAGTGTTACTGCCTTTGCCGGATCGCCGCTCGACCGGGCCGACCATATTCGCGCCGACAAGGATGCGCTTGCTGGTCTGATGGACTGGCGAGCAAAGGTGCTCGTCATGGAAGGGCTGGAACCTGCGATCAGTGGCGAGGGCACGCTGATATGGGGTACGCTCGCCGATGTTCCGCAAGAGGCGGAGCTGGTGTTTCTGGGGTTGCTTGACGACAAGGCGTGCTTTGCGGCTGTGCCTGACAAAGGTGCGGGCGACCCGCCTTATGCCAACCCGCGGGCGTGGCAGGCGATGCAATTGCTCGATCAGCTTGATTTGGCGATCTATGGCGGGGCACGTAGTCTCGTGGATTGGCACGCAAGGCACCGTTTCTGCGCACGCTGCGGCAATGGAACAACTGTCGCCAAGGGCGGCTGGCAGCGCGATTGCGCAAACTGCAATGCGCAGCATTTTCCGCGTGTCGATCCGGTCACGATTATGCTGGTGGAACATGAAGACCGCTTGTTGCTCGGTCGTCAGCCGCGCTTTCCGCCGAAGATATTCTCAGCACTCGCGGGCTTTGTTGAGCCGGGCGAAACCATCGAAGAAGCTGTCGCACGCGAGGTGCATGAAGAGGCCGCTATCCGCGTGCGCGATGTGACTTATCTGGCCAGCCAGCCTTGGCCGTTTCCCAGCCAGCTGATGATTGGCTGCCATTCCTTTGCCGATGATCCCGAGATCACCATCGACAAAACCGAACTTGATGATGCGCGCTGGTTCACTCGTGCAGAATTAGAAACTGCGCGCGCGGCGGGCGAGCATGGCACGGACGATCTGATCTTCCCGCGTTCTTTCGCAATCGCGCATAATCTCGTAACTTGGTGGCTCGACAAATGACCAACGCAGTTCCGCGCAAGCTTTCCATCGACATTTATTCCGACGTAATGTGCCCGTGGTGCATCATCGGATATGGTCAGTTGCAGCAAGCGCTGGAACAGCTGGACGGAGAAATTGAAGCGGAAATCCGCTGGCGTCCGTTTGAACTCAATCCGGATATGGCGGCAGAGGGCGAAGACCGCATCGAACATATCGCGCGCAAATATGGCCGCAATCTGGACGAGAGCAAAGGTGTGCAATCGCACATGCGCGAAGTGGCCGAGCAGGCGCGCGTATCGCTTGACTATGATGGCGGCGAGGAGCCCGCACCGCCTGCGATGATGTGGAACACTTTCGATGCTCATAAGTTGCTGACCCACACGCTCGATACCTGTGGCGCGGACAAGCAGATGGCGCTCAAACTCGCTCTGTTCCGCGCCCATTTTAACGAACGCCGCCCGATTGGCGAACGCGATGTGCTATTGGATATCGTAGAAGCTGAGGGCATCGACCGCGAAGCAGCAAGCGCCGCGCTGGATGACGAAGCACTAGCCGCATGCGTCCGCGCAGAGGAACGCCAAGCCTTCGACAGCAACATCACCGGCGTCCCCGCGATGATCGTGGAGGGCAAGTTCCTGATCCCGGGCGCGCAGCAGCCTGATGTCTATGTGAACGCGCTCAGACGAGTGGCTGAGCGGGCTTAAGTTTAATGTCAGCTAACGCCCAAGAAGCGGACGCTTCTATTCTTTGTCAGCTTCCGCGATACGAACCATTAAGTGAGCAAATGGCGTATCTCTCCACATGACGTAAACCGGATCGGAAACGTCATTAGACATCTCCGCATATAATGCTGGGTCCGGCAGTATGATCATCATGTGAGGCCCATCCTTGATCCACATGTTGTCCTCGGTTGGCCCGGTAGCTGCAGGATCGAGATTGCTTACGCCTGGCGCATCGCCTTCTCCAGCTAGCATGTATGAGACGCCAAACTTGCCAGTGGGGAACGGTTGGCCAGCCTGTAAAGCGCTAAGCGCTTCCATCCATGTTGCATCGTTGCACATGGGCCCCATCCCAGGAGTCTCTGGGATGCAAGTCCAACCGTTGCTTCCCTCGCGAAGGACATTGCCCTCACCGTCAATGACTGAAGCTCCGTTTGTTACGTCATTCGGACCAGCAGAAAGAGCGTCGGCGATCAGAGCTGCATTTCCTTCGAGTGCTTCACTCTCGACTTGAGCGACATTCTCCTCGCCAACATCACCGCCAGTGTCGTTGCAAGCTGCTGTTGCGCTTAGGATAAAAATGGCCATGCTGGCCGACAATATCTTCATGTTCTGCCCCTCCGTAACGATCCTCACAAGTAGGAGGGTAGGCTGAAAGCTAGAGCCTGGCAAATTTGATGCAATTGAAGCAATCGCCGGCGCAAAGAACTCGTAAGCCTCAATGTCTGCTTGCCACCCAATAACAGACATCCAGCCGTTTCGTGCGCTTCACCAAAAGCGGACATTCGAAAAAATAGGGGAGGCAGCCCCGGGCCCACAAGGCGACTGCCAAGTGAATCCGTGGCTGTTTGATCTAGCTGTGCATTAGGTTTAAACTCAGCCTATTTTGGCACTTATAATTCTGACTGTTGACGAAGGACCGCGCTGTCGCTTCGCCACCATCCCGATAGCGATAGTTTGCGAGCGGCCGAACTTCCCGCAAGCACAAGAAGACCAGCTAGGATAGCGAGGTTTTTGACGAAGTTTTGGGCTTCATGAGCAACGCCATCACCCTCCATGGTCCAGAAGTCGTGGAGGAGAAAGTTGACCATCAAAATGTAAACAACAAAACCATAAGCGACAAACTTCACGTGCCGTCCGGAGATAAGAAAGAGGCCGCCGAAGATATTCACGATGGCAGCGAACCAAAGGAGTGGCGCTGCAAACGGAATACCATGCCACTGCATATAAGTGACCATGTCCGCTGACCCAGCTACCTTGCTTAGCCCGGGTACCAAAAAGTATAGCCCGAGAAGGGCCCGTCCAATCGTCACTGTCACTGAAGGTGGCATTTATTGTCTCCTATCGCTGGAGGCCTGGCAAACCCCATAATGCAAACAAGGTTATCTGAGATTGGATTGATAGCAAAGATTCCTAGCGTCCGCTTCCCGCCCACAAGCAGACATAGCTAAACAGAGGCATGACACCGAGCTGCTTGCGTGGAAGCTCGGCAGTTGCGTCCCATCAAGAACGGAGATGATGATTTCTGCGCCAGATAATTGAAATCAAGCAGGCTTGAAAAAAGCCGGGCTGACGTTTCATGCGCGCTGCGAATTCTTTGCCGGATGTTTCGCGCCGAGCCATGAAAGCAATGAAGCGAGGGCTGTGATTCCGCTCCACTGACATCAATTAGCTGTCCGGTTTGATTAGCGCGCTGACTTCATACACCACGCCATTCGTCGCGATGTGAGGTGGCAACGAAATCTGTGGGCCCGCAGCATCACTACCGATAAGAATTGTGTTCCCTTCACGCCGCAAGGCAAGGGGGGAATCTGCAAGGCTCGCCAATGAAACTGTGCCGCCTGAACTTTCCAGCGCGGCCTCCAGGTCTTCCTGGACAACCGTGCCTGGAACCATATGCTGACGCAGCAGCGCTATCAGATCGGGGCGGCCTTCATCAGAGCGAAGCCAGTCGAGTTCGCCGTCTGGCAATGTCGCAAATGCCTGATCGGTCGGCAGGAACAAGGTATAGGCTGCCTCACCCTCCAACATCTGTTCAAGGCCGGCCTTTTTGATCAAGTCACTCGCCGTATCCATTCCATCAATGCCGCTCAAAGAGCTGGCAATGTTCTGGCCTGTTTCAACAGAATTGGTGTCTGGATTATCACCCCCATCGCAGGCGCTGGTTGTAGCCAAAAGGACGATCGCAGCACCTGCCACAAGAAATCTATTCTGCATCATATTCCCGCCTTCAAACGATCAGCTGAATTGCCGCAGCAATCAGCTGCGTTGTTGGGTCAACCTGATATACATAGCCGTCGCTGTAGCGATATTGCGCATCGGGCCGATCATAATACTGGTCACGGTACTGGCTCGGCACATTATAGACATCGTAGCCCGATGGCATTCGGCGACCGACCCCAAAATCGTGACCTGTTAGCAATGCCACAATTCCCTCAATCGTTTGATCTTGCGGATCGACCCTGAAGATCGTCCGGTCAGCATAACGATAACCGTAATCGTCATTACGCCCGTAAAAGCGATCGTAATATTGCGGCACGCTGTAGTCCTGATAGGCTACGGGCCATTTGTTTGCGCCAAACAAAGCGCCGCCGACGAGCGGAAGGAAGGAATTGATCAGATTGCTCCCGGTATCGGTGCGATAGGCATATCCGTTATAATAGCGCCAATCACCATCGCTGAACCGAGAATACCTCGACAGGTAATCTCTATTTGATTTCTTTGCCTGTCCGGGAGGCTGGCATCCGTTGCCCTTTTTCGCCAAGCCCGGTGGGCAAAAGCCGCTTAGAGGCCCGAAATCCTGATCATAACGGACGGCGAAGCGGCGACGATCATCGTCATTGGTAAAGCGGAACCGATCACGGTCACCCCCCTCATCATAACGGCGCGCATCGGACTCGCGGTAGTCGGACTTGGTAATTCTACGACCAGCATTGATCGAGCGGTCGTTGCCGCGGCTCTCGCTCTTGCCTGATTTGCGGCTGTCTTTGTTGCCTTGTTCACCATCACTGTTTGACGCTTGGGTGTTGCCAGTCTGCTTGTTGCGGTTCTTTGCCGCATCGCCCTTGGCGGAATTGCCCTTGTCAGCTTTACCTGATGCTTGGGAGGTGTCCTTGCCCCGGCCATTGTCCTTCGCCTGATCTGGCTTTTCAGCCAGAACCGGAGAAGAGATGGCGAGTGCCAGAATGCTTGCGAAAGCTAAAACGTTTCTAATCGAACTTCTCCCTAATTTCGGACATCAACCAACGGTCCGATCATAGGTTCCACTATGGGGCAGTGAGGCAACAATAGCGGCCAGTCCGCTAACGACCCAGAAGCGGACCTTCGGCTTGCGCTCCAATATCAGACAATCCCGAACATTTTCGCCTGATCATCCGAACCCATCGGCAATGGCTTGGCTAGCAAATTCCAGGACGCCATCGAACTCGGCTGACGACCTCCGTGCAGACTCGAATACGATTTAACATATGAAAAAATCTTTACTTTATGTGATGGGATGGTGTCATTGGACAATCAAAAATAACGCCTCGGTAAATAGGCACAAGAAATCAGGAGAGTTCACTATGTCGAACGCCTTGTCTCACGATGTTGTTATTATTGGTGGTGGATCCGCTGGGATCGCGACAGCTGCATCGCTTCTCAAACGGCGACATTCGCTAGATATCGCGGTGATCGAGCCTAGTGAAGACCATTACTACCAGCCTGGCTGGACGATGGTTGGCGGCGGCGTTTTCGATGCGCCGGTCACGCGTCGCACGACCGCAAGCGTCATGCCCAAAGGTCTAAAATGGATCAAAAAGTCGGCGGCCACTTTCCAACCTGACGATAATCAGGTCACGCTCGATGATGGGACTGTCCTCACCTACAAACTCTTGGTGGTCGCTCCAGGTATCCGGCTTGCTTGGGAGCAAATCGAAGGCCTGAAAGAGTCGATGGGAAAGCACGGGGTAACATCCAATTATCGCTACGATCTGGCGCCCTATACGTGGGAACTGGTCAAGAATCTGAAGTCAGGCCGCGCGATCTTCAGTCAGCCGCCCATGCCGATCAAATGCGCCGGCGCGCCGCAAAAGGCGATGTACCTATCCTGCAATGCGTGGGAAGATCGCGGTGTTCTGGGCGACATCGAGGTGGAATTCTGCAATGCTGGCGGCGTCTTGTTCGGCGTCGAAGCCTATGTCCCGGCGCTGATGGAATATGTCGAACGCTACGGCATCGATCTGAAGCTTGGGTCGAAATTGGTTGCAGTTGACGGCGCAGCAAAAACTGCAACCTTCGAGACGACAGACGGGCTGGTGACACGCGAATTCGACATGCTGCATGTCGTGCCGCCTCAGGTCGCGCCGCAATTTGTGGCGGAGAGCCCGCTCGCTGCCGAAAGCGGTTTTGTCGATGTCGACCAATTTACGATGCAGCACGTCAAATATCCGAACATCTTCGGCCTCGGAGATGCAGGTTCGATGCCCAATGCCAAAACGATGGCCGCCGCTCGTAAACAGGCACCGATTGTCGCATTTAATGCGCTCGCAGTACTTGATGGCAAGCAGCCCGCCGCAGATTATGACGGCTACGGCTCCTGCCCATTGACCGTCGAGCGCGGCAAAATCGTGCTTGCTGAATTTGGCTATGGCGGCAAGCTTCTGCCCAGCTTCCCCAATTGGTTGATCGACGGGACGCGCCCCGCCAGGTTGTCCTGGTTGCTAAAATCCGAAGTGCTGCCGTGGATCTACTGGAACGGCATGCTCAAGGGCCATGAGTGGCTGGCTAAGCCCCATGAGCGGCCAGTCAGCTAACGACCCAGTTTCCGACGGTCAGCATCACAAATCGAAAGATAGCGATCCATTAGCCTATCTCACCAATTACGCTCGGCGCTGCATTAGGTCTCAGAGCTCCTTTATGTGCTTATGGTATCCTGCTAGGCTGTTGTAGATTAGGCAATGTGTGGAGTGCGCTTGAATGAGTGAACCGATAGACTGGGAAGCTTATTGCACTTTGCACCGTGCTGATGATGGCGGCGGCTTGCTATATGCTACAAAGATTATCCGCCACGGTGCTTTGGCTGAACTGGTGCGGCATGTGATGATGCTTCCAGCGGAAAAGCGGAGTGAATATGTAATCGAGAAGGCGGGGGATCACCGCCTGACATATGCCGAAATCGCGGCGCTCGCTGCGCGAGACAACTTCCCCTCGGATTAATCTTCCAAGTCGATGGTTAGGCGGGGCTTATCAAGCCCCGCTTGCAGTCAGCTAGTCCAGTTCGGACATTCGAGTGGCAAAATATCAGGCGCGCTCATGAGGCTACGGTAAGCACAGAAAAGTTCGCTTTCCCCCGGATTTGCGAACAATATGAGCATGGCCAATTGCTATTCTTCGGCACCCTCAACTGGCAATCGCTGAGTCCGCCATCGAAGCATGCCGCCTGCCAGGTTGGCAACCCTACCAAAGCCTTCTTTTTCGAGCATAAATGCCGCTTGGGCAGATCTTGCACCGGAGCGGCAAACTGTAACGACTGGCCTGTCCTTTTCGATCGAAACCGCAGAAGCTTTCAGCTGCCCTAGAGGAATGAGTCGCGCCCCTACGATGTGGCCCAAAATGCCGGTAAATTCGCTCTGCTCGCGGACATCAATTATTTGTACTTCCTTTCGATGCTCCTCGAGCCATGCCGGCTGCAACTCCCAGAGGCCCGCGTATGTGAAATTCAGAGGCGCCCAACCGGGTCCTACCTGAAACAATTCGGACCTTTGGGGCTTACCGCACTGCATGTTGGCAGGAACTGCGATATCAATCTGCTTCGGATGGGCAAGCCCAAGGTTGAGCATATAGCCGCGAAAATCTTCCATGCCGATATCCGAGCCCAAGCGTGGATTGTAGGCCTTCTCTTCACCAACGCTTGTCACCGTCGAACCGTGATAGTCGTGACCTGGGTAGATTAGGCATTCGTCCTGCAAGGAAAATATCTTGTCGTGCACGGAACTATACAGGACAGCTGGGTCGCCGTGCTGGAAATCGGTTCTACCACATCCCCTGATTAGTAGACAGTCTCCAGTGAACGCCATCGAGCTGTCATCGAGCACGAAAGTCGAGCAGCCGTTTGTGTGGCCTGGCGTGGACATCGCAGTCACGTAACGATCTCCAAAGCTAAGTCTGTCGCCGTCCGATAAGAGAACGTCGGAACCCTCGACACCCGAACTGGCAGAAATAGCAATCTTGCTTTTAAGTTGGTCTCTCAGCATCCACGCGCCAGTCACATGGTCTGCATGGACGTGGGTCTCAAGCGATGCATATAATTTTAACCCCAACTCTTCGATCAGGGCAATTTCGCGAGGAACCTGCTCAAAGACGGGATCAATAAGTATGGCCTCGCGACTGGCCCGATCGGCGAGAAGATAGGTGTAGGTTGAAGATTGTTGATCAAACAACTGTCGGAAGATTAGCACTGCAATTCTCCCTGACTAGAAGCTCCGCAAACGAAGGGTTATGGGGCATAGACCCATTCCACTCCTAGTTCGAGTCCGCTTTCCACCCAAAAGCGGACGTAGGGCGGCTCAAAACTGCGAATGACTGCTAACGACCCAAACTCGGACCTATTACCCATGCCCAATTGAGCGAGAAGCCCCGCCGGATTGTATTTCGCTTGCGGCTGTTGCGTCCCTTTTAGCAGTCTTGGCCGTGACTCATTCGTTCCCGGCCTCCGATGATCACCCCTGAACTAAGTGGTTGAGCAATCTTCCGGCGCTTCCCACGCCAAATGCCGATTTTCAACTTTCACCAAATTCTGCGGTCGAATGAATTCGGCCCTGCTCTTATAGCCTAACAGTTGTTCGGCCGGAATGTCCTGATTGTTGATCATTATCCGCGATTCTTCTGAAGTGAAGTCAGACAGGCCCCGCGCAAGTTCATTTCCGTCTTCATCATAGATATGGAGCACGTCGCCGCGTTTGAAATCGCCGACCACGTTGGCGACTTCGCCGCGCAGGATAGGGTCTTCATCACCGAGGCGCTCAGCCGCTCCTTTGTTCAGGACTAAGCTGCCCGCCATCTGTAGGCGATCAGCCAACCAAGCATCCCAAAGCGATACCGGTTCAGGGTTGGCGATACATTTCGTGCATTTGCGAGTTCCATTGAGAACGCTGGTCAGCGGATAATCGGCCTCACCGTTGGCAATATAGGCTGTGCAGCCAGCATTTTGCGCCATGTTGACCGCCTGCAACTTCGTTAGCATCCCCCCAGATCCGAGTGCACTCATCCCCGACGCAGCTTCAAGGAAACCGGTGACGTCGTGAACTTCCTCGACCAGCTGCGCGCCTTCTTGCGAGGGCTCACGATCATACAGACCATCCACGCCGGTGAGGATGATAAAATCCTCCGCACCGACCATCTGCGCGATTTTTGCGCCAAGCCTATCGTTGTCGCCGACACGGATTTCTTCGGTGGTAATTGTGTCGTTCTCATTCACGATCGGTACTATTCGCGATTCAAGTAACCGGTTGACGGTGTTGCGCACATTGAGAAAGCGGCTGTGACTCTCAAAATCACCAAGAGTCAGCAAAATCTGCGAAATCTCAAATCCAAATTCGAGTCCCACTTGCTTATAGGCATTGAGAAGAAGCGGCATTCCGCATGCCGCCGCTGCTTGTTTATCGCTAACGCCTGCGTCCTCTGGCCGCACGCCAATGGTGTTTAAGCCCAACGCGACCGCTCCCGATGACGCAATAATCACATCGTAGCCGTCGTCGCGCAGCCGCGCCACGTCCTCAAGCAAGCGCTGCAAAAACCCAAATCGCGGCGTCAGGCGATCCTGATTTGCCAGCAAGCCTGATCCGATTTTGATGACGATTCGTTTTCTTGGGTTTGACACACTAAGCCTTCATTCAATCTTGAATTTCACTGACATCTAACTAATTATCCATTGTGCAGCGCACAACCACCAATATGGAATTGCACAGCAAAAATTTTTACAATGCGGAGCTCAATAATTTCAGAAGCACTCAAAATTACTAGAAGATTTAGTGCCCTACGAATTTACAAAACATCTTGATGAAATACTTACACAGGAGCGTGTAGTTGAATATCTTACTTATAGGATGCGGAAAAATGGGTCGCGCATTGCTTTCTGGTTGGCTTAGCGGTGATGAATCATTCACTATTGTCGATCCCAGGCTTGACCGCGCAACAGATACTATTCCAGGCGAAGTTGCGCTTGTCTCCGATCGTGAGAAAATCGCGGGTCAACGCTTCGATGTGATCGTCGCGGCGATCAAGCCGCAGATGATCGACACCGTTTTGCCAAACTACAGCGGAATGTTCACCCCCGGCGGATATTTGCTTTCTATTGCCGCCGGTTGCTCAATTGAACGCCTTCGAGCTGCTATGAACGGCATTCCCGTAATCCGCGTCATGCCCAACATGCCGGCCGCCATTGGCAAGGGTGTTAGCGGCATCTGCGCCAGTAAGAATGTCGGCGGCGAACAACTAGACCACGCAAGGTCCATGATGGAGCGGGTAGGCACTGCCATGGTAGTGGGCAACGAGGATGAATTGGACCGTTTAACCGCTATCGCAGGCTCAGGTCCCGGATATGTTTTCGAAATCGCCCGTTCCTTTGCGCAAGCAGCGACCGGTCTGGGGTTTTCAGAAGAGGAGGGCATTGCGATGGTTCTGAATACGATGCGTGGGGCAATCGAAATGGCGCAGCAGAGTCCGCTGTCGCTCGAAGAGTTGCGCAATTCGGTGACCAGCAAGAATGGCACAACCGAGGCAGGTCTAAATTCGCTGAACGGATCAAACGATCTGGACCAACTTTTCACCAATACACTTAAATCGGCATACGAGCGCGCGGTTAGCCTTAGATAATCGGCGCGCGGCCACAAATGAAATACGAATGGAGCAGCCATGACTGACCAGAAACTCGATCCGAAAACCCACATAGCTCAGCTTGGAGAGCGTGCACGCACAGCCTCGCGGCTGTTGCTTGGCGCGACCACGGATCAAAAAAATCTCGCGCTGACCGGAGCCGCAAAAGCTCTTCGTGAAGCGACTGATGATCTGATCGTTGCCAATGAAAAAGATGTCGAAAGCGTTCGCGACAAAAAGCCTGCATCATTTATTGATCGGCTGATGCTGGACGCAAAACGCATCGCAGCCATGGCCGACGCGCTCGATGAGATCGCCAAGCTGCCGGACCCTGTTGGTCGCCGCCTCGCCGAGTTTCAACGGCCCAACGGGCTTACGATTGAGCGCGTCGCTGTCCCCATTGGCGTCATCGGCATGATCTACGAATCGCGCCCCAATGTCGGCGCCGATGCAAGCGCTCTTTGCCTCAAGTCCGGCAATGCGGTGATTTTGCGCGGTGGTTCCGACAGCCGTCATTCCACCCGCACAATTGTTGGGTGCATGCGGGCCGGGCTAAAGCACGCGGGCCTTCCGGAAGACGCCGTGCAAACCGTCCAGACCACTGCACGCGAAGCGGTCGCCGAGCTGCTGCAGGCCGTCGATACAGTCGATCTTGTTATCCCGCGCGGGGGGCGCGGTCTGGTAGAGCTAGTGCGTGATCAGGCAAAGGTGCCGACGCTCCTGCATCTTGATGGCAATTGCCACAGCTACATCCATAGCGCCGCAGATTTGGACAAGGGCGTCGCGATAGTTCGCAATGCCAAACTGCGGCGAACCGGTGTGTGCGGCGCGACTGAAAGTATCGTGATTGATCAATCTGTCGCTGCCCGCGCCATTCCTATGATCCTTGATGCGATGCCCGACTGCGAATTCCGTGGCGATCCGATAGCTGTGAAGGCGGATGGCCGTATCAAAGCTGCGAGCGATGATGATTTCGGCACCGAGTTTCTGGATGCGATTGCATCGATCAAGGTCGTATCTGGCCTCAGCGAAAGTATTGAGTTCATCACGAAACAGTCATCAGGTCACACTGACGCGATCATCACCGAGGACCAAGATGCAGCCCGCACGTTTCTAACCGCAATTGACAGTGCTGTCGTCATGCACAACGCCTCGACGCAATTTTCTGACGGCGGAGAATTCGGCATGGGAGCGGAAATTGGAATCGCCACAGGCAAAATGCACGCGCGAGGACCGGTCGGTCTCGAACAGCTGACGAGTTTTAAGTATCTGGTTTTTGGGGACGGTCAGACCCGGCCATAAACTCAACTCAAGACGAAGCGTCAGCCCTCAGCATCTTCGTATCGATTTCCCATCAAGGCTTTGCCAATGTCTGCTTTCCACCCAGAAGGCGAAATTAGTCTCTTAAACCAAGCCGAGCCTATTCAACTTGCCCATCAGCTTACCCGGCAGCACGTCGCCAATATCCTCGCCTTCGGCCACATCGGGTGGGGGATCGCCTTTTAGATAACGCCAGCCCTGATGGGCGCGTTTGGGGCGGGGGTGCACGCCGATTAGTTCGGGCGACAGTTCGATAAACCAGCGTTTGTCGCCGGTTTCTGTAAAGCCCAAGATCGGGCTGCGGCCGACAAGAGCGTGGGCGTGAATCCAGTAGAGCGAGCCGCCGATCATTTCTTCCCAACGGGTGGGGCGGTACTTGGTGGTCAGGCGCGCTATTTCGCCTTGCCCCTCCAGCCATGCGCGCAATGTGTGGATACTCTCGCTGCGGAAAGCGATCTTGGTCATGTGGAGCGGCATGGCTTAACCCGCGACCCCGGTTGCAACGGCAAGGCCAAGGAACGCGAAGAAGCCCATCGAATCCGTGATCATCGTCACGAATACACTGCTCGCCACGGCGGGATCCTGTCCCAATCGGTCGAACGCCACGGGCACCACCACTCCGGCAAGGCCTGAAGTCACCACGTTGATGATCATCGCCGTCGCTATCACTGCGCCCAGCATAGGCGTGAAGATAAGCGCGGTGGCCACGCCAATCAGCACGGCAATTGTCGCTCCATTGAGCAGAGCAACGCGCAATTCCTTCAGCAAAATGCGTTTGGTGTTCGAACGTGTCAGCTGGTTCATCGCGATGGCGCGGACGGCCACGGCCATGGTTTGTGTGCCTGCATTGCCGCCGATGCTGGCGACAATCGGCATCAGGATTGCGAGCGCCACCAGCTTTTCGATTGCCGTGCCGAATGCAGCGATAATCAGCGATGCGACCAAAGCTGTGCCAAGGTTCGCAATTAGCCAGCGCACGCGGGCGCTATAGGCTTCGCGGATCGGTTCGTTGATGTCACCTTCACCTGCACCCGACATCAGCAAGGCGTCTTCGCCGGCCTCTTCGGAAATGATGTGAACGATATCATCGACGGTGATCTGGCCGACGAGGCGCCCGGAGTCGTCCACCACTGCGGCAGAGATCAGCGCGTATTTCTGGAACATCAGCGCAGCTTCTTCCTGATCCATCATCACGGGGATCAGGGTTTGGTCGCGCTTCATTACATCGCCCAACTGCACATCGCGCGGCGTGCGGAGAATCCAGCTCAATTGGCAAGTGCCCACCGGAACATGGCGTTCGTTGACGATAAACACTTCGAGAAAATCAGTTGGCAGATCGCGGTCAGCCCGTAGGAAATCGATTAGACCACCAACGGTAAGGTGTTCAGGCACAGCGACCATATCGCGCTGCATCAACCGGCCAGCGGTTTCCTCCGGATAGGCTAGTGCGCTTTCAATCGCAGCGCGGTCTTCCGGCTCCATTTCCGCAAGAACGGCAGCTTGGTCTTCTTCGTCCAGATCCTCGATCAGCTGGACGGCGTCATCCGTTTCAAGCTGCTCGGCGATGTCGGCAACAGCCTCGGCCGGCAGCGCCTCCATCATATCCTCGCGAACATAATCGTTGAGTTCGGCGATGACTTCGCTCGACATCAAATCGGTGATAGCGGCGGCTAGTTCGCGGCGGTCGCCTGCACCCAATAGCTCGAAAAGGTCGGCGATGTCCGCGGGGTGGAGCGGTTCGACCAGCTCGTAAACACGCGGCTGATCATTAGCCTCCAGCGCATCTTCCACGCTGCGGACATATTTCGGCTTCAGCGTGTTTTCTTCATCCAGCCGTTCATCATCGACGCGGTCATCCGGGCGCGGCTCATGCTCCGCCTTTTGCGGATCGAGCAGGGCCAGGTCATCGCGGTCTTTATCGGCCATAGGGTGCGTCTAGGGAGATGAGCCTCAAAATCAACTTTTAGATGCGTTTTCGGGCGGTGCGGGTGACATTGGCGCATGGCGCACTATATCGGCCCCAAACGAGAATAGGCACAACAGGAGATTACCGATAATGGCTGACCAAAAGCTCACCCTCACCACAGAAACAGGCGACGTAGTGATCAAACTGCGCCCCGATCTTGCGCCCGGCCATGTCGAGCGTATCACTACGCTGGCAAAGGCTGGCTTCTATGATGGCGTTATTTTCCACCGCGTGATCCCCGGCTTCATGGCGCAGGGCGGCGATCCGACCGGCACAGGCATGGGTGGTAGCGAACATCCTGATATCAAGGCCGAGTTCAACGCTGAACCGCATGTTCGTGGCACTTGCAGCATGGCGCGTAGCCAGAACCCTGACAGCGCGAACAGCCAGTTCTTCATCTGCTTCGATGATGCACATTTCTTGGACGGCCAGTACACTGCATGGGGCCAGGTCGAAGAAGGCATGGAACATGTCGATGCACTGCCCAAGGGCGAGCCACCCGCGAGCCCGGGCAAGATTGTTAAAGCAACGGTCAGCTGATCTGGCTCGAATGAATTGAGAAAGGGGCGCTTCGGGCGCCCCTTTTTTTGTGTCAAGAAGTGGCTTAGCGTCATTAAAAGTAAACGGGGAGAATCCGCATCACCGACTTTCTGCTTCTGGCTTTCATCTTTCTAATTGCTGGCGTGGTCGCCGTGCCGATTGCCTCGCGCTTGGGGCTCGGTTCCGTGCTGGGATATCTGATCGCGGGCATTTTGATCAGCCCGTTACTGGCACTGCTCAAAGTGGACGTCGTTTCGATCCAGCATTTTGCAGAGTTCGGCGTCGTGATGATGCTGTTTCTGGTCGGGCTAGAGCTGGAACCCAAACTTCTGTGGTCCATGCGCACCAAGCTGCTGGGACTGGGCGGAGGGCAAGTTGCTCTTACTACGGTTGGCGTCATGGCAGTCGCTATGGCATTTGGACAGGTCTGGTCCGTGGCCTTGGCAATTGGCCTTGTCCTGGCGCTTTCGTCGACCGCGATTGTCTTGCAGACGCTTGACGAGAAGGGCCTGATGAAGAGCGATGGAGGCCAGTCGAGCTTCTCGGTCCTGCTGTTTCAGGACATTGCAGTAATCCCGATGCTGGCGCTGATCCCTTTGCTGGCTCTACCGGAACTGGCTGAGACATTGTCGCATGCTTCCGCAGGGGAGGGTGATCATCGTGGCGGGATGAGCCTGGTCGACGGCCTGCCCGGTTGGGCGATGGCGCTTGTCACGCTGGGCGCTATTGGAGCGGTGATGTGGATCGGATCCTATCTGACCGGGCCGATTTTCCGTTTCATTGCCGCCAGCGAGATGCGCGAGCTCTTTGTCGCAACGGCGCTGATGATCGTGATCGGTATTGCGCTGCTTATGTCGTTGGTTGGCCTGTCCCCGGCCTTGGGAACCTTCCTCGCCGGCGTAGTGCTGGCGAACAGCGAATACAGGCATGAGCTTGAAAGCGATATCAACCCGTTCAAAGGGCTGCTGCTCGGCCTGTTCTTCATGACTGTCGGGGCGGGCATCAATTTCGCTCTGCTGATAGATAATGTCTGGGGTATTCTCGGTTTGACCATTGGTCTGATGGCGCTGAAGGTGGCCGTACTGTTCGTGCTTTCGCATATCTTCAAGATTGGTGGATCGGACCGCTGGTTGTTCAGCCTTGGCTTGGCGCAAGCGGGTGAGTTCGGTTTCGTGCTGCTGTCATTGACTGTCGCAAGCGCTGTTATCCCGGGCGATTTGGCCAACCGTTTGCTGCTGATTGTGGCGCTATCGATGCTGCTCACCCCAGTCCTGTTCATATTCTACGACCGCATCATCAGGCCTCGCTATACCGCGACGGAGCACCGCGCGATGGATGCGATTGAAGAGAAATGCGAGGTCATCATCGCCGGACATGGCCGGGTTGGCGGCATCGTGCGGCGCATTTTGCGCGGCAGCGGGTTGGAACCGACCGTAATCGATTTCAGTTCAAAGCAGCTGGAACTGCTCAAGGCATTCGATGTGCACGCCTATTACGGTGACGCGACACGGCCCGACATGCTTGATGCTGCGGGCATTGATGATGCCAAGCTGTTTGTGATTGCGATCGACAATAAAGAACAGATTACCGGTCTCGTTAAATATATGGTCAAGCATCACCCGCAAGTGCACGTGATTGCCCGCGCAGTGGACCGCAATCACGTATATGATTTGTGGTACGCCGGATGCCGCGACATTATCCGCGAAACCTATGACAGCTCGCTGCGGATCGGCCGTTCTGCGATTGAGGCATTAGGCCATTCGCGTGATCAGGCAGGCCGCATGATTGCCGTTTTCAACGAGATGGACCGCGAGACGATGCGCCTTGCGGCTGATCATTATGATCCTGATGTCCCGACGCATGAAAATGAGGAATATCTTGCCAAAATCCGTTCCATGAAGGGCGATTGGGAGGCTGATCTCAGCGCGCGCATGTGTGCAATTATGAGCGAGGGCAAGAGCTAATTCCGGTTAGTTTAGAGTAGCCGTCCTAGCCAATTGGCGGTTCGTAATCCGTATCCTGTAATTCCAGCATATAGGCAGCCAGATCGTCGATATTTTCTGTCTGGATTTCGAAGGCCATGACATCGGGGTAATTGTGCGAATCTGTCAGCCAGATTGTCAGACTATCACCTGTAAGTCCCCGGGCATTGGCAACTTCTACAAATGGAGGAGCTCTACGATCAGGCGACATTTGGTTCGCAGTGACTGCATGGCAGGCCGAGCAATAAGTCTGCGCAAAAGTGAGCCCGCGAGCTGGATCAGCAGGAAAGCCGTGTGGCCGGGTTTCCGAAGTCGCTGCGACGGGCTGCGGTTCGCTCTCAGCCGGTGGTAGCGTGTTACAGCCTGCTATCAGAATTGGCAGGCCGATTGCGAATATTATACTGCGCATAGAACGCTCCTGTAGAGCCAAACATAGAGCTACAGTTACCGCAAGTTAGACCGTTAGGCAAAGTGCGTCCCGCTAATTTGATTTATCACAAACCAGCACCAACTAACCAATCATGAAACAGCCGCACAGGGCGCATTTCCAGTGCCTTGGGCTTGCAGATAAACCAGTAGCTGTAAGGGCTCTCAACCTCGATATCGAACAGCTTGGCCAGCCGGTCATCCGCGGCGCGGGCCATGTGATCGTCATGCATGATAGCAATGCCGAGGCCTTGTGCAGCCGCTTCCAGAATGAGTTGCCCGGAATCGTAGTGATCGATGGCTACCGGATCGAGATCGTGCATTCCAACCGCATCTTTCCAAGCGATGAAGCTGTCGGGCAGTTCATTGTGAATCATAAAAGTCTGGCGGTTGAGCGCAGCCATGTCAGGGTTCGTCCCGATTTGCTCGGCCAGCACGCTGCTACAGATGGCGTGAACGGTGTTGTGATCCAGCCGGACAGAATGCAGCGAGGGATCAGGTTCCTGCGTCAGGATAATCGCCGCGTCGAGCGTATCGCCCACGCGTTCATCAAGGTGCGGGCCGGTATCGACATCGATATGCAGCCGAGGATGCAGCTTGCGCAGTTCGGGCAGGCGGGGGAACAGTCGCTGACTGCCGAACAGCGGCAATACGCCGAGCCTGAGGCGCAGCAGCCCCAGATTGTCCGACTGGCTGCCGACAGCCTCCGCCAGTGCATCGAGATGCGGCGAGATGGCGGCGAAGAAGGCACGCCCTTCGTCGGTTAAGGCCATCGACTGACTAGCGCGCGTGAACAGCTTGCGGC
Organism: Pontixanthobacter sp.; assembly: GCA_037968495.1. GTDB lineage: Bacteria > Pseudomonadota > Alphaproteobacteria > Sphingomonadales > Sphingomonadaceae > Aestuarierythrobacter. The sequence continues at coordinate 48,376 of JBBKVP010000020.1, read as the reverse complement.
CGGTAAATTCTTCGAGATTGGTGATCCGCCTCGACAATGCGCTGGGGCTGAGGCCGAGTTCAGTTGCGGCAGCCTTGGCTGAACCCAACCGAACGGTGCGCATAAACGCTTCCAGAGCGCGAAGGGGAGGGAGAATCCTGCGACCGATCATGATGTATAGATAAGCGCTGTTGCCCGGGTGTCGAGCGTCTATTTCGCAAGTGCGAGATGGACGTTCTTAGTCTTGCGCGATTTCCAGCGATTCTTCTGACGGAGCATGCAGGCGCAAACGCGTAACATGGGTCTCGTCACCCGCCGTTACTTCGATCCGCCAGCCGCTATCATGTTCCATAATATCGCCGACTTCAGGGACTTGGCCCGCCAGTACAAAAGCCAGCCCGCCCAGCGTATCGACGGCCTCTTCCACTTCGGAAAGGCGCGGGTCGACCTGTTCGGCGACGTCTTCCAGTTCGGCGCGGGCATCGCAGTCCCACATGCCTTCGCCGATGGGCGTGATCAGGACTTCAGGCACTTCATCGTGCTCGTCTTCAATATCGCCGACGATTTCTTCAACCAGATCTTCGATGGTGATCAGTCCGTCTGTGCCGGAATATTCATCGACCACGACAGCCAGATGCATCCGGTGCGCGCGCATATCGGCCAGCACGTCGAGCGCGCCGCGTGTTTGCGGCACATAGAGCGGTTGGCGCATAAGCGTGGTCCAATCAGCAGGCGGAACGATCTTGCGGGCGAGGAATGGGAACACATCCTTGATGTGGATCATCCCGATTACTTCATCCAGTTTCTCGCGGTAAACCGGCAGACGCGAATGGCCGTGTTCGGCGAATTGCTCGACCAGTTCTTCCCAAGTGGCTGAGGCCGGAACGGCAATGATTTCGCCGCGCGGGATGGCTACGTCGTCGGCGTCATGCTCGCTAAAATGGAGCATATTGCGAAGCATTTGACGTTCGATACCCGACAGATCGCCATTGGCCGTTTCAGTGTCGCTCTCGGGATTTTCATCCTCATGCTCGTCGATCGCTTCTTCGATCTGTGCACGGAGGCTCTGATCGCTATCGCCGAATTTGAGGAATTTGCGGACGGCGAGCCAAAGCCCGTTCCTACTCTCGGGCTCTCCGGAGGCCCCACCCAGGGCAGTGTCAGTCTCGGGCATGGCCCTCAATTCTCTCCATCTTCATTATGGTCACCATATGGGTCCGCAATGCCCATGAGCGCAAGCGCCTTCGTCTCCAACGCTTCCATTTCTTCGGCAGCATCGGTGGATATCTCGTGGTCGTAGCCTGCCAGATGCAGCAAACCGTGGATGATCAAATGCGCTGCATGGTCCTCCAGAGCGATACCTTTTTCGGCAGCTTCTCGCGCGCAAGTCTCATGCGCCATGGCAACGTCGCCGAGAAGTTCCGGCGGTCCTTCAGGCGAAAGCGCCTGCAAGTGCTCGCGCTCAAGCATCGGGAAGGACAGCACATTTGTCGGCTTGTCGCGCTCGCGCCATTCACGGTTGAGCGCGTGAACTTCCTCGTCGCAGGTGAACAACAGGCTGGTATGCAGGCGCGGATTGGCAAGCTCTGGTTCGCAGGTGCCGACGGCCTCTGCAGCGCGTTCGGCCAGGTTTTCCCACAAGCCGGCGGGCCAATGTTCGATATCGACTTCGAGGTTCATCGCATCAGGCGTCGGGCCCCTCATAGGCCGCGACAATTCGGCCTACGATGGGATGGCGCACCACGTCTGCGGCGCTGAAACGCGTTACAGCGATGTCCTCGATACCTTCAAGGCGCTCGACTGCATCCGCTAGGCCGCTCATGCGGTCGCCGCCGGGAATATCGACTTGCTTGGGGTCGCCGCACACGACCATGCGGCTGTTCTGGCCAAAGCGGGTTAGGAACATCTTCATTTGTTCCCGCGTGGTATTCTGCGCCTCGTCGAGGATGATGAAACTGTCCGCCAAAGTACGTCCGCGCATGAAGGCGATGGGCGCGATTTCGATCTCACCGCTGGCAATCCGCCGCTCGACTTGTTCGGGCGGCATGCAGTCGTTCAGCGCATCATAAAGCGGGCGCAAATAGGGGTCGACCTTGTCCTTCATATCACCGGGCAGGAAGCCAAGCTTCTCGCCTGCTTCGACTGCTGGACGCGACAGGATCAGGCGCTGCACGCTGCCGGTAATCAGCTGACTAACCGCCTGGGCCACAGCAACATAAGTTTTGCCCGTACCCGCAGGGCCGAGCGCGAAGATCACATCATCGCGGACCAGTTGCTCCATGTATTCAGCCTGTTTGACAGAGCGGGGCACGATGGTCTTGCGGCGCGTGCGGATCATGATTGGCGGGTGGTCGGGCGTGCCCTTTACGATGCCTTCGAGCGTGGGTTCGTTCGACATGGCAATCAGCGCGTCTATGGCGCCAGAGTCCAACTCCTGCCCCATGGACAGTTTTTCACGCATGGCATCAAGCACATCGCGCGCCCGGCAAACGGCTTCTTTGGGACCTTCGATCAGAACCTTATTGCCGCGCGCAGCAACGAATACGCCGAGGCGGTTTTCCACCTGCACTAGGTTGGCATCAAATTGTCCGAAGAGCGGGACCAGCAGCGACTGGTCTTCGAATCTAAGCTCCACTGATGCGCGCTTAGGATCAGCGTCATTAGCGGGTTTGGCTGGCGCGGCGGCTGCCGCACGGACTGTCTTACGAGCCATAGGCTCCTTTCATTGGCGTACATCAGTGTACGAGTCGGAAAGATAAGCCATGTTTCGTGGCAGGCAAGCAGCAGAGCGCTCGCAAAGGTGGAAAGTCACGGGAGTGTAACCGTCAAGCTACTGCGGATCAGGCGGGCACAGTGTCCAGCACACGCCCACCCAGCGAGTTCTGACCGGCTTGCAGCAACTCAGCCTTCACCACGTCGCCAATCGCCACATCGGCAGTGAAATGCACCGATTGCAGCCAAGGCGATTTGCCGAGCCATTGACCTTCCAGCTTGCCTTTTCGTTCAACGAGGACTTCGCAAGTCTTGCCGATGCTGGCGTCGTTGAAGGCTTGTTGGCCGGCGCGAAGGGCGGCTTGGAGACGCTGGAGGCGTTCATCCATTACTTGCATCGGAACCTGATCGTCCATCGTCGCGGCCGGTGTGCCGGGGCGGGGCGAGTATTTGAAGCTATAGGCCTGCGCGTAGCCGACTTGATCTACTATTTTCAGCGTGTCTTCGAACTCGGCGTCGGTCTCGCCGGGGAAGCCGACTATGAAATCGCCTGACAGCGCCAGATCGGGCCTTGCCGCGCGGAAGCGCTCTAGCAATTTTAGATAGCTCTCCGCGCTGTGGCTGCGGTTCATCGCTTTCAAAATGCGGTCATTGCCCGACTGCACCGGCAGGTGGAGATAGGGCATAAGCTTGTCGATTTCGCCGTGGGCAGAGATCAGATCCTCGTCCATATCGGCCGGGTGGCTGGTGGTGTATCGGATGCGGGCAAGGCCTTCAATTTTGGCCACTTCGCGGATCAGGCCTGCCATGCCGGTGGTGCGTCCCTTATCGTCTTCGCCGCTCCACGCACTGACGTTCTGGCCGAGCAATGTTATCTCTCTTGCGCCGCCATCGACCAGCATTTTCGCTTCGTCGACGAGCGCAGCAAACGGCCGCGATATTTCTGCGCCGCGCGTATAGGGCACCACGCAATAGGTGCAAAATTTGTCGCAGCCTTCTTGAATGGTCAGGAATGCAGACGGGGCCGATTTGCGCCGCTGAGGCAGGGCAGCGAACTTTGCATCGGCGGGCATATCCGTATCGGTCACGCGTTTACCTGAAACTGCGCTGGCGATCATTTCGGGCAAGCGGTGATATGCCTGCGGACCGACGACCATCGACACATCGGCCGAGCGGGTCATGATTTCTTCGCCTTCGGCCTGTGCGACGCAGCCTGCGACCGCAATCATGGGTGCTTTCTTCTGCGTCTTGCCCTTGGTCAGACGGCCAATATCGGAATAGACCTTCTCGGAAGCTTTCTCGCGAATGTGACAGGTGTTGAGCACGACCAGATCGGCATCCTCGCCATCGGTTGCTGCGGTGATACCGTGCGCGCTGAGAAGCTCGCCCATACGTTCGCCGTCATAGACGTTCATCTGACAGCCGAAGCTTTTGACCCGGTAGGTCTTGGGTTGTTCTGTGTTGCGCATGGCGCGGGCCTATAGCGGGATCGGCCGATTTTCCAAAGCGCTGTCTTCGCCTCTCTTCGGTGCATAACGTACTGGCTCCACTACAAGGGCGAAGTCGCGCAGTGAAGTCCCCAGCAGCCCCTCCAGCTTGCTTGCGATCTGCCGCCGCGCCTCGGCCCCGATTTCCTTACGCCCACAATGATCACCGGGGGCGAACGGCTCAAGATAATGAAGGTTGAGCCGGAAAGTGCCCTTGCGTGCCAGCACGCGCTTGAAGTTGTTGACGCCGCCTTCTTCGCCGATCCAGCCGATCTCTTCCGCAACATAGCCATAGTCGACGACCACCGGTTGCACACGAACGCTGGGCGGCGGAGGCTCCAGAACTTTGAGCATTGAGGTTTTGAACGGAAGTAGCGATTGCCCGTCAGTAGTGGTGCCTTCCGGGAAGACAGTGACCGACCAGTTGTCCGCCAAGGCACGGCGCAACGCTTTGATCTGTCCGGCCACGCCCATGCGGTGCTCGCGCTTTACGTAGACCGTGCGGTTAAGGTTCGCGAGCCAGCCGATGACGGGCGTGTCGCGCAGTTCCTGCTTGGCCACGAATGCCGTTCCACTAGCCCCGGCCAACGCCAGAATGTCGACCCATGAAATGTGATTGGAGGTGAAAAATACGTCGCGGCGCAGCGGCGTTCCGTGCACTTTAACCCGCGCGCCGACGATCCGCGCGGTCCAGCGCAGGAAATACATCGGTAGCGGCGAGCCATATTTGAAGATCCGCCAAACATAGTGAATCGGCACCATCATGATCAGCAGGAAAACGATAAACTTCAATCTGATAATCAGCCTAAGCCATCCCCAAAAACTCACCGGAGTCGGGATGCCAGCAGCATTGTCTGCTTTCAGCCGAGCGAGCTCAGCAGCGGGATCAGCCCTCGCGGTCGAGCCGGACACCATAGAGTTCCATCCGGTGGTCAACGAGACGGTAACCGAGCTTTTCAGCGATGACTTTCTGCAGCGCCTCTAGTTCGGGATCGACGAATTCGACGACCTTGCCGCTTTCGACATCGATCAGATGATCGTGGTGCGCTTCGGGCGCGGCTTCGTAACGGGCGCGGCCATCGCCAAAGTCATGGCGGTCGAGAATGCCGGCTTCTTCAAACAGGCGCACAGTGCGGTAAACCGTCGCGATTGAGATTTTCGGATCAATCGCCGATGCGCGTTGATGCAACAGCTCGACATCGGGATGATCATCGCTGTTGGATAGAACATTTGCAATGATCCGCCGCTGCTCCGTAATCCGAAGGCCGCGGTCGGCACAAAGCTGTTCGATGTCGATCTTTTGCTGCAAGGAATCAGCCCATAAATACAAAACGCCCCGTATCCTTAGGGACACGGAGCGCTTTGCTCAAGCTAGCACTGACGGCTCAAGCCTTGTGGGGCCCAAACCCTTGGGGGGTGTCAGGCTGCTTTTTTGTTGCGGCCACGTTTTTGGCCGGGTTTACGCCCGAGGCCGATCTTCTTAGCCAGTACGCGGCGCGTTTCGGCATAGTCAGGCGCGACCATCGGATAGTCAGCACCGAGGCCCCAGCGGGCGCGATATTCGTCAGGCGTCATCCCGTGATCGGTCATCAGGTGACGTTTCAGCATCTTCATCTTTTTGCCATCTTCGAGGCAGACGATGTGATCGTGCTTGATCGAAGAGCGAATCGAAACGGCGGGTTCAGGGACTTCTTCGACCTGATTATCGTTTCCGATTCCGGCGAGAGCGCCATGAACCGAAGCAATCAGCATCGGCACGTCTGAAACGTCTACGTCATTGTTGCTGACGTGCGCAGACACGATGTCAGCGGTTAGCGTTACGAGCATTTCGGCCATATCGTTTTCTAAAATTGTCATTCGAGTTCCTAAATTTCGCCTGATTCGGCGCATTGACTTGGTCAAGCACGGATTGGCTACACGGGGTTTTGCGACCGGATCACCGAGGGTATGGAGATCTCACGCCAACTATTAATTGGGGATTTGAAGCGACTCAATAGCACAAATACTACTTATTACTGTTTTATATAGGGTATTTATTTAAAGTGCCCGGTTATTCCACATCTAATGCAAGAGTTATTGCATCCAGACAGTCCCCACTGGTCAATTTATAGTAACTGGCGCGCCGACCGATTGGTGCGAATCCTGCGGTCAAATATAGCGATTCGGCAGGATTGTTGTCGCGCATTTCAAGAAACAAACGTCTGACGCCCGCTAACTTTGCATTTCTTATAAATTCAGAAAGCAATGATGCGCCAATACCCTGATTGCGGTACGCTGGGTCAACTGCGATGAGAAGGAGCTCTTCTTCATCAGCAACACGGCGCGACAATGTAAAGCCGGCTGCAAGACCTTCTTTTACTTGAAAGTTACCATGATTCCCGACGATACGGTAAGTCGTATGCGGAAATTGCAGCGCGTCCTCGATCTGGCGGCGGGACCAAGCTTCGCCCCATTTGGGATCGAAGGCAGCGTCCATGACCCGCATGATCCGGTCGATATCGTCCATCATGATTTCTGGGCGGGCAGCTTCGCATCAGGGGCGCGGCCATAGAGTGGGCGCACTTGATCGCTGATGATGGTGGCGGGCAGCAAATCGAACTGGCTGGCATCAGGATGTATTTGCAAGGCCTCGCCTGATCCGCGCATATCGCGCAGCGCCTCCGCCTGTGTGCCTGCAAAAAGCGATGCGGTTGCCGAACGGACCGCTTCTTCGAGACTAAGCGAGGCAAGTTCATCAACGGGCATCCCGGCGGAATCGAAGTTCTGGATGAACCACTGTCCGTGTCCGGCCGTCATGCACACGGTGACCGCCTGATCCGGATGCTCGCGTCTCGCCATCGCAGCAACCAGCGCTAGAGTTGGAAAACCCACAACCGGCACTTGCCATGCCACACCCAGCGCGCGGGCAGCAGCAATGCCGATCCTCACGCCAGTAAAGCTGCCGGGGCCGATTGAAACGGCAATCCGGTCAGCCTTACCGCGCTGAGGCAAGTCGGCGATCATCGGGATCAGGCGTTCTGCATGACCGCGGCCTAGCACGACATGTTTGCCGGCCAGAAAGCCTGCATTGTCGAACAGGGCGACGGAGCAGGCCTCGGTCGCACAATCTATTGCGAGTGTCCGCACGCCTGCCCCTTAGTGCCGCGTTCAGGCGATCAGGTTGAATTTATCGAAGTCAGGGCGCGGGCTGCGATCAAAGATCGACGATGGATCGCCATAGCCAAACGAGCAAATCCAGTCGGCCCGAACGCGGGGCTCATCAGCGAAGAAGTCGCCAGTAACCGCTTCCAGATCGACACCTGACATCGGCCCGCAGTCGAGCCCGATCGAACGCGCGGCAAGCATAAGATAAGCACCTTGCAAGGCGGAGTTGCGCTTGGCCCCTTCGATGCGGCCCTCTTCGTTGCCTTCGAACCAGCTCTTCGCATCGGTATGCGGGAACAGCCAAGGCAGTTCTTCATGGAATTCGATGTCGTAACCGATGATAACTGTGACAGGAGCGGCCTTCACCTTCTCCTTATTACCGTCCGAAGCATGTGCCGCCAGCCGGTCTTTCGACTCTTGCGAATGGCACCAGATGAACCGGCCCGGCTGCATGTTGGCAGAGGTCGGGGCCATCTTCATCAGATCATAAATTTGCTCGATCTGTTCTTTGGAAACAGGTTTGTCCTGCCAGCCATTATAGCTGCGCGCTTCGCGGAAAATCTGATCCAGCGCATCGGCCGAAAGAATATTGTCGTGGAACTGCTTAGTCATCGAAACCCTGTCTCCTTTAGGCGGCGCGAACTTCGTCCACCTCAGGTATATAATGTTTCAGCAGGCTTTCGATCCCATGTTTTAACGTCGCAGTGCTGGATGGGCAGCCAGCGCAGGCGCCTTGCATTTGCAAATAGACCACGCCTTCGCGGAAGCCGCGATAGACGATATCGCCGCCATCATTGGCGACGGCCGGGCGAATGCGTGTTTCGAGCAATTCATGAATCTGCTCGACGATTTCCGCGTTTGCGGGGTCATCGCCATCGACTGCTTCGTCTTCGGGCGGAACAGCAATGCCATTGCCGCTGGCTTCATTAAACAGCGGTGCTTCGGATACGAAATGGTCCAGCAACACGGAAACAACCATGCCCTTGAGCGCGGACCAATCAGCGCCTGGCGCAGCGGTTACAGCGACAAAATTGCTGCCGAAAAATACATTCACAACTTCGCCAGTGTCGAAGATCGCCTGCGCGAGCGGAGAGGCCTCTGCCGCTTCGGGCGAGGAAAAATCGCGCGTGCCCGAGGTCATGACGGGCTGACCCGGCATGAATTTCAGCGTAGCGGGATTGGGCGTTGTTTCTGTCTCAATATACATGGGTATGATGTAGGAGCCGCAATGAGGCGGGGCAAGTGGGAGGCGCCCCAAGTCGCCGCAACAATTTGCGCCATTCACTTATCCTTCACCCAACAGCTCCCTATATTCGCGCAATGAGCAACTTTTCGCGTGCAATGCGCCGTCTCGCCTTAACCCTTCCGCTGCTGATGTTGGCCCAACAAGGTCATGCGCAGACTGTTGAGCCGGCACCGGCAGAAACTGCCGACTTGCAAGCGCCCGAACCCAAAGCGCTTCAAACCGGCGATGAAACTCCTTGGCTATACCGGAACAGCGATATTCCGGTCGACCGCGAATGGATGTTTGGCGAGATGGATAATGGCCTGCGCTATGCAACGCGCGAAAACGGCGTGCCACCTGATCAGGTTTCGATCCGTGTTAGAATCGACGCAGGTTCCTTGCATGAGGAAGACGACGAGCGCGGCTTTGCCCATTTGATCGAGCATCTGCTGTTTCGCGAAAGCAAATATCTCGAAGAAGGTCAGGCGATCCGCACATGGCAGCGTCTGGGTGCGAGTTTCGGCAGCGACACAAACGCGGAAACCAGTCCGACGCATACTGTTTATAAGCTTGATTTGCCAAACATGACGCCGGCAAAGCTGGAGGAGAGCTTCAAGCTGCTTTCCGGCATGATCCGTGAACCAGCTCTATCCACCGCGAACCTTCGCGCAGAAGTGCCGATTGTTCTGGCTGAAATGCGCGAACGTGGCGGCCCGGCCCAGCGCGTTTCCGATATGACGCGCGGCACGTTGTTTGCCGGACAGCGGCTGGCAACGCGCAGTCCCATCGGCACAGTCGAAACGCTCGAAGGGGCATCGCAGGAAGCCATCAAGGCATTCCATTCGCGCTGGTACCGGCCTGAAAACACCGTGATCTCTGTCGCAGGTGACACAGATCCCAAGTTGCTCGCTAGCCTGATCGAAAAATACTTCGGTGATTGGCAGGGCAAGGGCGCGCTGACACCAGCACCGAATTTCGGCGATCCGGTCGCGCCTGCAGGCGCTGATGCGGAAAATCCCGTTGGCGAGACAGCCGTTTTAGTTGAACCAGACTTGCCGCGCACGGTCACATGGGCGGTTCTGCGTCCGTGGCGAACAGTGGAAGATACTATCGTCTATAATGAAGGCTTGCTGCTGGGCGTTCTTAGTCAGGCTATCATCAACCGCCGCTTGGAAAAGCGTGCCCGGGCAGGCGGCAGCTATCTCTATGCGCAGGTGCAACAAGATGATGTCAGCCGCTCGACCGATGCGACATTCCTCTCGCTCGCACCGCTGACGGATGATTGGGAGGCTGCGCTGAATGATGCGCGCGGCGTAATCGCCGATGCCATTGCTAATCCGCCGACGCAGGAAGAAATCGACCGCGAGGCTGCAGAGTTCGACATCGCATTTGCAAGCCGCGTTGCCGAACGTGACGTAATGTCAGGTGCCGATCTGGCCGATGACATTGTAAGCGCTGTCGACATTCGAGAGACAACCGCAGCACCCGAAGTCATTCTGGATGTCTTTCGCGGTATGAAAGACCGGCTCAATCCCGATGAAGTGCTCGCCATGACTCGCGAGCTATTCAAAGGCGACGTCATCCGCTCTGTATATGTCACGCCCCAAGCGGGCGAGGCAGACGAAGCCAGCCTGAAAACAGCGTTGCTGCTGCCGGTGGAAGCTGACGGTTCGTCGCGCGTTGCGGCGGCTACAGTCAATTTCGCTGACCTACCGATAATCGGCGATCCCGGCACAGTTGCGGAGCAAGGACCGCTTGGCCTGCTTGGTATTGAGACCATCACGTTTGATAATGGCATAAAGGCGATGCTGTGGGTCAGCGATGCCGAGCCCGGGCGCGTGGCTGTGAAGGTCCGCTTTGGTTCCGGCTACCGCGCGTTCGGACCGGAAGATGCAGCCTATGTGCAGCTTGGTGAAGATGCGCTGATTAGCGCCGGTGTCGGCCCATTGGGCGAGGAAGAGCTCGACCGGATTTCTACCGGCCGCAAACTAGGCTTTGAATTCGGGATCGAAGAAGCGGTGTTTTCGCTCGATGCCCAGACTCGCAAAGAAGACCTCGCCGACCAACTGTATTTATTCGCGGCCAAGCTTGGCATGCCGCGCTGGGATGCCAACCCCATTGCCCGCGCCAAGGCCGCCGGTTCGCTCGCCTATGAAAGCTTTGCCACCAGCCCGGGCGCGCTATTGCAGCGTGATCTCGATTACCTACTGCGCAACAGCGATCCGCGTTTTGCAACAGCAACGCCTGACATGCTGGAGAAGGTAACGCCCGAAGGCTTCCGCGAAGTGTGGGAACCGCTGCTGAAGCAGGGCCCTGTCGAAGTGATGGTTTTCGGTGAATTCGACCGCGATGAAGCCGTTGCGGCGCTGGCTAAGACTTTTGGCGCATTGCCGAAGCGCGAGCCAATTCCCGCCGAAGCACTGGCCCGAACGCTAGACTTCCCGGCGGTGCAAACCGAGCCCACGATCTTGCGCCATCGCGGCGATGCCAATCAGGCCGCTGCAGTGGTGTCATGGCCTAGCGGCGCAGGCGTCGACGGCATCCGTATTTCCCGTCAATTGGAAATTCTGACCCGTCTGTTCAACAACCGCTTGATGGACGAAATGCGCGAACGGGCAGGGGCAAGCTATTCCCCGCAAGTCGCCTCTAGCTGGCCGGTTGATGTAGATGCTGGCGGCAAAATCACTGCGGTTGCGCAATTGCAGCCAAAGGATGTGCCTGCGTTCTTCGCAGCAACCGAAGCAATCGCGAAAGATCTGGCCGAAAATCCGCCGACCGAGGACGAACTGGAACGCGTGACCGAGCCGCTGAAACAGCTCATCAGCCGCGCATCGACCGGCAATATGTTCTGGCTGTATCAGCTCGAAGGCGCGACCGGTGATCCCCGCCGCGTGCAGCTGATCCGTACTTTGCTGAATGATTATACGGTCACTTCGCCGACAGCGATGCAAGTGCTGGCCCAGCGCTTCCTTTCCTCACGTCCAGCCTATCAGGTGGCGATCATTCCTGAGGGAGCAGAGCTTGCCAAGGGTGCGGCGACAGCTCCGGCTGCCGCTCCAATAACTAGGGAGATTGAAGCAGGCAGGTAATAGCCTCGCTTCTCAAGCTCGAAATAAAATTGCGCTTGCAGGCAGCTTCGCTTTGCATTTGAATGCCTTTGCAATTGGGCAACGGGCGGCGTAGAGCGCGCGTCCCACAATGATGTCAGGATTTGAAGTGAGCAGTAACTGGACGCCGGATAGCTGGAAATCGCACGAGGCACGGCATTTGCCGACCTATCTCGATGCGGGCGCGCTTGCCGCTGCGGAACAGACACTTGCCAATTATCCGCCGCTGGTTTTCGCCGGTGAAGCGCGCGCACTGAAGGCTAGTCTGGCGGAAGTGGCCAATGGCGAGGCGTTCCTGCTGCAAGGCGGTGATTGCGCCGAAAGTTTTGCGGAATTCCACCCGAATAACATCCGCGACACCTTCCGCGTGCTGCTGCAGATGGCTGTGGTCCTGACATTTGCAGGCAAGCTGCCGGTGGTAAAAGTTGGCCGCATCGCCGGGCAATTTGCGAAACCGCGTAGCTCCGACACTGAAACGAAAGATGGAGTCACGCTGCCGAGTTACTTTGGTGACAATGTGAATGGTATCGAATTTGACCCGGAAACGCGACGCAATGACCCAGAGCGCATGGTGCGCGCTTACTCTCAAGCGGCCGCAACGCTCAACCTGCTGCGCGCCTTTGCGGGCGGCGGTTACGCCAATCTGCGTCAGGTCCACCAGTGGACTCTCGACTTTATGGGCCGCAGCCCATGGGCCGAAAAGTTCGACGAAATTTCTGTGCGCATAGGCGAGGCGCTCGACTTTATGGAAGCATGCGGCGTTGATCCCGCAACCGTGCCGCAATTGCAGGGCACCAGTTTCCACACGAGTCACGAGGCGTTGTTGCTCCCTTACGAGCAGGCGATGACTCGCCGCGATAGCCTGACCGGCGATTGGTACGACACCAGCGCCCATATGTTGTGGATCGGTGACCGCACCCGCTTCGAAGGCAGCGCCCATGTGGAATTTGCGCGCGGCATCGGCAATCCGCTGGGCATGAAATGCGGCCCTTCTATGGAGCCGAATGTGCTGATGAAATTGCTCGATACGCTGAACCCGGGCCGCGAGGCCGGACGCATTACGCTGATCAGCCGCTTCGGGCATGATAAGGTCGAGGCTGGCTTGCCCAAGCTGGTGCGCGCGGTGAAAGCCGAGGGGCATCCGGTTGTCTGGTCATGCGACCCGATGCACGGCAATGTGATTAAGGCGGATAGCGGTTACAAAACCCGCCCCTTCGACCGGATTATGACCGAGGTGCAGGGCTTCTTTAATGTCCACCGCGCTGAGGGCACCCATGCTGGCGGCGTGCATATCGAAATGACCGGTCAGGATGTGACCGAATGCACCGGCGGCGGCATTGCCATCACCGACGCGGGACTTTCGGATCGTTATCACACGCATTGTGACCCGCGCCTCAACGCTGCGCAGTCGCTGGAATTGGCGTTTAAGATTGCAGAATTGCTGAACGACGAAGCAACCGAGCGTTCGCGCAAGGCGGCTTGATTACTCTTTCGAAGCAAATCTTTCGGAACACATCGGCAGGCAGAGCTTTAAACCGGTAGGAAAATCGGCCATGTTCCGGTTGTAGGCCGCACCGGAGAGCACTTTGCCGCACGCCAAGCCGAAGTATCCACATAGCGAATCAACCCCACTGGCTGGTCGTTACGCTCATCTGCGCCACACGAGTGAGGCTCTGGTTGCTCCGCTAAGCGATGCCGACGCTACCCTGCAATCGATGGAAGATGCCAGCCCCGCCAAATGGCACCTGGCGCATACGACATGGTTTTGGGAAACTTTCCTGCTGCGCGATAACGCGCCGGGCTATAATCTCTTCAATGAGAATTGGCCTTTCCTGTTCAACTCTTATTATGAGGCCGAGGGCGACCGGATAAATCGCTTCTCGCGCGGCTTGCTTTCACGCCCGGCCCTGGATGAAATCCGCGAATGGCGTGCGCATGTCGATGCGGCGATGCAGCCTCTTTTGGGCGATCCGGTGCATTCCGATCTGGTGGAGTTGGGTATCGCGCATGAGCAGCAACATCAGGAATTGCTGCTGACCGATATCAAGCATGCTCTGTTCCATAATCCAATGGCCCCATCAATGTGGGAAGCCAGCGCGGCTGAGGCTGCTGAAGCTTTTGATATGGAATGGCAACGTCACCCCGGCGGCATCGCGCTGATCGGGCATTATGGCGGCGGTTTTGCGTTCGACAATGAAGGCCCGCAGCATCGCGTGCTGCTTGAGCCATTCGCTCTTTCATCACGGCTAGTGACCAACGGTGAGTGGGATGAATTCATTGCCGGTGGCGGATATTCAAATGCCGCGCATTGGCTGTCCGATGGCTGGGTTTGGGTTAAGTCGGAGGCAATCTCTGCACCGCTCTATTGGGATGATAAAGGTCGCCAGTTTACCCACGCTGGATGGCAAACGCGCGATCCCAATGCTCCAGTCACGCACATATCTTATTATGAGGCTGATGCTTTCGCCACTTGGGCGGGCGCACGTCTCCCGACAGAGCTAGAATGGGAAGCCATCGCGCAAACCCAAGATGCCGGCGGGGGCAATCAGTTTGATGGACATGGCGGCACGGTCATGCCCACTGGCGGCGCTTCGCTGTTCGGCGACTGCTGGCAGTTCACCCGCTCCGCCTATCTCCCCTATCCGCGCTTCAAAACCGCCGAAGGCGCGGTTGGCGAATATAATGGCAAGTTCATGTCCGGGCAGTTTGTTCTGCGCGGCGCAAGCTGCGCCACGGCGCGCGGGCATTCGCGTTCCAGTTACCGCAATTTCTTCTACCCCCACCAGCGTTGGCAGTTCACCGGACTACGCCTCGCGAAGGATATTTAATGGCTGCCAATGAAGGTTTGAAACTCGTTGAGCGCGGCGATGACGGGGTGGACCTTGCCTTCCGCGCCGATGTGCTGGCTGGCCTGTCCGAAGCGCAAAAGGCGATCCCAGCGCGCTGGCTCTACGATAACGCCGGATCGCAGTTGTTCGAAGACATTACCGGCATTCCGGAATATTATCCGACCCGGGCGGAGACCGAAATTCTGCGCGATCGCGGTAGCCAGTTTGCAGAGGCCATCGGGCCGGGCCGTGCAGTCGTGGAGTTCGGCTCAGGCAGTTCAGTAAAAACTCCGCTGCTACTCGATGCGATTGATCCCGGGGCCTATGTGCCGCTCGATATTTCGGGTGACTTTCTGCGTGCTGCGGCTGCCGATCTGGCCGTGAAGTTTCCCGGCCTGCCGATCTATCCTGTCGAGGCTGACTTTACCAAACATGTCGCACTGCCCGACGAGGTTACGAACATGCCGAAGCTGGGCTTTTTTCCCGGCTCCACCATCGGCAATATGGTTCCCCGTACGGCGGTGGACTTGCTGCGCGAAATGCGTGGTACCTTGGGTGACGAGGCTATGCTCCTGATCGGCATGGATTTGATCAAGGATGAGGGTGTTCTGACTGCTGCCTATGATGACGCTGCAGGCGTTACTGCAGAGTTCAATCTCAACCTTGCCCGCCGGATCAATCGTGAGCTGCGCGGGTCGATTCCGGTCGAGAAGCTGCGCCATGTCGCGCGCTGGGAGGATCTTTACGCGCGCATCGAAATGCATCTGGAAGCGCAGGAGGATTTGACCTTCAGCGTTGCCGGAAGCGATTTCACGATGACGAAGAGCGAGACCATTCATACCGAAAACAGCCACAAGTTCGATCAGCGCAGCAGCTATATGATGTTGCTCGCTGCCGGTTGGACACCATGCGAACGCTGGACCGATAGCGAAGGCCGGTTCTCGCTGATACTGGCCGAAGCGGCGATCCCGCGCAGTGCACCATGAGCGAAGCACAGGTCGCTATAATCGGCGCGGGAATGGCGGGACTAAGTTGCGCCTCCGAATTGGCGGAGCGCGGCATTAAATCGGTGCTGTTCGACAAAGGCCGCGGGCCGGGCGGACGCATGGCATCCCGCCGCGCCGACGTTGCTGGTGAAACAGTCCGCTTCGATCATGGCACTCGTTATTTTACCGCTAGCGATCGTGAGTTCGCAACGCAGGTTTCGCTCTGGATAGATGGTGGCTTTGTGGCACCTTGGCCAGCGGCGGGTGAAGGGCATTTTGTCGGACAGCCGGGTATGAATGGGCCGCTGGCAGCAATGGCATCTGATCTCGAAGTGCATTGGGGTGCCCGCGTGCTGTCAGTGCTGCGCGAAGGTGGTCTTTGGAAGCTTTCATTCGAAGACGGCGCGCGCGAATTCGCTGACATTGTTGTAGCAATTCCGCCGGAACAGGTCGCCGTGCTATTGGCTGACGTTGCGCCGAAGTTCGCCGCGCTCGCAGCAGGTGTAATTTCTCAGCCATGCTGGACGGTAATGTCTGCGTTTGACCGCCGTCTGCCCATAGATTTGGACGTGTTGAGCGATCCTGACGCCCCAATCTGGGAAGCATCGCGCGACAGTGCAAAGCCGGGTCGAAGTGGCACCGAGTGCTGGGTCCTTCAGGCCTCGCCGGGTCAGTCATGCGCCATCCTCGAATATGAAGCGGCAGACGCGGGTGTGGAATTATTAGCGCGTTTCTTCGATCAGACCGACATCGAGCCTGTCCCGCCTATCCACATCGCCGCCCACCGGTGGCGCTATGCCGCGGCAGAGCCCGTCCAAGGTGCCGCCGCAAGGGCGGACGCAGAGCGCGCTCTAACGCTTGCTGGCGATTGGCTGGTTAGCCCGGACGTGCAGGGCGCTTGGCTATCAGGCCGTGCGGCAGCGTTTGCACTTGCAGCTCAATAATGCCCGTCGTTCATGGAAAAGCCGGGTAACCAGCCCTATGTTACGGCAATGAGCGTCAAACAAATATGGGATTCTGCTGCTGATTTCATCGCGGCAATTCCGCAATCAGGCCTGTTGCTGGGTGGGGTAGCAGCGTTGTTTGCCGGATGGCTGGGCGCAGTGATGATCCGCCGGCATGTTCCGCTGGGCCGCCTCGTTCGCTTTGGAAGCACGGTGGTGCTGGTCGGCATTGCTTTGACCGTGGTGCTGCAACTGGCCCGTTTCGACTCACGACTGGACTCGCTTCTCCCTGAAAACATGATGCCCCGCCAAGAAGTCACCGGCGGCGAGACACGCATTCCTTTGGCTCAGGACGGACATTTCTGGCTGAGCGCACAAGTTAACGGCGAACCGGTTGAGTTTATGGTCGACACGGGCGCAACTTTGACTGCGCTGTCGCCGGGTGCGGCAGAACGGGCGGGGCTGGAGGCACGCAAGGGCGGCATCCCCATCAGGCTCAACACCGCCAATGGCTCCGTCGCGGCGCAGCTTGCGACGATTGAAGAACTGCGCTTCGGTAATGTTGCTGCTCGCGGATTGGATGCGGTGATCGCACCGGGATTGGGAGAAACGAATGTTATCGGCATGAACCTGCTGACCCGGCTCGCCAGTTGGCGGGTCGAAGGGCGCACAATGATCTTGGTACCAAATAACCCGCAGCAGGAGGTGGAGTTTTAGCGTCCACTTGGCACGTTGATGACAGGAAAACGAGAACGTTGCTGTTGTGATACAGTTTGTAGGCAATCGTATCTTTGACGAACATCTTCTCTTGGCTTTGCGTCATTAGAATGAGCAAACTCTCTATATCAAAAAGAAAGCGATACTAAATCGCTCTGATCAAGGGAGAGAACGATGCCCAACACTTCATTAAATTCCGGAAATCATCTACGTGCGATACTACTCGCGGGTACTGCATTTGCAGTAAGTGCGACGCCCGCTCAGGCGCAAGACACCGAATCCGGCACGACGCGCGGGAACGAAATCGTTGTTACTGCGACCAAACGCGATTCGACTATTCAGGACGTCCCCTTTTCGATTAACGCACAAACCGCTGAAGATATTCAAAAATCAGGGGCCACCACGCTCGAAGATATCTCGCGCAATGTTGCGGGTCTCACGGTGCAGAACCTCGGGCCTGGTCAGAGCCAGGTTTCGGTGCGCGGCGTTTCAGCCGGCCAGGTTGTGCGCGATCAACCGGGCGTGAAGGAACAGGTCGGCGTATATCTCGACGAATCCGTGATTTCGCTTTCGCTGTTCACCCCCGATCTTGACCTCTTTGATCTCAATCGTGTGGAAACTCTACGCGGTCCACAAGGCACTCTGTACGGTTCTGGCTCGGTCGGCGGTACGATCCGCTACATCACCAATCAACCGAAGATCGGCGCGACCGAAGGTATGGTGGAAGCCAATGTGAACCTGGTGGATGGCGACGATTTCGGCGGCCATCTGAAGGGCGCAGTTAACGTCCCTATGGGCGACAACGCCGCCTTGCGCGCGGTTGCCTATTATACCCGTTATGGCGGATTCATTGACGCAATCGGCCCTGCTGGCGGCGAAGATATCAACGACGGCGAACGCTACGGCGCGCGGGTGGCAGTTCGGTTCGAACCTGCTCCCGGCCTCGCGATTACACCGCGTGTGGTCTACCAGCGCGTGGAAACCAACGGTTTCAACCGGCAGGAGATTTACAATCTTTACGCCAATGAATTTAATACGCCGCCGACGACCTTTGATGAGCGCGAACAATATTTGCTACTCGGCGAGAGTTTTGTCGACGAGACGTGGATCGGCGACCTTACGGTCGAGATCCCGGTCAGTGACGCGATTGGGCTGACGTCGGTATCAACCTATACAAATCGCGATATTCTGGTCAGCCGAGATGCGAGCGCGCTGACCGGCTCGGTTTCGGTCGATCTAGGTTATCCCGACGCTGGTGTATTGCTACCATCCAATTTGCGCGACACGACAGATCTCGAGAGTTGGAGCCAGGAACTACGCCTGTATTCGACCGGCGAGGGACGGTTTCAATGGCTACTAGGCGGTTTCTATTCCAGCACTGACCGCTTCTACAGCCAACTTTTGCCAACGCCTGGATATGCGGCTGTCACCGATGCCACATTGGGGGGCGGCACATCTGCCGCCGACGCCAACGGTTTTGCCAATCTGGATTCGCCGTACAATGCGGTTCTTCCTTACGATATCAAGCAGTTGGCTGTATTCGGGGAAGGAAGCTTCGACATTACCGAACGCCTGACCCTGACTGCAGGTGCTCGCTATTATGATTTCAAAGAAGAGCGCAGCTTCACTTCGGGCGGGCTATTCTCCGGCCGAGACAACCGTTCCGACAGCACAGCATCAGACGGTATCTCGCCGCGGGTGATCTTGAGCTACGAAGTCTCGGACGCGGTGACCGTGAACGCACAAGCGGCCAAGGGTTTCCGCCTCGGTGGGGTCAATGATCCGCTCAACTTACCGTTATGCGATGGCGGCGTGCCCAACGGGCCAGACGCCGCGCTTTTCGGAGCGTTTCAAGACTACAATGACGAAACGTTGTGGAATTACGAATTGGGGGTCAAAGCTAGTACTGGCAACGTCCGCTTCAACGCTGCGGCGTTTTATAACGATATCAGCAATCTGCAGGTTACACTTGATGCAGGAAGCTGTTCCTCACGGATTGTCTTCAACGTCGAAGAAGCGCATTCAAAGGGCGTTGAATTCGAACTCGGGATCGAACCCACGCTAGGTCTCGATCTGTCCCTTTCGGGCAGCTTGATCGAGGCGGAATTCGACACCACCCTGCCGGGCGCTCTGACGGTGGCGACAGGTATCCGCGAAGGTAACCGCTTACCATCTGTGCCGAAATTCCAGGTCTCTGCTGCGGGTAGTTATGAATGGCCAATCAGCGCCACGACGAATGCTTATGTCGCGGCATCAGTCCAGCATGTTGGCAAACGCTTCACTCAGCCTTCGGACCAAGAGAACAATCCGCGCACGTTTGTGCACGGCCTGCCGTTCGGCGGCCAACCGGCTACAGCGGCCACAACAATCGACCTCGAATTGCCGGATTATCAACTGGTCAATCTGAGTGCGGGCGTTGATTTCGACAACGGTCTTTCGCTGAGTGCCTACGTCAACAATGTGTTCGACGAGAACGCGCTGCTATCGTTTGACCGTGAACGCGGCGGACGGGCGCGACTGGGGTTTGCGGTCGGACAAGCGCGCACGATCGGGATGACGGTTCGCAAATCGTTCTAGGACGGGAATGGGCAGAATAGGGTGGTGCCGGGACGGTGCCACCCAATGCCTGATTGCGCTTTTTGCAACTATGCTTGCGCGCAAACACCTAGGCTGATCTCCGCCGCCGCACTATAGCGCCACCAAGTTTGATGGTCTCGTCGCTTTATTGCTCGCCCGTATCCAATTTACCTTCACGGTAAGCTTCCATTTTATATTCCCGGCGTTCTCAATCGGATTGGCGAGCTATCTCGCGGTACTTGAGGGGTTTTCGATCAAGAGGCGGCGGCTGTACCGGCCATTTCTCCTATCGCTGGATATTTTTTGATCGGCATGGCGGGGCTTGGAATTTCGATGTTCCCCTATATCGTCCCAAACAGCATCACAATCTGGGACGCTGCGACACCTGAGAGCAGCCAGATATTCATGCTGGTCGGCGTGGCGATAATTCTGCCGATCATTCTCGTTTACACCTCATGGGCATATTGGGTGTTCCGTGGGAAAGTGGGCGAGCACCATTACCACTGATGCGCTTTGATCCGAATCTCGAAGGTGGTGAAAGTGCCGATCAAAAGCCGCTCTGACAGCGGCTTGCCAGGATGGCTGCGATCTGGGAGGGCATCGTGTCGATGTTAGGCGCATTGGCCTATGGCATCCGGTTTTGGCTCAAATAGAGACGGGGCGGCAGGGATCGAACCTGCGCCCTGACCGGACGCTTCTGTCAGCTAAAAGCTGGCTGGGGCGGCAGGGATCGAACCTGCGAATGCCGCTACCAAAAAGCGGTGCCTTACCACTTGGCCACGCCCCAGCAGCGGGCGTCTCTATAGCGCGCTTGTTGTTAAAGAAAAGCCCGAAAAGGGGGCGCGAGGCCCCCTAATCACATAAATCTCAAACAACCTTACCGGCAAAGTCCCCAGCGCCGTGGCGGTTGGGCAATTGCCCGTCCTCGTCACCCCAAGTGCGGTTGACCATTTTGGCGCGCTTGATTGCCGGGCGGTCGCCGATTTCCTCAACCCAGCGTGCAACGGATTCGTATTCGTGGATTGAGAGGAACTTGGTCGCCTCGCCGTAAATATCGCCAGTTACGAATGGGGCGAGCCACGGGAACGTAGCCATGTCTGCTACGCTATAATTATCGCCGCCGAGGAACCGCGTTTCCTTCAGACGGTTGTTTATAACATCGAACAAACGCTTGGTTTCCATCGCATAGCGGTTGATCGGATATTCGTATTTCTCCGGCGCATAGGCGTAGAAATGTCCGAAGCCGCCGCCGATGAAGGGAGCGCTGCCGACCTGCCAGAACAACCAGCTGAGTACCTCGGCGCGGGCCGCAGCATCGGTTGGCAGGAATTTGCCGAACTTCTCCGCCATATGCATTAGGATCGCGCCGCTTTCGAACACACGGATTGGATTGTCGCCCGTATGATCGACCATGGCGGGAATTTTGGAATTGGGATTGATATCGACGAAGCCTGATGTGAACTGCACGCCTTCGCCAATGTTGATCAGCCATGCGTCATATTCTGCATCCGAGTGACCGGCTTCGAGCAATTCCTCAAAGATGATGTTCGCCTTCACACCATTTGGCGTAGCGAGTGAATAAAGCTGGAATTTGTGATCGCCGACAGGAAGGGCTTTCTCCTCACGCGCGCCTGCAGTGGGGGCATTGATGCTGGCGAACTTGCCACCATTTTCGGTGTCATTCGTCCAGACTGCGGGCGGGGTGTAGGTCGGGTCGGCCATGGGTTGCTCCTGTTGAGGGATTCAAGATCGTTTCATCTTAATTGGGCGAAGGCATCTGGAACCGCAAGGGATGTCCGGGGGTTAGCATTTCGTGACCCCAGACAAGCTCATCTATGTCGACGACACCTTGCTTGGCATCAGCCGCAAGGGTGCAGGGCGCGGATGGGCCTATTATTGCCCGAAGGACCAACTGATCAAAGACCGCGCGGAAAAGCGCCGGTTGAATGCAATCGCCTTGCCGCCGGCCTATGCCGCTGCGTGGTTCTGCCTCGCACCCAATGGCCATATTCTGGGAGCTGGAATCGATGCGAAAAGGCGCAAACAGTATGGCTTAGCCGCGAGGAACGGGGCTTGCTCAAATTACTCGAACAAAGCCCCGATGCTGCGGAATTGCTCACTGCTGCGTGATTAGCGAAGTTTGGCGGCGAGCGTTTCCATTGCTGCAGCCAGCATTGCCTTGCGTGACCCTGCCTTTGCACCGGCCAGATGCCCGACATGGGTGCGCAGTTCTGCTGCGGTTGCGCTGTGCTTTTGACCTGCCGCAATATGCTTATCAGCAGCTCTGAGCAGACCTGCAAGGGTAGCAGCATCGGTGGGCTTGAAGTCGCCGCTCCGTGCAAGCTGATCAACATAAGCCATCGCCACAAATGGCGAATCCGGCCAGCTGACCGGGAATTGCTGCTGCGGATTAAAGGTGCCGCCCATGTCGGCCATTTTTGCCGCAGCAATTTCGTTGGCAGACAAATGCTCGCTAGGTGAAAGCTCCAACACATCCAAACCGCGCGCGATTTCTGTGCCGTAGATTTTGCCGTTGTACCAATAGGTCGACCAGTAACCGCCAACCACAGCGGTCTCGTCACTCACTGGACCACGGTCAAAAAATGCGATCTCTTTCGGGTTCGCGCTATCGGTGAAATCGATTACCGAAACGCCGCCCTGATACCATGCCTGCACGAAGATATCGCGGCCCGGAACCGGCACGATCGAACCATTATGCGCGACACAATTCTCTTTCTCGCCTTGCGCGGCGGGAAGCTTAAAAGTGCCGCCATAGGTCAGCTCGCCGCCGTCGATGTTGTATATCGCATCTGCGCCCCAATTGCGCGGATCCTGCACCCGGCAGCGCGGCCGTGTGCCGCCGCCCCATTCGTCAGTGAAGATCACTTTCGTGCCATCATTGTTGAAGGTGGCGGAATGCCAATAGGCGAAGCCTTTATCGACTACCTCGTCGATGCGCTTGGGCGCGCGCGGATCGCTGATGTCGAAGATGATGCCATTGCCCGAACACGCCCCTGCCGCGAGGTTTTTGGTCGGGAAAACCGTAATGTCGTGGCACTGGTCGGTGGTGCTGGTTTCCTGCGTTCCTTCGCCGTGATCGCCTTCGAGCCATAGGCCAGCGAGCCGCCCCGTTTCAGGGTCAGCGAAGACTGCTGGGCTATCGATAATCCGCGACTTGGATGGATCGGACAGAGGGATTTCGATCACATCAATGCGGAACAGGGCGGTGCGATCATCGCCCGGTACATCGCCGATACAGCCTGCGAGTTCCTTTTCGCTACGAACGCCAGCCGTACCGGAATTGTAGACCACGATTGAAGTGTCATCTGACGAGACAACCGAGTGGGTGTGCGACCCGCGGCAGGTTTGCACCTGTCCGACTTGGCGAGGGCGGGTGAGGTCGGAAATATCGAAGATCCGCAGGCCTCGGAAGCGGTCCGGGCTGACATCGCCGTCAATCCCTTGGCCGCCGCAATCGGTGCGCCCGCGCGTCTGTTCGACCGACATTATCAGGATGTCGCCCACGATGGACACGTCACCTTGACCGCCGGGGCATACGATAGAGCTAACCAATGTCGGTGCAGCAGCGTCTGTTAGCTTGTAGATATTGAAGCCGTGGAAATTACCGGTGACCAAGGTGTCGCCAGAAAATGCCATATCGCTCTGCATGAAATTCAGCAGCGGAGAGCGGTCGCTGAAAATGGTGCCATCTTCGGGATTTGCATCGTTCCCGCGCTCCGGCGCTTTGCCTTCATCGTCCTTGCTCACCTTTTTGGGTGCAATTCCGGTCGGATTGGCGGGGTCGAAGAATCCGTCTGGCCTGGGCAAGCTGGCGAGCAGAACCATATTGCTGGCCGCTTCGCCCGCATCGCGGAAACCGGCTGTGAGCGAAGAGCGCGGATCGGATGACAATGCGCCAAGCATCGCGGTCATGCGCTCGATTTCGGACTTCTGTTCGGTCATGATCTCATTGCTGAAATCGAACAGCACAGGATCGTAGAGCGAGCCGGACTTCTTCTGCAGGATCTCGACCATTTCGACAGCGCCAGCGTGATGCGGGATCATCAGCGACAGGAACTGGCGGTCAAATTCCGCGCCATTTGCATTCGCCAGCGCAGCCATTTGTGCGGGCGAGGCCATGCCCGCCATTTTGCCCGACATATCCATCATCGAATGGGCAGTGGGGTTCGGCTTTGGCTGGCCGCGTTCGGTTAGCCAACCTTGCATAAAGGCGATTTCGTCTGCCTGTGAAGCATCGATCCGGCCTGCAACCGCCACGATGTCGGGATTGTTGGTGCGGCCCTTCACCAGCGCCGCCATTTCCACCGCCTGATAATGGTGCGGGATCATATCGCGCATGAATTTCGTGTCATCTTCGGTGAAGCGCGTGTCTGCGATTTTCACAGCCTGCTCAGCGGTCAATTCCTTGGCAGCTTTTCCCGGCGCGCCCGGTTGAAGGATTTTGACATCCTGTGCAAAGGCACTGCCGCTGATAGCCAAAGCGCCAATTGCGGCGGTTCCGGTGAGTTTACGAAGTGCGATAGCCAGGCGAATGTTGTTCACGAGTTTGTCCCCAATTGCTTGAACGAATAGGAACGCATTACGAGGCACTTCGTAAAGAGCAACAGCAACTTATCCCTAGGATGGAATTGCGCTGCCAATTTCGATGCGGCTGTGCGATCTGGTGGCAGACGCAAGTAGGATCTGGTTCGATGGAAGGCGCATTTATGTACGCCATGGCATCAGCAATAACCATGATATTTGTCAGCGTTACTGACGACTGACGCTCAATCCGACGTCCACTTTCTACCCAATTCCTGCCGCTCAAGCTGAACTGTTATCCAAGATCGGGCGTCATTCCCGCATTACACGGACATCAAGGATGCCTCGCGAAAGGTAACCAGCCTTCTTTGATCTTCATCCCATAAAGCAAGGCGCAGCGGCCGTATTGTTTTGAGGACTGTGAACCGGTTCAAATTCTGCAGATGGGGATGCGCGCGCAGCACTTCGGGAAGGCGGTAGAAGGGGATGCGGCTAGCCAGATGATGCACATGGTGAATCCCGATATTGGCTGTAAACCAGCGTAGCGGTTGCGGGAGATCGAGATGGGAGCTTCCGCGTAAGGCGGCATCGTGGAAGGACCAGTTGTCGCTCTTATCCCAATGTGCGTCTTCAAATTGATGCTGGACGTAAAATAGCCAAACCCCCGTCGAGGCTGCAACGAGCAGCACTGGCAGGAAAACTAAAGCGGTAACGCCTATTCCGAACATGTAGATAAGTGCGCCCAAAATCAGGCCCGTTCCTGCGTTGGTCGCCATTGCGCTTACCCAATAGGTCCACCCTTCCTTCATTAGCCCGACCGGGAGCCGGTGGCGCAGGAGAAACAGATAGGCGGGGCCAATGCCCAGCAGAACAAGTGGGTGACGGTAGAAGCGATATAAAAACCGCTGAAAGCGAGTCCGCTCGTAAAACTCGCGAACCGTAAGTGTGTCCACGTCGCCTGAGCCGCGCGCGTCAAGATTGCCGGTAGCTGCGTGGTGCAGCGCATGCGAACGCTTCCAGCAATCGTATGGAGTAAACGTTAGCACGCCGAGCGCTCTGCCAAACCAGTCATTCCCGAACCTGCTAGGGAGGAACGACCCGTGACCGCAATCATGCTGGATTACGAATAATCTAAGCAGGAGGAGGCCGACCAATGGCGTTAAGGCGAGGGCGAAGAAATAGCCCGCTTCGACAGCGAACAATATCGCTGCGAATAATGACAGGAAGGGGATGAGGGTAGCTACCAGCTCCCATACGCTTCGGCCTGGCCGCGACGCCTTAAATGCGTTCAACTCGCGCATCAGTTTCCGCGGATCAAGCGCGGACATGCTCCCGTTCGGTTGAACGCCCACCTGACAGCCGGAAGCTTCATCAAAGGGCCTTTCGGTAGGCGGTGACGAGACCGCTCTATTGGCGCAATTATCGACCAGAGTTCTTACCTTGAATGGATTTCAGCGTCAGCGGGTAAACAGGTGCCGGGCTAATGTCACGGATACTTGCCCGCAACTAGGTCCAACACGCGTCAGAAAGTCATTACCGGCTCGGTTGTTGGTTCGTAGCGAAGCGTGTTGAAACGGGCGGTTAACGAAATGCCTAAATCAATCCAGCTTCATCACCCAGCCATGGGTATCTGCTACCGAGCCGCGCTGGATGCCGACGAGTTTTTCGCGCAGTTTGGCGGTCAGTTGGCCGGGGCCGCCCGACCCGATATCGAAACCACCATCAGGTCCCTCGACATGACCAACGGGCGTTACCACCGCAGCAGTGCCGCAGGCGAAGCATTCGACCAGTTTGCCGGATTTGGCATCATCGCGCCATTGGTCGATGCTATAAGGGGCTTCGCTGATATTAAGGCCATCTTCGCGGGCAAGCTGGATCAGGCTGTCGCGGGTGATGCCGGGCAGAATCGTGCCCGTCAGCGGAGGCGTGATGATGGTGCCATCTTCGAAGCTGAAGAACAGGTTCATTCCGCCAAGCTCCTCCACCCATTTGCGTTCAACCGCATCGAGGAACAGCACTTGGTCGTGCCCCTTGGCGAAGGCTTCGCCTGTGGGAACCAGGCTGGCCGCGTAATTGCCGCCGGTCTTGGCTGCGCCGGTGCCGCCGGGAGCAGCGCGGGAATAGTCGCTGATCCAGATCGAGACGGCTTGCGCGCCTGACTTGAAGTAATTTCCGGCCGGACTGGCAATCACGATAAACTTGTATTCCGTCGCTGGGCGAACGCCCAGAAAGGCCTCGCTCGCGAACATGAAGGGCCGCAGATATAGTGAGCCGCCTTCGACAGCGGGGAACCAATCCTTGTCCACATCGACCAGCTTGCGCACGGCTTCGATGAACAATTCCTCGGGGAGCTCCGGCATTGCCATACGCTCGGCCGATTTGTTGAATCGCTGTGCGTTCGCTTCTGGACGGAATAACGCCATCCCGCCATCCGCTTGTCGGTAAGCCTTCATGCCTTCGAAAATTTCCTGCGCATAATGCAGGACGGACGCAGCCGGATCGAGCGCGATGGGCTGGCGCGGGCCGACGGTCGCATCATGCCAACCGCGACCTTCGGTATAATCGATCATCACCATATGATCGGAAAACAACTTGCCGAAACCGGGATCGACCAGTGCAGCTTCGCGCACATCCACCGGCGTGGGGGCCGGATGGGGAACTTCGGTAAAATTGATAGCGGCGCCTGCCATTGATCACGTCCTTAGTGTCTTCATCTGCGCGGGTAAGGCGTAGGCCGATTGCGCGCAAGTGTTGTCGGGCAGACTCAAAGCTGGGAAGTGAATTTTTCCCTTATTCGATCGAGGCTTCATTCTAATAAGCGTACCAAAACAGAGAAGGGCCGCTCCTGCCTTGGCTGGAACGACCCTTCGCATGGTCAGCGGCCGGAAGTGCCGCCCACGGTGACTTTATCGCGGGTTACCGGCGATAATTCTCCGTGCGGAACTGTACCGACCCCTTATCTGAACCATGAGACATCGGATCACCTCCTTTCGCGCTTTGAAAGCCAAGACTTCTGCCGATCACCGGAGAAGCCAGGGCCTGCGTGTACCGCTGGCCTTGAAAGGAAGATGAGTCATTCTGCCGCGCAATACAAGACTTGAAATAATGTTTTTCCCCGTCAACATAATGCGCTTCGCTTATCTGGATTAGCGACAATCCTCTATTACGCGCGTAACTTCCGCCCATGAGGGCAGATACAGTGTGGGCATTCCGGCGGTTTCGATAGCAAAACGGCCCTTTGAAAGTGCTATCGCATCTAGCAGCGGATCTCTGCTCTGAAGTTCGACTTTGATTGAAGGTCCGCCATCATTCATTGCAGTGCCGGTCAAAGTGCGGCTGTCCGTCTCCGACAAAATCCGCACCAGCACAGAACCGTTGGTCGATCCTGCTCGGAACAGCGTCACCGTGTTTCGCTGTGGATTACAGGTCATCACCAGCAATGCATTGCCGGGATGGCCGAAGATTGCCTGAGTTTGCCCGGAAATACTGCGGTAACTCCAATCGCCTGGTGTAGCTGCCGCATCCATCCAATTGACCGGAGCGGCTGCCGGCATCGGTGCAGGCTGCGGCACAGGGCGCTGGACAGTTGCAGGGGCTGGAGCGGGAGTTGGCGCGGACGCAGGTGCCGGCGCGCAGCAAGCCAGAGGCAGGAGAGCAATCGCCGCAGCGGCACGCTTGATATTGGTGCTAAAGATCATTTGTTCCTAATTGCTGTGAACTGCAGTTGGCGCAAGTGGACAATGCGCGTTATGGGCTTTCAGGCCCATGCCAGCCAAAATTCGCCTCGATCAATTGCTTGTAGCGCGCGGCCTAGCCGAAAGCCGCACCCGTGCGCAGGCGCTGGTAATGGCGGGGCTGGTGTTCTCGGGCGAGACGAAACTTGCGAAATCCGGCCAGCAAATGGCCGAAGATGCCGCGCTGGACGTGCGCGGACGCGATCATCCGTGGGTGAGCCGGGGCGGAATCAAACTGGCCCACGCGTTGGAGGAGTTCGGTCTGCACCCCAAAGGCGTTACCGCAATGGATGTCGGCAGCTCTACAGGCGGCTTCACCGATGTGCTGTTGCGAGGCGGTGCACAGCATGTTTTCGCTGTCGATTCCGGGACCAATCAGCTCGCATGGAAACTGCGCCAAGATGAGCGCGTTACGGTAATGGAGCAGACCAGCGCGCGGGTTTTGACGGCTGACATGATCGACCGTGCCTATAGCTGGGTAGTTTGCGACGCGTCCTTCATATCCTTGCGTAAGGTGCTGGAAGTGCCGTTGAAACTGGCAGAGCAGCGGTGCCAGCTAGTCGCTCTCATCAAGCCGCAATTCGAAGTTGAACGCGGCGAAGTGGGTAAGGGCGGGGTGGTTCGCGATGCTGCGCTCCACCAACGCGTCTGTGATGACGTGCAAAGCTGGCTCGAAAGCGCGGGTTGGGATGTGCACGGGATCACCGAAAGCCCGATTACTGGCCCCGAAGGCAACGTGGAATTTCTGATCGCTGCGAGCCGGTGCTGAGCTGATGCCGATTAGCGGGATGGTTACACACATTGCGCTTGCTGGTCCCAACGGCCACTATCGTTACGAATCGCGAAACAGGAAACTTCGATGACCGCATTGGCATCTCCCGGACAATTGCGTGCCAGCATTTTCCGCTGGGCACTTTTCACCGTACCTTTGGTGATGCTGCTGGGCTTTTTGTCCGGCATGCTGGGCGGCGATCCGAATAGCGCTTGGTTCCAAGCGCTCACAAAGCCCGCGATATTCCCGCCGCCTTCTGCCTTCGGGATTGTGTGGCCCATACTGTATCTGATGATGGGCATTGCGCTGGCGATGGTCTGCGCAGCTTGGGGCGCGAGAGGCCGCGTGGCCGCAATCATCGTATTTGCGGTTCAATTCCTGCTCAATCTCGCTTGGTCACCAATGTTCTTTACCGTTCATGAGATCAAGGGTGCGTTGGTTTTGATCGGTGTGCTGGATGTGCTGGTGATCGTGACGATTGCGCTGTTCTGGAGGGTCCGGAAATTGGCTGCAGTGCTGCTGCTTCCGTATCTAGTTTGGATACTGTTTGCCACGCTTCTCAACTGGCAGTTCCTGCAGCTTAATCCGGAAGCTAGATTTACGCAGCCTGGGCCTGAAAATGTGCAGCGGATCGAGTTGTAAATAGCTTGTTTTCTCTCACGGCTTGTTGGCTACGCCAACGCCTCCGAGGGGCGGTCCAATAAGGGACGGCGGCTGGTCAGACTTTCGGGTTACTGGTTGTAACCCGGCCCGTCCCAAGCCATCAATCAGGCTTCAAGACCTTGGTCACGGCAGTCAGCGACCGACTGGTCGCCGCCGCTTATGCCGCGAAGCCAAAGAGCGCGGATGCGCTCCGCCCAGCGTTTGAGGTAGTGCCGAAGGCGCGCAAACAAAGACCCAAACACTAGACAAACTACTCACGCCATCCCATCTGGATAATATGCAAAGCCAGAACCCTATGATCTCCGACTTCGTCAAAATGATGAACTCTGCCGCCGGTACATTTGCCGGCATGACCCGCGAAGCACGCGAGGCCGCTCGTGAGCGCGTGAAAGAAGCCGTGGGCGGAATGGAATTCGTCAGCCGCGAGGAATTCGACGCAGTGAAGGACATGGCCGCCAAGGCGCGCGAAGAAAATGATGCGCTGTCGGCTCGTCTCGACGGGCTTGAGAAGAAGCTCGCCAAGAAATAACCGAAAATTCGGAAATCTGGGCTAACCTTGCTAGGAAATGATCGCGACTTTGTGGCGGTACAATATTCTGAGGGCGAGGATGAGCCGGCAAGAGGATACGAAGCAGCTGGTCGATGAAGGCATCGGTCTTGCGGAAGAACAGCTGGCAAAGCACGGCGAGTTTTTTCCGTATGGCATGGTTATGCTGGCCGACGGGACCACGCATATGGTCGCAGCTGACAATGGCGAGGAGCAGCCAGAGTCCCAGCCACTGATCGATCTTTTGAGCGCGAAATTTCGATAGCAGGCGAGCGGTGGTTCGATCAGGTGCAGCGTCATTTTCTATGAAGTTGCAACCAAACTGCCTGATAGCGGCGAACGCGCCGACGCTATTGCCGCGGCGGTCGACCACCGCGAGGGATACTCCGTAATCGTGCTCTATCCTTATCAGGTAATGGACGAGCAGGCTGCCTATGCGCCTTGTCTCGCCAACGCCGGCAAGGGTGAAATTTCATCTGAATCGTTGCGGCTGGGTAATTAAACCGTCACACCGCGCGCATGAATTTGCGCGCTCCTGCCATTATGCTTGCGGCCCGGCTGCACGGCGAAACTGCTGTGATAGCGCGACTGCTGACGGCTGATTACGGCATGGTCGCGGGCTATGTCGCAGGTGGGCGCGGTAGGAACCTGCGTCCGGTTGTGATCCCCGGAAATCTGGTTGATCTGGACCTGCGCGCCAAGTCGGAGACGCAGCTTCCGTTTGCAAAGCTAGAACTGATCGAGAGCCGTGCGCCGTGGCTTTCTGAGCCATTGCCAGCTGCGGCCATCGAATGGGCCTGCGCGCTCACAGCAACTGCGCTGTTAGAACGCCAGGCCTATCCCAGCCTCTATGAAGCGCTCGATGCACTGCTGACGGCGATCTGCCATGCGCCGTCCGCGCGGGGCTGGGCGAGTGCGCTGGTCGGTTATGAGACGCTGTTGCTGCGCGAGCTAGGCTATGGCGGCGGTGTGCGAATGGTGAGCGAAGATTGGCCGGAAATATTCGCCGCATTCGACAAATTGGCCGACCCGCTTGAACGCTACCTTCTTGCCGACAGGCGCGGCGATGTTATGGCGGCGCGTGCGCTGCTAAGAGCGCGGCTTGGACGGATTTCCGAATGAAGATCGCATTATTGCCCGGTGACGGGATTGGCCCCGATATCGTCGAACAAGCGCGCCGCGTTCTTGACGCATTGCGTTTGCCTGAAGTGACGTATTTCGAGGGCGATGTTGGCGGCATTGGCTACAAACGCCACGGGCATCCGCTACCGCCTGAAACGCTGGAAATGGCCAAGGCCGCCGATGCTGTGTTGTTCGGCGCGGTGGGGGACCCGGACTGCGATGCATTGGAGCGACATCTGCGGCCGGAGCAGGCAATCCTTGGTTTGCGGAGCGAGCTAGGCCTGTTCTCCAACCTGCGCCCAGCCAAGGTTTTCGAAGGCCTTCAGGACATGTCTGGCCTCAAGACTGAACTCGCCGCTGCAATTGATTTGCTGATTGTTCGTGAGCTCAATGGCGATGTGTATTTCGGTGCCAAGGGCCAGCGCGTAACCGAAGACGGTCGCCGCGAGGGGTGGGACGCCATGTCCTATGCCGAAGACGAGGTGCGCCGCATCGCCCATTCGGCATTCCGCGCAGCGGGCACGCGCGGCAAGAAATTGTGTAGCGTCGACAAGGCGAACGTCCTCGAAACCAGCCAGCTGTGGCGCAATGTCGTGATCGAAACCGCGGCTGAATATCCCGATATCGAGCTAAGCCACATGTATGTCGACAACGCCGCGATGCAGCTTGTCAAAGACCCCGGTCAGTTCGATGTTGTCGTGACCGGCAATCTGTTCGGCGACATATTGTCCGACCTTGCTAGCATGTGTGTCGGTTCCATCGGTTTGCTTGCCAGCGCATCGCTGGGTGAGCGCCAGACTGCATTCGGCACATTTGGCCTATATGAACCCATCCATGGCAGCGCGCCCGATATCGCCGGGCAAGGCAAGGCGAACCCGATGGCAACGATCCTGAGCGCGGCGATGATGTTGCGCCACAGCTTTGGCCGCGAGGAAGATTCCCTGCGTATCGAAGCGGCGGTAGCAAAGGCGCTGGCCGACGGCATTCATGGCGGTGATTTGGGCGGAACCTATGGCACCGAAGCGATTGGCGATGCGGTGTTAGAACGCCTCTGACACCAATGTTCGATCTCGCTATCATCCTGCCGACGCTGAACGAACGCGAGAATATCGCGCCACTGGTTCAGCGGCTGGATGCGGCGCTGGTTGGCATTCGCTGGGAAGGGATTTTCGTCGATGATAATAGCGCCGACGGGACGGCGGAAGCGGTCCGCAATCTAGCGCATACCCAGCCGCATATCCGTATAATCCAGCGCTTTGGACGACGTGGTCTTGCTTCGGCAGCTATCGAGGGAATGTGCGCCACTACAGCGCCCTATGTGGCCGTCATGGATGCCGACCATCAGCACGATCCGGCGCTAATTCCCGCGATGCTGGAAGCTGTGCGAGAGGGTCATACGGATGTCGCCATTGCGTCACGCTTTGC
The DNA here is from genome assembly GCA_037968495.1 of Pontixanthobacter sp. Classification (GTDB taxonomy): domain Bacteria; phylum Pseudomonadota; class Alphaproteobacteria; order Sphingomonadales; family Sphingomonadaceae; genus Aestuarierythrobacter. Next base: position 15,865 of record JBBKVP010000020.1, on the reverse strand, counting down.
ACATGGAGGCAACGCGGACGGGCTGACAAGCGAACGGCGGCAAGCGGCATCGGGCTTAGCCAACAGACTGGCGCGGCGCATTACCGGCAAGGAATTGACGGACCCGATGAGCGGATTTTTCCTGCTCCGCGCTGATCTTGCTCGCACATTGGCGCCCCGGCTTTCGGGCGTGGGCTTCAAGATATTGCTCGATATCCTCGCGACCGCACCGCCAGCATTACGAGTACAGGAATTGCCCCTGCAATTTGCCGAGCGTCGTTCGGGTGAAAGCAAGCTCGACCGGGCGGTGGCATTTGAATTTCTGGTCGGCATTTACGACCACCTGTTTGGAAAGATCATACCGACACGCTTTGCTTTGTTCGGCACAGTCGGCGCTTTGGGTGTGCTGGTGCATCTGGCGGTGTTGGGCGCGCTGTTACGGCTCGCAGGTGAGGGCTTCGCATTCTCGCAAGCCATCGCCGTGCTCGTGGCGATGAGCTTTAATTTCTGGTTCAACAACTGGCTGACCTACCGCGACCAGAGGCTGACCGGTGGCGCGGCTGTGTTGAAAGGTTGGCTGAGTTTCTGCCTGACCTGCTCGGTCGGTGCGTTTGCAAATGTCGCTGTCGCGACGTTGCTGGAAGCACGCGGGTCGCATTGGATGCTCGCCGCACTCGTCGGTATATTACTGGGGTCAGTCTGGAACTACGCACTGTCGAGCCGCTTCGTTTGGGGCCGGTTCCGTTAGACCCAGCTATCAAACCATGTCCATTTGCCGAACGCTTCGGCATTGTCCAATGGTGCGGCTGACAGAATCGGAAAGTAAAAGGCAAACATCGCTACACTTCCGCCGAGCACTACCCCGCAAACCCATCGCCGTCCAAGCCTCCAGAATTCGCTCAACGCCAGTGCCAATGCCGCCAGCAGGAAGCAGCTCGGTAGGAAATAGTGGTAGTAGAACTGGACCGGCTTCGCGGCGACGATCCAGAAGCAGAGTGTTACCGCGAACAGCACCGCTACCGCCAGTGCATCGCGGCGTCCCTTGAATAATCCCACGAATGCGCACCACGCCAATGCGGGCAGGCCGAGCAGCATGGTGAGCGGGTTGCCGATCAGCATCACGCCGCGCTGCGCTCCGTCAATTGGCTCCCACAAATACCAGATCGCGCGGCGGTTGATGATCCAGTCTTGCCAGTTGCTCTGATAGGGATGGGTACCATTGACGCTTTGCTGCAGGTCGAGGATCGTCTGCTGGAAGGCGATTATCCCACTCGGTGAAAGAGGATCGACCGTATAAAAGAACGCAGGCGTAAACGTTGCGGCATAAACTGCTAGAGGAACCACGCCAAGCCAGAACGCGGCTTCAACCAATCCAATACCCGGCACAGGCGCACCGCGTTGGCTAAATACCTCCGATAGCCCGCGCGATTGCAGGCGGATGATCAGGAAGGTGATCCCGGGCACTGCGGCGAATATAAGCGAGTTCCACTTTGATGCCATCGCAAGGCCTAGCGCGATGCCGGCAATTGCTAACCGCCAGCGGCCCTTCTCCGGCTCGCGGATGGCGCCTGCGAATTGCCACAGGGCGATCATGCAGAAGCAGACTATATAGATATCGAGCATGGCGATGCGCGAATGGACGAACAGATGGAAGCCGGTCGCTAGCAGAATGCCGAAAGCAATAGTCGCTAACCGATCACAACTCGCCATCCACAGCGCGCGCATCGCGGCGAGTAACGCAACCGCGCCAGCCAATGCAGAGAATATCCGCCAGCCAAACGCATTATCGCCGAACAGCCAGATACCGAGCGCCATGAACTGCTTACCTAGCAGCGGATGTTCGCGGTTCAGCGGTTCCGATAAGTCCAGCAGCGCGCGGGCGGCGGGCAGATAATGGACCTCGTCAAAATAGGTCGCGCTCGGAATGCTAAGCCGAACCAAAGTCAGTCCGAAGAACGCCAGCGTCAGCAACAGACACCAACCGAGCGGATCAACAGGTTTGGCGGGCGCGTGGTTCATCGAAAGCGGCGGCGGTTCTTACGCTTCGGCTTGCTGCTCCAGCCAGAATACCCGCGCTGCCATGGCAAACAGGCCGATTGAGGCGGTGAGTCCCACAAAAATGATCCATGGCAGCGAATTCATGCCCACAGCGCGGGCGCGGGGCAGGATGAAGAACAGCGCGATCCCGACCGACATCACCAGATCATACCAGACCTGCACGCCCAGCAAATTGCTGGTGTGGTTGGGAATGAAGCCCATCGGCCCCTCCAGCCAGATCGCCACGGCGGTAAAGGCGGCAAATCCGCCAAACAGCATGGCGGCAACAAGCGGACTGCCGCGTTCGACCGTAGTGATTGCGAGGTAGAACATAACCAGAACACCAGCGGCAACACCGGTTGAGGCGAGAATTTCGAAATTGGTCATCGCGGCTTCCTTAAATAATATTCCGTTTCTTTAGCAGTTCGTCGGGCGAGCGCCAGACGGTCCTTGCCCGCGCCAGCCGCCCCGCTTAAACGCACCGGCATGAAACAGACCACCGGCACAGATCGCTCGATCACCCGCAAATGGCGACCCGCAACACAGGCCGTGCGCGGCGGCACGTGGCGCAGTGAACATGGTGAGACTTCTGAGGCACTGTTCCTCACCTCCGGCTACACCTATCCGGATGCCAAAACCGTCGCTGACAGGTTTGCGGGTGAAGAGCAGGGCATGACCTATTCGCGCCTCCAGAACCCGACCGTTGCGATGCTCGAAGAACGCATTGCTCTGATGGAGGGCGCAGAGGCTTGCCGCGCACAGGCGAGCGGGATGGCGGCGATGACGGCGGCGTTGCTGTGCCAGCTATCTGCCGGGGACCACATGGTAGCGGCCAAAGCTGCGTTTGGTTCGTGCCGCTGGCTAGTGGACGAGCTGTGCCCGCGCTTCGGCATCGAAACCACCACCATCGACAGCCGCGATAATGCCGCGTGGGAGGCTGCGATCCGGCCCAACACCAAGGTGTTTTTCTTCGAGACGCCCGCCAATCCGACGATGGATATTGTCGACATGGAATATGTCTGCAAGCTGGCGACAGCGCATGGGATCACTAGCGTGGTCGACAATGCCTTCGCCACCAGCGCGCTGCAACGCCCGCTGGAATTCGGCGCGGATGTGGTGGCTTATTCCGCGACCAAGATGATGGACGGACAGGGCAGGGTGCTCGCCGGAGCGGTCTGCGGATCGGAATATTTTATCAACGAAGTGCTGCTGCCGTTCCAGCGCAACACGGGGCCGAACTGCGCACCGTTCAACGCATGGGTGGTGCTGAAGGGACTGGAAACGCTCAGCCTGCGCGCCGACCGGCATAGTGCAAATGCACTAGAGGTCGGCAAATTCCTTGAGGGCAGAGTGGCGCAGATGCTGCATCCCGGTCTGGCCAGCTATGCCCAGCACGATCTCGCGATGAAGCAAATGGACAGCTGTGGCCCGATCTTCAGCTTCATCCTCGATGGCGGCCGCGCTCAGGCGCATGCGCTGCTCAACGGTCTGGAACTGATCGACATCAGCAACAACATCGGCGACGCCCGCAGCCTGATGTGCCACCCTGCCAGCACCACCCACTCTGGCTTGAGCGAAGAAGCACGTCAGGACATGGGCGTGGTCGAGGGAATGCTGCGGATCAACGTGGGGCTTGAGGATGTGCAGGACTTGATCGAGGATTTGGACGGGGCGCTCAAGGGCGCTGGGCTTTGAGGCTCGTAACCGATTGAAATTGCGTTAGTCGCTCAAACCTATCCGACGATAAGTTGCTTCAGATATTTAAACGGCTCGAAGACGCTCTTTCGGTGATTGTAGGCCTCCTCAGAGAGAATACATTTGAGGACGACTACGAATACGCCAGATGTGCAAGTGGCGCGACATTTTTCATAGGTCACGAGGTGTTGCGAAGAAAACATCTGCGTTCTTCTGAAGTGTCAGATATCTTTCAAGACATTTATCAAAACTATATCAAATAGCTCGTCTAATCAGTTTGGCGCCGGACGCGCACCTGCTGCGCTAAATCCCATATCGAACCTGCTCCGGCAGAAGCGGGTCCAAAATACTCGGCCCCGCAAAGCCCACAATTTGCCCATCCAAGAACACCATCACAGTGAATGCGGCGCTGGCGGTTAAATAGCAGAAGAAATTCACCGCAAAGCCATATTTCATAACCCGGCTGGACCAGGTGGTCAGCGCGAGCAGCGGTATTACGAACATCAGCGGCACCACCCACCAGTCGAAACCCAGAAACAGGCTGACGCGGGCTTCGTCATTGGGAATGAACAGCGCGCTCATCGCCATTGCGAGGAAGCGCTGCATGAGGGCCACGAAGATCAATTCGTAACCCAGCGCCATGCGTTTGCCGATCGCCAGCCATGCGCCAACCAGACCCATTGTTGCAGTGAAAACCGGTCCCGCGATGGAGACAATCGCGTAATCCGCCTGACTGCGCTATTCGCCCTCGATCAGCGCAGCCTTGGTCAGGGTGAAATACATATCCTAGCCAAGTGCCGTGCCGACCATCACATGTGTGAGTTCGTGCATCAACATGGTCACGATTATGATCGCGAACATCGTCAGGTAGAACGAAAAATTCGGCTTGGCCGGCATCATTGCTTTCCGAGATGGTGTATTACAACAATGCTACAGCGGCCGCCCGGGCGCAACGCCCGTTCACGCGCTCGATTATTAACCGAATTATAGCGTTTTCGGCGTATCGCTTTGCAATGCGTAGTGGAGGCCTTCGGGCGACCTCACCCCTCGTGCTGGCAGTCGCTATCTTGATGGCGTGCTTTGCCGCAACATTCGCCGCCACCGGATTTACCCAAGATGCCGAGCGCATTGCCTCGATCTGGCCGGGAAATGCGGTCGTCGTCAGCATGCTGTTGGTACTGGGGCGCAAGCGCTGGCCACTTATGATCGCCGCTGCCGTGGCGGGCAATTTCACCGCCAATATCGTGATCGGTGATCCGGTCGCTCAAGCAGCTGGTCTGGCGCTAACGAACGGTGCAGAAATTCTGATCGGGTCCTATTTCATGAACCGGTTCTTCGGCAAAGAGCGCGCACTGCTGTCCCGCAAATGGTTGCTGCGCCTGTTTGTATTTGGCGGTGTCGCCGCCTGCAGCGTCTCCGCCACATTGGCTTCGCTGATCTTGTCCACGTCCGGTTTCCGCTTTGCAGAAATTTGGGCGACCTATTTCCCGGCGCATCTGATCGGTATCGTTACGCTGACGCCGGTAATTGTTTCGCTTGCGCTGCGCAGCAATGGCCGCGCGGATAATCGGATCGGCGGCAACATACAGCAGATTGCTTTGCTTACGCTCGGCATTTCGGTGATCCTGTTCGCACAAGGCACGACCCCGCTTCTCTATCTGATATTTCCAGTGCTGACTTTTGCAGCGTTCAGGGCTGGCATTTCTGGCGCAGCGGCTGCGTTGTTCGTGTTCACCGCAGTTGCAACGGCATTTACGCTGCGTGGATATGGGCCGATCACCGTGGTTGCCGATAGCGAGAGGCTGCAGATCATGTTTTTGCAGGCCCTTATACTTGTCGCGACATTCACCACCATGCCGGTCGGTTTCGCCTTGGCAGATCGAAGCAGCGCGCTAAGCCGGGCAAGGCACGCCGCGCTCGAAGCAGAAAATGCCAATTACGCGAAGAGCCGTTTCCTTGCCAATATGAGCCATGAAATCCGCACACCGCTCAACGGTGTGTTGGGCTTTGCCGAATTGCTCGGAAACAGCGATTTGGCGGAAGGTCAGAAACGTCAGGTCGGAATGATCCAGCAATCGGCGACGTCTCTGCTGCAATTGCTGAACGATATTCTCGATCTGTCAAAGGTCGAAGCAGGGAAAATGCAGATCGTCGAAGAGCCGCTGGCGCTGGCCTCCCGCATTTCGGATTGCACCGATTTGGTATGCCCGATGGCGGAATCCAAGGGTCTGAAAGTAGTGTCTGAAGTCAATCCATCGTTGCCCGATTGTATCACGGGCGACAATCTAAGATTCCGCCAGATCATGCTAAATTTGCTTGGCAACGCTATTAAGTTCAGTCACGCAGGCACAATTACTGTTCGCGTTTTTGAAGGAAACGATGGCCAGTTGGTAATCGAAGTCAGCGACCAAGGCATCGGTATCGATCCAGACCGGCTGAAGAGCCTGTTCGCCGATTTTGTGCAGGCGGAGGATGACACCGCGCATAAATATGGCGGTACGGGTCTGGGCCTTTCGATAAGCCGCAAACTTGCACGTCTGATGGGCGGCGATTTGCGGATGGAAAGCGCGAAGGGCGAGGGCACGACCGTGATTCTCGAACTGCCTTTGGCGGCAGCAGACGTAAATTCACCTGCTCCCGTACCAAAGACCGGACCAGCCAATTTGCCCCCGCTCGACATTCTGTTGGTCGACGATCTGGACATCAATCGTGAAGTGATCGGCGGGATGCTGGAAAGCCTCGGTCACACTTACCGCACCGCCAATAATGGCCTCGAAGCAATCGAATTGCTCGAAGGTTTGGGGCGTAAGAACCGCCGTCCGGATGTGGTGCTGATGGACGTGCGGATGCCGGAGATGGACGGTTTGCTAGCGACGCGCCGAATTCGGCAAATGGTTGGTTGCCGTGACCTGCCGATCATCGGCCTCACCGCCAGCGCATTCGCCAAAGATGTCGCCGAATGCCGCGAGGCCGGAATGAATGACGTCGCGGCCAAGCCAATTACAATCGCGACTTTGTCTGGCGTGCTTTTGCGGGCTTCGGGCGAAGTGAACGCTAAGGGGAAAATACCCGCTCGCGGCGCCACAAGCGCCTTGCAACTGAAATATCGCGAACGGAAAATCCAGTCGCTTGCCAGGCTAAGCGTCTTGATCGGTAAGGACGAATTTGAAGGTAAGACCCTGCAAGAAATCGCTGATATCGCCCATAAACTCGCCGGTTCTGCAGGCATGTTTGCCGACGCGGGATTTGGCGACCGTGCATCAGAGCTGGAGGTTGTTGTCGATGCATTTGTTGACGCGGGCGATGGCTCGGCAGACAATGCGTCCATCACAAAAGCGTTTAGTGAACTGGAAGCTGCAGCATGAAGGCCCTGTTATGGCACGAATAATTTATGTCGAAGATGATGAGTTGGTGGGCGAGCTAGTCCGCGATACTCTGATCGCGGAAGGTCATGCCGTTGGTCTGATTGCCGACGGAAAAACCGCGCTGCAGGTGCTTTCAGCCAAACAGCCTGACCTGATAATCCTGGATGCCGGATTGCCCGAAATGAGCGGCATGGAAGTGCTTGCTCACCTGCGCAAAAATACAGAGCTTTACCGGACCCCCGTCCTGATGCTGACCGGGCGGCGCAGCGTTCAGGACGAGGCTATAGCAATGTACGCAGGCGCGACCGAATATTTGCGCAAACCGTTCGATCCTGAAGAACTGGTCTTCATCGTCGAAGAAATGCTCAAAAAAGAAGATGAGCCCAAGGGTGCGGGAGTCGTACTGTAGGCCCTGCCGGCCTAACTGTTCTTCATATTCTCCAGACCCTTAATTCCTCCGGCCTTTTGGCTGGGCTGTGAGGCGTTGGTTTTGACTTTTTCAGCTTTCGGTTTGCGTGTTTCGCGGCTCGATTTTTTCTGCGACTTGGCCATCGTGTATTCCTTCGTAAGCGAAGTAAAAGTGAGGCTGCACAGGTTTCGCATGCCTTATCCGGCGCTGGGCATTACTTATATGGCGGATAGCGCTTCCGATTGAAAGGGATGGCCTTTATTCGCCGATGGCTGGCTGGACTGGTTTGCTCAGGTCACGCCGCCTCATGGCCCGTTTCGCAAAGGGCATCGTCAGCATAGTGCTGGCAACCGCCATCAGCAGCAGCGCAGTGAAGCTGGCGTTCGATATGATTGCACGATCAAGCAGAATGTTGGCGAAGATGATCATAATCAACGCCTTGGTTTGAAGTAGCCACCCGGCCAGCTCTGCATCACCTCGCTGCCAACTCAGAATGCGCCCTGCCAGCCGCACGCCGAGCAACTTGCCCCCCACCGCGGCGACAAGTAGCAGCGCGGCAGCCGAAATAACTGCCACTCCGCCCATATCCCAGCCGGTTCGCAGCCCGGTAGATAGGAAGAATATCGGCATCAGCGCCAGCAATATGGCTGAGCGGAACCGTTCCAGCTTTTTCTCGCCCAGCATATCCACATCTAGGGCGGCGCCTGCCAGAAATGCGCCAACCATGAAATGCAGGCCCGACCAATCAGCCACCAATCCGCTGACCGCCAGCCAGATCATCGAGATCGCCCAGCAATCTGCATTTGGCATGCGCGGCATAAGACGCCGCAAGGCAAACGCAGCGAGCGCAAAGAGCAGAACAAATATGCCCTGCCGCGCCAGTCTTTCCATATCCACCAGAACTAACGAGAGTACGCCCCAAAGCGCAATGTCGTCGAGGCTGGCATAAGTCAGAACGCGTTGGCCAAAAGCCGTTTTGAGCAGCGCCAGTCGCTCCATCAGCAGCACCAGTATCGGTAGCGCCGTAACCGCGCAGGCCATGCCCACACCGGCGATAAATTGCAGCCGCGTTCCGCCTGCGCCTAGCCAGCCGCTTGCATCCCAAGCCAGCATGGCGGCTGCAGCACCTGCGCCCAATATCATCGGAACGCTGAGTGCGAGGCTGGCGGTCACGAGAGTTTCACGGCGGCGCATCCATGCCCCGTGAAGGTCGAGTTCCACCCCGGCAGCAAAGACAAACAGCATAACGGCCCAAGTGCCGAGCGCGCTGAGTGCAGTTACGGTTTCGGGAGTAAACAAGGCGCTATGCAGATCAGGCAGTAGCGCGCCTGCAATGCCGGGGCCAAGCAAAATACCCATGACAATCTGAACGACCACTAGCGGTGCCCAATCATCAGTTCTGAATACGCGCCAGACCAGCCACGGCAGCGCGAAAATAATCGTCAGCGCGGCAAGTAGCAACTCGCTGGAGGTAAGCGGCATTTGTCCCATGACGCGGGTGCGCTTAGCAGCAGCTTTGTCAGGCGCAAAGCCAATCGATGTTTGGCCATCTAGCGACCGGTTGTGCAGCGCAACAATATGCCCTAGATCGCGCGCAACTTTCCAGTGCTGCGCGCCAAAGGGATGCGCGGCCAGCTTCTTAGGACTTTTCTATGTTTGATCGGGCCGCCGCACGCCGCGATTGGCTGGGCCAGCCGCGCAAGGATATTCTTGCCGGTATCGTTGTTGCTCTTGCGCTGATTCCGGAGGCCATTGGCTTCTCGATCATTGCTGGCGTTGACCCGAGCGTTGGCCTGTATGCCTCGGTCGCGATTGCGATGATAATTGCGTTTACGGGCGGGCGCCCGGGCATGATTTCTGCCGCGACTGCCGCGGTTGCCGTGGTGGTAATTCCGCTGGTGAGAGATCACGGCGTGGAATTCCTGTTCGCCGCGACGATCCTGATGGGAATTATCCAGCTGATCGCGGCGATATTGCGGCTCGACCTGTTGATGCAATTTGTCTCGCGGTCGGTGATTACGGGCTTCGTAAACGCGCTCGCAATCTTGATTTTTATGGCGCAAGTTCCGCAGCTTGACCCGCGTAATGACGGGGTTAGCTGGATTACCTATGCGATGGTTCTGGGCGGCCTAGCGGTGATCTATCTGCTGCCACGTTTGACGAAGGCTGTGCCGTCGCCGCTGATCGCTATTCTAGTGCTGACAGCGCTGTCCATCGGGCTTGGCCTGTCGGTCAATACCGTGGGCGACATGGGCGCTTTGCCGCAGGGCTTGCCAAGCTTCCATCTGCCGCAAGTTCCGCTGACGATGGCGACCTTCTGGATCATCCTGCCTTACTCGCTAACGATGGCGGCTGTCGGTCTTCTGGAATCGTTGCTGACTGCCCAGATCGTCGATGATCTGACGCATACGGACAGCAATAAGAAACGCGAAACTGCCGGCCAAGGCATTGCCAATCTGGGCGCAGCAATGTTTGGCGGCATGGGCGGCTGCGCGATGATCGGCCAGTCGGTCATCAACTACACCAGTGGCGGGCGAGGGCGCCTTTCGAGCTTTGTCGCTGGCGGCACTTTGTTGTTCCTTCTGGCGGTCCTTGGCCCGTGGGTCGGACGCATTCCGATGCCTGCGCTGGTCGCGGTAATGATCATGGTTTCGATTGGCACATTCAGTTGGAATTCGATTGCCAATCTGCGCCGTCATCCGCCGGCAAGCTCTGTCGTGATGCTGGCGACGGTAATTACAGTTGTTTGGACGCATGACCTTGCGATTGGCGTGCTCGTCGGTGTGCTGCTGTCGGGCATGTTCTTCACCGACAAGGTCCGCAATATGTTCAAGGTGCAACGCACGCGCCGCCCGCACAGCGCCGTTTACACGGTGACGGGCCAGATATTCTACGCCTCGGTCGACCGTTTCGTCCGCGCTCTCGGCCCCGAAAGCGAATATGAAGACGCCGCGCACCATGTGGTGATCGACGTCAGCAAAGCACATTTCTGGGACATCTCAGCCATCGGCGCGCTCGACAAAGCCGTTGACCGGATGCGCCGCAATGGCCGCCATGTGCGGATTGTCGGCATCAATACCGCAAGCGCCGATCTGGTTGACCGTTTCGCACTGGAAGACCGTATGGGTCTGGAAACCGGCCTGGCACCGCATTGATTGTTTAAAGACGGTCCATCCTGAGCAAGCTGTCGCTACCTTGCCAAGTTTTGGCGAGGATAGCTTCGGCGGCTTGCGCTTCCTTAACATGGCCCAGCTTTCGCTCTGACTTGGCTAGGCCATAGAGCGCCCAGCCGTTGTTGGGCGTGTAGAACAGCGTTTCCTGAAACGCCTTGGCCGCTCCGTCATAGTCGCCATCAGCATAGAGCGCTGCGCCAAGTGACTGGGTAACCGGATAATACCAATAGGCTGGCTCGGTATAGGGGATCGTTCGCTCGACCTTGCTCGCAGCGCGGTAATGATCCGCTGCATCGCCGAACTTACCCTGAGCATAGGATTGGCGGCCGCGCGCCACATGGGCTGCAATCGCGATCAGATCATTAGCGGGAAATCCGCCCTCAGCCATTTCGGCAAAAACGGGTGCTTTCGCTGCAGCGTCGAGTGCAGTCATCTCCGTCTCAAACCCGGCGTCATCACCTGCGCGGGCGTGTGCAACCGCGCGGCTGTAACGCCGCATCGCCTCGACATAATTCAGCGTGGATGGCTCACTATTGAGCGCAAGGATCGCCGCCGGACTGTCATATTGGGCCTGCGCAAACATGGGCGCAGCGTGGATCGCCTGCACCCACGGCAAGGCGCGGGCGATGTCTTCGTTGAGGATGCTGGCCAGCCGCTCGCTTTCCATCGTAGTGGTCCGCATCGCGCCGATCATTTGGGCGGATGTGAGCAGGAAGTGCACATTGTGCGGGTAATATCCAAAGCGGTACAAGCCATCATCGCCGACCGTGGCGAGATATTCCTCATCCGCGCGGGCGGCGGCAATATTCACCTTCATTGAATCGGCATAGCGCCCCGCGCGGTGGTAAATATGCGCGGGCATATGGACGAGATGGCCGAGCGCTTTGGGGCCGCTATCGCGCAAGCGGTCTGCCGCTGCTTCGGCGATTTTCGGATCGCTGCTGTTCTCCATCAAATGGATATAGAGATGCGAAGCTTGAGGGTGCTGGGGGCTGCGGGCCATAACCTTTTCGATCAAGCCAATAGCTGCTGCGATCTGCGGGCGCGCTTTACCGGTTTCGGCGTCCCAATAATCCCACGGCGTCGTGTTCATGGCGGATTCTGCCGCGAGAACGAGCAGATCGTCATGTTCGGGAAAACGGCCAGCAAGGTCGATCATCGCTTCGGAATAGACTGCCTCAAGGGCGGGGCGGTCAGCGGCAAGGTCATCCGGAAAGCGCAGCGCTTGTGCTGCGATCAAACCTTGCTCCAGCGGCGTCAGGTCTTCGGTCATTGTGACCGCGCGCTTCATGGCGGCTATCGCGGCGCGATTTTGCTCTTCGCTCATTCCGGCATTGATGTTCATGCCATGCGCCATGGCCTCACCCCACCAGCACATTGCGCAATCTTTCGACAGAGCCTTTGCTGCGCGGAATGATTTGATCGCGGCTGCATGGTTGAAGCCGAAGGTGAGTGCCATCGCCTGATCGAAGTAGGCCCGCTCGTTTCCGCTCAAGCCCGTCGCCGGAATGTCCGACGGGCTCAGCCCCTGAAACACTTTGATCCGTCCGCTCGCTGCGGGCTGCGACGCAGAAAGGTTGGCCGCAAGCTGCAATCTGCTGTCGAGGATCGCAGCGCCGGGATCAAATCCGCGACAAGCGGACCGTCCTGCCCGTGTCGGATCTAGCGCAGCCAATGCCGCGTCGGTGAGCTGGGTTTCTTGTGGTTGGGAGGCCGGGCTGCTGTGCGCAGTCGTCCCAAGCAGCAAAGCCGTTAGCGTAATCGTTGTGAACATGAGTGGACCCTCGTTCGTAGCGACCCGAGGAATTTACTAATTGTGCGAATACCACATTTGCTTGCGAACTCAAAACAACCAAAGAACCACAACCCATCTCAACTGGGCATAGGCCAACGTCACCCTTGTCGTAATCGCGCCGCATGGTTAGGTTTCGCCGCTATGAAAGAACTTTTCCAGCACGCCGCAATGACGCAGGGCATTACCGTCCGGGTGGCGGTTAGCTTTCTGCCTGAGCAATCACAGATCGAAGCGGGAAAGTGGTTCTGGGTCTATCACATTCGCATAGAAAACAGCGGCGAACAGCCAGTCCAGCTGCTAACCCGGCACTGGCGGATCACGGACGGGCGCGGGATGGTCAATCATGTCGAAGGTGAAGGGGTGGTCGGCGAACAACCGGTAATCCAGCCAGGCGGCACGCATGATTATGTTTCCGGCTGCCCGCTCACCACGCCGCATGGCTCGATGGAGGGGCATTATACTTTCAGCTTGGCCGATGGCTCGCTGATGGAAGCGGCCATTCCGCAATTTCCGCTCGCTGCGCCTGCAACGGCCGGATGAGCTAATCCTTTATCTCTCACCATTTGTGGCGGGAATGCCGTCATGAAAATGTCCGAAGAAGATGCACGCCATCTGTATCTGGTCCGCGCCATAGAGCGCGAGGACGCGGAACATGTCCTGCTGACAGCTGAAGACCGCGAGCAAGCCGATATGGCTGCGCGCGGCGAAGCTGGCACCGGCAAACCAGAAAAGTATCTCGCAGCCCGGTCACGCTTTGCGGCGGCCCGCCTTGCGACGCGGCATCCGGCGGCGGCGCGGGCGCTGAAAGGAATGCGCTGGCCGGGATGGCTATCGCTGGGGCTTCCGATCGCCGCGCTGCTGCTTGGCGTGCTGACGAATGAGTTGGGTAACGGCAACCAGCTGAATTTGCTGGCTTTCCCGCTGATCGGGGCGATTGCCTGGAACCTCGCAGTCTATGTTGTTCTGATCATCAGCTCTTTGTTGCGTTCGCACGATGATGATGGAGCGCTGGCGAAGCTGGCGCGGCGGCTGTCTGGCACGGCTGGCCTGCGTAAGGATGCAGGCAGTCCGATGACGCGCGGTCTAGCTGGCTTTGCCGCTGACTGGATCGCGGCGTCATCGCGCCTGACCGCCCACCGAAGTGCGCGCACCTTCCATATCGCTGCGGCCTTTTTCGCCGTTGGACTGATCGGCGGCATATTCCTACGCGCGCTCGCATTTGAATATCGGGCAGGCTGGGAAAGCACCTTTATGGGGCCGCAAACGGTGCAATGGTTGCTGTCGATGGTGCTCGGCCCCGCGAGCGCGATTACCGGCATTGCCATTCCTGATGTTTCCGGCATCGCGGCGCTACGCTGGGCCGGCGCCGAAGGTAGCGGAGCCAACGCTGGCCCATGGATTATCCTCTATACGGCGACGGCGCTAATGTTCATCGTGATGCCGCGACTTGTTCTTGCAGGGCTGGCGGCTGTTCGCGCAAACTACGCCGCACGCACCATTGCAATACCAGGGCGCGAGGATTTCTATGTTCGCAGGCTGATGCGCGCCATTGGCGGCAGAGTAGGTGCGGTGCGGATAACAACCTACGCCTATCGCCCAGAAGAGGATGTGAAGAAGAAGCTCGAGATTATCCTCCACGAAGCGATTGGCGATGCTGCACCGATTCGCTTCGATCCGCTGGTTGATTACGGGGCCGAGGAGACATGGCTGGAGGGAGCAACTGCGCGTGACGAAGACGAGTATCACATCGCCTTGTTCACACTTTCCGCCACGCCGGAGGATGAAAACCATGGCGAATTCGTGCGCGGACTTCGCAAACTGAAAGACAGTATAGCTTCGGTTGCTGTGATCGTGGATGAAAGCGCCTTTCGCGCGCATTTCGCAGGGCAGTCCGGGTTGGATGAACGCGTGGCGACACGCAGCGCAGCATGGCGTGATGTTGTCTCCAAAGCCGGTATCACGCCGCTGCTGATCGACATTGCCAATGCCGATCCGGCGGCGGGACGTGAACGGTTGGAGGCGGCATTGGTGCAAGGCGGAACGCTTGAGGGACGCCGCTGATGGACGAAGTTCAACTTGAACCCGGACAGAACATAGGCAGCGGAATTACAGTCAATCTTAGCCTCGTCTCGCATACCAATGCGGGTAAGACGACACTCGCACGCACATTGCTGGGGCGCGATATTGGCGAAGTCCGCGATGCCGCCCATGTGACTGATCTCGCCAGCGGCCATGTGCTGGTCCAGGCGGGCGACGATACGTTAATGCTGTGGGACACGCCCGGTTTCGGCGACACGGCGCGGCTGCTTTCACGGCTGAAAATGTCGGGCAATCCGATTGGCTGGATGCTCACGCAAGTATGGGATCGCTGGCGCGAGAGACCGCTTTGGTCCAGCCAGCAAGCCGTGCGAAATGCACGCGAGCAGGCTGACGTGATCCTCTATCTGGTGAATGCGGCTGAGGACCCGGCTGCTGCGCCTTATGTCGGGCTGGAGATGGAAGTGCTAGCGTGGATCGGGAAACCAGTGATCCTGCTGCTCAATCAGATGGGCCCGCCAAAGGAGAGCATCGACGCCGAACTCGACCGCTGGAAAACCCATGTTGGCGAATTCGCGCAGGTTGCGGGTGCCTTGCCGCTGGACGCTTTTGCGCGGTGCTGGATTCAAGAGGGCGCCCTGCTGGCTGAGGTCGCGCCGCTGCTGCAGGATGACAGACAGCCCGCGATGGAGCGGCTTTCCGCCCGCTGGCTTGAACTGAACCGGGCGCGTTTCCGTGCTTCGATGGCGGCTTTGGCTAAGCCGCTGGCGGAGGCGATGACTGACCGTGAGCATGTGCCATCGGGCGATTGGATGGACCAGCTAGGCAAGACGCTCCGAAGCGGGAAGGGCGGCAACAATGAAGCTCGCAAAGCGATGGAGCGATTGTCCGAACGGCTTGCTGCGGGCACGGGCGATTCCACCAGCGAATTGATCCGCTTGCATGGGCTGGACGGCAAGGCGACGCGCAAAGTGCTTGAGCGGCTCGGCGAGGACTACAAGCAAAACGAAAAAACACCGGAGAGCTTTTCCGCTGTGCTCGGCGGGCTGATGTCCGGCGCAGTTGGCGGGCTTGCTGCAGATGTTGCGGCAGGGGGTCTGACTTTGGGCGGCGGGATGATTGTTGGCGGCATACTCGGCGCATTGGGCGCTGGCGGCATCGCGCATGGGATCAATCTGGCGAAGGGCGAAGACGGTTCGAGCGTCCAGTGGTCGGAGAAATTCTTCGAAAGCCTCTACGGAGCGGCCCTACTGCGTTACCTCGCCGTGTCACATTTCGGCCGTGGCCGGGGAGAATGGGAAGAGGGCGAACATCCGCAATTCTGGCTGAAATATGTTGACGCCGAAGTCAGGCGCCAGAGCGAAGAAATCCGCCG
>JBBKVP010000019.1:0-2994 GCA_037968495.1 Pontixanthobacter sp. | reverse complement strand
GGCGGTTTCCGGCGTGCCAAGCTTGAGCAGCTCGTGGCAGCATTCGAGCATTTCGACTGGGATGTGACGCTGATAGAAACGCGGCCAGATGGTGTCACGCTATCAGCAGGTTGCGAGCTGGTGTGCGTGCATGGAGGCGACGGTGCCTTGCGGCAGACGGTCCGTGGGCTTGGCAAGCGCGCCGGAAAGGTTCCGCTGTGTATTTCGCCTGCAGGCACAATCAATCTTGTTGCGCGGGAGATTGGCTATCAGGCCGACCCTGAGAAATTTGCCGTCCAGATCGCCGCAGCATGGGGCAAGTGCCCGCAGCGCTGGGTCCGCTCTCCGCTGTTTACATTCGATGGTATGCCAGTGCTGGCATGCATGTCTATCGGCCCGGATAGCGTTGCTGTGTCGCGCATATCCACATCTCTGAAGGCCAAGATCGGGCGCTATGCCTATGTGTTCTCAGCGCTAAAAATGTTAGCGCGCTGGCCGCAGGATCCCATGCCGGTAAAGGCGCAAGGCGTGGATGGCCGCATCTTCGAAATGCAGGGCGAGGCGGTATTCGTGGCGCGCGGCAAGTTTTACGCCGGACCATTCAGCCTGTCGCCTAGGGCACAGCTAGGCGCTTCGACGCTGGAACTGGTGGTGATCGAGCGTAGCACGCGGCTGGCCTGCTTGCGCTTTGCACTGGCGGTAATGACCGGACGCGATCCTGCAAAGCTTGGCCTTGCAAAGACCTTCACTGTCAAATGGGCCGAGATCGGCGACGGCGACTTACCGACACAGGTGGACGGCGATCAGGTGCCGCCCGTGATGGGACGCATTTGTCCAAGCGGGCAAGTTGTCCGCTATTGCGTCTGAGGCCTGATTACTTGGTCTTGCCGCGCAGTTTCGTGCGGTGGGCACTGAGGTCGAAAACCTCGCCCGGGCCGCCATCGTCATTCTGCAAAATGCCGAGCCTGCGGGCTACTTCCTGATAGGCGTCTTCTTCGCCGCCCAGGTCCTGGCGGAAGCGGTCTTTGTCCAGTTTGTTGCCGGTTTCCATATCCCACAACCGGCAGCCGTCGGGGCTGATTTCGTCGGCCAGAATGACGCGGCTGTAGTCACCGTCAAACACGCGGCCGAACTCAAGTTTGAAGTCGACCAGACGGATGTTGATGGCAGCGAACATACCGACCATGAAATCATTGATACGGATCGCCATCGAGGAAATGTCCTGCATTTCCTCATTATTGGCCCAGCCGAAGCAAGCGATATGCTCTTCAGCGATCAGCGGATCGCCTAGCGCATCATCCTTGTAGTAATATTCGATCAGCGTGTGCGGCAATTGCTCGCCTTCTTCGATGCCGAGCCGCTTGCAGATCGAACCTGCCGCGACATTGCGCACCACGACTTCGATCGGGATAATTTCAGCCTGCCGAACCAGCTGCTCACGCATGTTAAGGCGGCGGATGAAGTGCGTTGGAATGCCGATGTGCGACAGGCGCGTAAAGACATATTCGCTGATGCGATTGTTAATCACGCCCTTGCCGTTGATCGTGCCCTTTTTCTGGGCGTTGAAGGCCGTCGCATCGTCCTTGAAATACTGGATGATCGTGCCCGGTTCGGGGCCCTCATACAGAATCTTGGCCTTGCCTTCGTAAATCTGACGGCGACGGGTCATCGGGAATTCCTTGCGCAAAAACACTGCGCCCCGGCTGACGAAACTTGCGGTCTCGCGTCAATGCCGGGGCGCTGCCTGAGCATAGGCGGTCCTTTCAGAAGATGCAATCTGGGCAAGCCGGTAATGCAATGTTGCAACACATTGACCATTAACCGGGTGAAAATATCATTTTGAACACCAGAATACATTGACCTGTTGCGCGCAACGCGTAGAATCATTCTTTCGTAAAGCGCATCTGGATGAACCCGAGCGTTGGCGAAAAACAAAAGGTCTGATGCCGACTTGGGCGTCCGACACCGGGAGAGAGCCATGAATAAATTCGCATTGCGCACTGGCGCGTCATTGGTTTGTTTCACAGCAATGTCGCTGGCGGCTACTTCCGCTTACGCTCAAGATAACGCAGCAGACGATCAGGCGTCAAATAATGATGGACTGACTATCGTTGTGACGGCGCAGGGCCGCGAACAGGAACTGGCGGATGTGCCGGTTGCCATTTCGGCAGTGAATGCGGAAACGCTTCAAAACAGCGGCGCGAATGATATTCGCCAACTTAACCAAGTTGCGCCATCGCTATTGGTGTCATCCACCGGATCAGAGGCCAATGGTTCAGCGCGTATTCGCGGCATCGGCACTGTCGGGGACAACCCCGGCCTCGAAAGCTCGGTCCCCGTATTTATCGACGGTGTCTACCGTTCGCGTTCGGGCATTGGCCTCAATGAACTTGGTGAGATCGAGCGCGTCGAGGTGCAGCGCGGTCCTCAGGGTACACTCGGCGGGCGTAACTCTTCTGCGGGTCTGATCAGCATTTATTCGAAAGAACCGAAGTTTACCTTCGGGGCCAATGGCGAAGCGACCTATGGCAATTACAACTTCATGCGCGTTACCGGCAGCGTCACCGGACCGTTGACCGATAACATCGCAGCGCGCCTGGACGGCGTCTATGTGAAACGCGACGGTTTCTATCAGGACACTACCAACAATACCGACGTCAATGACCGGAACCGTTACTTCCTGCGTGGACAATTGCTGTTTGAACCAAGCGACACATTGTCGGTCCGATTGATTGCTGATTATACTTCGCGCGATGAGAAATGTTGCGCTGCGACCTATGTCGATAATAGCGTAAATCCCTATATCGGCAATCTGAACAATCCCGGTGTACCCGCCACCCCGACGTCAAACAATATTGTCGCCGTTTTGCGTGATCTTGGCCAGCCGCTATCGGCCTTCAATCAGGGCTATGGCCGCGCAATCTCGGTCAGCCCGGGACGCAGCTATGCCGGTGAAACCAAGGACTACGGTTTCTCGGGCCAGATCGATTATGATCTTGGCGGCGCGAAGTTGAC
>JBBKVP010000018.1:0-15537 GCA_037968495.1 Pontixanthobacter sp. | reverse complement strand
GTAATCTTTTTGGCCATGAATGGCCTCCTTTCACACTATTTCCCCAGCCGAGGCGGGGATCTTGTTAAGTGGTCAAACAGGGACGCGAATCCCCTCCCACATTGGTTGGAACCGAAGTTCCGAAGGCGCGCCTATACAGACGTGCCAGCGTTTTGCAATTACTTGACGAGTTCGACCTGCTCGAAGTCCAGCTCGACCGGCGTCGCGCGGCCGAAGATGCTGACCGAGACCTTGACCTTAGCCTTGTCGAAATCGAGTTCTTCCACGATGCCGTTGAAGCTGGCGAAAGGTCCGTCGAGAACTTTGACCGAATCGCCGATTTCGTAATCGACGTGAATCTGTTTTTTCGGAGCGTTTGCCGCTTCTTCGGCAGCGCCGAAGTAACGTGCTGCTTCCGCCTCGGAGATCGGCTGCGGTTTGTTATCATTGCCGAGGAAGCCCGAAACCTTCGGGGTGTTCTTCACAAGGTGATAGACATCGTCCGTGAGCTGCAGCTTCGCCAAAACATAACCCGGCATAAACTTGCGTTCGGTCTGGACCTTCTTGCCGCGCTTGATCTCGGTGATCGTTTCGGTCGGAACTTCGACCTCCTCGACACCGTCGGACAGGCCGAGCCGTTCCGCTTCCGAAATAATCGAATCGCGAACCTTATTCTCGAAACCGGAATAAGCGTGGATGATGTACCAGCGAGCCATAGTGTAATCTTTTTCCCGTCGAACTATTATGCGGAGCCGCTCAAGCGAGCGTCAGAAGCCAGCTAACCACTGCGCTAAAAACCGTATCAATGCCGAGAAAGAACAGCGACAGCACGATCATCATAATGCCCACGAAAATCGCGGTCGTGATGGTTTCCTGCCGGGTCGGCCAGACAACCTTGGAGGTTTCTGTGCGCACCTGACGGATGAATTCGCCCGGAGACGTTTTCTTGCTGGGTTCGGCCATTGCGTGTGTCCATGCTTTGCGGCGTGAATAAAACTGCGTGTCTTTCGCCAAGGGTTCATCGCCGCCCCGGTCATATTGTCCGGGAGGGGCTGAATGTACTCCGATGTCGGAAGACGAGGGGCCATTTAGCTACGGCGTGCATGAAAAGCAAGGCTGTGGGGCGGCATTTTGGCCCTCTCTGTGGCTGGGCATGGTTACAACTGCAACTTAGGGCTGGCGCAATGAGGCTACCGCCGATAGCTTGAGCGGCAATTAGGGACTTACCGAGGGGAGCCATACGTGGCCGCAACAAACGAAGCCCAGTCATCAGGGCTGATCGATCAGGTTACCAATGTTTCAGATTTTATCTGGGGCGGAACCTGGAACGGAGAGGCGCTTTCGTGGCTCTCCATCGGCGGACAGCCGATTCCTCCCATGACATTGATCCTGCTGGGTATCGGCATGTGGATCATGATCGGCCTGAAATTCTATCCGATCCGCAAGTTGGGCAGTTCGTTTGCGGGCCTGTTCAAGAGCCGCAAGAGCTCTGGCGACGGCGAGATTTCACCTTTCGCTGCATTATCGACGGCACTTTCGGGGCAAGTCGGCACAGGTAATTTGGCCGGTGTTGCTACGGCTATTACACTTGGCGGACCGGGCGCAATCTTCTGGATGTGGGTCACTGCACTGGTGGGCATGGCGCTCGCCTTTGCCGAAGGTTCGCTAGCTATCCGTTACCGTGAGAAGACATCAGACGGCGTCTATCGCGGCGGCCCGATGAGCTACATCATGATCGGTTTAGGCAAGAAATATACGTGGCTGGCGATCCTGTTTTGCCTCGGCACGCTGTTCTCGGCGCTGGTTACCGGTAACTCGATTCAGGCGAATGCGGTTGCTGATGGCCTGCACGAGCTCTTCGGGATCGAGGAATGGCTCGGCGGGTTGATCGTGGCTGTGCTGGTGTTTGTCGTGATCATCGGCGGCATCAAGTCGATTGGCGGCGTTGCGGAAAAGATCATTCCATTTATGGCGGGTGCTTACGTCATCATGGCGGTTATCGCGCTGATCCTGAACTTCGGCGATCTGCCTGCAACCTTCAGCCTGATCTTCAACGGTGCATTCAACACCCAAGCCGCAACCGGCGGGTTCTTGGGCGCAGCAATCATGCTTGCGATCAGGGCCGGTGTGGCACGCGGGCTGTTCTCTAATGAGGCTGGTCAGGGTTCAACCCCTATCGCTCACGCTGTGGCGCAGACCAACGATCCTGAACAGCAGGGCCGCATGGCGATGCTGGGCACGTTCATCGACACGATCGTGATTTGCACCATGACGGCGCTGGTCATGCTGACGGTCAAGGGCGACTTCACAGCTGGCGGGGAAGCCGTGGCGCATGCATGGAATTCCGACCTTCAAGGCTTCGCGATGACCAGCGGCGCATTTGCAGCGGCCTTCCCGTTCGAGATTGCCAGCGTTCCGGTTGGAACTCTGGTCGCATCAATCGCGCTGATCCTGTTTGTGTTCACCACATTGCTAACGTGGTCCTATTACGGCGAGCGAGCGATCACCTTCATCTATGACCGTACGCCGGGTTCAACTCGCGGCGGTGAGAAGGTGCTGCATATGGCGTGGCGCGTGCTGTGGTGCGTGGTCATCTATATCGGTGCATCGCAAGACCTGACGCTGGTTTGGCGTCTGGGCGATATCTCCAACGCAGCGATGGCGTTGCCTAACCTACTGGCACTCGCATTGCTGTCCGGCGTGGTGTTCAAGCTGGCACAGGGCGACAAAACTGCCGGACCGGACCACCTTGCTGAGACGCCGGAAGAGCCGAACGAGTACTGAGGCTCTAGGGTCCAATCACAATAAAAGGGGCGCGTAGCAATCAAGCTACGCGCCCCTTTTCATTTTATGCCCGCGCTCGTCGCAGGGCAGAGCCAATAAGTGCTGTCAGGTCCCGAGAAGCCGCTGAAGGAAGCCAGGCTCCTCCATCGGACGGATCGGACCGTGTGTCATAAAGCGTGAAGAGGCATCACGATGTGGGCGCGGAAGCGTCCAACCATCGGGGCGACTGCTACGAAAACTGATACTACCCATGACTAACTCCTTTCATCTGTTAACTCGGTATACCGCTCATAATGAACGGTTCAGCAACAGGTTCCACGGCAAACTGACAGGTGCGCCAGATCGGAACGCGGCTCGCGCCAAAGGTTAATGCGCCAATCGGGCAACATATGGACGGCTGTAGATGTCAGGATATTTCACCTGGCAGGGGCACAGAGACTCGAACTCTGGACCTTCGGTTTTGGAGACCGACGCTCTACCAACTGAGCTACGCCCCTGCAGGCAGGTGGCGCATTTAAGGCCAAGGGGGCGGCATGGCAAGCCGCCTTTCACTCGCTATCCTTTCACTTGGGCCTCTTGGGTAGTAGTGCCAGCGGGTGCATAGCCCCCACGCCTCGATAATTCCGCCCGACATGCTGCTGTCGGCATATCGTATCGGCATATTTCCGATGGCGGACAGCCGCGATGATCCGGAAGTGTTCTGGGTCGAGCCGAAGGAGCGCGCGATCATCCCGCTAGACGAATTTCGCTGCTCCGCCTCGCTCGCAAAAGTACTGAAGCGCGAGAAGTTCACCGTAACTTGCAATACCGCCTTCAGCGAAGTCATCGCCGCCTGCTCCGCCCCGCGTTCGCCCACCGACGGCAGCTGGATCAGCCAGCGGATCGAAGCGAGCTATGAAATGCTCCACGCACTCGGCAACGCACATTCCATCGAATGCTGGCAGGACGGCGAGCTGGTCGGCGGGCTTTATGGTGTGGGCTTCGACGGGGTATTCTGCGGGGAAAGTATGTTCAGCCGCACTGCTGATGCCTCCAAGGTCGCGCTAGCATGGCTGGTGGCGATCATGCGGCACAGTCAGCAAGAATCGGGCGTGCAGCAACTGCTCGATTGCCAGTTTATGACCGATCACCTTGCCTCATTGGGCGCGGTGGAAATGCCGCAAGCAGATTACGTCAGATTATTGGTTGAGGCGCAAAAGAGCGGCAAAACTGCCATGCCGCTGCCGAAAGCCTATTCGTCGCTGCTATCGTCGCTATCATCAGAAACAGCGGTTTCCTGCCCGGGAAAGCTCATTGCGCAATCTTTGACCCAAACATCATAGATCGGGTGTTCGACGACATTTAGCGAGGGAGCGTTTTTGAACAGCCAGCCGGAAAATACCTTGCGCCAGGTCAGGTCTTCATCAGCGCTCTCGCGCTCTTCCACCAGCACTTGAACAAATGCGCCCGTCTGCTTTGGCATTTCCCAGGGGGCTGTCTTCTCGCAGCTTTCCAGCCGGATCACGACATTGCCGACGCGGCGCGCTTCGCCCGGCTTCATCTCGATATCTTGCGAGAGATTGTTCCGCTTGTTGAGCAGCCCGATGGTCGCAACACGGCCGGCTAGCGGCGTTGCGCCTTCGACCTGTACCGGATCAGCCTTCACCGTCTGCCGATTGGTAAGCTCTTCGGGAACTTCCTCTGTGGGCGCTTCGCTGCGGTCAGGCTCGCCAGAACACGCGGCAAGCGCCAACAGGGGCAGGAGGACGATGCAGGCTCGCATAATCAGGTGTCAGGCGACCATGCTTCGTAATCGCCAGTGGCGCCCACGCGCTTGCCGCCGCGTTCCAGAGCGCCTTGCGGGCGATAGGCAGCCTGCGTGCCCGTGGCATTGGGCGTGAATTCCGTTTCCCAAATCTTTGCAGGCGGCAGGAAGCTTTCGGGCACATCGTCGCCCGAACCGTGCAGCCAGCCGTGCCATTCAGCCGGTACGCGGCTGGCATCATTGGCACCTTCGTAAATAACCCAGCGGCGCTCATGGCCATTTGCGGCTTTCTTCTTGGCACGAAAATAGGTGTTACCCTGCGCGTCCGTGCCAACTTTTTCGCCTGTGCGCCAGCTGTTCAGCAAAGTGCCGATCGTGGCGCCATTCCACCAAGTGAAGATTTTGGAAATCATGCGGGAGCGCCTAGCCGATTCGCTTTGCGAGGCCAAGCGCAAGGATGATACCGAGCGGTAACTTCACCATTCGACCTTATTGCCAGCGACGATACCCAGTTCCTCCGCGCGGCCACCGTTTAGCTCCAGCACTGCTGCGGCGACGCCATCGGACAGGATAGGATCTTCGGAATAAGGCTGGGCATTGGCGGCGATGTTGCTGATCCGTCCATCGACACCGACGAAGATTAAGTCGAGCGGAATATAAGTGTTACGCATCCAGAAGCTGGCCTGAGCAGTCCCGTCGCGCGGGAAAATCATCCCCTCGTCAGCGTCCATTTCGGTTCGGAACATCATACCCTTGGCTTGAGCTTGCGGCGTATCGGCAACTTCAACCATGAAACGGTGGACCTTCTCGCCGCTGGTCACGGTGAGCGGGATAACCTTCAGGCCAGATTCGGGATGGCGGCTTTCAGAGGTTGCAGGGGTCGCCTCGGCAGCCGTTTCCGCACCACCGGAAGAACAGGCAACAAGTGCAAAGGCCATTCCAACCGAACCAAGAAGCTTCATACATCATCCTCCGCCAGATCGGCCCATTCTTCGGCCGCCGAGATTGTCTTCGCGTCGATCATTGCCTTCGCGCTATCATAGGAATGCCCTGCCCGCAGCATTGCCGCAATCTGCTTTTCACGTTTCTTGCGATCAATCTCTTCCAGGCAAAACGGGCCGAAGCGCTTCTTACGCGTCATAGTCAGCGCGGCGGCGCGTTGTTTGTCCTTGCCTACCTTCACTGCGTCGCGGGTTTCTTCGTCGATTCCTGCAGCGTTGAGCGCCTGATTCACGCGGCGCTGGCCATAACCGCGCCGCATCAACCCGCCCGATTTCATCCGGGCATAGGCTTCTTCATCGATGTATCCGAGATCAACGTAGCGCTGCGCCATCGCCGCGACGTCAGGAAATTCGTCCTCATCCTCATCCCAGCCGCGCTCTCGCAGCTTGCGCCGGAGGTAGTCCTGCAGTTTGTGGGAAGATGTCGCAAATCGCGCGACATAGGCCAGCGCCATCTCCTGCAACCGCTCCTTAGTAAGCGGTTTCGGCGGGCGGCGCTCACGCCTCTTTCGGTCCCTTTCATATGCCATCCGCCATATTCGTGCCACAAACGCGCCCGAATGGAAAAGCCTGACATCCCTGACGCGAAATGAATTACGCGAACCAAACCTGGTAACTGACGGATATCCACCAAAAATATGACCGATACCGCCCTAACGCCGACACCAAATGATTGCGCATTGCCGCGTCGTTTGTCTGACTTTTCGACCTTTGATGAGGCATTGGACTATGCCGCACGAAGCGAGAAAGGGCTCAATTTCCACGACCCGCGTGGAAAAATTGAACGCGCCTATCCATTTTCCGAATTGCGCGAGGATTCCCTCGCCATGGCCAAGCGACTTATTGCCGCAGGCGCGGTACCAGGCACACGCATAGCATTAGTCGCAGAAACCGGCCCTGAATTTGCCGCGCTGTTCTGCGGCGCAGTCTATGCCGGCGCATGGCCGGTTCCGCTGCCGCTACCGACAACCTTTGGCGGGCGCGACAGTTATGTCGAACAGCTTTCCGTACAGCTCGCCAGCTCTGACCCCGACATGCTGCTCTATCCTGCAGAAATCGCTGAAATGGCCAAGACCGCTGCCGATAGGCAGGGCTGCAAGGGCATCACTTGGGAGGAATTTGCCGTAGGCGACGTGCCCGATGCCGAGCTACCAACCCTGAAGCCTGAAGACATTTGCTATTTGCAATATTCCAGCGGCTCGACCCGCTTCCCGCACGGCGTTGCGGTAACGCATGAAGCGCTGCTCAACAATCTCGCGGGTCATTCGCACGGGATGGAAATTACAGACGGCGACCGAGTAGTCAGCTGGTTGCCTTGGTATCACGACATGGGCCTCGTCGGCTGCTTCTTGTCGGTCATCGCCAATCAGGTTTCGACCGATTATTTGCGCACCGAACATTTCGCCCGCCGGCCGCTGGCTTGGCTCGACCTGATCAGCCGAAACGAAGGCACCACGCTCAGCTATTCGCCGACCTTCGGTTATGACATTTGCGCGCGCCGCATTTCCAGCCAGAGCCATGTTGACGAACGTTTCGACCTGTCGCGCTGGCGGGTGGCCGGTAATGGCGCGGATATGATCCGCCCCGACGTGATGCAGGGCTTCGTCAACGCATTCTCCAACGCCGGTTTCAAGGCCGATGCCTTCCTGCCGAGCTATGGCCTCGCCGAGGCGACACTAGCAGTCACCATCATGCCGCCGGGTGAAGGCATCCGTGTTGAACTGGTCGAAGAAGAGCGCCTGTCCGGCCATAAGCGCGACCTGTCACGCCCGGCCCGCTACCGCGCCATCGTGAATTGCGGAAAGGCCGTGCGCGACATGGCCCTCGAAATTCGCGGCGAGAAAGGCGAGATCAAAGCCGACCACCAGATCGGCAAGGTCTGGTGCAAGGGCCCCAGCGTCATGCATTCCTACTTCCGCGATCCCGAAGCGACCGACGAATGCCTCGTCGATGGCTGGCTGGATACGGGCGACATGGGATATATGGTCGATGGCTATTTGTTCATCGTCGGCCGCGCGAAAGACATGATCATCATCAACGGCAAGAACCACTGGCCGCAGGATATCGAATGGGCGGTGGAACAGCTGCCAGGCTTCAACCACGGCGATATCGCAGCCTTTGCTGTCGAAACCGAAAATGGCGAAGAAGCACCCGCCGTGCTGGTCCATTGCCGCGTCTCCGACCCCGAAGAGCGCATCAAACTGCACGAGACAATCCGCGACAAGGTGCGATCCATCACCGGAATGAACTGCGTCGTCGAGCTGGTCCCGCCGCGCACGTTGCCGCGCACCAGCAGTGGTAAGCTAAGCCGTGCGAAGGCGAAGAAGCTGTATTTGTCGGGTGAAATCCAGCCGATTGAACTGCTGGTTGCTGCCTAACCACCGGGCGCGCCCCATCCTACACTAACCCGGTTTGCCGGTCCGCTGCCAGAGCGCGCTGATACCTGAACGCCCGCGTCGGTAAGGAGCGGCCCAACGATTGCCACAGCGCGACTGTTGCCGCTCAAGACGACGGGCGAATCCATCCTTATGGCGGCCCAACGGACCAGATCGAAGGCAACCCGGCCCTCTTCTGTCATCGCACCATCTTCCAGCGTGATGGATGGCAAGGGGCGCGCGGGTGGTCTCAGCTCGATCGTCCATTCCGGTTCGGTCGCCGTTATGCGGTTTTCCAATTCACGGTAAGCAGCAAGTCCGGCTCCTGGCAGCGGCTGCGCCTTCACAAACGCGCGGCGGCGCTCCCGGTCGACTATAACATCCGCCTCCGTCACTCCTGCCACCAGCGTCAAGCGGGTCACCAGTGCCCGCGTTCGCTGCTGGCTGGCGAGCCGCTCCTGCGCACTAGCAGAGGCAAGCTGCGCTTCCTCGGCGGCGCTAGCGCTAGTCCCCACCTTATACTGCGCAAGCGCCAACTGAACGGGCAGCTCCAACCGCCGCTCCATCGTAGCCTGCATCGCGGCCTCGTCCTCGGGAGACAACAATTTAGGTGTCAGAACAGTTGCAGACGCGCGGATCAATTCTGGATCATAGGTGATATCAAGCTCGGAAACCCGTGCGCTGGACGTAAATGTATCGACAATCTCATTCTTGATCGTCCGCCCGGCCTGCGCTTCCCACGCGATCTGACGAAGCGAAATTCCTAGCGGAATGGCCAACGCGACAAAGACAGCAATGATAGCCACCGTTTGAAACTGCGTTTGCCGTGCCGAGAGCGAGGTGCGAAATCCGTAAATTCGCGCCATCACTGCAGCGGTCAGCGCGATGGTCATCAGGTTTGTGACATAAAGCAGCAATGCTCCAGAAAAGACCGTCCAGTTGAGCGTCGCAAGACCGAAACCGACCACCGCCAGCGGAGGCATCAGAGCGGTAGCGATAGCCACGCCGACAATCGTACCCTCACGCCCACGAATCATCGCATAGCCGCCAGCAAGCGCAGAAAAAAGCGCCACCATCAGATCAAACAGATTGGGCCGCGTGCGCGCTGCTATTTCGGCAGTAACGGTTTGGAGCGGTGATACGAAAACGATCAGCGCCGAGAGGCCGATCGCCGCAACGGTACCCCACGCAAGAGCACGCCCGGAATCCTTGAGCCATTTGAAATCACCAATAGCGAGACTGAACCCGGCACCGATAATCGGATCCATAAGCGGGGAGAGCAGCATGGCGCCGATCACGACAGCGGGCGAGCTAAGCAGTAGGCCCAGCACCGCGATACCTGCCGACATGGCGGTCATAAACAAATAGCGCGCAGAGGTTTTGCCTTCCACCCGGCGCTTCTCGATCACCGATGCCTGATCGACCGTACCCACAACATCATCACGCCACCAGCGCCGCCAGCTGAGCAGCACCGAAGCGAAGCCCTCGGCCTTCAATGAATTCGGTTCGGTAGCCATTATTTCCCCAGTCCCGGCGGTCTAGCGAGGCAGGTTAAGGCATAGCAATCTTGCACCCAAGGCATTTCTGTCCAACAGTGTCCTTGAAACTTGTGTGTTATTTTCCTAATACAGTACGGTATCGTGTGCGCACGCTGACAGAAGAAAGAGTAAATACAGACATGGCTACTCCATCGACCGAGACAAAAACGGTAACCGATTTCGAACTGACCCCGCCCGAGCCCGTGCCTACGGTAACCGTAGATAAGGCCGCTGGTCTTGTTCCCGTGTCGGACGAGAAGAAGTCCGCTCTGGCGACCAAGGTCGACAGCTATGTCGACGAGTTGCTCGCGGCAGATGCCAATTCGCCGGAATTCGGCCAGAAGGTCGATCAGCTGACCAATATGGGCCGCAAGGAAATTGCCGCCGCGGCGCGCATGTCCAACCGTTTCCTAGACCGCCCGGTCCGCGCGATGGATCAGGAAAGCGGCGTCGGCAGCGATCTGGCGGAACTGCGCCGGACAGTTGAAGACCTCGATCCGGGCCGCAAAGGCAAGATGCGCGGACGCAAGCTGTTCGGGATCATTCCGTTCGGCGGTAGTATGAAGAAATACTTCGACAGCTACAAAAGCAGTCAGAACCACATTCAGGCGATCCTGGCCCGGCTGGAAAGCGGCAAGGACGAGCTCATCATGGACAATGCCTCTATCGAACAGGAGCGAGCCAAATTGTGGGAGGCGATGGGTAATCTGGAACAGATGATCCACATTTCCAAGACACTTGATGGCCGGCTTGAAGAAAAGGCCGAGGATTTGGATGCGACCGACCCGCAGAAGGCCAAGGCTATCCGCGAAACTGCGCTGTTTTATGTCCGCCAGCGCACGCAGGATTTGCTCACGCAGATGGCCGTGAGCGTGCAGGGATATCTCGCGCTTGATCTGGTCAAGAAGAACAATGTCGAACTGGTCAAAGGCGTAGACCGCGCTGGAACCACCACCGTCGGCGCGCTCCGCACCGCTGTGACTGTCGCGCAGGCGATGACCAACCAGCGCCTTGTTCTGCAACAGATTACTGCGCTCAACAGTACGACCGCAGGGATCATCGATTCCACCGGTACATTGCTGCGCGAGCAGACCGGCAAGATCCACGAACAGGCGGCCAGCAGCACTATCCCGATGGAAACGCTGCAGCGCGCCTTCCAGAACATCTATGACACGATGGACGAGGTCGATACTTTCAAGTTGAAAGCGCTCGATTCCATGAAGCAGACGGTCGAAGTACTGTCAGGCGAAGTCGAGAAGTCTAAGGGATATATCGCCCGCGCCGAAGGTCAGGCCCAAGCTGCCAAGTCAGTCAGCGAGCCATCCTTATTGAGCCTCGATAGCTGATGAGTGACACGACCAACGAAAGCGACCGCATCCTGAGGGCTGCCGGAACATCTCTGCAGGTGAACCGCGAAGGCGGCTATCACCGGCCAGCTGATTCCATCGGTCAGGGCTCTGCCCAATTGAAACGCAACCACTTCAAGAAGAAGATCGGCGCATTGGTCATGGCCGTAACCGGTATCATCGTAGCCGCGATGGTGGCCGGTCTGATTATCGATGGGATTGGTTTCACAGGGATTGTCGTGACTTTCCTTGCAGTCGTGGCAGCGATTGGCGCGTTCAGCTACTTCCCCAAAATGAAGGTTCCCCGCCGCGAGAATCTGAATAAGGGCGATGTCCGCAAAATGGTCGGCAATACTGAGCTGTGGCTGGAGGCCCAGCGCCCTGCACTTCCCGCGCCAGCCGTGAAGATCGTCGAAGATCTGGGCGTTCAGCTAGATGCATTGGGTCTGCAGCTGGAAAGCATCGACCAGAACCATCCTGCCGCGCGCGATGTGCGCAAGCTGGTAGGCGAACATCTGCCCGAAACCATCGACAGCTACCGCAAAATCCCCGCCCATTTGCGGCAGGAAGAGCGCGCGGGCGCTACGCCGGACAAGCAGGTCACCGAGAGCCTTGGGCGGATCAGCAAGGAAATCGACGAGGTAACTCGGCAGCTTGCCGACGGCGCGCTCGATGATCTGGCCGTTCGGACCCGTTATCTCGATTATCGCTACGGCGAAAACGAAGAAACTTCCTCGGAGAGTTAATCCATGCAAGTGCCGATTTCACATGACCTTCCCAAGGAAGAAGTCCGCCGCCGCCTGCGTGAGCGCAGCCATGAAATCGCCGATCACATCCCAGGCGGCATGGCTGAAATCACCACCGATTGGTCAAGCGAGGACCAAATGGACATGACGATTACCGCCATGGGCCAAAATCTAGTCGGCAAGGTTGAGATCGAAGACAACCGCATGGTGCTGTCAGTCGATCTGCCCATGGCACTCAGTTTCGTTCAGCCAGTTATCGAAGCGGCGATGAAGAAGCAGGGACAGAAGCTGCTGAGCTGATCAGCGACCGATTTTCCGATCTTTCTCGAGATAAGTCTCAGGGATTTTGAGTGCATTCGCCGCGACCTGCGTTTCGCGCAGGAACAGCAACAATGCCCACATTAGCAGACCGATAGCGAGCAGGAACGCGCCCGCTGCAACCAGTTGCAAGTCCAGTGACGAGAAGTCCTGCATAAACAAAATCGCAACCGTCATGCCGATGGTCAGGCCGCTAAGCACCAGAAGGCGGAGAGCAACGCCGATCAGAGTAATCCGGCGATCGAGCTGACGGATTTCCAGCACCACCATGTCATGTTCGTCACCATCAGTTTCAGCATGACGCGCCTGCAGCTCGCGTGACCGATCAACCACCCGCGCGAGGCGGCTAGTCAATATATTCATAATGTTACCAATCGCCACTAGGACGAACACGGGCGCAAGGGCCAGTTGGATGGTTTGGGCGATCATAAAACGGCGTTTCCTGTCTAAGTAGAACGGCTTACCCGCGAAATTCCGGCCAAAGCGTTGCAGGCGGGAGATGGGGTGCGATTGCGGCAAGCGTCAATATATGAGATTCTGCGAATGGGGCAATCGGGGTGCGTCTCAGCCTGCGTAATGCGCGGAGCAGCGCACTGCCGTCGAAGCAAAAAAACCCAAGGAAGCCCCATGCCAATGCCCCGTGATGTACTATTCGTCGAAGACAATTTGATGATTGTGATCAATGTCGAGCACTGCTTGCAGGACCTCGGCGTAGATAAGGTCAGGATCGCCGCCAACGTCCCCGAAGCCATGAGCGCCATTGCCGAACGCAGGCCTGATTTCGCCATCCTCGATTACAGTCTCGAAGGTGAGACGAGCGAACCAGTTGCCATGAAGCTGCGGGAGTTGGGCGTGAATTTCATCTTTGCGACCGGCCATGACGAATTGACCGACAAATTGGTGGAACTCGGCGCAATCGGGGTTATTCTAAAGCCTTATATGAGCGCTGACCTGCGCCGCGCTCTGGCGGCTGTGCCGGAACCGGCAAACTGATTTAGCCGCAAGACGATGCAATGAGCGCGTGATGCGCGGCGTCAATTTCAATATCGGCAACTGATCCTGCAATCGCGCATTCACCCGCCTTGACCGTCTCTCCGCCTACGCTCAGCGCCTGATCCAGCGGAAGAACAAGCACCGGACCGGCGTGACTGGAAGCCATGTCCCGCTTCGGCATTCCCTGAATTCGGTCCAATCGGAAGAATGGCCCATCGACCAAAGCCGCCGACCCTGATCCGCCAAGTTTCTGCCGCAACTGCGCCGGATAGGGCTCACCGCGAACCGCTTCGATGCCGCGATCAAGGTGCAATTCACGCGGGCGGCCATAATCATACAGGCGGTAGGTAATGTCGGTATTCTGCTGCACTTCGATCAGGCTAACGCCAGGCCCGATCGCATGGATCGTTCCGGCGGGAATATAGAAGAAGTCGCCCTGTTCAACCGGATGCCATTCAACCATCTGTTCGATTGAACCATCGAGAGCCGCCTTGCGAATACGCTCTTTAGAGGCTGCTTCACGGAAGCCGACGCCCAGGGTGGCTCCCTCATCGGCGTCAATCACTAACCAGCATTCGTCTTTGCCAGAAGTGCCTACTCCAGCCGCCCGCGCCAAAGCGGTATCAGGATGGACCTGAATCGAAAGCTTTTCGCTGGTGAAGAGGTATTTGACCATCAATGCCTCAAGCACGGCAGGCGGTTCGAACCAAATCTCGCCTATCCGCTTCCCGGCCGGCGCTGCGAATGGTGGGGGCAGCGTTTCGCGGCCCCAAACCTTCTCGACCATGCGTGTTGAAAGGAGCGGAGACTTGGTCATTTGCCCGATGCGCCCTTCAGCTTGCCCACCAACTGTGCGCCTGCATGAGTGGTGACAAGGACCTCATCGCCCTCGACGACAATGACAATATCTTCCAACCCGACCGCCGAAACACGCGGGCCGTCGCTTCGAACCATCACATTGCTGCAGTCCACCAGATCAGCGGGTCCGCTTGAGGTGTTGCCGTGCTCGTCACGCTGCTGCGCTTCATGCAAAGCCTGCCAGTTTCCGATATCCGACCAGCCCATCGCTGCCGGGACCATAGCCGCTTGGTCCGTATTCTCCATAACCGCATAATCGACTGACTCGCCTTCAATCGCGCTGAATGCGGCTTCATTGGGGTGGAACAGATGACCATCCGATTGTCCGTTTTCAGTAGCCGCCAGAACCGCTGAATGCATCGCCGGACGGTGCGCTTTGAGTTCAGCCAGGAAATCGCCTGCGCGGAAGGCAAATAGACCGCCGTTCCAGCAGTAATCGCCTGCCTCTAGGAATTGCTGCGCACTCGCGAGATCAGGCTTCTCGACGAATTGGGCGATGCGGTAGCCCCCGCCAAGCGCCGCGCCTTGCTTCAGATAGCCATAGCCCGTTTCGGGGCTGGATGCGGCAATACCGAAGGCGACCAAAAAGCCCCTCTGTGCCAGCTCCGATGCTTGCTCCGCCGCTTCGACAAAGGCAGCACCATCGGCGATATGATGATCTGACGGACACACCAGCATCACAGCATCGGCGGACAATCTTGCAGCCGCGAGCGCGATTGCGGGCGCAGTGTTACGAGCCGCTGGCTCAACAATGATTTCGGAATCGGCAGCCTCGCCGAGTTGGGACTGAATATGCTCGAGATGGGCAGCGCCCGCGACAATGACGGGTTTCGCGAACAATTCGGGGTCTGACGCTCGCTTCAAGGTCGCTTCGAAAAGCGTAGTCTCGCCAATCAGGGGCAAGAAAGGCTTCGGGCGCGAAGGGCGGCTCAGCGGCCACAGGCGCGTACCGCTGCCCCCGCACAGAACCACTGGAATTATCTTACCCATTTCAGTCACCTTAATCATGCGCCGGGATCATACGTCGGCCCTGGCACAAAAAGGTGCCGTTTTCGTGAACCTGCCTAAGGCGTAAACCAACGCTGCTGCCAAGCATACTTGCCCACAACCGCCTCGCCCCGCCCATTCGTCGCCGGCTTGAAGCGAAAACGCTCCTGCGCCAGCTGGCAAGTGATCGCATCGGCTTCGCTGTCCGGGCTAGGCGTAGTCACACGGCAATTGCTCACGCGGCCATCCGTGCCGACGGTCAGCAAGATCGTGACGCTCTTGCCCAGACGCAGCTTGCGGGTTTTCTTGGGATAATCGCGCGCAGAGTTGATATCGCCAGCGGTTTTCTGCAGCTTTTGATAGCCATTGCCCTGTCCGTTCCCGCTGTTGCCACTGCCCGTTCCATCACCGGTTCCCCCCGCGCCCGTGCCTGTTCCAGCATCGGTCGCACCGGAATTATTGGCTATGCCAGTCGATGACGTCTTGGGCGCAGGCTTGTCGCGTTTCAGAGGAATATTCGGTTTCGGCGCAACAACCTCGCGCGGTGTCGCCTTTTTGCCGGGAGGCGCGGCGGCACCTTCATCCGGCACCGGCTCAGGGGCTGGCGGCGGCGTAGGTTCCGGCTCAGGCGTCGTAATGGTGACTGTGAAGGGTGACAGAACCTCTCGCTCAACCGCAGCAGTCAGACCCGGCGCGAAGGCCTTAACAAGCCCATATCCGACAACCGCATGGATCAAAGCCACCACAATAAGCGGGCCTGCGCGCACTTTCTTGCGCGGCGCATAGCCTGTCCGGACTGCCTCACCAGATTGCTGTTCGTTAACCAAATTAATCATCCCGCCCGAAGCATTGCTCGCCCCTCTATAAC